>JBFFHJ010000026.1:0-88892 GCA_041556995.1 bacterium | reverse complement strand
TAATTAAACAAGCAGTCAACCTACCCTTATCGCTGAAGCGATGCCTAGGAAATTGGGCAGAAATATCTAAGAACTTGTCAGATCCTCCAAGAAAGAGAAAACGACAAATTAGCAAGACTTTTTCTTAAGTTAGCGCTTATGGGGTGAAGAGGACTACTTATATTCATCGTAAATTTTTTGCAGAGTACCATCTTTCATCATCTGCACCATGGCATCGTCAAAGTGTTCGATAAGGTAAACATAGGGGGAGTTTTTTCGCACGCAGAGATTGAGTGAATTTATATCGATCTCATTTGGCAGCTCTTTGATTTTATTAGTTAAATCCAGTTTTTTAATATTGAATCGTGCTACTGTAGTGATGCCAACAAAAATATCAAATCTTCCCAATGCCAGCATTTTCAAAGTATCATCCAATTTTGCCGCCCATTCCACTCGCATGCCGGACAGGTTTGTTTGAGCCCAACCATTTCCCAGGTAATTTCCCAGTTTAAACTGTCTTAATTCATCAATACTGTTAATGTTTTTGAACAGCGCCAATTTCGGATGATCGATTTTGACATACATGCGAAAGATCTCCAGAACCACCGGTTGGCGACTGATTTTAGTATATGATCGACGTTCTGGTGTGGGAACAGTGATAAAAGCATCTGCGTTATCGTTTCTAACCAGCCCCTGGGAGCGTTTCCATGGGTAGCCTGAATGTGAAAGGCGGATACCCATGCGTTTCCCAAGCGCTTCATTTAATACATCGATAAAAATACCGTGCATTTTGCCGTCTTTTTCCCAGGAAAGCGGGGCAAAGTTATAAAAATATACGATTCTCATTGCCTGTTGGGCCCATAGGAGAGATGGTAAAAAGATAAGCAGTAATAAACCGAAAACAATACCCAATCGTCCTGCGTTCTTAAATGTCTGATTTCGGAATCTAATTGCTTGTCTCTTCACCGGTTTTGGATGGAAGGAGATTTAATATTGAGATATTTTTGGCCGATAATCATTCGGAATTTATTTACCGGCTTTTTATTTTAGGATGTTATGGAATGATGAGATTTCCTTTTTTGACTGAGAGTCTTTTACCATTTTCCCAATATGTCAACTTTTTTCTTTGGATTAAAGAATTCTACATAATACTGAATATTTTATTGTTATTCGTATTTTTTTGCAAAAAAAAACGATAACTATTCAGCATTACCCCGGACTTAATGTCATTCCCACGAAAGTACAATGCTAATATGCCAAGCCTGTCATCATGAGGGAGACGACGAAATGAGCACACATTTCGGACAAAATTAAAAAATCTGAAGAGCAAACGGAAAATGATGGAAGAGTTTACAGAGGGAGAAAGTGAGGATAAAAAGCAGGATTTAGTGGACCAATTCTTGGTGGAATTTGGTTTATAAACAAAGGTTGAGTTGCCATCAAAATGCTTTGGTCCACTTTAGAGGATTACATTTTTATTTCTCGGTTTTGGTTTTTTAAAAATAATCAACGGAAAAATGATTGATATATTTTGTTAATAACAAAAATAATTCAGAGACTTATATATATGGTATGATGTAATATTCAAGGCTAACAAGCACTTAAGAAGCCAAGGCCATTTTATCAAAAATAATACGAGAGAACACTTTTATATTTAACAGGCTGGGAATATCTTCCGGTCTCAGTCCATATGAAAATTCAGCCTGTGGAATTTCAGGAATATTCTTTTTCATAATCTCCAGAGCTTTTTCACTTAAAATGCCGTCTTGTTCATATAAGTCCTTTTCCGGTAACATTTCTTCAGCCCCTCCACTTAACTCATCAGGGCCTATTTTGACCCCAAAAATCTGTTCAATGTTGTATGTCAGATCCAATAAGTCGATTGAATCCAACTCATATTCCAGCACCAACGATTTCATTAGATCGATGGTTATTGTATCGTCTTCTATGATATCTTGCACTATCTCTACCAGCTTATTTTCAATCTCTTCCTTATCATATTTTTTTTTCATGGTTTTATCTCCTGGCAAAATGTTTTAACAAAATAGCTTTTTTATTTCTCCTGTAGCTGTTCATCTATTTTTATTCCGACATGGCGAGCACCGGAGGATAAATAAGCCAACATTTCATCACCTTTTTTAATAGTTGAAGCATTGCGGGGTTCTCCATTACTGCCAAAAATCCGAATATGCCAATCATCTTGGACAATCGTGTTAAGACGAATTCCATTAACCTCCACTTCTATTTTCAATAAAGGTCTGATCTCTGTTTTCACCCGACCGACGGTAACTTCGCGGGTTTTACCTTCCGTATCCACGCAAAGAACTTTGGCCCCGCTTTTTAATTCGGTCATATAAGCTGTCATTTCGTTAGGAGCCCATACATAAGAATGAACTGCTCCAGCGTTGACCCTAAAGGGCCGTAGTTCCATGTATGGAAGATAGTGTGTTTCCGAACTTACCAATAAGCCGCCATTGGCGGTTGAACCCACAATCATCCCTTCATTCTTCTTTAGCAAATCCGTAGTATCAATGCATGACCTGTGGCCCATCCCGACATGTTGGACATCCACTACTTCGCCTTTGTGCAATTCCAATTTCCCTAATTCCGATTTTGATATGGATTGATCAAATTTTATAATTTCCTGAACATCATTGCTTTGAAGAACTGCGCCATCACAACCGCTTTCAATTGCACCAAATGCAATTTCAGCATCTTCAACATTGTTGACGATTTTTAACAGCTCAGTCTGTTTGTTTTCCAATTTTGCCACCAGTAACTCCAATGGGATGTTGGTATCTCCGTTTATTTCAACAACTAAATAATCCACTAAACTTCCATCTTTCCAAGCCGAATCCATGGTTTCCTGATCTTCGATCTTCCGATAACATGCTGTTTTATAGCCCTTTTCCCCGGCTTTACGAAGATAGTCCATTTGGCTGGAAAAAATGATTGTTTCTTTGGGTAATTTTGCGAGATCCGGCTTCTTATCAGTGTCAACAACAAGTTTCATTTTGTGAGGTGCTTTGATCTCACTGATCATTTCCGGTTTAATAAGCAAATGATCGAAGCGTAAATTATAAATCAATGGCAAAATCTTTTCTTGATTTTCCAATTGTCGACCATCAAACCAACCGATTCGTTTCTTCATTTTTGAAGCTCCTCTTTTGAAATGTTCAATTAGATTTTAAAAATGAACCATGCCGCTAAGGAACAACAGGATAAACGGGCTGTTCGGATTCCGTTTATTTTGCACACTATCCAATAGCGTTGATAATTAAAGAAGGGAAGAATCTTTTTAAGGAAAAAAGATTCATTTACAGTGTAGCAGATAAAATTTGAGTGATGTTTCAAGTCTGAGATGCTTTTTGCTTAGGCATCGGTAATATCGGCGGCGCGTTTTATGATTCTATTAACCAAAAAGGTTATCCAGCGACTGGGTTCTTTCTTTTTACCAAAATCAAAATCGTTGTATGTTTTTACCACTGATTCCGCAAAATATTTACCATCGGAAGACTTTTTTCGCACAAATTGCAGCATATCCTGAAATTGATGATGTTTGACAGCATAAGGATATAGCGATAATACGTCCAGAACGCGAAGAATTCCATATTTGATGGCAGGATATTTTAGTCTGGAAAAATCCGTTCCCACTCCGAATCCATAGGGGCGCCAATGCTCTTCCCGCTGCTCCCAATGAGATAGCAGTAAATCCAAAGCACCATTATATTTAGGATCGTTTCTGAATTCCTCATACCGACCGAGCAACAACATAATATTTAAGTTATCCATGGGGCAGGATTCAGAATGTTGAAGACTCTTTCCAACCGCCCGTTTTTGAGCACAGTGCCAACCGCCGTCCAAACGTTGTGTTCCCAAAATGGCTTCAACAAACCGTTTTAAGCGAGGATCTTCCCGGTATCCCATACCGGCCAGGGAAGACAGAACAATTGACGATATACAAAAATAACTCGGCTTCATCTCTTCCCAGGTAATAAATGCACCATCGGGACGTTGGAGTTCAAAGATCTCTTCCATCTCTTTTTCCAGTTTAAGATCCTTAATAGTGAATCCGATATCTGTCAGGAAAAAAAGATCCCAGTATGCATTACCGGTAGGGGCTGATGTTTTGTATGAAAGCTTGCCCTTTTTCATGGCCGGAATTCCATATTGTTTGTCCTTAAGCCTGTTGATTATTTTTTCGATGTCTCCGTCATACAAAGCCGGTTTGACATCCGGTTTCAAATCCAACAATTGAAGTTCAACTGCATATTTCAGCCAAGCAGGCCCGTCAAGCAACCATTCTTTTACATCTTTTTTCATAACAATCATTCCTGAATTAATAATTACAATATAAAAATCAACACGGAGTTTTTTGTGTTGTTGGCTGTATCAATCAACAACAAATTCCATTAAAATAAACATGCATATTTATTGTATCATATTGTTATCATATATGACACAATATGGAAATGTCACTAGCTTTATAGTATTTTGCGGCTCAATATTCTTAATTTCCATTCCGACTAGAGCACCGGTAGTATTTGTGGAGACTTGAGTCTTAATTCTACACCGTTATTGAATTTAATATTGTATCTTTTTTCTGTGGCGGTTTTTTAACGTTTCGAATAACCAGTAATCCTGCCTTAACTGATTCTTTAAATTGATCAAAATTCTTTTGTTTAGCAATCAACTGAAGGATTTTTCGCGGTCTGAGATAAAATTTTCTATAGGCAAGTGTTAAATAATCCCTTAGCTCTTCACGGGTATAATATTTACTGCCGAAACCAGGAAGATCCCCGCCAAGCCCGGTAAAGTATTTCCATGTATCCTGATTTTAAAAATCAATTCTATTTTTATAGTGTTTATCAAAAACCAAGGTTCCGGGATAGGGGACCAGTACTGTAAAGGTAACAAAAACCGGATTCAACTCGATAGCAAACTTAATCGTTCTTTTTATGGTCTCGTCAGTATCATGATAAAAACCCAGCATGAAAAACGCCTGTGATTCAATCTTGTTTTTTTTGACCAATGAAAATGCCTTTTTTACATCCTGGCGGGTGATTCCTTTTCCGATATCTTTTAAAATATCATTATCTCCGCTTTCAACACCAATTGAAATTGAATCCAAACCACCTTTTTTCAAAAGTTTAAGCATTTCATTGCTAACCATGTTAGCGCGAGTCATACACCAGAATTTTATTTTCAATTGTCGCTTTTCCAAACCTTCCATGATATGTTGCAGACGGTTATGATTGACGGTAAAAACATCATCGACAAATCGGAAGTACCTGATACCATAGGTGTGATATAATTCTTCGATTTGTGATAAAACGTAATCTGCACTGTGAAACCGGATTTTTCTTCCCAGTGTTAATTTTGACTGGCAGTAATCACATTTAAATGGACATCCTCTTGATGTGATAATAGTAGCGCTGGACATACCTTTGTAAAAATTCGCCTGGGGGGAATAGTTTTTAAAATTTATCTGATCCCAGGAGGGAAAAGGAATGTCGTCCAACGTATCGATGTATGAACGCGTTTCATTGATAACGGATGTCCCCTCGAATCTGTATGCCAATCCTTTAATCCCGGATACATCACCATTGTTTTTTAAAGCATGGTATAACTCCAGCAACGTTTTTTCCCCCTCTCCAATACATAAAAAATCGAAGATGTCACCATCGAGGTTAAGGGTGGTTTCCGGTGCGGCTGATGCATGGGGACCTCCCAGAATAATGAATGCATCTTTGAACTGTGTTTTTATGTGAGCCGCAAGATTCCTGGCTTGTATATAATTACTGGTAAAACAGTTAATACCGATAATTAACGGTGATTTTTCCTTGATCAACCTTACCAGCTGATCACGGTTTAGTCCCTCTGCCTCGGGATCAAAGAAATGCACTTGAACATTGTTCTTCCTTAAATATGCATGCAGATATAGCGGACCAAGAGCGACAAAATGATTTTTGGTATTTAAACTTTCATACGCTTCCATGCAAGGTGCCTTAATTAACACAACGCTTTTTGAAGTTTTCATAATTCACTACCGGGTTTTGTTTTTATCAGTCGATAATCAGCAAATCGGTGCAAAAGGAATTTGATTTGGGCCGGTTTTAACGATAGGGCAAGTTTGAACAGCCGTATCGGAGATTTGAAGTAAAACTCAAAAAAAGCACGAGATTGACTTTTCATCAGTATCTCTTTGGTAACACCTTCCGGAATCCACTCCGGTTCCTTAAAACTTTTTTTTGACCAATCAGGAATGAATTTACCTTTTAAGGTATCCCACAGTTCGCTTCCGGTAAGCACGTCCAACAGAATAAACTGGGCCCTGGCCAGTTTTGAGTTTTTAGCAAAACGAATAGTATTGTCGATTGTCTGTTGGTTTTCTCCGGGAAGACCGAATATGAAAAACCCCTGGCATGAAATACCTGCATTGGCAGCAAGATTAATGGATGCCTCTATGGTTTCGATTTTTTCATTTTTCTTAATATTATCCAGTATTTCCTGATTGGCGGATTCAACACCATAGGCAAAGTAATAACAACCACTTTTTTTCATCAACGAAATTAAAGGGCCATCTACCTTATCAGCCCTGATACCGTTGGGGCAGGCCCATGAAACATTGATCCGATTACTGATTAAGAGTCCACACAACTCTTCGATATGATCTCTACGCTGGATAAGGTTGTCGTCTTCAAAATGGATCTCCCTGACACCATAATGATCTACCAATAGTTTAATTTCTTCCAAAACATTTTCCGGTGAACGAAATCGTATCTTTCGATCATAGAATTTTGGGCTTGCGCAAAATGTGCATGTGTAGGGACACCCTCTGGTTGTTGTGATGACGCCAATGGGAAAGTTTTTCACCACAGCACCATGGGGAGCTTTAGGGTAACTTTTGGGGGGGATTTGCTCCCAGTCGGGGAACGGAAGCTCGTCAAGCTCTACCACTCGTTCTGCTTTTTGGGGTGAAAGATCGCAATTTTCAAAATCCTCCAATGAATAAACACCAGTGATACCGTTGTTTACAAAATTGTTTGTGGAAAGTGCCGCCAACGCTTTTTCACCTTCTCCCAATATCACATAATCACATCCTGAATCCATCAGTGTTTCTCGTGGTTGAAAAGTAGGGTGAACACCGCCCATGATAACTCTGATGTTTTTTCTTTTTAACATTTGGGACAGCTCAATACACTCTTTGTAAAACGCAGTAAGGCATGTTATTCCCACGGCATCAGGACAAAGGTCCAGGATCTGTTGAATTAAACGGTGTTTATTGGTGTTGTCTCGCAATGCATCGATAATAAAAGCGTTTACACCATGTTTTTTTAAATATGATGCCAGATACCCCAACCCAAGAGGGGGTGTGATAATATGGCTGTCGTAATTTGGTCGAATTAATACTATTTTCATTATATTTAGTCCTTGGATTTTAGATTCATCCGATTAGCCATTTTCAAAACCCTGCGGGGCGGACTTATGTCAATGTCATTAGGTTAAGTTCTACCTTTTAGTTGTTTCTGAATGTCTTTAAACGGTGGGATCGAGAGTTGGCTTGTTATCCAGGGGGTTAAACGCCACTTTTTGGTTGTTTCTGAATGTCGTTTGGGCTTCATTGGGATTCTTCGAGTCGTATTAGGCTCCGCATAGAATGACCAATAAAAAAACCAATTTTTACAAATCCAATGATATCAGGACTTATGTGACTGCTCGGTTTATTTTGATGGATATGCTCAAAGTAAGATCAGTTATAATATTGAGGTTTTTCCAACATATCCTGGCATTCCTGAAGTTTAAGCTTGCCGTGAACTAAATCGCTGATTAATTTGGTGATCAATTCAGGCTCTTTATGCTGGAAAATATTTCTTCCCATGGATACTCCCGCTGCACCCGCCTTAATTGCATCATCGATCATTTTCAGAACTGATGCCGGGTTATCCGATTTGGGGCCGCCTGCAATGACTACCGGAATTTGAACACCTTCGACTACTTTGGCGATGCCCGCGCCAGTACCGGGATAACTGACTTTGACAATATCGGCACCCAACTCCTGTCCCAATCGAGCTGCATGGGCGATTTCCTTGGTACTTTGACCATTTTTTTGAGAGTACATCATGCTCAGTAACGGCATACCGTATTTTAAACATTCTTCAGAGACCCTGCCGAAATCTTTGATCATCGCTGGGTCGGAATCGGTTCCGATATTCACATGGACAGAAACACCATCTGCTCCTAAACTAATCGCTTCTTCTACTGAGCTGACCACAACCTTTGAGTTTTTATCTCGACTCAAGGCTGTAGAAACGGACAAGTGCATAATAAACCGACCTTTTGCCAAATCGGGATATTCACATACCATCCTTAACAATCCCTTATGTAAAATAATAATGTCGGCCTTTCCCCGGACCAGTTGTGTGATTATCTTCGGCACATTTTCAAGCCCTTTAATAGGACCAAAGGTTGTACCATGATCAATGGCGACAATGCAGGTTTTTTTGGTTTGCGGGCTTATCAGCCGGGCCAACCTTAGTTCTTTTCCATTCATTTTTTTTCATTGGTTTAATTGTTATCAATTAAAAATCCCTGGAAAAAAGATGCCAACTGAACAATCAAACCATTTTTAAAACAAGGATTTGATTGTTCGGTTATTCTTTTTGTTATGGATGGACACACAGGACAGCAACAGCATGGAATCCATTTATACTCTTCCTTGTCATCCTGAGTTACATATGCCGGCAAAATTTTTACAACTAACTCAGTTTGGGTATAATGGTTTTACCGTTTTATACTTGGTGGATATCTTTAATAAAAATTTCTAGTTAGTTAATAGGATGAGAAACGAATGAGATTTTTCATGTCGCCTTAGGCTCCACTCAGAATGACAATGAAAAGCCAATTGCTTTAAATGAACGAGGACTGTCCCGGTACATGGATTGACAGTTGGGGAAATCTATGGTTTTTTTGTGGTTTTTGATTGGTGGACAGGTAAATTGTTACCCATCCTGTAGAATGTTAAACAACAGCGGATTTGTGTTGTAGGAGTAAAGAAAACCAGTTAATTAAATTTAGCTTTTACCGGTGATACATTTTGGTGGACTTGTTTTGATTTAAATACAAGAATTAACGCCGGTAGAAAAAACAGATCACTCGATAAAGCGGTAAATACGGCTAATACGCCAAGAAACCCCACTTTTACGATACCCAGGTGAGCCGATAGCGTTAAAATCAGGAATCCGAATCCCAAAATAAAAGAAGTAAACATAACAGCCTGGCCTACCTCCTGAATCGAATTTTTAAGTGAAGTAACAACATCTTGGCCTCTTTCAAATTCTTCCCGGAAATGGGTTAACAAATGTATCGTATCATCAACGGCGATGCCGATAATTACCGGGGCCAAAACAAGTGTATTGGAATCCAGGGGGATGTTCAGCAGTCCTAATAAACCAAAGGTTAAAAAAGCAGGCAACAGATTGGGAATGACAGCCAGAGCTCCGTTTCTAATCGATCCAAACATAAAAATCAAAAGGATACTGATGATCAAAACGGCAACACCAAATCCACGGATTTGAGCACGACTGATGAAATCTACTGCCTGCATGGATAATGCTAATCCCCCGGTTAAAGAAATCTTGAGATCAGGATAAGTTGCCTTTAAAGAACCAAAAATAACCTCTATATCGATTTTAACATTCCTAAAAAACTCGGTATATTCAAGCGAACCGGCATTGTGTAGCTGAATACTGATGTGAGATTTATCGTAGTTGTCGGAAACGAGCTTTCTGCGATCTTCAGGACTTGAATTATTAAACAGAAATAACGTTTGCTGCAAGACTTTGGGATTCTCCGGGATAATATGATTATCTTCCAATCCCTCATTCAGTACCTTATATGCGTCTTTCACCACATCCGCAAGCGAATAGGTATGGGTTACCAGCTTATTATATTTGGTTTCAATGTTTTGCTGTAACAATTCTACGGCTTGCAGTACTTCAGGGTTCTGAAATGCGTTATTTTCTCCCAAGTCCAGATAAATTTCCAGATTTTGGGTTCCCATCATGTGAGTATCCACAACATCATATATTTGTCTTAAAATATGATCTTCTTTAACGGTATCAAGATAATTGGAATCGATTCGAACTTTTGTTGCACCATAAATACAAATTAAAAAAACACCGATATAAATTATAATAATCTGAATCGGATATTTAGATGTAATGGGAAACACCTTATCCAGTACTTTTTGAGATAATAGAGCCGGATTTGGAAATCCTATTTTTATCTTATTGAAAAATCGCCTAATAATATTTTGCTTTTCAGACAGTGCCATTGACTTTGATTTTCTGGAAACCGGTGGCCATATGTCCATCATGAGGGGGAGTAGATAAATTGTAAATAAAAAGGCACAACCCACACCCAAGGCCGATGTGTATCCAAAAACCGAGATGGGCTGGATCGGGATAAACGCCAATGCCAGCATACCCACGATGGTTGTTACACTGGTCAACAGGCAAGCCAGGGCCGATTTACGAAATGCCGCATTTAAGGCTTGGGGGTGATCCATGCCCTTATTTCTGAAAAAGAGATATCCCGATAAAATATGAACGGTATCGGCGATACCGATTGCTAGAATCAGCATCACTGTTAATATTAGAATATTCGTAACGGTGGTTCCCAGCCATCCCACAATACCCATGCTCCAGACAGAACTTAAAATAACCGTAGTGATCGGCCATAAAACACCACTAAATGAACGCAGCAGAAACCATAACATTGCAATAATAATCAAAAGCATTCCCATATAAAAAGGACCGACTTCGTTCATCATTTTCAAAAGAATTGTCATAATGGGCGTATTGCCGACCGGGAAATATTCCAGATGTTTAGTGTATTCCGGTTTGTTAAGAATTTTTTCAATAGCATTGTTTAAGTTGACATACTCTTCCATTTCAACCGGTTTATAATTTATCAGTTCATCCGCAACGCTTTTGTCCACTGTCATGGGGATTATATCATCCTCTTCCATTTCGCCGGTTTGACTGAATTGATCCGATTCTTCTCCGGTATCCAGGGGAATGGTCCCCAAGTCTGTTTGTATGGCGATACCACCATATTTTAAGTCTCTGGAAAAATATCGGAGTGGAAAGTTCTTTTGTTTATTTGCCCGCTCCACTAAGATTTTTCGCTCTGTTTCGGATGTAGGAAAGTTATTTCCTACAAATTTTTCGGAGACGATAACATTGCCATTAACCTTTAAAACATTGGCACTGACAATCGTGTCCACCCTGGTAATCCGTTCAAGCTCGGATTTTTCGCCATCTTTCAGGTGAATGCGGAAATTCAGTAGATCTTCTCGTATCCCGTCAACCGCTTTTAAAGATTCCTTTGAAAAAACATCACCGTCTTTGGGTTTATAAACAATAAAAATCCCATCGTCACTGCCGAAAACACTTCGGAACTGATTGAGTGCCACTTTGGCCGGATCATCCTTGGGAAACCAAGCATCCAGGCTCATATCGACTTTTAAGCGAGGAATGCCCATGGATACGATGACAGTTGCCACAATAAAAAGCCCCCAGATGATCAAGCGCCGTTTTCGTACGCGGTTGGGAACTGTTTCGAAATAAATACTTAGATTATTTAACAACTTTTTCATTTTAATCTCCAAGACTATAATTACAATATTAATGTCGTCGGTGAGTTAGAGGATATGCAATTCAAAATTTCTAATAACTTAAATTTTTTAAAATAATCGAGCCGTAATTGCCAAAAATATCATAGCAATTCACTAGCGTATGTTCAATATGATTTTGGTATTTGTTTTTTTGGGTGACAAAATTTAGATCAAAAGTTGTTTTATTTAATGTCAAATAGTCATTATCGGGTAATACGTTTTGTTTCATAGCCAATATGGAAGCAATGATTGAAAAAATACCGGATGCACTCCACGCTTCTCCTGTCATTGATTTTATCGAACTGATCAATAACCGGTTACAATGGCTACGAAATGTGTTCTCCAGGGCAACAACCTCCTGCTTGTCACCCAAAATTGATGAATTGGCGCCGGCACATACATAGTCAATATCGGTATAATGAAGATTTGTTTCATACAGGGCGGTTTCCATGGTAGTTGATAATACTTGTGATATCTTCCTGGTGGCATTGTTCAACAGACAACAAGCCGGGATTTCGGCATATATGTTCGCTCCCCGTTGCCGTGCATAGTCGTCCGTTTCAAGTAAAATTGCACCTGCACCTTCTCCCAAAACAAAGCCATTACGTTTTTCATCAAATGGACGGCTTTCCTCTCCTACCCCATTATCATTGGTGGCCAGCAAGTTCACATCATCAAACGCTTCATATTCAAGACAACTCAGTTCCTCTGCCCCTACCACTAAAACTTGTTTTGCCTTGCCGGTTTTGATCAGCGAAACGGCGTAAGAAATAGCGCTTAATGCCGAAGTTGACATGGATGATAAAATAGATGTATGACCGACAATACCAAGTTCCAGGCATATTTTCCCACTGGGTTCGCTGGAAACAGCGTTGGCTGCTATTTTAGGAGAAACCGGCATGTCGGCACACAGGCTTTTTTTTAATTCGGCTTTGAATGAGGTTCCGGAAAAAGCACTGCCTACAACCAGACCCATTTGACCAACATTTGATGGATTAATGCCGCCATCTTCAATGGCATTTTTTGAAGCTGCAACAGCAAATTGCGTGATTCTTTGGGTCGTTTTTAATCTGAATTGAGTGATATAGTTACCGGGAGAAAAATTGGATACCTGGAAACACTTTTGTGATTTGAAATCGGAAACATCAAAGTGATCGGTTATCCCGATACCAGATCTTCCGTCAATCAGATTGGAATAAAAATCTGCCGGTGATTCTCCCAACGGACTGATTACCCCCATTCCGGTAACGACTATTTTTCGATTCATATAGTTTCTGATTGGATGTTTTTATGAATAGTAGGCGAATACGCAGGTCCATTCCAACGAGTTAACAACTACCAACGTTTTTGTCGGGCGATTCTCAGTAGAATATTCGTAAGAAGCTTGAATTTTTTTATTGTATTGAAACTATTCTCGGAAAAACAAGTTAAAAAAAAAAGGGGTTAGAACAATTGTGTGAAGTTGAAAACATCCACACAGGAACCAATGTCATTTAGTTAAGCTTTCCTATCTGTCATTCTGAGGAGGTACGACGAAGGATCTCTCAAGGACAAAAGCAAATGACGCCGCTTAACATCGTTTTGAGTTTTGTTCAAACAACCTTGATCTATTAAGGATCTTCATGAAACCAGGTTGTTTCTGAACGTCGCTTGAACTCCATTGAGATTCTTCATGTCGCTTTAGGCTCCACTCAGAATGACAATAGAAATTAACGTTTTTTGATGCAATCGACCTGTCATTAAAAGCCATAGAATGGATCTTTTATAATGATGCTGGCAGAATGACCGCCAAATCCAAACGAGTTTGACATGGCCAGGTTGATTTTTTTATTGCGGTATTCATTGGGGACGTAATCGAGATCGCATTTGATGTCTGGAGTGCGATATCCCATGGTCGGCGGTATTTTTGAGTAATAAACTGCCAAAGCACAAATCGCCGCTTCAATACCACCGGCAGCGCCGAGAGTATGTCCGATAGATGATTTTGTGGAACTGATGGGCACCTGATAAGCATAATCTCCGAACACTTCTTTAATGGCAGTTGTCTCCATACTGTCATTCAGCACTGTTGCCGTACCATGGGCATTGATATAGTCAATTTCTTCCGCATGAACCCCACACTGTTCCAGGGCTGCCTGCATGGCTAAAATAGCCCCTTTCCCGGTCGGGTTCGGCGTGGCGATATGATATGCATCGTTGCTTAAACCATATCCCGCGATTTCAGCAAAATCATGATCTGCATTTCTTTGCTCAGCATGAGACTGGCTTTCCATGATCAAAATCCCTGCTCCTTCCCCCAGTACAAGGCCATCCCGGTCCCTGTCAAAGGGTCTGCAAACGTCATCGGACAACGCCTTAAAAGCGTTAAAAGAGGCAAAATCAAGCAACGTTAAGGCATCAACTCCACCGGTAATGGCAATGTCTATGGTTCCGGCTCTTAACAAGTCAAAAGCATATCCCACAGCATTATTCCCGGCTGCACAAGCTGGAATGAACGTAACTGCCGGACCTTGCAGTCCAAGGATACTGTTTATTTGAGAACTGATCGAATGAAGTGATAACGAAGTTAATATGGAGATTCCATTTTTCATGGTTTTATCGATTCGCCCCGAGCCAGTACCTATTACAACGCCCGTTCTGGCTTTTCTAAGATCGTCCTCCGTTAGTTTGGCATTTGTTAATGCCTCTTGCAGTGCAATCAAGCCAAAGGATAAAAAACGGTCATTTTTAGCTTCGATTTGCCATGGTTGTGGCAATGCATCAAGTGAAAAATCCAGTATCTCTCCAACAAGTCTTGTCGGATATAGGGGCGTATTAAATGTTTGGGAAACAGAAAAACCGACTTCGCCACTGGTTAAGGCATCAAAAAACGTGTCTATTCCGATACCAATAGAAGATACGATCCCCATACCGGTGATCAATATTTTGTTGTTCGATGTCATGGACATGGTTGACTCTCTTCACATCCGGTAAAAACCAATGGACCGCCGGGATCGGACTCAAAAGGATCTTTTGTGTAAAGATAGGTTCGGGCCCGGCAACCGCCACAAACGTCCCTGATGGCACAAGTTCCGCACTTGCCTTTTAAGTTGGATCGATCAGTAAATTTATGAATATATTCAGAGGTTTGATATGTCTCATCCAGACGAACCTCTCTAACATTGCCAAAAGGAACTCGGAACACAGGGCAAGGATAAAAATTCCCGTCCGGATGTAGAAAACAGTAACCGTAAGGTGTTGTGCAACCTGACCCTAACATTTCAATTTGAGCTGCCCATGGGGCAAACAAGTTATCAGTTCGCCGGAAACTATTCGGCAAAGCAAACACACAGTGTCTATTATTGGCTCTCAGGGCTTTGATGCCATCGATTTTTAGAATTTTAGAAATCGTTTGTTTCATGTTTTTGCTGTTTTTGGCTTCGTCGGCATAATTTAATTTTGCCCGTCCTTCCGGGAAAGCGGCCATCAGGGTAAATTCATCCACATTCATTTCAATGGCGCGTTTAACAATATCTTCGATTTCATCCAGGTTGTTCTCAGTAACCACGGTTCGCATGGCTGTGGCCAAACCGGTATCTATGCAGTGCTGCAAACCGGCCATGCTAGCTTTTAACGCACCTTTTTCTCCCCGAAAATCATCATGGGTACGAAAACCATCGATACTGATACCCACCACGCCGACTCCCATATCCTTCAATTCAGCAGCCATCTCTTTCGAAATTAGTGTTCCGTTTGTGCTCATTATGACGTCCATACCGTTGGTTTTGGCAAACCGCACAACCTGCCCCAAGTCCTTTCGCATCAACGGTTCTCCACCGGAAACCAAAAGAAATCTCGTGTCCAAATTCCGGGCTTCTTTGATGACACGACAGATTTCCTCTGTGGTTAATTCATTGGAAGTATCAACCTCGCCAGCACTAACATAACAATGTTTACAGGTTAAATTGCAGGCAAATGTTGAAACCCAAACCAGGGTTCCGGGACCAACCGTTTTTTTCTCTTTCAGGGCTTGACTAAAATTCAACATTTTTCTTCCTTATTTGAGGTTAAATAATTGCCGTTTTTCCGTTTTTCTGATCGGCTTCATCTAATGAAGAATCGACGGAAATCGGAGCCGTTATCATCTGTTTAATGTCCTTTGAAATTGGAATGGGATGTCTTGTCCGAGCGTTTAATAAAACCACAGTTGTTTTTCCTTTGGCAGTTAAGCTACGGTTCCTGTTGACCAGCACATCATGATGAAAGTCCATTTTGTAAGTTGACATCCTTACTAACGTTGTTTTCAGGCAGACAATATCTTTTCGGGTGACAGGTCCCATATATTTACAAGTGGCGTCGGTGATTGGTAAAATGACCGATGTATCCATGTTTAATTCCCGATGATTTTCCCATAGCTTTTGGAATGTTATTCCCCGTTTTTCAAAAAAATGTTCCCGACCCAAATCAAACCAGGAAAAATAAACACCGTGATGAACGACGTTCATAAAATCAATTTCATTAAATCGGGGTTTTATATACAGTTCGTCATTCATGGTGAAATTTTATTGCTTTTGTAAATTGGAATATTTAGATGGACGGGTATATGGTTTTGTTTTCAGGTCAAGCGTAATAGGTTCACATTATGACAAATAAGTCAGGCTTTTTATGTTGAATAATTACGATTCTTTTTTGTTAAATCCGTTGCTGTATTCAACTCACCGGGATGTTTTGTGATGTCATTTGTAGATGGCCTGGAGAGATCCTTGTTTGATTGAAGCAATTAATAATCAGAAAGGCAATCTTGAATAGATGTGGCCATACCAAGAACAAACATCTCTCCGTGTGCTTCACTTGGATACTAATTATATAATTCCAGTTTTTTGGGGATAACATTTTCTTCAATATTTGTTATTACCTCGTTTTTTAAGGCAGTTCGATTGATTTTACCGTTTGACAGCTTGGGAAAACTTGTAAAAAAGAAAACCTTGCGAGGAATTTTATAATCCAACAGTTTTTTTCGACAAAAAGCCAATATTTCCTGTTTTGTACACACCTCCCCATCTTTTAGTTCAACGGTGGCATAAATTTCTTCCCCCTTCATTTCGCTTTTTATCCCGAATACGGCGGCGTCATTGATTTTTGGATATTGCAGGATCACATCTTCGATCTCCCGGGGAAATACTTTAAATCCCTTGGTTTTTATCATATCTGTTTTTCGTCCATATAAAATCAAATTTCCCCCGGCATCCTTTTTTCCGAGATCGCCCGTATAATACCATTTACCCCTTAATACCCGCTGTGTATCGGTTTTTTTGTTTAAATACTCTTTCATCATCCATGGATTGTGTACTGCAATTTCCCCGATATCACCCTTTTGGGTTTTAGCATTATCATCGTCCACTATTTTTACTTTAACCGAGGTCAGAGGCTTGCCAACCGAATTCAAATCCGTACTGTTTTCCTTAATGGATTTTAGTGAAATAGTACCAGTTTCCGTGGAGCCGTAACAATTGTAGAAAGGAATGTTGTATGTTTTCGTAAAATGTAGCGCCTCAACCCCGGAAAGGGGAGATCCTCCCGTCAGACAAAATTTAACCTCTGATAAATATTTTTTGGTAATCTCTGGAATTTTAAGCAACAGGCGATAAATGGATGGATTTCCAACAATGATGGAAGGTTGATAAGTCAGGGCATGTTTTAATATCTTTTTTAGATGAAAAGATTCAAAAAAACATGTTTGGGCCCCTATCCATATCGGCAATAAAAAGTTAAACGTCAGACCGTAACCATGGAAAAGAGGAACCAATCCAAGAAAACGATCGTCTCTTTTTATATTAATGTTGTCTTTTAGCACCGAAATACTTTTCATCAATCCGTTTTGAGTTAATACAGCCCCTTTTTGCGTTCCCGTCATACCTGACGTGTATAGAACACAACCGATATCATCTTTTTTAATCTTTCTTTTTTTCCAGACCTGTAACAAATCCTCAAACCTAAATACCTGATGAACTTTTTTCTTTTGCAGCATTAGATCGATTTCAATAACATCACAGGCACTCTTTAGTTCTCCAAACCAATCCTTAAACCTCTGTGAATAGGACGACAACAAAAGAACGGCTGATGGGCGGCTATCTTTGGCTATTTGGGTAAATTCATCCCGAATGTTGGGGTCCAGGGGTACAACAACAATCCCCAATGCAGTTAATGCCAAAAACGCCAGTATAAATTCATAACCGTTCGGCATCAAAAGGACCACCCGTGATCCTTTCTTCAGTTTTGTCGGCAAAAACAGGTAGGATAAAGCAGTGAGATCATCCAGCAATTGGCAATAGGTAATGCGTTTGCCCCTGAAATCAAATGCCGTTCGCTGTTTATACAGAGAAATCCGTTTGATCAGCTCAAAAATGGTTAAAGGAGAGCTGGAAATGGTGCCCGGTTTTTTCATGATTTTTAATTCATCTCTTCAATACTATAAGTAACGGTCAGGTTTTTTATAGCACCTTCCTCAAAATTAAAAATATCAATTCCAAAATGCTCATCAATGGTGTTGGTGACATCACTGATGCCGTTTGAAAACCAATGAACAGCGACCCTGTCTTTACAGGCAAACATCGATTGAACGTCAACTTTTAACCTGGGAACATTTTGTGCTGCTTCCGAGAAAAACGCTTTGATGGACTGAGTACCGGACACATTTTCCATCGCAGTAGGATAATCAACACTGCCATCTGTTCTGAATAAACTGGTGATCAATTCAACATCTTTTTTGTTTAAAGCTGAATAATAAGTTAATGCTTTTTCTTTTAATTCATTTTCTTCCATATTTTCCTCTTTCAGTGAAAAGTTGTTTATTTATCATTTCTTGTGATCAAACGGCTTCATACATCTTGGCTCTGTTCCATTTTTTCTTTGACATAGTTAGATAAACTTTTGATATCTTTAAATAAATCAACATTTAGATCTGCTTCATCAAAAAAGATATCAAATTCCATTTCAATAGCTGCCATAACTTCCAACATTTGGATGGAGTCAATATTTGCCAAAAGATTAAAAAATTCGTCTTGTTCATTTTCAGTAAGATTGACCGACATGGTTGGAAATATTTCCAATACTATGTCAATGATTCTTTTTTCAATACCAATGTCCGTTGTGTCCATATTTTATGCACCGAATAAACGTTAAATTTAAAAGCACGATAGTTAAGGGTTCTCTGGCATATTCATCTGAAATTAAATATTATAAAAACCGGATATGATGTAATTTCGAGCTTGACCTCAATATCATTAGATTAAGCTCTACAATTTTTCATCCCGAGGAGGTAAGACGAAATGACCAAAAATGTAAGATTTGTATTGGGTAGAAAATCGCCTTAAAGAAATATTAGACGGAGACGTAGCCCTGCCAAACCGTAGTTCTCTTTATTTGCAAAATTCCCTATGTGAGTGCCTATGAGATTAAAACCTGTGCTCAGCTTGACTGGGTATCCGACATGATGACGAAAATTTTCAACTGTCAACTTAAGATATTCGGGAAAGAAAAAGGGATTATTTTGTATTTGATATTTTATATTCAAGATTTAAATATAAAATTTTGACTTGAGTTGATATTGTAGACAAACTGTTTTTCTTTTTTGGTGATCTCCAAAATCGTGGAAGCCATAGTAACCAGTTGGGTGGTATCATCTCGAAAGTGGTTAAGATAGAGAGAGCGCCGTATACCGGCCCACATATCGATGATTTCTTGCACGAGATTGAATAGTTCTTCCACTGTTTCCGGTTTAAGATAGGATTTAATCTCCTTTAAAAAAGCCAAAAAGCCTTTGCGTTGCCATTCAATATCCCGAATATATTCAGCAGCCTTTCTCATTTGGTTCTTCACATCGGCTTTTTGCCAGGTTTGAATATCCGCAACAAACATTTGTAGAGCATCAGGACCGTTTATCGTATCCGAAAGTGGGTGGAATATATGTTTAATACTACGCTTTACAAAATTTTCCATGGTGGTTTGGGAAACGTTTACAATGTCGGCTGGAAATTCAAATTCATACCAGCGGTTTTGTAACGACATTCCATTGATAATGCCTTGCCGCGCGCCATTAAAAATATCCAGGGGAATCGTCCCATTATATCCAGCAAAACTGTCAATAATAGACACCTCATTTGTATGTTCGTTGTACCCGGTGACGATTAAAAAATGCAGATGATGGTTTTGTCGTTGACTGTGCGGAAGGTAGTGCAATTGATACAGATCCAACATCACCATGATTGGAGTACCATTATCCAGACGCTGTTTTAACAGTTTAAAAGCATTCAAACCGTCCGGTTCAACCTTCTTTTTTAATTCGATCTGATAAAGTCGAGACAGGTTTTCTTTAATACTCGATTGTGTCAGGCGATGTAACATCCCGATGAGCTTATAGAAATCAACCGGTTGGTTTTGATCGTATAAGAAATCCCATCGTTGATATAAAACCGAATTGATAAAAGGAAGTGAATGCAACGCCAGCATCACGCCGACCGGCGAACAGAAACAATTATATCCTTTTTCAAATCTACCTTCTTCAACGATTAACGGTCTGGCATTCATCTGTTTTTGAAAATGAAAGTTATTTATAAGATCATCGATTTAAAATATCAGAGAGATAAGTATTATATTTTCGTCCAGATACTAATTGCGGGCATCGGGGTTGCCACCTGACATTATATCAATCAGACACTGAGCATGCATACCGACCAGGGGATGATAATCCTTTAACGCACGATCCAGCCGGCCTGGTTTAGTGAAAAAATCTTCTGCCCACCAATTGGCCAATTGGCCCACCTCTTCTACCGATAAATGATTGGTCGGCATCATCGGATGCACATGATCAAACAAGCTGTTGTTGAAATCCTGACGCTTATAGTTGTTCTTTTTTATGTAATCTTCCCACACATCACTTCCCGGAAGTGGTTGCAGTGTTTGAGGAGCCAAAAAGACCGGATTGATCTCGTCCATGACCGAAGCAAATTTTTTAATTCGCTCATGATTGTCGTCGGGCCATCCAACAATGACCGATGCGATGGTGGCAATGCCATAATCGTGGGCCAGCTTAAACGCTTCCTTGATCTGGGCCACGTTGATCCCTTTTTTCATGTATTCCAAATCTTCGTCCGACGGGAATTCAACTCCCATCAACAACATAACGCAACCGGATTTGGCTAACAGCGACATGTGGTCCTTTAGCCTGAGGACATCATCCACACGCACCAGAGCAAACCAGTTGATGTCAAGTTTTTTGGCAATAACGTGGTTAAAAAATTCTATATTCCGTTCTTTATTCCCAAGAAAACAATCATCACCAAAATGGATGTTTCTAACATTAAACTGTTTGTTTAATACTTCCAACTCCTCCACCAGCCGTTTCCCGCTTTTACAACGGAATGTACCGTTATATTGTTTCCATTCATAACAAAAAATACATTTTCCGGTACATCCCCTGGTAGTCACAACCATACTGAAGTCTTTCCAGTATTTGAATTGTACATATCGTTTTAGCTCCCATGGAAAGATCTCATATGCCGGTAACGGCAAATCATCCAATCGTTTTATTAAAGACCGGGGTTTGTTGATAATGGTTTTTCCCCCGTCTTTATACGCCAATCCGTTTATATGACTAAAATCTTTTTTGCCCGCTTCCAAATGTTGAATAAGTTCCAAAAAGGTTACCTCGCCTTCCCCCATGATAATATAATCGATGTTTCGGTTTTTTTTCTCATCATCCGGAAAAATTGTAAAATGGATGCCGCCAGCCACAGTTAAGATGGAGGAATCGATTTTTTTAACCATTTCAAATACCCGATAAGCATCATCCGACCAACAACTTGGAGCTCCCAGGCAAACGATATCAGGAGTTCGAGCAGCTATTTCCTGCGAAAGTTCCGGCCAGTCAATATCAAGTACAGGTGCATCCAATACTTCCACATCCGGGCCTTTCATATGTAGTTGGAGATAGGCGGTCAATGTGGCATAACCCAGGTATGGTGAGCGTGCTTCACCAAAATATAGCCACTGTTCCAGCGGTGGTGTGACAAACAAGATTTTCATTTTGTTTCAGCTCCTGTTGAATATATGAAGGCCGGCAACTTTATAGACAATGCCGTTGATTTATTTAGAAAATTTATATTGCCTGATGCAGAGATTACGGAAAGCATTCGGAACCCGGCTCGGTGGATGGTATTGAATTACGACGCTTTTCGGGTAAAGCGTTTGTATCCAGCACGACACATCATCCATAATGTCTGTGGATAAGTATTGGGTTCAAAAATCAGGCTGTTTAGAATGGCGCACTCCCAGGTACAATAACATTTTTTAGCCTTGATAAAATCTCTGATTTTTCGGGCTGACTTGGACTTCAGTATGCGCTTCATGTCGTATTGGCATTTTCTCAGATCGCCCATTTCTCCATCCAGCAACTCGCAGGCGAAAACCTTTCCTGTTTCGCTGATCACAGCCAGTTGTTTACCGGCCGTACAATTTATAGGCATCCTTTTTTTCCGCAGGCATTCGGTTATGATCTCCCGCGTTCTGATATGCAGCACTCTGAAAAGAATCTGGAAAGGATTACTGTCCTTTTTACGGTTTTCATAATAGTCATTTTCTATCCTTTCCATTATCTTTTTGTACCCGGACAGTGATCTATAATTGACGCTTGTCTCCCGAACATTGCCCCGCAGCAGCGCTACTACATAGTTATCCGGATGCAGCGACTCTTTAACATATTGATAAAGATCCTCCATTTTATTTTCAGTAAACGATGAATATACCGAATTGATTTGAATATCCAGGTTATAGAACCTGCTTTTTAAATCTTGTAAAATGGCATAAGTTTTTAAGAATTTCTGAAAGGCGTATCGAGTTTTATGCATTTTATCAAATTCATCCCCAATTCCATTAAACGATAAGGTCAACCGAATCCCAACATTTGGAAATTTCTTAAGAATACAAGTCAAATCTTTTTCAATTTTTTTTGTCATTAATGCAGTAGTGGGGATGCTGATAAATTTGACCGCATTATTTTTGATAAAAACATTGCAGATTTCAGTAAAATCTTTTCTTAGAAAAGGTTCTCCTCCTGTTAGACAGAGATATTCAATGGAATCCATACTTTTTGAGATCTTTTCGATTTCTTCCAATGATAATTCGTTTTTGATATCTGCATTGTCTTGTTCCTGCCAATAGAAACAAAACGGGCAGGTAGAATTGCAACGAGCAGTAACAAAAAGAATCAGGTATTGCAGGTTGTTACGATTCAATAAAAGTGAAAAGGCTCGTTTGCTAATGGGAAGTAAGCTATCCAGATTCCGTTTAACCGTATCCAGCATGAGTTTATAAGGTTTACAGGTTATTCAAGACCCGGCTTTAACAAGCGTTGGGACAGCCAAAGATCCATTGTTTTTTTAAGCAGAAGGGGTAAGTAATTCGGATTAAATAGAACATTACACAACATGGAACACTCGTAGGTGCAATAACACCGGGTCTCTTTAATTTCTTTTCGGATTGAAATCGCCTTGTCGGATTTCCACATTGATGCCATGTTGTAATCATGATTCCGTAAATTACCGATTTTTTTATCCAGCAACTCACAAGGGCCGACATCACCATTGGAAAACACAACACCACTTAATACACCTGCATAACATGGCCCGATTTGGGCTTGTTTTTGGATGGTTTTTATGATTCGACGACGTGTGATAATGTCTTGGGCCGTGATAAGCAGAGAAAACAGGTTTTGTTTTCCTTTTCGAGCCGTATCCGCTGTTTTCAATTCCTTTTCAACCACGCGACACAGTTCCTCGTAATTCTTAAAATTCAAAATCTTAAGTCTCTGATCTAATACGTCACCACGGATAAGAGTAATGGTTAAAAGGTCCGCTTTTAGTTCCTTTACAGCATATTTATAAACATCGAGGATAGTATCCTGGTTGGCAGCAGACATGGTTAAATTGAGCCCGGCGTTCAGGTTTGGAAACTGTTTTGCCAGGCTTTTAACCGTCCAATAGGTTTCGACGACCTTTTCAAAAAGGCCGCTAATTCCCCGGTGAGAATCATGATCCGATCCAATTCCGTCGAGGGAAAGTTCAAAAGAGATTTTTTTATTTGGGAATTTTGGCGCAACTCTTTTTGCTACAACCGCTGCTTTTTCCGGTAATGAGCCATTACTGAGTATCTGAAGTGTTTTGATATTGGTATTTTGTAAATACGCCGTTACAATATCACCAATGTCTTTTCTCAGTAGTGCTTCACCCCCGGTAAGAGTAGCACTGTAAATGGAATTTTCCAGTTGTTGAGTGAATTTTATTATCTCGTCGTAGGATAATTCTTTCCCTTGCAAATCTGGCAGCCCAGTTCGTAAGCAATGCGGGCAATTCGCATTGCAGTTGTTAGTCAAAAAATGAACCAGGTATACGGGATTTGCCCTGTATTTTGAAACCAGATACCTGGCATAATTTAAATATCTCAAGTTAATTACCCAAAAAATTAAATCAGTGATTGGCCTGTTTTACTCGATTGTACTTCAAGATCTGCGTGGGATGATGGTTGTTTTTAAAAAAATTAAAAACCCGGTAACAATACCGATGAGCTTCAACAAATAACTCAACTGATGAGTAAGAATGCCGGAAACCACAAAGGGTAACGGTTTTTCCTTTGAGAGAAAAATGTAAAATTTTGAGTTTAACAGAATCAGACTTGCCGTTAGTGCAAACATCGTGTATCCAACCATGTTTTTGGGTATATTGATATAAGGTAAAACCAACAAAATAAAACTCAAACCCAAAAGACCAAAAATCATTACGCTTAAAATGTTTGATATACCGATGCTTGGATTAAATTTAAGTTCTTTACGTCTGAAAAGCAATACTGACCAGGGAATGGCACGATTAATCAACTCCACTTTAATAAAGGATAAAAACGTCATTCTTTTCTGGTGAACAACCATCAAATCTTTGTCCAACGCAATTTTGTAACCGGCCTGGGAAATCCGATAACCAAATTCCACATCTTCCACGGTAGCCCCTTCATAGTCACTGTTAAATCCATTCAGTTCCTCAAATACGGACTTTTTTACTGCTCCGGCAAAGGTGACAAACGAGATAAACTCCTTGTCAAACGAATGATGGGCGAAATGGTGTTCCAGGTTTTTGTAGATGGAAAAGAACCCCTTTTCAGTAGTATGTTTGGTATAACTGCCGACCATTGCTGAAATTCGATCGTCTTCTGCAAAACGCCGCCTGACGCGGGAGATAATATCTTTTTGTGCTATAATATCGGCATCAAGGAACAACAGAATATCTCCTTTTGCTTGTGAAGCACCATAATTCCGACTGGCGGCAGCTCCTTTTGTTTGTAAATGTTGCAGCAAACGAAACGGGTAACGGGCGGCAATTTCAAGTGAACTGTCTTGTGAACCGTCATCCACTAAAATAACTTCGTAGTTTTTATCAACAATTGAATTGATGGACTGGAGACACGCTTCCAGTGTTCTTTCCGCATTTAACATGGGAATAATGATGGATATCAAATCATCTTGAGACGTATCTTTCATCTTTTACCTTTGGTTGGGATATCAATGGTGTCAAACGGCCTTATAAAAATTTTAACTCTGGAACCCTATCAATCAAACCGAATTTATTTGCCAGGAAAAAAAACTCATTCAGCCCTTCCTGCTCCGATTTTCCCAATGAATAAACGATTTTATTTTTGATGTAATCGATACAGATATCTTCTGCGATGCCAAATTCCGTTGCAGCTTCTTTGGCTATATATTCAACATTATCCAAGGCTTGATCACGTGAGTTTAATATTTCTTTCACCAGACAAGTATATTCCGTGTTAAAGTCCACATTACCTCGAGCGCATAATACGGCGTGTACAAATGGTTTGGCTGTAATCTTAAACCATTCTCGGCTCAAATCGAATATACTCAAACCGTTTTGTTGTATAGCGGCAAATGCCTCATCGCCGATGATTAAAGCGGCATCGTTCATTAACAGCATTGAGGCCGGGTTAGGTGGCATGGAGTTTAACGTCGGCAACCGGCCGCATTTTTCCATAAAAATGATTTTTAGCAATGCAATGGACGATTTGGATCGGTTATCGACTGCAACTGTCCTGATATCTTCCATTTTGGTTTTACTGATCAACAATACCGTGTCGACCTGTTTAAACGATGAAATCGAAATCCCGTTGACAAGTAGATAGTCGGATCTATCTGCATATTCAACCGACGGTATAAACGATAGATGAAGCTCGTCGTTTTTTAGCATTGCTGCCAGCCGTGCCGGAGAGTCATGCACGATTTTCAGGTTTGCCAGTTTTTTTTCTTTCAGAGGTGCTAGAATTGGACTGGAATTTAAAAAGTGATGACAGCCGAATTTTATTTTTTCCATGTTTTACCTTTCATAAATAGTCTCTGTTTAGTTTTGATAAACCGATCTTCTTTGTCCCGGTAAACAAGCTGTACCACACAGACTTACCATAATGGATTCCGGCCCAAGCTCAATACCATTAAGTTAAGAAAAATAGGCCTTCCTTTGTCTTTCTGATTGGAGCCTAAGGCAACACGAAGAATCTTAATGGAACCCAAGCGACATTCAGAAGCAACTTAATAAAATGAAAGTCCTTCAATATTAAATTGTTCGTATAAAACTCAAAACGATGTTAATTGACATCATTTGCTTTTGACCCTGAGAGATCTTTTGTCGTTGTTAAATGACATCATTTGCTTTTGACCCTGAGAGATCTTTTGTCGTTTCTCCACAGGATGACAGATGGCAGAGCTTAACCTGATGACATTGGGCTTGACCCGGAATTCACCGTAGTTTCAACGATCCATAAAAATGGATACTGAATCAAGCCTGTATTCAGCTCGGCTGGGTATTCGGGATGATAACGTGAAAAATCATAGATTTTATTGTGATGACACATTCCGAGCGTGGGAATAACGGAGCAGTTTATTCAAACGGTTCATCGCTGTTGGCAACCTTCAAGACATCCTGCTTATCCACATTTTCATTTAAATACTCGGCAGCCAGAAAACCGGCCTCGATGGAATGGTCCATATTGTTGTAACGAAACATTCCTTGCCTTCCGCAGATAATAAAATTTTTAAATTGGTCCAGATAATCGATGATGCATTTTGTTTTTTCTTTATAATCAATCTCATAAATGGGATATGCGTGTTCTGCCTTGGTAACAAAGTGATCCAGGATTTCATGCGCCTGCACATAATCCATCTCAATGAGACTCGGCAGGCATTTTTCCAACAACTCATCGCTTGTGGCGTTCCATAAGTCATCACCCTTATCGCAGGCGATTTCGAGGCATAGTGAGGTTTTTCCCTCGGGAGCCATCTTTTCGCTCCAATTTTTAGGTTCAACAATTCTGAAAAACACAAATTTTTCTTCGGGAAAATAAAGCCAACTATTGTCCGTAACCGAGTTCCTATCAACCATAATGTTCAGAAAAACCACAGAACGAAATCGAAGGGAGTTGGCTGCTGAGACAACCTCCTCTGGCGGAGCGGGGGATAACAGTTTGCAGAAATCGGGCAGTTGAATGGTAGATACCAGGTTTTCACAGGGCAGTGTAGTCATTTTTTTACTACCGTTTTGTGAGTATTCCAATCCGGTTATTTTGTTGTTATGGTGATAAACCTTGTGGATGTGGGTATCCAGATACACATTGCTGTTATTGTGTTTGAATACCTCTTCACCCATCTTCTGCGGTAGCCGGCCGATTCCATCATCAGGGTAATAATAGGATTCGGCGTAACCTCGTTTATTGTTTGAATTTCTGCTTAAGGTGGACTTAATAACATCCCGCATGTCTTTGAAACTAATTCGTTGGGAGGCCCAATCCGCTGAAATTTTGGATGGCTCAATTCCCCAAAGTTTAATATTGTAAGGTTTGAAAAATATCTGGTACAGTTTATCACCAAAGTTACGCACCACCCATTTTTCAAATGAATCCATTGTTTCGTTTTTTGAAAAGCTGTTTCTTACCAACGTAAAGAGGTAATCCATCGAGCAATTCAGCATGGTTAAAGGTGTCAGTTTTTTAATAATATCATTAAACTTCAACGGATAATGGAAATACTTGCCGTTTAAAAAAATTTGACTTTTCCGATCCCGAATCCGCCAATCATCAGCCATTATGGAATTCAATCTTTTTAGGAGACCTTCATTTTTGGTAATGAAACGATGGCCGCCCAAATCAAAGGTGAAACCGTCACGTTTGAAACTATAACACATACCGCCCATGAATTTGTTTTTTTCAAAAATATCCAATTTCCATTTTGTTTCCGTAAATTTCATGGCCGCACCTAATCCAGCTACACCTGCTCCTAAGATACATGCACTTTTATCCATTTAAAACTCCTGTGTGATTCTTACAAAAATATATAAGTAAGCTAAAAGTTTTTAATCAATCAAATACTGTATGAGCTTATAGATTATATAGTGGTACGCTCAGATACGGTTTTGACGAACAACGTTTGAGGTTTTCTCGGAGGTAATTAATGTGAAGCTTTATGTAAGATGAGAGGTGTGAGTGGTTCGTTCTTAAATCACAGTCCATCGCTTTCGTTTATTGAGGATCAAGTCCACTAAAGCAAAAGAACTCCCAATGGAAATGATCCACGAATCTGCTAAAACAACAAAAAGTGAAGAAATTGAAAAAAAGAAACCCCTGATTTTCAGCAGATAAAGTAAAAAACCTTTGTTTAATAATGCAAACAGAAAAAGTAAAGATGCAGGCAATAAAAGAAAAAACGATGCTTTGTTAAACGCCAATATTCCAGCCAACAGCAATGCTGGAATGATAGGGCCGATCATAAAACTGATGACAGCTGACCAGGGAAAATAGACTGCTTTTTTCTCATTGATCAATCGTCTTTTACCCTGATTAATCATAAACAGCTTAAAATAGCAGTAGGACCGGTTTAAGGTGTTTTTAAAATATGATTTCATGGAGTAGTGTTTCTCATGAACAACCGTCAGTGTTTTATCATGCAGAATTTTGTAGCCAAGATCCGTCAATCGCTGGCCGAATTCAACGTCTTCAACACTGGGTGTGTCAATGGTTGTGTCGAATCCATTTGCTTTTTGAAAAATGTCCTTCCTGATGGCTGTAATACTGGTGAAAGTGACATGAATGTATTTTGGGAAAATGGATATATAATACCGATGATGAAGATTTTTAAATCGACTAAAAAAATTCTTCATACTATTTTCTTCTACCAGATTCCCAACCACTGCGGCAGCGGAGGAATCATTTTCAAAATCAGAAACTATCTGGGACAATGTCTGGGGTTGGACGAGCACGTCGTCATCAGTGAACAGGATATATTTGCCCAGAGCTGCGTCCGCTCCAACATTCCGGCCGTTAGCCGGGCCACTGCCTTTTTTTTGAGTTTTCATAACTCGACAAGAGTATTTATGGGCAATTTCCACCGTTCGATCTGTAGAGCCGTCATCCACTACAATCACTTCAAAATTTGCATACTCGGATGCATATATCGCTTGCAGGGTTCTGCCCAAGGTCCGTTCACCATTGTAAACCGGAATAACAACTGAAATCATGTCAGGTGGATGGTTTTTTTTGTGAATATGGTCGGTACCTTTGTTTTTCATTTCATTACCTCATTTTTAATAATTATTCAGCATAAAAAGTATGATCTATTTGTCATTCTGATGGGAGTCCTGGACGACTGGAAGAATCTCAATGGAGCCCAAGCGGCATTTGGAAATAACTTAGGGATCGTCAAAATGTAACTTCACATCATCTATTTTCAAAAGTCCAAAAAAAACAATGGACATTCTGTAAATAGAATGTGAACTAATTTTTTAGCCGATGCTTAATCACATGAATGATTTTTTAAATCAAATAGACCCGGTCTTTTGTACATAGCTTCTATACGATGATAAACGACATCAATTGCTTTTGGCCTTGAAAGATCCTTCGTCGTCTCTCCTCAAGATGACAGATGGCGGAGCTTAACTTATAAACATTATGCCTTCGCAGAAATGATAAAGAGTCCAGGGGTGATGCTGAATAGTTGCCGTTTTTTTCCATATTAATGTTGCGTTTGCAGCAAGGCACTCTGTGTTTCTTCAGAAATATTTTCCAGTTTGACATTGTTTATCCGCCATTCGTTTTCTTCTATCACCAAGTGACATTCACCTGTTATCGATTGTTTAGAACGGTTTTCCGTTAACCTAAATTGAACTCGGGAAGATCCGTCCGCTTCGACTGCTTGTGATATAATATCAATGCTGATCCCCATCCAAAGCGGGTGACCGAAAGGCGGTTTGACATATCCAAAATAAGATTCCCGATTAATATTTTTGGTTTTTAAATCGAGTTTTTGATGTTGGGAAAGAAAATCATAAGCTCGCTGATGCTCAAATGCTGCCAAATAGTTGAAGTAAATTTGTGTAATCTCTTCCGGTGGTGTTGATGGGTTGCATCCTGATAAAACCAAAATCAAAAAACTGACAAAAACCATTAATTGAATGTTTTTAATGAGCTTCATGTTCCTCCTTAAACAAACTGGTTAAAATTTGGGATAGTCCGAGCCAAACAATAGATTTAAAAGTGCAGATGAGAAAATGATTAATTCTGTAACTCTTTTAACAAAATTTTGCCGGTGACCGATTTGGGCAATTCCTTTCGAAATTCAAAAATGCGCGGTATTTTATATTCAGCCAGATACTGTTTGCAGAATTGAATGAGCTCCAATTGGCTGCAAGTATCACGACTGACCAGGATGGCTTTTACGATTTCCCCATAAAACTGATCTTTCTGACCTGTTACCACTGCTTCATTGATTTTATGGTAACTTACCAGGACGTTCTCAACCTCTTTGGGATCAACCTTTTTCCCACTAACGCTTATGGTGGAACGCCTTCTTCCCGTTAATCGTAAATATCCATTTTCATCAAAGGTTCCAAAATCCCCAGTGTAGTACCAACCCCTTTTAAATGCGTTATGATCGGCAACGCTGGGATTCTTATATCCGGGTGACACAGCAGGACTTTTGACACATATTTCACCTGCAATATTTGGTGCCGTATTTTTGCCTTTTTCATCAATAATTTTAACAGACACATTGTTTAAGATCTTCCCCATGTATTGGGCATCGTCGTCCCGGTCGTTAGAATTAACACTTATTTCTGCTGTTTCCGTGCTACCGTATACTTGGATCGGCCTGATTTGAAACCGGTCGAAAAATGCATCGGCGATTTCAGAAGACAGTGCAACTCCACCACCGGAGATGCAGCATCTAAGAGGTTTTAAGGATATAGGTCGTCGTGGTCTGAACTTAACTATAAACTGGTAAAGATAAGGGATGGAAGTCAAAACAGTAGCCTGACACTCTTTGATGTATCGAATGGTTTCCAGTGGATTTAGATTGTTTAATAAAATCAATGAACAACCAGAGTATAATGCTGATAACAAACAGGTATTTAATCCAAAGGCATGGAAAAACGGGGTAGTGCAGATAATACGATCTTCTTTTTGGTATCCCACAGTTGAAACAAAATTAATGGCCGCATAAATCAAGTTTTCATGACTGCGAACAATACACTTGGGTACACCGGTAACACCGGAAGAATACTGGAAAAGGGCCTCATCATGATAATCGATCATCTTTGCTGTTTTTTCTTCCACACCGCTTTTTCGCAAAAATGCTACTTCCATCTTTTCATTATCGGTAAATCTGACCGATTCGGTGCTTTTTATGCGACCGGACATGATCAACGGCCGGCATTTTTGTTCCAGAAAGATACTATCCGCAAACAAAACGGAACAATCTGTTTCATTAAGAATTCGTGTTATCTCGTCTGTGGTATCATTGAAATGAAACAATACCGACTTGGCTTTGATTTTACAAAGGGCCAAAAAAGCAATAATAAAACCGGTTGAGTTTGGCAAACAAAACATAACCCGAGTCTGCTCAGTCACTCCATGGTTTTTCAAAAATCGATGGAACTGATTTACCAACCGCTTTAACTGCCGATAGGTAACCATGCTGTTCTTATAAAAAACCGCTTCTTTATCGGGACACAGGGCTGTTGTCCTTTCAAAAATCTGGTAGAAATTCATTTGATATGGTTACCAAAAATGTGAGACAGTGCCTTTTGGTTCAAACAGTTTGACCATCGGCCCGTCCAGTAATTGATGATTTAAAAAAACCGATGAGCGAAAATAAGCAATTCGTTCTGCGGAGGAGGCGTTATGAGCGGCTTGCTCCAAGGTGGTTTCCCCGGTTGAGATAACGCCATAACCTGCAACAATGCAACATCCTTTGTACCATCGCAGCATATCCAAAATAGGATTGTTGGTTGATAATTTACCCAATTGCGAAATGTCCACCAGGCCGACTTTTGGATTTAAATAGATGGCTTCTGCATCTATTGGCAATACAGCGGGGTGATCATCGACTGAATATGGAATATCCGTTTCTTCTCCCAATAATACTTTTTCCCCGAACTTTTCAGCCAGAACTGCCATACCTTCCGCAATAGCCAAGGGATTGACAGTGATCATGCAGGCATTTAAATGCATGTGCTGATAAATCATCTTATGAATTCTAAGGTCCAGACTGTCGCTTTCCAAGTTATCCGTTTTTAGCCTGTATAAGGGAAAATCAAAGTTTTCCGGGATGGCCGACATGGGACAATAGATCATTTCATCTGTGGACATTTTTTGGCTCATGGACCCCGTGCCATATACACCAATGGCATTATTATAATTGTAGTTGAGCCGTTGCCGAAAATCTTCGATCACAGAGGTATCATCCACTTCTGAAGTCATGGTCTCTGAATTTTTCAAAATATGGGGTGCTGCCGGGAAAAAGTTTTCCTTACCTATCTCCCGTATACGTTTTTGGATGGCAACCACGTCAACCCCCCTGCGTTTTAATAAAAGTAAAAGTTTGCAGCTGTTCTCCAGCACATCCAGCCGATACAACGCATCTTCAGGCGATTCTCCTCTGGCGAACGGTCCATGTCCCCTTACCACGGTCAACCGGTTTTTTTCCAGGTATTTGGGAATCCTTTCCTCCATTTCCGCCGATCCCACGGGCTGATCGTAACTGGCAACTTTAACTCCGCCTACGGCATATGTTCCCAACAGATCGACCGGATGAAATAAAAACTCCTCTCTTCCCTGTTCATCGGTTCCCAGGTATTGAAGAAATAGCTGTTTTTCTTTTGTATCGAATGATACAACGATAGTGTTCAAATGATGGGAATGAATGACAGAGTTGACACCGGGTAATCCCAAAACAGTCCGATGAATGGTTGATTCGGACGAACCACGTGCATCCCCCCAACTGACCCCGGAAAACTTGATCGGTACAATGTCCTGTTGGATCAAATCGCCGCATTGTGATCCGCTGGCTGTGATATAAAACACATCTGAATCCGACGGGTCGTTCATAGAGAGGTTACCACTGTGAGTGTTATTGGCATTCAACCTGGCCAAAGCGGCACCGACTTTGTACAATCGCCTATATATTTTCTGTCGATCATCCATAATATATTGATTTTGTGTAATTATACAGTATTATTGCTTATCAATTCCCATCCGCTTATTTTGCTAAGAAAAATTGTACTTATGGCACCTAAGGCAACACGAAGAATCTCAATGGAACTCAAGCGACATTCGAAAATAACTTGGGGATTGTTATAAAGTAATTTCCCATTCTGCTTATAAAAGTTCCAAAAACAATGGACATTTTGTAAACAGAAAATGTGAACTGATTTTTTAGCAAACCCTAAATTATATGAATGCCCGCTGCAAGTTTCGCTTCTCATCCTCAGAATGACAGAGCTTAACTTAATGACATTGCACCTTCGTGGGAATGATGTTGAATTCTCAGGTATTGCTGAATAGTTACTAATTTTCCTTAATTAAATAATATTGGGTTCTATGTAATGGCCGATTAATTCTTCAATAATGGCACATCACTTTTTTTCTGAACCGCCAAGCCCAGTTTTGGAAACATGGATAATAATTCCAGTTTTTCCAGGGTTTGTTTAGTCGGTATTCCCGTTTCATCCCAACCAACGGATTTATAATATTGAACGTGCATTTTTTTGAACTCGTCCCGGTTACAGACAACGGGTTTTCCCCTGACTTGAATGGCTTGGTTGTAAAATCGGGCAGGTAGCCAATCATCTGAATGATCCAATCCGCATAAAAGATTAAACATCCGTTCCAAGGTAATCGTACGTTCCGCCAGTTTTTTTAATGAACCCGAGTCATATTTATCTCCTGTAACTGCATTGATTAACGAGGCATATTCATCCAATCCCAATGATAATGACCCGTAAACACAGGCACCGATAACATCCAATGTTACATTTTTCAAGGTGGCGTTTTTTGCCACCAAAGGTGTACCTTCAGTCCTGTTTCCCGGCCATTCGGCATATCCAGCGCAATATGCTTGAGGTGCAGTATAACCGCCTTCCAAATGGCAACCACCACGGTTATTCATCTCATAACACAATGCCTGGGTGAAAGTGGTCCGTGGGTCGTACGCCGGCAATTCCATTTTTTTAATACTCATGGACAATTCGGTATGACCATACCGTTCACAAAATCGATACGATCCTTCTGCCAGGTATTTACCAATACCTGTTGCTGTTCCAACCAGATGGACAATAGGAAGTAGCATATCGGCTTTACCAAAATCCGGTTCCCCGTGTTTTATAACAAAATCTTCTGTATCACTGATAAATAGCTGCTCCTTGGGAAGCAGGTTTCCTTTTTTTACTTTAATCACATTGTAAAGATCAAAAAACGATGCGATGGTCCCTCCCAAGGAGATAGTATCCAAGCCATATTGATTGGCTAGGTAATTGGCCCGGGTGATAATAGTCAGATCATAAATGGAAAGGTTCGCACCCATCAAGGTAACGGATTCGAATTCCGGACCTTCTCCTTTTTCAATCAGATTTCCGTTTTCGTCGATCAAACGTGTATGTCGCTTGCAGATAATGGGGCAGTTAAAACATGATCCCTTCTTGACTTCTATTCGTGTCTCTCCAGTTTTGGCTCTTTTAGCATGATTTCGCAGGGCTTCACCGTCGATTTTATCGATATCGGACTGTTTATGACAGGTGTCCCTCATATTGTTGTGAATGAGCTGATCAAAATTATTCACCATGCCCAAAAGCCCCAATGATCCCATAGAAGAAAGCACGCCATACATTTTTTCTTTTTTAGTAAATTTACCCAAATCCAGTTTCATCTTGGCATAAAAGGCTGCTCCCTCTTTGTTTTTTATGGTCAAAGCCCCTTCATTAGCCACCTTAATATTGATACCTGATTCGGGGTTTACCGCCACTGCAAATAGGTTTTTTGATCCAAAGACCGCACCGCTCCCCCCTCTGCCAAGCGCTTTTCCCTTGTCTGTTAAAACTGCCGCGAACATGGAAAGATTCCTGCCTGCTGGTCCAATGGTCAATACCTGGATTTTTTGGTTCAGTTTTTTTTTTATTTCTTCCCTTATTTCAATGGAATTCAAGCCCGTTAAATGGTCGGCGTTATAAAAATCGACTCCAGAGTTAGTTACGGCCAGATAAACCGGGTGTTGAGCTTTTCCAGATATCACCAGAACGTCATGCCCGGTTTTTTTAAAATCAACTCCCCATCGCCCACCGGCATTTGTACTCCCCAAGGCGCCGGTCAATGGAGATTTATAATTCATATGTACTCGTCCGGAGGTGGGCATTCTTGTTCCGGTGGTCGGTGATGTGGAAACAACAATCACATTGTCTGGAGACAACGGATCAACCTCTAAAAAAGCATTTTTATAGCGACCCTGCTTTTCTAACTCAAAAAAATGAGAGCATAAAAAAGAAACGCCAAGCCCTCTTCCCCCGAAAAATAATCGACTGGTATCGTCTCCAAGCCTTTCGGTTTTAAAGCGTTTGGTACTCAAATCAATAAAAAGGACCTTGTTCATGTAACCAAAGGTCGATTTGTTTCGGGATGAATTCATTTTTTATCGGGATTTAAAGGTTTTTTCATCCAACATCCAATGTTGAACATCCAGCTTTTTTTCTCAGATATTTCATTCTAAATTTACTACATGACAGTTTAAAACTCTCGCTGTCATGCATTATCCAGGTAGACATTCTGAATGTCGCTTGGGCTCTATTGAGATTCTTCATGTTGTCCACTCCGTTAGACAATAAATAAATACTTTTCCTTAACTTAATGACATTAGGTCAAGCTCGGAATAACATTGTATGCGGTTTCAATGGTAAAAAATAACAGTTAGATAAATGAAATCCCAAAACTATCGAGTTATCAATATAATCTCTAGAACATCGTTTTTCCTATTGGATGTTAAGGTCTTTATCATTTGTTAATTACTGGTCCACTTATACCGACATCATTTCTTTGATCTCCAATGTAACTTCTTCTGGCGACTTTAATGCAAAACAATCAAGAGGAGAAGTAACAGGCGTTTTTTCTGTGTCTTGGTTGGTGGTGATGGAATTTGTCTTATCCGATGAAATATCGGGATGTTGTTTTTTGAAGAGGTTGTAAAGTTTTTCCAGTTTTTGCAGATAGGTTTGGCTGACGGATTGAAGGGTTTCATCCAAGTTCATGTCTGTTGTTTCAACGGCATTAATCAAACCCTCAAGAAAATTCAAATGGGTAAGGTTCATATAATTCCACATGCCGATGGATTTATGGCCTGTTTTGCCAAGTTCGTTATACAGCGGCTCAGATAGTTTTATGGCATATTGAAACAATTGTCGCAGGTTTTCAACTTTTTTGTTTTTGATTTTATATTCAAATTGATGCTCAATTTTTGTTACCCAGTCTTCCTCTTTAACGGAATGATATAGGGGCGTTCCCGTGTCAATCTGTAGCGCTACCGCCGAAGAGGCCATGTTGAAAAACGGCCCGTATCCGTTTACTACACGACTCCTGATAAATTTCAGATCGGTTTTAACGTGGTCGATTTTAGTATAAGGATTAAACATGATAACGTGAGGATAGGAAAAGATCTTTAATTCATCGAGAATTTGCAGGGCTTTTTTATTCTGCTCAACGGTTGTCTGTTTATTATAAATGTCCAAGGCATCCTGATTCATAGATTCGATTCCGATGAACACCATGGCCAGGCCGACCTCTTTTAAATACCTGAACACTTCCTTATCTATGGCACTGACACGACATACCATGGAAAACTTGATTCCCAGTTTTCGTTTTTTTATCTCTTCCGCAATATCAAATATGCGTTGTTGTTTTTTTCCTATTCCAAAGACATTATCGTCCTGAATCCCCAGGTAACTGATGTTGTGGCGTTTAACCAGTTCTTCCATCTCGTCTACAAGGTTTACCGCACTTCTGGCTCGCCATTTTGCACCGGGGACCTTATTAAAAAAAGACCGAACACTGCAAAATGAACACTGGCTGTAACATCCCCGGGATGAAATCACATAAGGATTTCCTCCCTTTTTTATCACCTGCCCCAATGTATCTCTTTCTGGAAACGGGATGGTATCCAGATCCTTAATCAGGGATCTGGGCGGATTTCGGACGATTTTTTCGTTTTCCTTATAAATTATTCCATCTATATCCCGCCAATCCTTGTTTTGAAGTACTTTCTCCGTTAATTCCAAGAATGTCGTTTCTCCTTCGCCGCTAATAACAGAATTTACTTCCGGGATGATTTCCAGAATTTCATCCGCTGCCAATGTCGGATAAAAACCGCCTAACGTTATGTGAACATCAGCCAACCGGTGTCGAAGCTGTTTGATCATGGTTACGGTATTTTCTATTGAACGCTGGATAACGGAAAAGCCTATGATACGAAATGTTTTCCGATTAACTATTTCTATCGCTCGATTTAGGCTGATATCATATAAATCCGGGTGAAAGATTCCAACATTATATCCATATCTGCGCAGCACGGCCGCCAGATACCCGAGGCCAAGAGATTCCTGATTATGGTATCGCAAATTATCCGACGATAGCGGCACAACAAACAATACATCCAACGTTTCCCGCCGGTTCATGAATTCATCACTTTCAAATACAATCGGTTTGGCAGCCATAATTCTATATTGTTATTGATTATTGATATATGCCGAAATATCGAAATACCTTTTCCGGGATGTAAGAGAATCAAGGGGACATGTACTTTTGTTCCTAAAATCCTACAGAACGTAAGGAGGTAAAATTCTTCCATAGATTTCTTAAGATGAATTACTCGTAAAGCATCCCCTTAATTCTTTATTCAACCCTCATGTTATGTTCCTGTTCAAAATCTGATCACGACTTTCGTCGATAAATATAAAATCCCGGTGCATCTTTAACAGTCCTAAAATGGTGTCCACAGTCAATATCGGGGTTACTCTCAAAGAAAATATCAGGGGCATCGATAAAAATCTTTTCAAAATCATCTTCTTTATATTCAGCCCAGATTTCCATATTCAAAAAAGAGAATCGGCCGGTAATGATCCAATCGATATCGTTGTAAGGCACATACGTCAACTTATGAAAGCGTTGGGCGTTGGTTCCACTGATACGAAACACGTCGGACATGGGGGTTTCCGTATCTTCCGGTTTTAGCCGATTGGTAACCATCATATTGGTATAAAACATAATGGGTTCCGCCTCCAACGTCTGTACCAGTATCTTATCATCCGGCTTGCCGTGTTCCTGAAGGTATTTGATCACTGCCTCGGTCCGTCCACCGTAATCACTGAATATTTCAGTAATAAAATCGAAAAAATAGGATCGAACCTGATTCTCATATTTTATGTATCCGTATAAATTTGGATGAGAAAAAGTTGAAGAGGATGTCGGTGCTTTCATAAAAGTATCAATCAATGATGGTCGAATATTCAACAAGTCCACTGCATAATAAGGTGCTACGTGAAAAATGTTGGTAAACAACAGTAAACCGGCCACTGCAACTCCCAGCACTCGTTGATAGCTCATGATGATCGACAGGACAATAGCAGTTAATATCATGTAGAGAGGTATTGATGTCATGAACCATCTGGCAAGAGCCCATGGATACGGATAAAAAGGTAATACGATCAAAAAATTAAACAGGATAACCAGGCAAATAAGTTGGATGTTTGGTGAGGATTCCTTCAACTGATCTTTAACCAGGGACCGTTTGTTTTTCCAGATAAAAAAACAAACCAACCAGATAACTGCCAAACTGACGAATGGAAAATAAAATGTATTCACTTTCCAAAAATAAATCATCAAATTGGCAAATGCCTTCTCAGCTCCGTGGGCAAAACCTGGAAACATTAAATGTGTTGTCCGGGTGAATACCCTTAACGGGTAAAGTACCCAGGGCAAAGTTAGTAGAATGATTATTATACAACTTATGCTATATCGTAAAAATAATTTTTTATCACAGTTTAATAACAGGTAAACCGATATACCAAGCATAATACCGGGAAAATATAAAAAATTGGTGTAAAATAACGCCGCCGATGACAGGATAAACATGACAGTGTTTTTTACATCCGGTTTTTCCATAAATCTTAAAAAGGTCAATAAAATCAAGATTGAAAACATAATCACCGGGGCGTACCAATGACACTGCCTGGACCACAATATAAACGGAACGGAACAAACCATAAAAATCGTGGCCAGACGAGTTACGTTCTCATTACGGGTAACTCGTTTGGCCAAAAAATAGAAAAACAGGATGGAAAAAATCCCCTCCATGGCGAATGGCAAACGGGCCGTGAAAGTACTGAAACCGAAAAACTTAAAAGATGCTGCTACGGCATATAGCGTTAACCAGGGCTGGTAAACCCACATGAAATTTTCGTCAAACTCTGTCCCATTCATGATGGTGACCATGTTTTTTCCGTCCCAGGCCTTGGGATATCCATATTTTAAAATATTCTTACCCAATTGAGCAGATGCCCCTTCATCCAACCAAAAGTACCTGTTTCCCAGATTAAACAACAATAAAAAACTCACAACAACCAAGGCGATTACCAAAAACTTATGGTTTTTCAAATAATCCTGTATTTTTTCTATTGCCATAACAGCTTTTTTCTCCTTTCTTATACTGATGTTATTTAAACAGTTCTGAATTTGTGTGACTCGCAACATGAGAAACACACTGAAAAACTCCTCAGGATAATAGCCGGAGTTCGGATTTGGGAAGTTTGTTTTCAGACACTAATTAAAGGAATCTTTGTCGTTGGCCAAAGGCTTTGAAGAGACTCTCATGTCTTTGATCCGTTTTGTTTTGCCTTTAGCTCGCGGCAATATGCCCTGATCCACTACATTAATGGAACAGGTGATGTTTAATTTTTCTTTTAATGCCTGTTGAATTCCGGTTTGTAAATATTCAGGTGGGCTTTCCGCCTCAAGATTAACGGTGACCTCCTCCTTACCGTCCTTTTCATTGAGAATGACCTCAAATTCTCCATTCCATGAGTCAAAACCATTTAGAACAGCCTCAAAATCCATGGGATATAATTGAACCCCTTTTACTTTAACCAGATCATCCAAGCGGGATTTGATTTTAGCAATTTTTTTAAGCGGTCGGTATTCGTTTGAATGGCTGAAGACAATTTTAGTCAAATCCCCGGTTCGATATCGGATAATAGGATGAGCATCCTTTTTCAAAGATGTTATCACCAATTCTCCCTCTTCTCCCGGCGGTAGAACTTTTAAACTAACCGGATCAATTATCTCAATCAGAAAATACTCTTCCCAGACTGTTAAATCATCGCTGTTATCGGCAGAACTTGCCACCGAAGGACCACCCCATGCTTCCGACAAACCATAACCTTCAAACAACCGGGCATTATATACCGCTTCTGCTTTACGCTTTGTTTCTGGAGTAAAAGCCTCGCCACCTGTTTGAATTTTTCTGATTCCCAAATCTTTTGGATTTATTCCTTCTTTTATGGCTGTTTCGCTTATTCTAAACAGGTAAGACGGCAGACAACAAAGTGCATTAGGTTTGACACCAAATTCACCCAACAATGCAGGAATCTGTAAGCCGGATGTACGACCTGGGCCAGTGGGTAGAAGCAAGGCACCCACACTTTCAAAAGCCGGTAAATAACCCAACCCGGTCGGCAATCCAAGTGGCGCTGGAAACAACACTGTGTCATTTCGATTAAAACCCATGGCCGATAATACCATGGTTAGATTGTTGCGCCATTCCATCAAATCTTGTGCGGTATAACCGAAGGCCGTCGGTATCCCGGAAGTGCCCGATGAAGTATGTATCCGCAACACCTGATCAAGCGATACGGCCAATCTTTCTTCAAACGAATATCGCTTCAAATCTGCTTTAGTGGTAAATGGAAAATACTCAATCTCATTGATTTGTTTAAGATTCATTGGGTTTATACCATTTTTCTTAAACTTTTCTCGATACATGTAGCTACCGGATGCCTTTTTCAGCGAAACTGTCAAATCCTGTAATTGCCTAACTTCGTTAACTTTCAGGTGAATTTTCATCATTTATTTCGGGATGTTGATGTTAGAGTTGATTTGCCAAAGGATACCTTAAATATCGGGCAACTATTCAGCATAATAATTGATCAAATGCCTGTAATCTGCACATAAACAGGGATTTTACCAATGTATCCATTTATTCGTTTAATATTAAAGATTCCCGACTTCATGTAATGTTATTAAGTTAAGCTTTGCCACTTCTCATCCTGAGGATGAGAAGAGAAACTTATAGCTTCGATTGACGATGGATCTCCCAGGGTCAAGAGTAAATGGTATCGTTAAACATTGGTTTGAGTTTTAAACAAACAACCTGATATTGAAGAACTTATATGTAATCAAACTGTTTCTGAATGGCGCTTGGGCTCCACTTGGAATGACAATAGGTTCGATCATCCTTAATCTGATGATATTGCGTCTTCGTGGGAATGACATGGAGTCTGGGGGCATACTGAATAGTTACAAACAGTTAAATCATATTGGATTGTTCCTGATCGGTTTTATTTTGAAACATCATACTCTATCTGGTTAAGTTGAATTTTTTCCACCAGCGGAACATAAGCTTGGATTCCCTTTGGTGCAACTCGAACGCCGTCAAACAAAAAAAGATCATCATTCTGTCCGAATTTTTGATAATCCTTCTTGCCTGCGGGTCGGCAGATAATAGGGATTTGATTCACTTTTGCACAGACAACCAGGATCAATGAGCCGATTTGACATGTTATGTACCCATCATCCTTTTCATAATAAAAGATAAAAGCAGCATCAAACTGTAATTGCGACATCAAAAAGGCTATCATGTTATCTGATATGACTGTAACGTTCATCTCCATTTCCGCCAATCGTTGGGCTACGATTTTTACCCCGCTCAATTGTGGTCTTCCTTCCGCAACGTGAATTATCAGTTTTTCCTGGTTGTTTTTTGACAGCAACCATTGGTAAAAATTGTTATCGGGCATACCGTGGATAAGTATGTTCATGTTTATAACCCTTGCTTTTGATTCAGTCCCATTAAAGAATTTTTCCGCATGACACAGTAGCCATCTCTTCGGGGTTCATAATCCCCTGAAAATTAATGATTTTGTTAACATATGACGCCGGAGTTACGTCAAAACAGGGAAAAAGGCTATTGATTTTTTTTGAATAGTGATTTTTTTGGGGATAGTTTAATAATTCGGAATCCGACCGAAATTCAATGGGAATATCATTCCCGGAAGCAATATTGGATGGGGATTGGGCCATAACGTAAAATGGAATTTTATATGTTTTGGCCAACAGTGCAATTTGATAAGTTCCTACTTTATTAATAATATCACCATTGAGTGTACAGCGATCCGCACCGGTAACAGCTACTTGAACAAGTCCTTTAGATAAAACCCGAGCAACAGCACTATCGCTGATAAGTGTGACTGGAAATCCCGCCTTATTCAGTTCCCAAGCCGTCAATCTTGCTCCTTGCAAATGGGGTCTTGTTTCGGTGACAAAAAAAGAAACCGCTTTTCCATTGGCCCGACATACTTCTGCCATAATTACCATGTCACCACTGGTATTGCAGTGGGTTAAGATACTATCACCGTCTTCAATCAATTGGGCAACATATTCAGCCCGTTTGATTCGTTTGGCTTTTAACTTTTCCATGTCGGTTCTGATTTTTTCTTTCACTTCTTTCCCAACGTCTGTTTCATTCGAACAGTTTTGGATAAAGGTTTGATATGGTCTTAATATATCAAAAAACGGGAAAGTAGGTCTTACTTCAGCTAAATACCGGGCTATCTGTTCTATATTATTATGCAAATCTTCCTTTCGAGCTTCAGGGTGTTTATTGATATATTTTATCAACAGGTTAAGTGCGAGAAAGACTTGGCCCAAGGCTCTTATCCTTAATTCTCCAATAGCAACTCCTGCATCCTTCAGACATTTAATGCTCTTTTTTTTTACTGCATGGGGTAGATGTGTTTCATCAATGTACCGGATGTCATCCCCGTCAATCCAAACACTTTCCGCCAGAATTGGAAAATTGATCTTTTTTACGGTTTTGTTCATATTGTATTATGGCAGTAATTTAACGGCTTCCAGGGCAATTTTTGTAATGTTCTCTTCGGCTGCTTTAAACCTCGGGCTGAGAAATCCTAGTTCACCGGTAATCATGTTATCGGATACGGCGAGAATGATTCCAGCTTGCCGAAATTTTAGATGGGCAATAGTCAGAATGGACGATGAAATCATATCGGTAGCTTTGACCCCCAACTCACTCATATGATCGATCAACTCACGGGTCTCCCTTAACAAAGCATCGGTAGTCCAGCTTAATCCCAAGTGATACGGAACATTCAGTGATTCGGCTGCTTTAATCAGGACATTGACCATATTTACATCCGCCACCGCTGGAAACCTGTCAGGTACGTAGTTGGGTGTCGTGCCTTCATCACGTATCGCCCCGGTGACGATAATGATATCCCCAACGGCAATATTCTTTTGCAGACTGCCGCAGCTTCCCACCCGAATCATATGTTCGACACCGCCAGCACAATAGATTTCCCCCATGATGGCACAGTCGGCCGCATAAAGTCCGCCATTACCAAAACTGACTGTTTTGCCTTCGAATTGCCCGTTGTAGATTTCGTAATCCAGATATGATCCCATTAATTCGGGGTTTTCAATTGAATCATATAATGGATTCAGCCTTTCCCTGGGGCCGGAAAATATCATGTATTTTCCCAAACGTCGATCACCAATACCCATGGAATTCAGGCAATCCTCCGCTGTTATATGAAATGTTTTTTTATTTTTCATTTCAGTCTTATATGGTTGGTATACTTTTTCTTGAGTGAAGAACCATTACTGCATCAGCTGTATTCCTTGAAATAATGGTAATTTTAAGTGGATATTCAGTTTTTAGTCGACATTCGTTCATGAATGTCTTTCAGTTTTTCGATGATGGGAAGATGATATGGGCATATACTTTCACAGGTTTCACATTCATCGCATATATCAGGTTTTGCCGGCATCATGGAATACATCCTGGCGGCAAATTGTTTCATTCTTCCACCATATCCGTTCCACATGCGATCTAGCATAAAAATTTGCCGGATATTAATATCCTGTGGACATTGACAATAGGCGCAATTCCGACAAAAGGTTTTTCCCAGGCTTTCCACCTGTTTTACTAATTCTTCCTCCTCCGCCGGAGTGAGCGCAATCGGCTCCTCCCAGGCTTTTATATTCTCCATCAATTGATCTGGGGAATTCATCCCCACCACCACTGTATCGATATCTTGGGCTAGGATAAATTTCAGTGCCAAATTAGTAAAACCAATATTTCCGCCAGCCAAAGGTTTCATGGAGATTTTACCGATTCCTTTTTCATTCAGGATAGGGATTATCTCGGCATTTTCGTGTTCAACAGCGTTATATGAAAACTGAACACTCTCAAAATCAAATATGTCAATTGCTTCTTTTAAAATATCAAGATCATGACCGGAAATACCGATATGATCGATTTTACCATCGGCTTTTGCCTCTTTTAATGCTTCCAGGGCTCCTTCCGGTGCTGTCACTTGTTGCAGTGTTTTTTTATCATTGACCATATGAAGCTGATAAATATGGATTTTTGACATTTTAAGCTTTTCAAGACTTAAGGCAATATCCTGCTGTGCCTTCTCTTTCGAGCGTTGCATGGTTTTACTGGCAATAATAAAATCCATCGGAAATTTCTTTAGTGTCAAACCGATTTTGTCTTCACTGTCTTGGTATACTCTTCCTGTTTCAATAAAATTGATTCCTTGTTCAAAGGCCGTTTTTAATATTTCACCGGTGGTTTCTATATCCAGAAACTGTAACTGCAATGCTCCAACTCCAAAATGAGAAACTTTGAGTCCGGTTTGGCCAAATTTATTGTAACGCATATGGTAAAATGGGGTTAAAAGGTTAGGATATAGATGTAACCATGTAAATTTACATTTGGCGTAACCATTCAGATCAACCTAAGCAGGGAGGACAGAAATTAAATAATCATTGAGCTGAATGGTTACCAAATGACTCACATTTTGATTTTTTTTTAAGTCCCCAATAACTTTTGGTACATGTATGCCCGGTATTAAAATCTATATATACTACCTGTTTTATAAAAAATTATATCGAGGCTCGATTACATGGGGATTTCCGGTTGAAAAACAAATCGTCTAACACCCCGTTTCCTTCCGAAGTGGATGACATCCATCATATGGGCTGCATCATTCGTCGCAAAAACAGCATTTCCTTTACTAATCAATTTTTTCTCTTTCGGGAGGCCTTGGTTGTATATAAGCGCATGATAGTGTCGACATTCCTTCCTGCATTTACCGGAAACTGAGAATTTTTTCGTTCCAGGTTGATGCAAAGACCCGATCATACAAACCCTGCCGGTTGTCACAAATCCATAGGGCAGGTAAACTGAAACTTTAAACTTTAACTGTGTGAAATCAATAAGTTGTGAGGAGGCAACATTGTCAAATTCAACACATTTTACACCGGACTTTTTTAGAAAATCCCGGTAGGCAGGTACTCCGTAAATGACTTCTTTTTCTGCTTTTGTTATCAAACGATTATCCACTTCCTTATCACACGACGTCTTGTTTCGTGGTTCACGATCCAGTTTATCCATGATCCGGCCCAAAACTGGTGTCAGGTTCCGGTAATCCTGGTGAATCATCCTAAGAATACCAATATCATTAACAATAATGTCACTTTTTTGATCCTGCTGATCCAGATAATTCAGTAAAGGTTTCAAACGATTGATCCCTTCAATAGTTGAATACGGTGTAACCAGGCAGAATTTCAGTCCCTTTTCCATGGTTTGGGTAAAGGCTGTTTCAACATGTGATAAACGTGGAATTAAGTTTTGGCAGAATTCATTGCCAAAATAGACATGGGTCAGGGCGATATCAGGATGCGATTTACGCAAGGCCTTAACCACCATCTGTCGATTTCGGTTGTTGATCAGATCGAACAATGATTGAACCCGGCCTTTCGGAGACAGGTTATACCATTCTTCAACATAGTTCAGCTTTTCTACATTTGGTATCAATACGGCTAGTTCCATGATGTGGCACCTATAGTATTAAGAAAGAGAATCGTTTTTTACCCGAGCTTCGCCATTTAAGATACATAATATCTTTGGTGTAATTTTTTTAGGTGACCAGATGAACAACATCCAGAAAAGGTATAAACCTTAATATAGTTTTTTAATGTTAGATAAGTGAGGATAATTAATACTGTAAGCCTTATATTAATACAACTTCCTTAAGAGGTAGTTTTTAATTATTTTGTTTCTGAAGTTATTTTAGATGGTATATATAAAGTATAAGTCAAGACCAATATTTGTGTATTGACAATGTCTATGCGAGGCAATATGGTTATATTTGGCATTTATATTGTGTATATCCAGAAGGATATTTTTATTTATACTATAGTATTTATTCAAAATTACTTTTTCTTCTTTTACTGTGGCCTCCGGGTATACAGGTGCTAAGACACATGTCTGCATGACAACGCTTTTCAAACTAATATGGAATAAAAAAACCATCGCTTGGGTGCTTCCTTAAAGGGAAGTTGCCTGTCTTTTTAAAACGGTTAGTGTTAAGGAGGTTTTTTTCAATAAACGTTTCAAAGGCAAACCAAATGTTTCAAGAGTTTATCGATGACAAAATCTTTTACCGTTAGGATTATTTCCAGCGAAGAAGAGCTATTGGATATGTTTAGGCTCAGATATGAAATTTATTGCATACTGAACAAATGGCGACCGACGAACCGGTATGGACTGGAAATAGATTCATACGATACACAAAATACTGTTTATTTTGGGGTATTTAATGAAAGTAACCGATTGGAGGGAAGTTTCAGGCTCAATTATCGTCCCGACGATTTTATGATAGATCATGAATTCCAGGGAATTGCCAATAATGTTAACCTGCGACGTGAAGAAGATACTGGGGAATATTCCCGATTGGCTATCAGGGGAAAATGGTTATCTGAGAGAAAAAATTATTGGCGTAATAAAATTACTATGCTGTTGATTAAGGCATCTTATAGGTATTGCCGGGAACACGCTATTCGATTTTGTTATGCTGTTATGTTTAATAAAGCCATGAATCAAATGAGGCAAAGGGGGTTTAATTTGATTCAATTGGCCCCGGTAAAAAAAATGCAGGATGGTGGAATGGTGGAAGCGGCAATTATTGACTGGGTGGAGTTTGCAGAAACAGGTGGTGACTTCTGCAAGGATACGCATCAATGGATCACTGCGGCTTGATAATACCTTCCGTTAATGCTTCATTAAAGGCATGGACGGTATTATGTGCATCCAACTTGGTGGCAGCTTGTTCCAAAACTTGACCCACTCGCCTTAATGAAATATTGAATTCTTCAGCTATAAGTTTACGCTTTATCCCACAACCAAAAAGAGATAAAAATATTTTTTCCTGTTCACTTAATATACATTTTTTATTTTTCATCCGTAGTTTTAGGGTTGCACGATAAATATAAGGGGTAATATATTTAAATAGAGAAACTGATCTATTATTAATTTCAGTCCCTACGATACTAAGGACGCCACCAAATGAACTATTATAAATATCTTTTATACCAACCGAAATACTGTTTATTTTCATGCTAAACTCCGTTGCTTCGGCAAAGAACGGCTTGCTTTCCGGATATCTGTTTTGGATCGCTTCCCAAAAAAGGACAGTAAAACCGTTGGTTTTAAAAGTTTCGTGAACGATCGGGTCTTTAAGATGGTAGTTTTTCGCCATATAACGTTTAAGCCACTCTTCAGGCCAGATTCCTGATAAGGTGATACTATCAGATAAAAATTGGTTGTCGTGGCCAAGTCGCGATACACAGAAATAACACCAGTCAAACTCAACAATATGTTTTAATGAGTCAATGGTATGGTTTAGTGTTGCGAAGGATTGACAATTTTCAACATTGTAAAGAAATTCAATAATAAAGGTTGCATCATGTGGCGTGAAAACTTTGATGTAGTCGTCCAGACAAGAATTAATTGTATTCATATTATAGATCTCTGATATATTAAAGATGGAATTTTTTTTGAATCGAATCATGCTCCCTGTTTTGAACCAAAACCACAGTTATATATAATAAATGTGCAGGGTATTGGATGTGGACATGGAAGCTAATCCAATCGATCCAGATATTTTGACATCTTTATAATTACTTGAGGGCCTTTTTATGAAGTCGATATCTTCTGCTTTGCCGGTTGTTTTCCGGTTCAGGTTAAAGGTATCGTCACAAGTATTCTTGATGTATTATCGCAGTTAAACTTCACTCCAAACAAAATTCGAATTAGAAGTTAAACTTCATTTAACTCAAAATTCGAACTTGTAGTTAAACTTCGCTCCACACGGTAATTGTAATAATGATAATTTGTTTGGATATTTATAGTTCCATCAACTAAACCATCAACCGAAAATATTAGAAACAATGTATTGGTATAGGACAAGTTATTCAATAAGGTATTGCCTTTGAGGGCTTTCCAGTAATACATTTTCAAGCATAAAGCATTTACTTTAAATTTGATTAAATGGGAAATAAAACCAAAACGTTAAAGCTGAGCTAAAGCTACATATATGCCATAAAAAATTTGAAGTGAAAAACTGATAAAAGCAATCCTTTAGTTATCAAATATATTTTGATTAAGTATCCATTATCCAATGGTTTTGATGAGTTTAAAAACATGAAAACTTCAAATATACAAAGTTACATAGATATAATCATATTACAATCTATTTACATCATGTTCCAATGCTATAGAAAAAAAATTGAACTGGGAATATATTTTTTATAGGGGGGAGAAATTTTTTTTAGCTCTTCTTTAAATTTGGGGATATACAATGATCCATCGGGGAAATTCTTGAATAGTATGATTTTTTTCATAATAGAATGGTTTCTGTAATTCTTCAGCATAAAAATGCATGACCTTTTTGTCAATCTGATGGGAAAGCCTTAGGTGACCTGAAGAATCTCAACGGAGTCCAAGCGACATTCGAAAATAACTTGATTATATAAATGATCTTCTATACCCAATAGACCTGGTTGTTTGTACATAGCTTAATACGATGTTAAACGACATCAATTGCTTTCGGTCTTGAGAGATCCTTCGTTGATTAAAGGCAGGTTTCGCTTCTCATCCTCAGGATGGTAGAGCTTAACTTATTGACATTATGCTTTCGCAGGAATGACGTAGAGCCCGTAGTAATGCATAATAGTTACTACTTTTTTACACTATTAAATAAATCGAGAGTGAATTGAAATGACTTTTTTAGACAATAACCTGAATGAGATTAAAGAAATTGTTTGTTCAGGAGGAAGACTCGACTTTAATCATGGCATGATACTTTATAAAAGCCATGATTTGATCGGCATTGGAAAATTGGCTAACTATATAAAGAATCAACGCCATGGGAAAAAAGCATATTACATTTATAATCAACATCTTAATTACACAAATATCTGTAAAAACAAATGCCTGTTTTGTGCATTTGGTAAAACGGAAAAATCAGACGGTGCATATGCTTATTCCATCAATGACATTAAAAAAATGTTAACTGAGACTGGAAATAACAAGATACGTGAACTCCATATTGTTGGGGGATTAAATCCGACATTGGGGTTTGATTATTTTACCGGTATGCTGGAAACAGCTAAAAAAATCAGACCGAATGCAACCATAAAAGCGTTTACCGCAGTTGAAATTGATTACCTGTCAAAATTGACCGGTTTTTCCATTAAAGAAACTATCGAAACATTGAAAAAATCGGGATTGATGATGATGCCGGGAGGTGGCGCGGAAATAATGAGTGATCGGGTTCGGTACAAGTTATTTCCCAAAAAAGTTGGAAAAGACAGGTGGATGGAAATAATGGAGGTTGTTCATCAAGCCGGCATCAAAACCAATGCTACTATGTTGTACGGACATATTGAATCATTGGAGGAACGTGTTCAACACCTGGTTGATCTAAGGAATCTCCAGGATAAAACAGGCGGTTTTCTGGCTTTTATACCACTGGCGTTTCAGTCAAAACATACAAAACTGTCTTATCTGCCTGAAACAACCGGATTTGATGATCTGAAGAATATTGCTGTTTCACGTTTGATGTTGGACAATTTTGACCATATTAAAGCTTATTGGGTAATGATTGGAGAAAAGCTGGCTCAAGTAGCGCTTCATTTTGGTGCTGATGATCTGGATGGAACCATTATTGAAGAAAGAATCGGCCATGAAGCCGGGGCTGACTCAGCCAAAGGATTAACTGTTGATGAAATCCTACGTTTGATACGTTCGTCAGGTCTGGAACCGGTGGAAAGGGATTCCTTTTATAATCCGATTATAAACAACGTGAAAAACAAGCTTGATGGGCAATGAACAGTTGGCTAACTATCGTTAAAATAAAGCCTGCCAATCTTGTATTTTTTCACTCTAAGGCTAAAACGCACCGGCTGTAACTATCGAGTTATAAGAAATCCAGATTAAAAATGGAATTTCTATCAACTGGAAGTACTGACTTTTAATGATAAGAATGTTCTATAATCAATTGAAAATTTAGTAGGTCAATGCAAATTTGATAACTATTCAGTGTTATAATTAAGTAATTCTTGTCATCCTCGCATATTCCTCACCTTCGCGAGAATGAATTGAGCCTGGAATGGTTACAAAGTTCATTAATAATATTGAATCATTATGAATAAATTAAACCTTGCAGTTGGAAAAGTCTTATCTGATGAAAGAATCTCGGATACTGAAGCTAAAATACTTTGTGAAGATGCGGATTTGCTTACCCTGGCGGAAGCAGCTAATCAAAAAAGGTTGAAGTACCATTCGGAATCCAATGTGACGTTTGTCATTGATCGCAATATTAATTATACCAATGTGTGTGTATCCGGGTGTAAATTCTGTGCATTTTACCGGCACAAAGGGCATCCGGAAGCATATGTAATTCCCAAAGAGGATCTTTCGAAAAAAATAGAAGAAACCTTGGAGTTCGGTGGAACTCAAATTCTACTTCAGGGCGGAATGCATCCCGATCTGGATCTGGATTATTATCTGGAGCTGTTGGCGTTTATTAAACGGCATTTTTCCATTCACATACACGGATTTTCACCACCGGAAATAAACTATCTCTCAGAGAGATTTTCGATTCCTGTAAGGGATCTGTTACAGAAACTGGTAGAAGCAGGGTTGAACTCGATCCCTGGTGGAGGTGCTGAAATTCTGGTAGATGAAGTGAGACAGCGTATTTCCCCCAAAAAATGCCTGGCGGATGAATGGTTAGACGTCATGCGCACTGCTCATCAACTGGGCCTTAAAACAACCGCTACTATGATGTTCGGTCATGTGGAAACAACCGAGCAGATCATTCAGCATTTAAAGAGAATTCGGGATCTTCAAGATGAAACCGGCGGCTTTACCGCATTTATTCCCTGGACATTCCAACCGGGAAATACGAAATTGGACGTCATCAAGGTGACTTCAGCTGAGTATTTAAAAATACTGGCCCTTAGCAGGCTTTTTTTAGACAATGTGCCCAATATCCAGGCTTCCTGGGTCACCCAAGGAAAAAAAATCGCCCAAGTGGCGTTGGCGTTTGGCGCAAACGATCTGGGGAGTACTATGATTGAAGAAAATGTAGTGGCTGCCGCCGGAGTCAGCTTTATGCTATCTAAACAAGATATGATTCGCTTGATTCAAGATGCCGGCTATCAGGCCGTTCAGAGAGATTGTTTTTACAACCATTTGGAATATGTGGAGGACTTGGTGGAAGAAAAAAACTAGCATCTGCGTGCGGGTTCGTTATTCTTATGCTTTGTTATTATGTCAATGTCATTAGGCTAAGGGTAAGAATCTTTACTTCCTGAATTGGTAAGATTTACAAAAACTTTCCAAGATGACAGAAAATATCTTCTGTTTATGACCTAACAAGGTACTTATTTTTCCCTATATCTTATCATTTCATCATGGAGCGACCAAATGGATCTAACTAATAAAACAACCAACAGACTTAGAGACCCCCGCGTACGAAATGTGCTGGATCGTTTGTATAATTTAGCCAAAGAGGACAAATTCAAACTACTATGTTTGGTCCCGCGTCTGCTGGCAGGATTTTTCGTTGGTAAAGGCAGGGAAGACATATTAACAACTATGGTGACAAAAGATATCTATTTTCCTGTTTCTTCCCAGGGAGGCTACTTCATCTATCAAACAGCCCGAGCGATCGGGGCGAAAATAATTGTCGAGTTTGGTACTTCATTCGGCATTTCTACCATTCACTTGGCTTCGGCAGTAAAAGACAATAATGGAGATCTGGTTATTAGTACAGAAATTGAGGCAAATAAACACAAAGAGGCGGTGAAAAATCTGGCTGAAGCTGGTCTGGGAGATGTAACGGATATCCGTCTGGGTGATGCGCTGAAAACCCTGGATGATGTACCGTATCCCATCGATATGGTTTTACTGGATGGTCGGAAAGAACTTTACTTGCCTGTTCTGAATCTATTAAAACACAAGCTCCGCAAAGGAGCAGTTGTTTGCGCCGATAATATTTATACCTTTAAGAAATCCTTAAAGCCATACATTGAGTACATGCAATCCGGTGAATACGGATTTGAATCAATAACTCTGCCCATCGGTGAGGGATTAGAATACTCCGTGTATGTCGGCGATTAATGATTCCGGGGCAATTACATGAAAAAGTTTATACTGATGAGATGACAATTGAGTTCAATTTTCAATCAATTCTGCATAAAGTCAGGATAATAACACATATAACGTGAATGGCATAAATCCGAATCTTCCTGTAAATCATTTATACGATCCAAAAACTCATTTTGTGTACAATCAGAGAAATCCAATGCCTTTTTTAACATGTTTAAGCTTTTGATCTTCAATTTTGTTGGAAATTCACGCCCTACTATTTTCAACGAACTGATGTTGATATCCTGAAAAGTCGGAATGGCACACAACCCGCAGCCGGTATTCACCACCCTACTTCTACCCGGAAGTCCAGTATCCCCGATTATTTTATCTGGAGTATGCCAGGATTCGAAATGAAACAGGTTCTCCCTTAGTTTAAAATTATCTTTAAAGGGAATTTTTGATCCGTCTGTGGAGAAAAAATAGTAGTCCCAGTTATCCGTGCAAAAACACCCGTTTTTATGATCAGTCATGCAAAATCCGTCATTATATACACAGCGTCCATTAAGAATAAACAGCTCGAACTGCATATCGGGAACCAATTGGGAGATTTCTCTGATTTCAGGAATGGACAATTGGCGGGGTAACACAATTCTGGTGACACCAAATTCTTTATATACCTTGGCGATCTCAGGATTAAAACAACTCCCGATGGTACTCATATGCATTTCAACATCCAGATTTGAGTCGCGTATGGTGAGAAGTAATCCCATGTCGGATATGATAAAGGCATCAATTCCTGCATCATCATGGGACTTTTTAATAAATTCCATCAGGAATGAATATTGTGACTGGGTATAAAAAGATGCATTAACAGTTAAAAAAACCCGAACGTCCAACCCGTGGGCAATGTCCACCAGTTTTTTTAAATCACTGTATGTGGGAACATTTGCTTCGTGATCCCGTTTGTTCAGTGGAAGTTGTGTCCTGGATAGTTCATCCCATTCAGAAGGAACAAATCCACAATACAGCTCTTGAGCACCGTTTTGAATCAACAGCTCCACTTCCCTACTCGTATTTGTAGGTGCCAGAATTTTCAAAATAGTTTACCTCTTTTTATGAAATGGGTTTACCCAAACCGATTTGGTTAAAAATGAGTCGTTCCACTTATCCTCTTAAGACACCATTATCTGTAATCCATCCAGATCTCAACTACCCTTTGAGGAAGAACAGGACCATCTTATGAAATGCTCCACAAGCAATCATCCAAAGACACAGATACCGATTGAAACAACAGTAAACGGTAGGATGAACATCAATGTTATTAAGTGTCAATGTAAAAATAATACTGGATCGCCTGTTGTTTCCATAATGTGACAGAATTAAGGGGGACTACCCTTAAAGGAAGATGTAATATTGAACAAAAATGCTTAGCTTAATACCAAACTTGAAAACCGCTTTTAACGTCGCTATAAAGTCCAAAAAAAAGAAGGCTCAAAGGAAAAATCAGATGAGTACAAATATTTTGAATGTGAAGCAGCAATTTAACAAACAGGCGCAAAACTTTGATGAATGGTCTGTCACTCGAGACGAGAAGTCCCTCTTGTTTTTGTACAAATTCTGTAAAATGGAAAGCGATGATGTGTTATTAGATGTAGCTTGCGGAACCGGGGGATTGGCCCTTTATTTCGGGAAGACCATTAAAAAGGCCCATGGAATTGATATTTCGGATAAAATGATCAATATCGCCCAACAAAATTTGGCTTCGCTGGGAGTGAAAAACGTCCATTATAATTGCGGCAATGTTGAGAAAATGCCATTTGAAGATGACACTTTTTCGGCAGTTGTATGCCGAACAGCATTTCATCACATGGAGAATTTTGCTGACGTTTTTAGGGAAATGATTCGCTGCTGTAGGCCTGGCGGTAGAATATGTATTCAAGATATTTTACCTTATGACAACCCCAGGGTGAATGATTTTTTTAGAACCATGGAAAAAGCCATCGACATCAGTCATTGGGAAATGCTGCCCAAACAAACATTTGTCAACCTGTATGAAAAGAATCAGGTAAAAATCATCCGTCGTTTCTCCAACGAAGTCACGCTGGATCTTATTGACTATCAAAGCCATGCTGTTCAATCGGATTCAAACCAAAAAACCATTAAACAACTCACTCAGGCCGGATTAAAAGACAAAGAGATCTCAAAGTATCTTTATATAAAAGACGAACATATTGTTTTCAAACGACATTCCATTTTCATCCTGGGGCAAGTCGACAAAAACAATGAAATCGTTAATTCAGAATCCTGACAACCTGACACTATCAATAAAAAGTGTAATTATTTAGTATTGCTCTGGTCTTTGTGTCCTTCTCACAAAGGCATAATGTTCATGAGTCAAGCTTCCTCTATCATTCTTAGGTCGTGCCTTTTTATGCCGAATAGTTACTAAAAACTTTCAAATGATTGCCTTGTTATTATAAAACAGGGCAATCATTTGAAATGTTCCATCAGTTGCCATTCTGACTTACAGATACTGATAGAAGCTGGATGACTCTAAATCAATGGCATTCACTTAAGCTTTTCCTTGTTTATCTTCCCAGGTTGGGGATTTCGTATTCTGGAATCAAAGCTGTTTTTTACCGGTGTTAGTCCTTTATTATAAAACCTTAATTCATCCGTATAACTTTGAAAGGATCTTGAAGTTTCATAGAGTGCTAATGTGTAATCTCTTCCAATTCCTTCTGTTTGGTTTCAGGGAAAAAAAACACGATAAAGAATACCATGATAAAAGGACCAATTGCGATAGCAGTCAGTGCATTTCCAGTTGTTCCTAAGATTAACGCCAATTGACCTACCAGTGCAGGAGCGATTACACATCCGATACGACCGATCATGTTATTAGTCCAGGCGGATGCATTGGCCCGCATTTCCGTGGGGAACAGTTCGGTAGTATAGGTGGAGCAAATGGGTAAAAATGAGGTCAGAAAAAACACCCCAAAAGCAACGGATATATACATCTGGATGGGATCAACGGCTTGAAACGCCCAGCAAATTGAAACTGAAGCCCCAAAATAAAAAATCGCGCCGGTTGGTTTACGTCCGAGGATATCCATTAATTTGCCACTGACCAGGTATCCAGTCAAACCGATTCCGTAGGCGATACTCATGGCTTTGCTGACACTGACCAGGCTCCAGCCCCGTTCGTTGATAGCAAAATAGGTCCAAAATACTTGAATGGCTGTCATGGGTATCCAGGCCATAAACCACATCACCATTAGAATGGCAGTATGTTTTCGGTAACGGGGGGACCATACGGCAAAAAAATCCTGCTTGGAAACAATCCCTCTGGCCAACTCCTCACGCCGGGTGAGCCATCGCGTGGTTTCTTTCATGTTACGACGCAACCAGATGATCAGCAACAGCGGTATAATTCCTACCAGATATAAACCCCTCCATCCAAATTCAATGGTGGAAATCCAGGGAAATAGCACTGCGGAAATGATAGCCCCTAACGCAGCGGCCAGTTGTACAATGGCAATACCGAATGCTCTAATACGAGCCGGCAGTTCTTCTGCCAGAATGACTGAGGCCAAACCCCATTCGGACACCAGGAAAATTCTGGCTAAAAACTGAAAAAGTACAAAATCAGTCAGGGTTTTGGAGAAGGCTGTGAGAACGGTGAAAAAAGTGTACATGACAATGGTGAGCAATAAAAGAGGTTTTCGCCCAAAGCGATCGGCAGTGCGTATAACCAGAAAAGCCACAATGGTGCCGATATTGATTAAAGCCACTGCATAACCCAGTGTTTGGGTGGAAACGTCAAACTCTTTTCCCATTAAGGGTAGAACCAGGTTAATGACCATGTAGTCATATCCTTCAAAAAAAGTCGCAGCGCAAAGCACAAAAATTAAAAATTTGTGGTATCCGGTGATTTTTTCTTTATCTGATTCTATTTGATAGAACAGTGTGTTAGGCATGTTTTTTTATGGATGTTTTGGAAATTTTTTTTTGAATCAAAATACTTAGTCTCCAATTGGATGGAGTGTCCTCTCTCTGGTTGTCAGCAATTCTCTGCCGTATTCGGTGATCACCACCATATCTTCGTGCATGATGGAACCAAAACCATGGGCATAATATGGCATTTCGACACAGAAAACATTGCCCGGTACCATGGGATCTTCATTTACACCTGACAGGAACGGTGGTTCTTCAACGGTTCTGGCCAGTCCTATGGAATGTCCCACATGTCCCCGATGATAGTCGGGTAAACCGTTTTCATTGGCGATTTTCATGGCTTTTTGGAATACATCTTTAGGAATACTCCCCGGCCTCATCATGTCCAGAGCAACCAGTTGTCCTTTAACCAATGCTTCATTCACTCGTTTTTGATCAGGTGATGGTTGTCCGGCGATAAAGGTTCTGGCAGCATCCGAATTATATCCCCGAGTCACCAGACCGCCATCGAATTTTAGAATATCGCCCGGTTTTACCACTGCATCGTATGGATTTAGAGATGGCGCAAAATGGGGTCCGATGGACAGAAACATGAATCGGATATAATCGATTCCCGTTGCGGCTACTGAGCGTGATTTTAATAAAGACAGTATTTCAGCGTGGGACATGCCGATTCGAACCTCGGGCATGGTCTGAAAAAGAATATCTTCCTGCGTCGTGGCTGAATGACGCAGACACTCAATCTCATATTCGGTTTTTACAGCACGCGATTTTATATAAATATCCTCTGCATCGATAAATGTGGCTTTTGGAAATGTGTTTTGTAACGATTCCCACACCGGTACCTGTAACCACATGAACTCCAGACCGATTTTACTTTTATCGAGATTGGCTGCCTTCAGACGATCTTCCAGCACTAAGGCACTACTATTGACTTCATAAAACTCCGTTCGTTCTTTTTCATTGGTTTCCTGTCCTTTTTCAGCAAACTGGTTATCAATGTAGATCCACATGGGATAGTCATACCAGTTTTCCACCAAACCTTCCTGTTGTAGGGTGGATTTTTCAAAATCGTTGCAGATGCCGAAAACGTCACCTTTGCGTGGAATAACAATCATGGCCAGACTGGATACACCCGATTCGTGTAAAAAAACAGAGGGTACAGTATTAATATAGGTAAAACTTTCTGTGGAACAGGTGATCAGCGCATCCAGATCTTTGTCTACCATCAATTTCCTTAATCGCTCCACTACGATTTCGTGATGTTTTTTTCGAATGGTTTTTGTGAACATATGTTACCTCCGGTTAATAAAAATGATGTCCGTTTTTTGGGTTGTTTTATAGGAAAAAATAGAAGCAAACGCCTTTAAGTACAGTCAGTTGTGTTCTTATTTTGTTGATGCCTAAATTTAGCAACTCAAATCCTAATCTATTCCATGTATGAGTGCAAGTATCTAATTTATTTAGAATTTCTTTATAATGCAGGGAAATGATGGTAAGTTTGCAATATGATTTGAAAGTTGAAGTATGAAAAAATTAACATATTTAAAACAAAATGGTTAAAGTTTTAAAATAACATTCCGATAAAGTAAAGAAGAGTAGTGATATATTTTATTTATAAACATTTGACCGGGAGGCAATGGTTTAGCAATCCAGGAAGACAAAGCACCATAATTGGCCGATAAAGGTGATTATTTTTTTAAACAGTTTTAGGTTGACAGGTTAAAAAGAAAAAATTAAAGTGTACACATGTTCTCTAGAAAAAGAAAACATGTGTACCTTGCGAATTTGAACAACACACTTTCAGACTACAACCAGCCATGAAAACGACAGAAAATATTAATATTATTGAATGTTTTGACCAAAATGGTGATCCTGTAAAGTACGTATGTGATGGACATGTTGATTCAGAAACTTTCCGAGAAAGCTGTTACAGGGAGTTTTATGTTAAACCTTTGGTCATTCAGCACCAATGGCGACGATTCAAGAAATTCGTCGAACGACAACCCGAAAAAAAACGCACCAGATTTTACACTGGAAATGTCCATGCCATGATGAAAGGAAAAGACGGTGCACCGATAACCGTCGGTCTGGTTTGATTTTGATTAAGTGTTTGGTTCGATCCACTTTTGTCAGGCTGTATAATAATCCTAAAACTTGCCTTATTCTGTAAAATTTCTGCAAAGTATTTTCCCTGACTTGATCCGAAATTCGGGTTGAAATATCAATGATATCGGATCAAGCCTATACTCAGGGTCGGCTAAAAAACAATGGACATTCTGTTGACAAAATGTTCATTGTTTTGGGGACTTTCGTAAACAGATTATATGAAATTATTTTTATGCGATCCCTTAGCTTAACCGGGTATCCAGAGTGGCAAATGTGATGCAACATCAGTTAAAAAAAATCAGGAAAAATCTTTGTTTTTCCTTTGTGATACCGTCTGTGTTCCCTCCTCTTTTATCTTCAGTTGTTGTTCTTTTGATTCTGTTTTTTAAGTGATTTTTGAAATTATGCAGATAATTCATGTTATAAATGAGATGAATTAATTTGTTTCATGGTAATAATTTGGGTAGTCTGATCTGGTATTTGTGAATATGGCAGAATCTGGTTATTTTTCTATATTCATTCACATTTTTGGGATAAGAACCTTTATAAAGGATATACCATGGATCAGAACAAACGAAATCGTTTTTTTAGCATGGCGGACATATACGATCGTATGGCACCGGTGTTAGTACCGAAGTACAGTTTTTTGCAAGATGAACTTATAAACTTGATTTTGGCTAAGAATAAACAACCTGACATTGTAGTAGATTTAGGTGCCGGAAGTGGTAGGTTGCTGGAGAAGGTTTTGAACCGTTTTCCAGGTGCAATTGGTTATTGGATCGATTTTTCCGAGGATTTTCATCGTGTAGCCCAGCAAAGGCTGATGTCATACGGAGATAGGGTGAAATTTATCCTTTCACCTTTGGAAGGTGATTGGGAGGCGAACATGGGTGAACAGGCGGATCTGTTTATATCCATGTCGGCTATTCATCATCTTGAGCCACTGGAAAAAAAGAAACTAACCCAAAAATGTTTTGATTACTTAAACATCGGGGGCTGGTTTTTTAACGTGGATGAAATGAAAACATTGACCGAAGAGGCCTACAAAAACTCTCTGGATGTATGGGTACGATATGTGGACAATATTAAAAAAGATCTTCCGAAAGAACAGATGTCATTTTATAACGAATGGAAGTTTCATTTTGATAATTGGAAAAAAAGAAACGTTGATAATTTTGATCAACCAAAATCAAAGGGCGATGACATTCATGATTCTTTCATAGATCAACTGTCTTGGCTTCAGGAATCAGGTTTTCAACATGTCGATCTTTTCATCAAATATTACCTGTGGAGTGTCATTGGTGGGCAGAAAAGTTAATGTATTGTGTAAGAATCTGTAAGGGGCAATCAATGTATCCATCCGGAAATAACCGGAAACCATGGTCCCTCAATCATAGGACTCTTCCATCTTACGGAATCAGAAAATGAATCTCCATTATCATCTGCATTGCATTATCCCGGCAGGTGTGTATCAGCAAGAGGAGGGCACCTGGATTCCGATCAGATATAAGTTCCTGTTTCCGATTAAAGCCTTATCCAGAGTATTCAGGGGGAAGTATATCTAAGACCATTACAAGAGGGGAGATTGCCGGCTAAACAGGTGTTACAGCAAATTATATCGGTAAGAAATTTAAGATGCAAACGGGCAAGAGGATTCGAGACGATGTGAATGAGGTTCGTGTCCGACAAGCAGCGCGTTGTCTGGAGAAAACCGACGCAAAAATCTCAAAAATTGCCCATCAAGTAGGATTTGATACGTTAAGGTCCTTTAATCGAACCTTCCAGTGTATTATTGGTGCGCACCTTCATATTGTCGGCATAAAAGCAAAAAGGTTGCTTAAGTTTTAATCCTCACCGAGTATTTTGGTCCAGGAAGCATTTGGCGAACTATCGGTATATAAGCTGATAAAGGCTTCAAAAGCTTGATCGGAATTGGTTTTTGAATCCAAAGTGCCATAGGTTCTTCCGACGATGTAGATATTATCGTTGGCATCAAGTGTGATTCCGTTGGCTGAATCATATTTGGTTGAACCGTTTTGAGTCCCCCATAACAGATCTCCGGTAGCATCGTATTTCAGGATAAAAAAATCAGTGGAACCGGCATTGTCATCTGTTACATCTCCATCAGTATTGCCTACTAAAAAGACATTATCCGAACTGTCAAAAGCCAAATCATGCGCCCAGTCATCGACACTGGTTCCTGTTTGTTTGATCCAATCAGGAACAGGAGGAGTGCCCGTTGAGTTGGATTGAAATCGATACAGAAAAACTTCGGTATAACTGTTATCCAGATCGTAGTCAGTATTGTCGCGGCTGGCGTCGACAATGGTTCCATAGGTATAACCGGTAACGTAGATATCTCCGCTATTGGAAATCTTGACTCTCTTCAGTTGGTCATTATCGGAACTACCAAACTGGCTGATCCAGATTTGTTCACCCGATGAAGCATCATATTTGGCCAGGATCAAATCGTTCCCTCCCAGGTTTGAATCGCCCAGGATATCATTGGTAATCCCCCCAATGATAATGTCACCGGAATTATCCAAAGCAATGGCAACCCCATAGTTTTTGGAGTAAATATAGGTCGAAATCAGCTCATCTGAGCCCAATTGTTCTGTCCAGTCAGGTGTATCGCTGCTTCCATCCAACTTCATAATAAACAGGTCGATACCTTGCTCATTGGTTTTATCGCTACCCGGCATCACACCATCGGTATTACCGACCACATATATATTATCCGAAGCGTCCACTGTAATGCCCCAACAAAAGTCATTTGAACCGGAATCCAGTTGTTGAATCCACTGTTGATCACCGGTCATATCATACTTTATTATAAATATATCGTAATTATCGGTAGTACTGGAACCATCCAGGTTACCTTCCGTATATCCGGCCAAATAGATATCACCTGCCGGGCTGACAAAAATATCCTGGACATAATCATCCCCATCACTATCAATCTGTTTAAGCCAGATGATATTACCGGAATTGTCTTTGTCCACTTTGGCAACAAAGATATCTGCTTCGCCCGTTCCGCTATCACCAGAAATATCCGTCCCATATGCATATCCTGCTATATACATGGCTCCCGAAGTATCATCGATAGCAATCTTCTGAGCCCAGGAAGCCAGACCAGTAAATTTGGTTGAGGTGTTTGTTTTATTTTGATCATCTGAAGAACAACCGGCTAATGATACAACAATGACCAGTAATAATAGAATCAGTAAACTAGTTCTGGAATTTCTCTTTCGGAAGCGCATATAAAGAAAAAAATGAATTAAGTGAATGTTTTGTCACCAATGGTGCCCGGAACATTGTAAAGACGATGAAATCCGCCTTTCAGATGGTTGCCAAAAAGTTTCTGCCGTATGATGTTTGCGACGTTGCAATAAAGTAACTTAGAAGAATCCAATAAGTTTGTAAATGACCAAAAAGGTGGTTTATAGGATTGTCGCTTGAAATCAATGTGATAAAAATAGCCACAAAATTCATGTAACAAAAATATAAAATGAAAGAACCCCATAGTTACGTTGAGATTTAATCTGTTTCATAGGTCAAGGTGATTTTTTCAACCGTTGCAGTGTCTTTAATCTCTTTTTTTAACTTATCATCCACATAAATTTTGATCTCCAGGCTCTCCAAATCATTCGTATCATCATCGTTGTTAATAGCATCTGCCTCGATTTCTATCTGATCCTCAATTTCCAACTCTTTTTCATAAGAATAAATATCGTTTCCCAGACTTACACCGGTAAATGAAATACTGGTCCCTGAATCCACTGAATAGGAACCGGCAAAATTTCCGCCGTCGGATATAACCTTAAACTTTATATCCTCGGTGGTGTCTGTTTCAGCGCATGCGGTCATTAAAATTGCCAGACCCAGTATTATTAAAAAAAATCGTATTTTCAAAACGTTTCTCCATAAAATTCCCAAATAAATTCAGTTCTTAAACTCCAGATATCATTTGTATTACAATAATAACAGAATGTGAAGGGGGAAAATGATTGTAACAGTCACAGCGACTTAGTATCAAATACCAGAGGTAGGAGCCGTATGAAATAGTTCTTCTTTGGTGTTCCTGCCAGCCCCAGACATCCACATAAGATCGCCGTTTCTTAACGTTTTTACGTGTAAAAATTAACTCGGGGACTTTTTCTATAGCCTCATTAGGGAAACAAAAAGAGAATACAATTGGAATTGCATGAGTTAGGGAAGAGAAAATAAAAATGTTCGTTCGTACCTCCTTTGTATAATCTTTATCCTGACTATGGAGATCCCATTCCCAACGAAAAACAGGCCTTTATTACTTCATAACATGTAATTTTAAGTAAAAAAGGATTTGACAAGAATCCTTTAGGCTATTAAATATTTAAACAGACCAGTCGGTCTGTCTTGATCAAAGCCAAATCGAAAACCTGGCGTATCAATGGACGGACAGACGTTTGTATGTCTGATTCTGGTACGGTTTTGCAAATGCCACTCTGTTTTTACCTGCGATATCTGGGGGAATAAACAGATAAATCATATTTAGAAAAAAAAACTTGACAATTCATATTTTTCAAAATATGAATGACTCAACAACAAGACCGACTGGTCTGCCCCTTTTTGAGATAATTAGTTCACAAGAGAGTATATCAATAATTAATATAATCGATTATATGCTCTCTATGAGTGAGATTATCAGATACCTGATGTAAGTTAGGATAGGAAACCAATTGACACTGATGATGATTTTTTTTCACATAGGACAGACCGGTCTGTCCTGTATTGTAACACACTACTCAAAAAAACGGTCGATTGGTTGTTTATAGCCAAAATAGTGGTATCGACTATAAAACGTATCCACACAGGGAATGGAAAAGGCAGCTTAATTTTTCAGTCGGGTTAATTTAATAGAGGAGAATGACAAAATGATTGATTTTACGTTCAGTGAAGAACAAGAGATGTTTAGGAAAGCAGCCCGCGAATTTGCAGAAATCCAGGTTGCTCCGCATGTAGCCACTATGGAGAAAACAGGACAGGTAAGTAAGGAGGTGGTTAATGCCTTGGGAGAGGCGGAGATGATGGCGTTAACAATACCTGAGCAATATGGTGGGTTGGGTTTGGGATATACAGCCCGACTGATATCGTTGGAAGAGATTAGCAGGATATCGGTGGCCACAGCCATGATGCTACAGGTATTTGCATTGGGGAATGAACCGATTATTAAGTTTGGCTCTGATGAGCAAAAGGAAAAATTTCTACCCGATTTGGCGATCGGCAAACGTTTGGCCACAGTGGGGGTAACAGAACCGACAGGTGGTTCTGATCCGGGCGGTGGCCGAACAACGTATACGAAAGAGGGTGACGACTATATTATTAATGGTCGGAAATGTTTTATCACCAACTCTCATATTGCTGATACTATTACTGTATTGGCCAAGGATGAAAATGATCCCAAGTCTTTTTCAACCTTTATTGTGGAGCTGGGTATGGAAGGATTTAAAGCCACTCATGAAGAGCATAAGGTTGGTATGCGGGGGTGTAATACCGGTGAATTGCTTTTTGAGAACTGCCGGGTGCCCAGGGAAAATCTACTGGGGGTCGAAGGAAAAGGGATGCGGATTGCCATGAGCGCCATCGGTGATGTGGGGCGGGGCGGTATGGTTGGTTGTGCTTTGGGATTGCAGGCGGCTTGTTTGGAAGCTTCCGTAAAATTTGCCAATGAGAGAATTCTTTATGGTCAGCCCATCAGCAAATTGCAATCGATACAGAACAAACTGGCTGAAATGAAAATTGATCTGGAAGCGGGTCGTTTATTGGGGTATCGAGCCGCAGCCACTCATGATAAAGGCGAACCGGCCGCCAATGAATTTGCTGTGGCCAAGTATTTTACAACGGAAGCAGCCCAAAAAGCGGCTAAAATGGCCGTTGATATTTATGGTGGTTATGGTTGCATGGAAGAGTTTGCTGTTACCCGTTATATACGTGATTCTTTTGTCTTGGGACCATCAGCTGGTACATCTGATATCATGAAGGTTATCATTGCCCGGTGGGTTCTGTCATAACATCGAACACCAACAGGGAATCAAATATCCGGCCCTAATTTATGTGGTGTCATCTCCTTGTTTTAATTAAACGATAACCATATACCTTAGTGGTCGGGTAGGATCAGCAGGATAGAGATCCAAGAAATCAAAAAAGGATGGAATGTATGTTAAAAATTATTGTATGTGTAAAAGCGGTACCTGATCCACAAAAAGCGTGTGAAATCAAAATAGATCCAAAAACCAAAAACCTCATGAGGGGCGATATCCCGATGGTTATCAATCAGTTGGATAAAAATGCGTTGGAAGAAGCATTACAACTGAAGGAAACGGTTGGAGCTAAAATTACTGTTGTCAGTATGGGGCCGCCGTCTGCCGGAAACATTGTAAAGGAATGCCTGGCATTGGGAGCCGATAAGGGGGTTTTACTTTCGGATCAGGCTTTTGGCGGGGCCGATGCCTATGCTACGGCATTTACATTGGCTAAGTGTATTCAAAAAATGGGTGACTTTGATGTTGTTTTATGCGGGATGGCCAGCAGTGATGGGGCTACGGAATGGGTGGGGCCTGAAATGGCGGTTTTTCTTGACGTTCCGGTAGTAACCATGGTTCATGATATTCTGGACGCTCGATCATCGATGTGGACCATTAAAACAGCACATGAAGACGGCTATCGATTGGTACAAGTGGAATTGCCAGCTGTTTTAACTGTCAGCCGGGAACTGAACCATCCGCGTGCCTTAAGTTTTTCCGGTATTATTAAGGCCAAGAAAAAGGAAATTACCCAGTGGGGCATCAGTGATTTGAGTTTGAGTGAAGATATGGTCGGATTAAAAGGATCACCGACGATTGTCACCCGAATGACCACCATTGAAAGCAAGCGACAGGTGGACATACTGTCCGGTTCTCGGGAGGAAAAAGCAGAGCAATTGCTTCAGAAATTAGTCGACGCTGGGATTGTTTGAATTTCGTGTAAAAAATAGAATCTCTTGTTTTTCGAGAGATTACACATTTAAAAAAGATAATGATTTATGGAAAAATCAAAAAATCCTGTTTGGGTTTTAGCTGAACATCGGGATGGGAAAATAGATTCAATTTCTTTTCAGCTCATTGGTCAGGCCAAAAAACTGGCCGATGAATCGGGCGCATCCACAGAGGTGTTTCTGCTGGGAGATTCGATAGTCCATTTGGCAGCGGACTTGATTTCAGCTGGAGCTGATACGGTCTATTTAGCAGAATCCCACTGTTTGTCGACGTATCAGGCGGATTTATATGTTAATATCATTTCTGAATTGGCAAGGGAGCAACAACCGAGTATCTTTTTGATCGGTTCTACCTGTATGGGCAGAGAATTGGCACCATTGCTGGCTGCAAAGTTGGAAACCGGATTGACCGCCCATTGTATTGATCTGGCGTTGGATGAAAACGGTATATTAGAACAAAGTATTCCAGCCTACGGCGGGCTTATTTCAATTATCTGTCCGGAAAAACGCCCCCAAATGGCTACCATCGCAAAAGGGGTGTTTCCCATGCCCGATTTGGATAACAAACGGAATGGAGACATCAAAACTATTCATGTTCCGAATGATATCCAATGCCGGGTTAAAACCTTGGAAATCCTTTGTAAAGAATCAAAGGGGGTTCCATTGGAATCAGCCTCAATTGTTGTAGCAGGTGGAGCGGGTGCAGTCGATACAGAGGGGTGGAACAGTATCGTTGAATTAGCCGATACCTTGGAAGCAGCCTTAGGTTGCACCCGACCAGTTGTTGATGAAGGGTGGAGCGATCTGGAAACAATGATCGGGCAAAGTGGAAAAATGGTGAACCCTGAATTGTATATCGGGGTTGGGCTTTCAGGCGAATTACAGCATATGGTGGGCATAGTGGGAGCAAAAGTTATGGTGGCCATTAATAATGACGCAAAATCCCCGGTGTTTGATCAGGTAGACTGTGGAGTGGTAGATGATTGCCGGGAGTTTTTACCGGTATTGATAAAAAAGATTAAAGAAAAAAAGGACCAAAACTGAATAAAAAGAGAGAGATGGTAAAACGGCCCTATGTGGTTGCCGGATGAGTAGTTAGCGTATGTATCAATCGAGTTAAACGATCTTAATTGAATGACATTGCTACTAAATTTTTACCGAATCTGGTTGCTGAAAGTTGTTTTATCGACTGAATCATTTTGGGAACATTTAAAAAAGGGAGTAAAAATGGCAATTAAAACACGAGAAGAGTATCTGGAATCACTCCGAAAATTGAGACCTAATATTTTTAAGTTCGGAGAGCGGATTGAGGATGTTACCACTCATCCTACTACCAAAAGAGTAGTTCAAGGTCATGCTCTCAATTTCGAAGCTGCCCATGATCCTGAACTGGCGGAAATCTACACTACGACTTCCAAATTTACCGGTGAAAAGATTCTACGATGGAATTCCATGATGCAGAGTCAGGAAGATCTTATCAGTAATATGAAATTGAAACGTCAGAATTATCGCCGGTCCGGCACTTGCACGGGGGGTGTTTGTGTGGGCTGGAATGCCCAGAATGTAATGTGGGCTGTAACGCATGATATGGACGAGGAGTTAGGTACGGACTATCAGGAGCGGCTTAAAAACTGGATACTTCATTCGCAGAAAAACGGCTTGGCAGTAGCTGGTGCGTTAACTGACGCCAAGGGAGACAGGAGCCTGAAACCGTCGCAACAGTTGAATCCGGACACCAATATCCGGGTCACTGAGGTTCGGGATGATGGCATTGTTATTCGAGGGGCCAAGGTAATGATTTGCGGGACAGCGGCGTCTCAAGAGATATTTTTGCTACCAGGCAGTGTTTACGGTGAATCGGAAAAAGAATTTGCTATTTCCTGTGTAGTGCCCAGGGATATTGAAGGCTTAACTATAGTTGAAGCCACCCGACCCAGTGATCGACGGGAAATGGAGGATACTGCCGATGTGGAAGTACCCGATACCGGAATCACGCAGGGGTTTTTGATTTTTGAAGATGTTTTTGTTCCAAGAGAACGTGTGTTTATGTGTGGAGAGTATAAATACTCTGCTAAGGTGATTCAGTATTTTACTGCTAATTATCGAGCCTGTATCGGTGCCTGTGTTACCGGTCAGGGCGATGTGATGGTTGGGGCTTCGGTATTGATGGCCAGGGCCAATGGGCTTTCCGTCAAACCATTTGTTGGAAAACTGGTCGATATGTCTGTCAACAACCAGATCACCTATGGTTTGGGGGCCGGTGCCTGTGCCCTCGGTTTTAAACATCCTTCCGGGTCCTATTTTGCTGATTCAATCACAGCACATACCAACAAGGTGATGGTGGCAACCTTACCCTACGAAGTAAAACGCCTGACCCAGGATATCGGTGGGGGTATTGTTGAAACCGGATGTATGCCTTCCTATAAGGACTTTAACCATCCGGAGTATGGGCATTTATTACAAAATGTCCTGAAAGCCGGGGCTTGTTCATCCACATCACGTTTCAAAGCTGCACGTCTGGCTGAGTGGTTAACTATTGGTTCCGGTGTGCCTGGTTGTATGCACGGTGGAGGATCGCCTGACGGTGCAAAACTAGTGGTCAGGTCATTAACCCCCATCGAAGAGTATGCAGATTATGCCAGAAAAATCATGAACATAGAGGAGGAAATATCTGAGCCGAAAAAAAAGTAATATTTGGTTTATGATGACATTGTATAAAACCTCCTAACATATGAAAGTTTTTTAGGTTAAGTCAAATCAAGTACCGAGTTTTTTATTATTCACGTTGTCAGGTTTGGTCCGAAGTTAGGGTCGGCTCAAACATTAATTCACATTCAGTATGCAAAATGTCCAGTGTTTTTGTGACTTTGGCAAATAGACTATGTGCAGTTATTTTTAACGATCCCTTAAATTCGAAAACCACAATAAAAAACCGGCTTATCTCCAACAATCTGATGAAAGAGAGGAAGCAAGTTATGAGCACATACCGTGAATACTGGAATGAGGAAATTGAAACCATGTCCAGAGACAAGCTAAAAGAGATGCAGTTCCATTCCATGCGGAACATGGTCGAGTTGGCATATTCCAAATCGCCTTATTATCAAAACTCTTTTAACGAAGCCGGGGTGAAACCTTCGGATTTGAAGAGTCTGGATGATTTAAAAAGGTTTCCCACGCTTGATAAAAAAGATATTAGAAGTCGTCAACAGGCCAAACCTGATTTTGGAGATTTAATTTGTACGCCGGAAGAGGATTTTGTCTTTCTCAGTGCATCCAGTGGTTCCACCGGTGTGCCGACAGCATCCCCTTTTACAAAAAATGACTTCGAAGATTTTCAGGATTTTCAGGCTCGATTGTTTTGGGCATCGGGAATGAGACCCTATGACCGATATTGTCATGCTCTGAATTTTACCCTGTTTGTTGGAGGACCCAATGTAATCGGGGCTATGAAACTGGGTGCCCTGACTGTTTGGGCCGGTGCCATTGCTTCTGAAAAACTGTTGTCTATTCTTGAAACCTGGAAAGCCACTGTAACCTGGACAACGCCTTCTTATGCATGGTTTCTCGGGGAAACAGCCAAAGAGAACGGTATGGATCCGGCGGAACTTGCTGTCAATAAGATTTTTGTGGCTGGTGAACCGGGCGGATCAATTCCTGAAACAAAGCGGAATATCGAGGAGTTCTGGAACGCAGATGTGTATGATTATTATGGATTATCGGACATCTTTGGTGCTTGTGCCGCCATGTGTAAGGAAAAAGACGGGCTTCACTGGGGAGAGGATCATATATATATAGAAGTGATCGATCCTGAAACCGGGGAAGAAGTCCCCGAGGGAGAACGAGGGGAATTGGTACTTACCTCATTGAAAAAAGTGGCTCGTCCCCTGATTCGTTTTCGTACCAACGATATCGTTTCCTATACCACTGATCGTTGTGCCTGTGGCAGGACACATCTTAGATTGCATGGTATCCATGGACGTTTGGACGATATGATGATTATTCGAGGGGTTAATGTGTTCCCCAGTGATGTTGAAATGATTGTGAGAAAATTCGACCAGCTCAGCGGGGAATATGTGTGTGTGATAACTGAAGAAAAACATATGGCAGTTTTGACTGTTGAAGTCGAAAGAAAGGAGGGGGCAGATATTAATTTTGAGCAATTATTGAGTGCATTTCAGTCTGAATGTTTCAAGATTGTGGGCATTAAACCAAAATTGAAGGTGCTTGAACCCAAGAGCCTGCAAAGAGCGACGCACAAGGCAATTCGTGTGAGAGATGAACGAAATAAATCGAACGATTAAGTAAAAATAAAACTTGATTATTGATGGTTTATCATTTTTCTAACTTTTAATCCTTAAAAAGGAGCCTTTGTTATGTCAATTGAACAAATCGAAGGTAAGGTACAGCCGTATACCGGTGGAAACCTGATGCTTCGAATCCCTTTTGTGCATTATCGGATCGAGTATCAGGATTTTATTCAGGGGGCTATTCTGAGTTGCGTACCACTGGGGATCACGGCTGCTATGATAAAATTTCTGGGCATCCCCATTGAAGTAGCGGTATTGATGGTCGTAATCAACAATTTTTTATACCTGCTTCATACGTCGTTTGGTGATCCGTCAGTGGCTGGCTGGATTACTGCTGGCATTCCACTGTATATATCCTACCTTACCGGTTTCGACGCCGGACCGGATCGAATAAAAGCTTTAATTGCCCTACAGGTGTTGGTAGGACTGATCTTTTTGATTTTAGGCATCACCGGGATAACTCGGAAAATTATTAAACATTTTCCAATTTCCATGCGGGCGGGAATTTTACTTGGAGCTGGCATCGCGTCATTGATGCGCGTATTTAATCCCAGTCAGCCGTTTATCGGCAAAATGCCTATTGCATTTCTTTTAGCCGGTTTTTTGAGTTTTTTTATTTTGTTTTCCTATCGGGCAATGGAGTTCCGTGTCAAGTACGGCTGGTTTGCCTGGATAGCCGGATTCGGTATCGCACCTGGTTTTGTCATCGGTTATATTGTCGGATTGATATCTGGAGAAATTCCGCCGCCCACGGGAGTATTTGATCATTTATTTATTCAAGCGCCAGTGGGTGAAATGATGAAAAACTTCAGTATGATCGGACTTGGTATGCCTTCGGCTTCCATGTGGCTGGCGGCTATTTCACTAGCTATTGTGGCCTATGTTTTGGCATTCGGTGACATTATTGTTTTGGAAGCGTTGATGGAGGACTCAAGCAAAGCACGACCTGATGAAAAAGTTCCCTTCAGTGTGTCACGAAATCATATCATTACTGCTATTCGGAATATTGTGCTGGGAATTTTTATGCCCTATCTTCCGCTCTGCGGCCCACAGTGGACAGGTGGACAGGCACTGGTGGCCAATCGATATAAACATGCCACTTCAGATCAGGAACCCTCTTATTGGGGAGGTGCAACTTCTATATTCTGGGGAATGAGTATTGCCATGGTGTTTCATCCCTGGGTTCAGGTCATTCTACCGGCAAAAATGATTGGTTTTGGTTTAACGCTTCTCATTCAGGGTTATCTTTGTGTATATATTGCATTTGCCATGTGTAAAACCAATGTGCAACGAGGTGTTGCCGGAGTGATGGGGACCGTACTGGTAACTGCAAATTATATAAAACTATGGGGAAATCCCTTTTGGTCGGGGCCGACTCTCGCACTGATTATCGGAACCATTCTCTTTTTTAGCCTGGAATATAAATCAGGAGAAGAAGCTGCCAACGCATAAGTGTTTAATGGATATGGAAGGGGCTTTATTCCAATGTCATTTTTATTAAGTTAGGCTCTGCCACCTGTCATCCTGAGGATAAGAAGCAAAACTTGCGGCTTCGGTCGACGAAGGATCTCTCAGATCATATGCGTTAGACGTTACTTAACAGCATGGTGAGTTCCATGCAGCAAACTTTGCTGTTTTAGAAAAGAGAGAACTCATTGAAGTCACGTAGATTCTTCATGTCGTCTTAGGCTCCATTCAGAATGACATTGGATTTTATATCCCCTTCCAAGGTTTTTTGTACAACAAGATAAGGATGGCTTATGGTAAAACAGGAAACCAGAAAAAACATTGCCCTGTTATTGAAGGCAGGAATCCCGTTCACGCTGTTCGGTATGGCTGCTGTTTTTTTGGGCCTTTACGGCATAAGGCTTTTTTTTTCCGATAGTCGTTATTTTACGGTTATCCTATTTTTATGGTTGGCAGTATTCTGGTTTGTATATCAACCCTTGTTCAGAAAACGGATGATTACGCTGAAAAAGAAACTCAATGAATGAAAAAGGGGATGGATTAAATTATCCAAAAAAAAATATTGACAATTTTTTTGACAATTTTAAAATAGTAATCGTAAACGACCGACAGGTCTGTCTCTTTTTCTTTAACATATCGAGTGTCCAATGAGCTTAAAAGACAGGATTATCATTGAAACCTTAAAGCTATTTTCATTAAAAGGTTTTTCCAGTGCATCCCTGCATGATATTTTAGCTGCCTCCAAATCTTCTAAAGGTGGGTTTTACAATCATTTTGCCAGTAAGGAGGATCTGTTTCACCAGGTATTAAAAAAGGCACGTGAGATCTGGCGGGAAAAAAATCTGGAAGGATTGAATAAGATAGAAAGCCCGGTCGGTAAAATAAAAAAACTGTTGGAGAATTTTCGAGATAGATACCTGAAGGATTCTGAGAATTTTCCCGGCGGTTGTGTTTTTATCACCTTGTCTGTGGAATTAAATGATATACTTCCTCATCTCAACAAAGAAATCAGCAAAGGTTTTGATGGCCTCAAATCAATGATTAAACGATTTTTGAACCAAGGAATGGAGGTGGGTGAATTAAAAGACGATGTTGACGCAGATGAAATGACTGAGATTATTTTTGCCGGAATTCTCGGCGCTTCTGTTATTTACGGGATGGATAAATCAGCGGCCAGCCTTGATTTAGCGATCAATTCCATTATTCGGTATCTTGATGATATGAAAAAGTAATCGTTTGGAAGACATGGCCGTGAAGTCGACAATATAGCTAAAAATTATCTCAAGTCTTTTTTTAGAATCTTACCCGTTGGATTCCGGGGGATCTGTTCCATAAACTCAACAAATTCCGGGATTTTATAGTTAGCCAGTTTATCACTAAGATAAGCTTTAACATCATCTTCGGTGAGGATTCCCGGACTTGAGATTTCCAGAACAGCTTTGACCCTTTCACCCAACGCTTCGTCAGGAACACCGATAACAGCGACGGCTACTATGTCCGGATGGCTTACTAGAACCGCTTCAATTTCACTGGGGTAAATATTTTCACCTCCTCTGTTAATCATGTCTTTTTTGCGGTCAACGATAAAGAAATATCCCTCGTCATCCATATATCCGATATCCCCTGTCCGCAACCAACCATCCTGCAAGGTTTCAGAGGTGGCTTCCGGTTTATTCAGATACGACAGCATATTGGCATCTCCCTTAATGCAGATTTCTCCTCGTTCTCCGATAGGCATTGGATTAAGACGATCGTCCATAATTTCAGCCTGTTGTTCCCATAACGGCAATCCGACTGAGCCTATTTTTCGCTTTCCCAACGGTGGGTTGGCGGTTGAAACACCGGTGCCTTCAGTGAGTCCGTATCCTTCAATAATATCCACTCCAAATTTTTCTTTAAAACCATGAATTAGATCAACTGACAACGGGGCTGAACCACAGAAGGCCCAATTAAGCTTCAGCCTTGACCGATCGATGCTTAACGGATCAATGGAGTAATAAACATAGTTATACATTGCCGGTACACCCATGAGAATTGTAACCCCGTTTTCAATAATTGCAGGCCAGAAATCCTTGGGAGAAAAGGCTTTTCGAATACAAAGTGTTTGCCCGCAAAACGTCATTGGATATGTCCAGACACTAATCGGATTGATATGGAACATGGGCAACAGGATCAGCATGATATCATTTCCCTGGACCAGTCCAAATTGGGTCATATCACGGCATATTGAAAGCTGTCCCTGGTTCGAGAGGAGTATTCCCTTGGGTCTACCGGTTGTTCCGGAAGAATATAAAAGTAGAAACGGGTCATCCGGTTGTTGAGAAACGAGTGCTTCATCAGTCGGATAAACTTGCATGATCTCATCGAGTGTAGTTTCTGCCAGGGTTTGCTGGTGTTGTGTTTCCGTTTTGATTTCCACTACCATGGGATGATGGGAAGCAGCATGATATCCTTTTGCAAATTCATCCATGAACTCACTTCCGACAAACACAACCTTCGGTTTGGAATCGTCCAGTACATAGGCGATTTCCGGTCCCTTTAAAGCAAAATTAATGGATCCGGCCACGGCTCCAATTTTTTGGACTCCAAACATACAATCATAAATTTCCGGGGAATTCATTATCAATAACGAAACGATATCACCTTTTTGAATACCCTGTTTCTTCAGGAAATTAGCCACACGGTTGGCTTTATCATTGGTTTGAGAATAAGTGATCACCCGATCGTAATAAAGAACATGTGGGTGGTCGGGAATCTCTTGAGCCCGGACGACAATCATTTCAGCAACGCTCTTGAAATCTGTTTGTTTCTCTTTTAAAAATTCCAATTTTTCAATCGGCATTATTGGGATTTTTTTTCTTTTTCCTGGTGCTGACATATAGAGTCTCCTTGTTAGATTAACAAATTGATTCGAAGGGATTGAACCCGTTTTGAAGCAATTCCAGTTATTTTAGTAAAGACCTATACTCCTTCGAATAAACGCTTTGGGTTTTCTTGGATGATGGTTTGGATTTGATCATCCGTCACACCATTGTTTTTTAGGGTTGGAATAATATTTTGAAAGAGATGAGCAGGGTTCCAGTTGGCAATCAGTGGCAAATAATCTTCTGGGATATTTAAAGGCCTACCCAGCCAATTAATAATGAAATCATGGGAAATCATCAGACGATCAGCATAGCCCTGCTTAATCAACTCAACGATAACCGAGTATCGTTGCTCATCCATGGGGCATCCCACCAAGCCTTGCAAGCCCATTCTATCCCATGAGACATACACACCGTTTTCCAATGTCTGGCGCTGATAATCCAGATCCAGATTATCGCTCATATGACCGATTTGTATCCGTTTGGGATCAGCTCCCGCATCAATCAAAAACTTTGCCTGATCCGGCCCACAGGTGCCTTCCTGGGTATGGGTGATTATTGGAACACCCGTTTCTTTTTGAACTTTGGCGGCAGTTTTAAAAACGATCTTTTCATAATCCGTGATCTCATCTTTACTGGAACCGATTTTAATGACTCCGGCTTTAATTCCAGTATCACGGATTCCAACCGTGATTTCTTTTAAAAAAAGCTCATAGAGTTCCTGGCTGATGTCTCCCAATGTACCGCGAAACTTCCAATAGGCGGAAGAGCCTTCACCTTCATAATAGTAACCGGTGGAACAAATTACATGAATACCGGTTTTTTCCGATATTTCCTGATATACTTCCGGGCATCGTCCACCATCGTTTGCTGTGGCATCGACATAACTTTTTAGCCCCATCTCCTTCAACTGATTGAAAACAGGAATCGTTGTTTCTACAATGGCTTTTTTATCAAAGGGTGCAATCGTTTGATCTCCCTCCCAACCGGGATAACCGAAAACGATGTGCTCATGCATGAGGGTTGGGCCTAATTCATCAGATGATATCGTACCTGTAACTGTGTTCACATTTTTGGTTGCCATGGATTTTTCTCCTTTTTTTATGAATTTGAATTCAAAAATTAGCAGAAATCTAATGATAGTGCGGGTTTATAGGTCTTGTTATAGGATTTACACAGCTTGATCCCCCCAACCATGGGTGCAGTTTTTTTATTAAGTCAATAACTTGGGTGATAATGGGGTGGATCAAGGAGTTGGTGATGGGTTCACTTTCAACCGAAAAGACAATTACGACACAATCTGCAAGCTTGGAATGACATTATATTCAAAGCTTGCGAAATATGCCGGTTTCTCAATTGTGGTACAGTCTGTTTACTAAGCCCATAGGTTTCCTCGATTGATAAAGCGCCTATGGTCGCTGTTTTAAGAGTGCCTCTTGAAGGCAGTTTAGAAAATCTTTAAAATCTTCACCTCGAAAGTAGTTTTTTAAAAAATTCTTGGTTTCCAGGTAAACGATCCTCATCTCTTCCATCAGTTGCTCTTCATTTTCTAATCCAGAGAGTATTGGATCCGTACTATTCTGATTTTTATAGATTTCCACTATTCTTCCGTCATTCCCGAGAGTTTTCTGATTAGATTCTTACGTTCAGCAATATCGTATTGCGACGTAATAGCTATCTGCTCCATAATCGGAGATCCTCCGCCGTGATAATTGCCGTAGTTCAGAATTCCAGCATATCCCGAACACGTCATATCGCCATAATAGAGCCAGAACTTGATCTGATCTTCAATAGGAATTTTCGGATTGCGCTTCAAATACTTGTCTAACAGCGGTTTTAGCTCTTTGTCAATTAAATCGCCTTCATATGGAAAAGTGGCCGGTATACCGCCAGCGATTTCACAGAGGATCTCCTGCTCATGAAAAACGGCTTCTCCGGTAAGACATCGACCAACATTGGCATAAATAGAATTGGGAATATAACCCCCGGGACCGTAAGGCACCTGCCCAAGTTTCGGAATATAAACTTCGGGTTTACCCATCGCAGAGGATGTATAGCCTGCTGCATACCCAAGTTCGGTTACTTTAATGATTTCTGCTAATAAAGCTCGCACATGAGAACTTTTTCCAATCCCGTTGTGGTCAGCCGCCAAAGCAGCCATCCCAAGAATAACGTCACCGATAGCAGGCTTACAGCCAGAATAACTGTGTCGATGAAACAAAGCAAAAAGTAAAGCGCAGATCCCTCCATGATCAGTTTCACCACACAAAAACACTCTTTCCCAGGGAATGAGTACATCGTCAAAAATAACATATGAATCTGTATATCCCGGGTCTATACCCCGCTTGATGTGTTTTCGAGGTCTAAAGTTATGAATGGAAACCACCTGTTTGACTCCGTCGTAATCGGCCGGGATGGCAAAAGAGATTGCATATTCCTTTTCATCCGGCATCAAAGCCCGAGTGGGAACTACAATGATTTCATCGGCTATTGATGCTTCGGAGATATGAACTTTGCACCCGCGAACCACAATACCGTCATTTCGTTTCTCCACCACATGCAGATATGCATCAGGATCGGTCTGTTGTGCCGGACGTTTAAGCCGTTCTCCTTTGACATCTGTTTGGGCGCAACAACCTACCAGATCGTTGTTTTGAAAATCCTCCAGCCAGCTGAGGAAATTCTTATGATACTCGGTTTTCCATTCATTGAGTTTATCCGCCTCGAATGAGACTGCGTTTATGGCATTCAGAGCATCCACTCCCATACAGCGTTGAATACAACCACCAACATTACGGCACAATGCTCGATTCATGTCTTGTTTGCAATGAAGATCGTTAGTACTTTGATGAACATGGCAAAAACGGTTGATTCGTTTACCCGTGATGTGGGAAACGGCCGTACAAAGCTCTGATGTCTCAGGATTCAGGGCAGCATCAAATGTCTCTCCCATCACTGATAACGCGGGCTGCTGTAATTCATCGTCCCGATCGATTTTATGACCGTCATGAAACAGGTTTCGATTCATGCTTTTCAGCCGATTAACGTACTCTTCCTTGGTTCGCAGAGTACTTTCAATTTTCAGTTTTTTGTTCATTCTTTCTCCTTAATCTGTTCTTTTATAATAAATGAATATCGGATTTACTTTTTTTGTCTGGATACTGAATTCAGTATCTACCATTCAGTAATAAACTAGGCTTAAGCTTAAATGTCCTTTATTAAAAAACAGTAGGCCAACCGGCCAATAAACGTTCACTTCTTCCCTGATTTTTTCCTCTTGCCAAATGTAGTGACTTTAGAATGATGCTTCGAGTTTCCGTTGGGTGGATTACATCATCCAGATAAGCAAGTCCGGCAGCTCTCCAGGGAGCACCTGCCTGTTTTAGCTCATTAATTGCCATCTCTTTCAATTGTTGTGGATTATCTGAAGCAGCAATTTTTGGAGCATACATCACATTTACTGCAACTTCAGGTCCCATAAAGCCAATATCAGCACTGGGCCAGGCGAACAGAAAATCAGCTCCCATATTGGCGCCACACATATTGCAGTTAGCCATGCCGTACGATTTTCGAATAATGATTGATATTTTGGGTACGGTTGCCAATGACAAAGCCTGTATGAATGTCATGATCTTACCTGGCATTCTCTTGTGTTCCGCTGCTTTACCAACAAAAAAACCGGGAGTGTCGTGAAGAAACACTAACGGAATATTGAATGAATCGCACAGGCAGATAAAACTTGTACATTTGTCGCAACCATCCGGTCCCATAGCACCCGCATATCGTGAAGGCTGATTGGCAATAATACCAATGGTCTGTCCTTCCATTCTTGCCAGGCAAGTAATGACACTGGGGTCAAAATCCGGCTTCAACTCAAAAATCCGTTCATCATCCACAATTGTCCGGATAATTCGTGTCATGTCATAGGATTGATTGGTTCGTTCAGGTAAAATATTCAAGAGATTCTTCTGCCTGACGTCAGGATTCTCTTGCTCTGGAACGACCGGTGGCAATTCGTCGGAATTGTTTGGCAGATAGGATAAAAACTCCTTTACCAGACGGAAACAGTCATCTTCATTTTCGGCCATTCGGTCAATCTGTCCTGTAACTTCAGCATGTAATTTCCATCCACCCAACTCTTCGTTGGTAATCTTCTCATTAGTAGCAATTTCCAACACGCGGGGACCGGAAACTGCCATACAAGATCCTTTCACCTGCACCACAAAGTCAGCCAAAGCAGCCATCCAGGATGGATCTCCAAAACACTCGCCCATTATGGTTGCTACCATTGGAACACGCCGCATTCGACCAGCAAGCTTGTTTGTGACCGTCATAGAGCTCATTCCATCAGAGCCCTGAATATCCGGTATTCTGGCGCCACCGGCTTCCCCTATATTAATAAACGGGAAACCTTTTTTGATGGCCGCCTGCATAACACGAAAAGCCTTTTTGTGGCCGATACGACCTCCGCTGCCTGCAAGTACCGTTGCGTCGTTCGCCGAAAGGCCGACTTTCCGGCCATCAATCTCACCAAAACCACTGATCTTTCCATCGGCTGGGGTTTTGGCCTCCATACCAGGAACATCGGAATGGGTCAGCATTCCAATTTCAAAAAAGGATTCCGAATCGACGAGCCGCAAGATACGTTCCCTGGCAGTATAAAAACCCTTTTGATGCTGAGCTTCTATCTTGTGCGGACCGCCCATCCTTAACGCTTTTTCTTTCCGATGATTGAGTTCGTCAAAATTCTGTAAATTATTCAACGTCATACTTTGTTTCTATTGATTATAAAATATTATTGGCAATGTCGCCCAAATGAAAAAACTTATTGGTTGTCGGGGATTTAGAGTTGCCAACTATCAGGTTGATAACATTGCACGGCAACAACAAGTAAAGCGAATTTGTGATCCCCATTTCCCAGGAACAGATTAAACCACTGTTATCAAGGGTTGACTAGCTTCTACCGAATCCCCTTCATTAACCAAGATCTCATTAACAGTTCCGTCGCAGCCGGCGATAATGGAGTTTTCCATTTTCATCGCTTCATGAATGAGCACTTCCGTGTGATAATCAACTTTATCACCGACTTTGACGTTTACTTTTGAAATCTTACCCGGCATTGGGGACAGAATCTGATTCATAATGCTCTTTCCTCACAAATATTCGTTTTTTAATTCAGACTGGTTTGTCTGGAAACAAACTTTTCTAAAAACACAGGTATACCTTAATCCGGCGGCACCTGTTTAGTTAGTATTGTTGTATTAATCTTAAGTTAAGCTCTTTATCGCAACCAATTGGAAAACTGAATACGATAGTCTGACTTTTTTTTCTGATCTGGATTCAGCAAATTGTTCAGTAACCGTGGTTTATTTTTGTTACTAATTTTTTGCTTCGTCCTGTAACACACGTCTCAATAGTTTACCTGTGGCTAAAGTTGGTAACGAATTACGAAACTCAATGTGTGCCGGACATTTATATGAAGACATTTTGGACTTGGCCCAGTTTTTAATGTCATCTTCATCGACAGTTTGATTCGGAGTAAGCACAATATACGCTTTGACAACTTCTCCTTTTTGAGCATCCGGAACACCGATTACAGCAGATTGGTCCACAGCCGGGTGTTTATTTAGAAACAATTCAACCTCTTCCGGGTATACAGAAAAACCGGATACTTTGATCATCTCTTTTACCCTGCCCAGAAGATACAAATAACCATCTTCGTCAAACCTGCCTATATCACCTGTATACACCCAACCATCAATCAGCGTCGCGGCTGTTTCCGCTGGTCTGTTCCAGTATCCTCTAAAAACTCCAGGATTTCTTAATACAATCTCTCCCTCTTTCCCAACAGGAAGTTCATTGGATTTATCATTGATGTCCACAATTTTAAATTCTTCTTCAAAACCGGGAATTCCGCAGCTGCCATACTTTATTTTATGTTTTGGCAGAAATGTATCTGCCGTATGAGTTTCACTGAGTCCATAAGCCCCCTCGATTAACAAACCACCCTGGGTCACATTTTTCCATTGGTTTGAAATCTCTTCGGTCAATTGAATCCCAAATGATGATGTCATACAGGTTTTAAGAGAGGACAGATCTGCTTTTTCCAAATCCGGATCCTGCATAATTGCGACATTCATGGGAACAGCACTGTACCAGAAATCTGCTTTGTATTTTGTAATTGCCTGCATAGTAGTTTTAGCATCAAACATTGCCAGCAATATCTGTGTTGCACCAGCCATTATACAGCTGTTGAGTCCTGCCAGCATACCGGCAATGTGAAATATAGGCATGGTAACCAGGCATATTGTGTCATTTTGAATGCCGCCAATTTTACATACTGAGGTGCTTTTAAATAATGCTGCATAATAGGATAGCATGCACCCTTTTGGGAGCCCAGTAGTACCTCCGGTGTACTGAAACAGGCCGATATCGTTTTCCACATCGATATCCATTGATATCGGATCAGCAGGCAATGATAGAATTTCCATCAAATCATCGGTCCCGGGAATTTTGTTTTTAGGAACCTGCATATGTTCGATAAGCGGTAAAGTAGGCTTTGCGGGCAGAAAATCGTTAAGATTTGTCACTACTACCGACCGCAAGGAAGTCGAATTCCGAACCTTGGTGACAATGGGGGCGAACAAATCAAGTACAACCAGCAATTCAATCCCGGCATCATTGAGCTCATATTCCAATTCCATCTCTTTAAACAATGGGGAGCAGGGGCACACAATTCCACCAATTTTCTGGATACCAAAATGGGCAATGGCATATTGGGGGCAGTTTAGCATCATAATTCCAACACGATCGCCTTTTTTAATGTCTTTGGACGATAAATATGCTGCAAATCGGTCTGATGCTTCATCCAACTCCTGATAGGTGATCTCTTGACCATAAAAAATAATGGCCGGTTTTGTCGGTTGTTCCTTCGCTCGAATTCTTAAATATTCATGGATAGGTTTAACTCCGTATTCAAACTCCAGTTTTTTGGGCATCCCATCCGGCCAGCTCTTCATCCATATCTTTTCCATAGTTTTTTGCTTTTTTTAGATTAAGGCAACTTGATACGTTTCCTGTATTTTTATGCGAGTAACCAGAGAACCAACTCTCATGAAATTTCAGTCTTGCCCACAAACAGCTGAATCAATTCATCCAGCAGGATTGTGACAACTTTAGACAGTGTGTTTATCTCAACTATGATCGATTGAACTCTAAAAAAGTAATATGCCTTCTGCGAAATATATACCAAATATGTATAACATTAATTTGATTAACTATTTAGAATGGAAAGACAGCTTTTTTCACCCGCGCAACAACGGTATTTAGTATAATTACTAATATTGGTATATCTGGCTTGACGTTTATACTCTTTCCTTTCTATGTTGAATGAAAGCAGATTAACCCTATTCTCAGGTAGTCCTCATATGGCTTTTAAGCAACAAACAACCTCATTTGACCCCCCTACACAGACATCAGAGATCCTTGCTTTAGCTGCTGTTTTCAATAGCGAATTTTCAATCGATTGGCTGCAAGAGTTGGTAGGTGCCAAAGCGTCCACCATATTGTCAGCTCTCAACGAAGGGGTGCGGAGTGGCTGGCTATCAAGCAAAAAAGATGGTGTTTTCATATTTGAAGATAGTAGTGTAAGGGAAAAAATTTGGAAGACGGTTCCCAAAAAAGATCAAGCCCGATTTCACCAACAAGCAGCAGAGATTATATCCAGAGAAATGCCTTCAGTAGAAAAAACTGACCAACAATTGGGTGAGCACTTGTTACATGTTGAAAACGATCTGGATGGATGTCGCTATTTAATAGAAGTGGGAAACAGATCTCGAAAAGAGTATCGGTTTGAAGATGCACAAAAGTTTTATCGCAAGGCCTTCCAGGATTTAAGTGGAATGGAAGGAAAAGAAGCGGATATCCTGTACTCTGAAACAGCCATTCAGTATTCGAAAATATCAACTCCTGCCTCAGATTCAAGTCAAGTGATCAAAACAATCCAAGCAGCTATCAAGCGGGCTAAACGATCTGGTTTGAAGTCAAATCTGGCTTTGCTTAAAATGCATATGGCAAAACAGGAATGGTTACTTTCCAATCATCAAAAAGCATTTCGCCAGTTCAATCTTGGATGGTCTTTGGCTGAAAGTATTGACGATCCGGTATTCAAGAGATCGGTAAATGTATTCAATATGTTTTTTAAGTACTGGCAAGGACGATTTAAGGATGTTGTGATCCATTATGAAGAGTTTGCTCCCGCCGTATCTGAAATGCCTAAGACTGAATTTTCGCTTTTAGCCAATTTAACCATTGGTGCTTGTTTGGGTAATTATGGCCAGATATTCCAAGGCATTGGCATGATGGACGTCATTCGCCGCCGCAGTCGTGAGGCCGGAAATCTCAATATTGCAAGCCATGCTACATCCGTTTTGGCCCTTTTCCTGGTAGACCTTAAACGATTTGAAGAAGCAATACCTTTTTATCAGGAGGCACTGGAAGGAGCTGTTGCAGGGCATAACTCATTTACACAGGTGCTCGTTATTCTTGGACTTGCTCATGCTTATCTTCACATCGGTGAAAAGAAAAAAGCTCAGGAAGCTTTGGATGATTATCAGAAGTTGAGCCTGAAACATCAGATTTTTGCAGCTCCTTTTCCATTGCTTATGGAGATCTGTTGGAAAATGGAAGAAAGCAATGGTTTCAGTAGTAATGGACTTTCATTGGATACTGAAATCCAGAGAGCATTAGATTCACAGAATGTATATATGAAAGGAATGGCTTACTATTATCAGGCTTTATTACATAAAGGCCATGGCTATTCACAAGATAAAATAGTGGATAAATTCCAACAAGCTATTAACTATTTGGAGTTATCCGGGCACCGGATCGGTCTTGAAAATGCCAGGTTGGAACTGGCAAGAACGCTGATTCAAATGGGAGAGCAAGAGCAGGCCATTGAATTGGCAACACCAGCTGTTCGACATCTATATTCACTTGACAGGGAATTGGTTCCAGACGATTTCCGCAGTCTGATTCAATACCATGACTCTGAAAAAGGACTCCTCAAAGAGATTCTGTCCCTCGGACAGGAGTTAGCCAATATTCGAGAACCCAGAGATTTGGTTAATCGCATTGTTTCAACTGTCAATCGAATCATTGGCGCTGAACGAGGTGCCATTTTCCTGATAGATGATTCAACAGGACAGCTTCGATTAAGGGCCGCCAAAAATCTTGGTAATGAAGACATATTTGCAGACGATTTTTCTGAGTCGATGAAGTTGATTGAAGAAACCGTGAAGTCAGGTACGGAACAAATACGGCATTTTGAGCCTTCTCCGGGAAAAATGTCCCGAGAGTGCTCCCTTAGTTCGATCGTATGCATCCCAATGTCTCTGAGAAACCGAATAATTGGAGTACTGTACAATGATAACCGAATATACCGGAACACTTTCCGATCACCTGATCTGGAAACCTTGAAGTATTTCGCCGCTCAGGCAGCTATTGCTTTGGATAATGCCCATGCATATCAGACATTACAGGAGCAATATCAAAAAGAAAAAGAAGAGAAGCAGTACCTGAAGGAACAGTTTGTAGAAGAGTTGCATTTTGAAGATATTGTTGGGCGAAGTCCGGCAATCAAATCTGTCTTTTCTCATATCGATTCAGTTGCCAGCACAGACTCAGCCGTACTAATCCTGGGTGAAACCGGTGTCGGAAAAGAGTTGGTGGCGAGAGCCATACACAACAACAGTACTCGTAAACACGGCCCTTTTATTCGAGTCAACTGTAGCGCTCTTACTGAAAACCTGGTTTCCAGTGAGTTGTTTGGGCATGAAAAAGGAGCGTTTACCGGTGCCATTGATCAAAGAATCGGCAGATTCGAGCTGGCAGATAAAGGGACGCTTTTTCTGGATGAAATTGGGGACATTTCTCAAGCCACCCAGCTTCGACTTCTTCGAGTGTTGCAAACCAAAGAATTTGAAAGGGTTGGTGGCCGTCAAACCATATTATCCAATTTTCGTTTAATGGCAGCCACTAACAAAGACCTTCACCAGGAAATAAAATCAGGACGGTTTCGCATGGATCTATATTACCGGCTTAATATTTTCCCCATTCATGTTCCGCCGTTGCGTGAAAGGAAAGAAGATATTCCCTTGTTGGCACATCATTTTTTAAACATTTACACCAAAAAACTAAACAAGGAGATTACCTCAATACCCACTGAAGTGATTCAAAAAATGAAAACATATGACTGGCCTGGAAACGTCCGTGAATTGGAAAACTATGTTGAAAGAGGAACCATTCTAAGCAAGGGTGATTGCTTTTTACCGCCAACAATCGAATTTGATTCACCAGTAACTCTCCCTGTTTCCCTAAACATCTCGCACCAGGACAACGAACGAAATCATATTTTGAATATCTTAAATCAAACCAACGGTCGAATTGCTGGTAGCGGCGGAGCAGCCGAAATTCTGAAACTTCACCCCAACACACTGCGTTACCGCATGAAAAAGCTGAACATCCAAATCAATCGCCGTGGGACATTATGTAATAGCTAACAATGATTCCTTGAACCTCTTCTGGCAAATCAACCGGGTTGACCAATGTGATTCCACGGCGCACCCGCATGTTTGCACCTTACTTCCAATCGGTCCATTTCATCGAATGTGATATCCAGCAGCTTGTGCCCTTCACAAGCGGTTTGTGCAATCTGTCCCGCACTGATTGCTTTATCAAATCAAGGACCGGCTATGTTTCACCGAAGAATTTCGCAGCTCCCTTGGAATACTTACTGTATGTTACTCCCAGCTTTTCCACGTTTTTTGACACAACGTCTCGGTAAAGAAGCATGGCTGATTTTGGATCAATCGGCTTGCTAACACATTCGACAGCTTGAACGTTTCCTTTTTAAATAGGAGTTTTTAAAACTGATGGGCAGCTTTTTAAAAAACACTACCTGTAGGTGCACCGGTGTAGCAGGGGGGGGAAACAAAAGACTTCGACAGTGACCTAACAAAATAAAACCAGTGAAGATTTGCATTAAAGAAATAAAAAGACAATAAAATTATTTGATTAAACTGAAATAGTTATATATGATAATTTTCAGTTATGCCAAAACCTGGAAAAATCATGGTGATCATCCATGCTGGGAAGGGCCAAAATAAAAGCGATGTTTTTTTAAGCTGGAGTTGGAAGCAAAAATAGTATGCAGTACAATACCTAATTATCACAAAGCCACAAGATCGTTGTTTCAAAGGAGACGCATCCCAATTAATATGGGTGTTACGGTATTTCCTCATTCGGTCTCATAGTTGAAATAGCTCAAAATGGAGTGAAATGAGTTGACTTTAGATGCGGTTTTTCTCAAACGATGCTCCCTGAAATCATTATGTTTAACTGGTAATTTTAAAAGTTTTATGAAAACTGAGTTTTAAAACACCAAGGAGTAAAAAATGAGACTTAAAAACAGAATTCTCTTATGTTACATATTCTTTTTACTGTTGCCCCTTCAGCAGGCATATGCAGGACAAGGTTTTCACGTACGATTCAACAACGAAACAGAGAAAACGATAACAGTTACTCCAACAAACGACCCACATGGATGCTTTTATACCAATGGAGAATCATATTCCATTGAGAATGATAGTGGTTCCCAAGTTCAGACTGGAAAACAGAAACTTAAGACGAGTATATCAGTTGCTGCCGGTAACACTCTTGATGTATATACAGAAGCTGATGAAGCATTTCTGACTAATTGTGGAACTCAGGCAGACGGCTTTCCCTACCAAGAATATGAGGTTTCCATACCCGGTACAGGTGATATTGGAGGTTTAAATGTATCCTACAAGGTTTATCACTACGAGCTGGTTCCAACTGCATCATGTGGAGGTTTTGCGCTGGAAAAACTGATTTGTTATTTCATCAAGGATTCTAAAAAGAAAACCTTCAATTATATATTAACACCTCAAGATGTAATGAACTACACCCATGATTGTCAGAATGATTCATCGCAACAATGCGAGACGATCAACATTCAATACTACACATCAACTGCCAATCAAAACATTTTCATCTCGTATTTTTCACCTGACAATGTTGAGACTTTAGCAAATTATGCCAATGTGAAGTCAATCAATCAATATATGTTCTGGACAGTCGAAGGAGATATAAGCCCAAAGGCAAACCCGAACATTTCTTTAATTCAAAAACTCTCCGATATAATTAGTGCAAACAAGCAAGAAGAGGCAACTATTTCAGCATATTGGAAAAATTGGGGAGTTTATACAAGGCATGCTTATCCCAACAAAGCCTATCCGATACCTGGAAGCATAAAAGGTAGTACTGTTAATAAAGAGATAGCATACAATAAGGATTTAGTAGAAAAACTGTCTGTGATAAATAATCTGGTATATGCATTTCTGGAAGCACAACCAAAGAATTATATGTTGAAGGGTAAGAAGAAGAATTCGCCAAACCCGGGAGAGCTCTATTTCTCGGACCCATGGGCCGACCTTGGTGTTCAAGATAATGACAGCAAATTCTGTAAAAGTCACCCTCACATTTGCACTTTTGCTTACTTGAAGGTTGGGAAAGCAACTTCGGGAAAAAAAGATTCTGAAATATATAAAATGAATAATTTCCGGGCATTTAGCAACTTAAAAAAACTATTTCCTGATTTAAACCTTACTTTGGCCGTTGGTGGTTATTTGCATTGGGATTCATTTGAAGCAACCTTTAACCCGCCAGGAACTGACACTAATAATGTGACAGCCGGGATGAAGAGCTTTGCCAGTTCTTTAGTCGCAATAATGGAAGAGTACAATATTGATGGTGTTGACCTGGATTATGAAAACCCTAAAATGAGTCATGAAGACTCAAAAAACTTTCTTACTCTCATACAGACCATTGCTGATCAGTTTAAAAAAAGCTCCTTAAAGAACCCTTTTATTACAATAGATTCCTTAAGCAACCCTGCCTATATTTCAGGCACAGAGCAAAATTCTAACTACGGGTTTGCAGAGGGAATCTTAAAAAAAATTGCAGAAGTCAAATATGTTAAAAGCATAAACCTAATGACTTATGATTTTAATGGTGCTTTCAACTATGATTTAGTAACAAAAACAGGATATACGGGACTATTGGCAAACACATATCCGATAAGCCTTAAAAATCAGAAACTGGTCGGTAACGACTTTAGTACGGTTGCGGCAGTAAATGCGATAGAGAAAACGGGCGTTCCCTTGAGTAAAGTTGCATTGGGAGTACCCACATATGGAAGAGCACTGGCAAATATAGACTCCACTAATGATGGTCTATATCAAAAGATTACTGCTGAATCTAAAATACTACCAGGAAATTTGGATCCACAGGATTGCAAGCAGAACCTGTTACTTACAAAAGAACAAATTAAAAAGGGAGATATTCAATGTAGTGGAGAATTTAGCTATCGTTTCATTGTTGAAAGTTTATTAATCAATGGTTTCACAAACAATGAACGAATAGCAATGATTCCAAATAGGTCCTTTTCTACAACATTAAAAAAGGGGGGCAGTCAATCAGTAAGCAATGGCATAACTGCTTATGCAAAAGATTGGAAACCTGCATATTTGATGAAAGCAATTGTACCAAAGACTGGCTCCATTAGCACGATTGTAAATAAATCAAAATTTGGAATATATTATTACATTAATGGTATTCTTCAAAAAGCAACGGATGGACATCCTTATAACATAAATTCTGGAAAGACATTTTCGATCCCGGCAGGTTCATTTACCAATGGATCAACGGTGAAGGTAGTTGTTGACTGGAAGGGGACCAATACTCCATATGAATGTAGTGGAGAATTGTCAGCAACAAAAATGAATATTGTGTCAGTTTCTTCAAGCACTGCTCCTGATGGTTGTGCAATAACTCACTCAACGATTAACAAGCCAATACATCATTCTCAATCAGCTAATTATATATTGGAATTGTCCAATTATGGAACATACGGGATCATTGTTATGCTAAACAACCTTTCTTCAGGGTATATAGCCCCCCAAAAGAATGAATCATTGGATAATACAAGCAACCCGTCGGTGAAAAGCCTTCAGGGTGTAGATGGGATCAAAGTGAAGTGGACAACATGGTCTGGAGGACCATCCGGGAGCTGTAATGATTTTGACTTTACAGAAAATACGCATATTATCTCAACAGTTTAGAGTTATTGGCCAAGATATTGAAATATAAGCTAATATTGAATACATTTCATTGTCAATTACCCAAGTTTATATTTAACGTACGTAACACAAACTATGCATAAACTCCTTTAATAAAGAGAAAAAAGAGG
>JBFFHJ010000025.1:0-89938 GCA_041556995.1 bacterium | reverse complement strand
GATTGAATCAACAACATCTGGTTTTTTGGCGTTCTTAAGCCAATAGGTCCCCTTCTTTGGGGAAACTAAAATGAACTTACTTACCAGTCTATTATTTTTGAATGAAAATATCAAAATTTCTTACAATAAAAGATGATAAAAACTTTTGACAGGAGAATTGTAAGAATCTTACTATAATATAAAGTCTTTTGTATTAATCATAGTTCAACGGTTGCAATGAAAAATCAACTTTGAACAAACCAATCGACATATAATTTTATAATACATCATGAGTTAAACCTCTTTCTTTAATAGCTTGAATATAAACACACATTTTTGGGTTTGGATTTGACCTTTACTTATTCAAATATTTACAAAAACCAGCGTCATTCTGATGGGAGCTCTGACGACCTGAAGAATCTCCATATTTTCAAAGGGATCTTTTTTTACTGGTTTCCAGAACTTGAAGCAAACATATTTCCAGGTAATCAGAAACATCTCTTGCTTTTGACCCTGAGATATCTTTCGTCGTACCTCCTCAGGATGACTAGAAACTTGCTTAATGACCGACCAAGAATCCATGATCATTGGAGTAAGATAATAAATCTAAAATGTGAGTATAAAGCTGATCATAAAAGAGATTTAATACACTTAGGCTTCTCTATGTTTTGTTTGCCTGGAATGTCTGGCGAAACTAAGAACTTGCATATTTTAAGAAACATGATATTAAGAAATTATCATTTGATATTAAGCTTCTGTATACTCTGGATCGATAAGTTTAACTGAAAATCATTTTCTTAAACTTACCAATAGACGGATAAGGTTTATGACTGAATATTACAGCTACGCCGACTTATCTCATCATGAGAAACTGCAACTTGCCATAAGGAATGTTTTAACCATTGACACGATTATCCGGCCTTTAAACGACAATAACAGACCTGGGGGGCTTTTGGAATTTCCAGAGGAGGATGATAGAGAATTTATTATTGTAGGCGACCTTCATGCCAATAAACAAAACCTTAAAGCCATACTTCTGGATGACCAAAATCTCTATAAACTAAGAAATGATGAGGCTGTATTAATCATGCTCGGTGACGCAACACATGATGAAAGGGTTGGTCATCTTCATGACATGGAAACGTCCATTGAAATCATGGATATCATCATCCATTTGATTAATGAATACCCGGATAATGTATTCTATCTGTTGGGTAATCATGACACCTTCAGCTCCAGATTGGGGAAAAGCGGTATCCAACAGGGACTTATTTTCCACAACGCATTGGCCGATAAAAGAGGAAAAGACTATGTTAATTTAATGCAGACATTCTACAACGTTTTACCGGTTTTTGTAATGCACAAACATTTTTTAGCCGTTCATGCCGGACCAGTTCGCGGAGGAATAACTAAAGACCAGATCATCAATATCAGAAGTTCTATTTCTGAAAACCAGTTATGGCAATTGACATGGAATCGTCTGAACGAAACACGTTCATCTCCAAGTAAAAAAGAATATGCGCCCGAAGACTTGGATAAACTTCGATCTGATTTGAGCTACCCTGCCGACAAGCCAATTATTGTTGGTCACAATCCCATGTGGAAATGGGGACGTGAAGATTCGATCTGGGTGAATCCACTCGGCACAACCAATCATGTTATTTTATATAGCAATCTTGAAATCAAGAGCACCTACATAAGTTTCAATAATTCCCCAAAGTATAAGATTAAAAATGCTAAATTGAGGATAAAACAGCAGAAATTTCTGCTCGGAGATTTATAAAGAATGCTGATAAAAAAAACTATATTACTGATATTATAGGATGGCAGAGTTATTGATAAAATCTAAGTACCTTGGGATATCAGGTTTTTATAGATTTTATTCAACAGGCTTTTATTTTTGATGAAAACTGGGGAGGGTATCAATATATAATATGTTAGGACTAGCAGTCCTACTGTAACTGCTCTGGAGCGATACCAAAATCAACTGTATCAGATTTTTCCAGAATGGGCTGGGTAATCGCATTGAGAAGTATTCTTTGGTTATCCAGGAAATCTGCCCTTATTTTATTTGACTGTCTACCGACATCCAACTTCGCTTTATTCTGTTCGTGATCTCTATCCAGTTCAGACAACACCCGGAGAATATCTAAAATTCCTCTGTTTCCTGGATCATTTTGATCACGGGTTTCGTCCAGATGCTTGCCAAGATTATTAACATCAGCAACTGTCGGCTCATAAATGCGAAATCCTTCTTCAACAATATGATAGAATTTGTATAAAAATCCGCCAAAGACTCTTACCGTCTTTACGTACAGCGTGTTTGATCTATGTAAATCGAGACTCTTAAACACACTTTTTAAGACAAAATGATTAGGAACCACTACCAAATCCAAAAACTGCTCTGGTTCGAATCCATTCAAAAGAGCATCAACAGCATATTGATTGTTAGCTTCAAATATCTTCAGATATAGTGGAAAATACTCATATTGAAGAGGTGTTTCATTTAAATACTTAGCATAAGCAAATAATGCGCTGGATGATCTAACCTCTTCAGCCTTTAATATCTCATAAAGATATTCATATTTTAGTCTCTTCAATTTTTGTTCATCAATCATTTGATCCTCAACAGACTTAAGTATTAAAAGCCAATAAATAGAGATCCGGTTTGTCAACCATCATGAATTTAACAAGGTATAAATTCAAAAACCTCAAGACAACTCTTATAAAAACGAACAGCCTTAAGGTTTATTATTTTAACATAAGGAAAAGATTCTCAAATGGTCTTTACGGATTACGCAGGTTCAGGTTCCAAATCCTCATCCAGCGCTCCTTCAGGGGTTCCCTCGGCTCCACCTTCCTCCTCCTCGTACTCTTCTTCTTCATACACTTCTTCATATTCTTCTTCCTCGTACTCTTCCTCTTCTACCTCTTCTTCAACTTCCTCTTCGTAACCTTCATCATATTCCTCTTCTACTCCTTGTCCGACACTCACTTCGGTGGCGTAGGGATCTTCCATCATACTCTCTTCCTGGAAGAGTTTTGATTCCTCAAACCGAACTTCATCTCGAGGAGAAATTTCGTTATTTCTAAAATCCTTTCTGATGAGCAGCACTTGCGGAATAACCTGATTCAAACGTTTGGTTTCATCAAAGAAGAAGTTCATAATTTCCTTGGAATGAATCGCCAATTCCTCTTTGTCACGGTCCTCTCCCTCAAGCCCTTCGGAACCCAACCGTCCCTTCAATAAGGAGATCTTATCTAAAATATCCAGAATAACTCTGTTCAATGAATCTTCCTGACCAACCTCTTCATCAAGATGTTTTCCTAACGCGTTGAGATCTGAAATAGATAACCGATAAATTTTGTAGCCATCTTCGGGTACATTATAAGTAGTCTGAAGCACACCCAGAATAACGGAAAGTGATTTAGCGTAAAGCTCGCCCGGATGGCGTTCGGTAAGAAGCTTAAAGAAAACATTTAGTATATCATAATTGGGCTGAATTGAACTTAAAAACAGGAACGGATCACGCTCACCGATCAGTCCATCGATAACCCAATGGTTTCCGACTTCCAAAACCTTAATGAACAACGGATAATTCTCATTGGACAAGCCTGTTAAACTCAAGAACCTTGCGTATGCAATACATGCCTCGACTGCGTCAGGGGTTGCGCACGCCAAAATCCGTTGTAATAGAACACTTTCAATTTCTCCTATTTCATCAGGAGTATATATCTTTTGTCTATCAACCAGTAGCATCTTTTCCTCCTAGTAATTTAGTCTTCAAAAACATAGTTTGGCGTGATTTCCTTTACAAGGTAATCTGATTTAACTAACAAAACCTGCGGAATAACATCTTCCATTTTTTTTCTTCTATCAAAGAAATGCGTTCTGATAAAATTACATTGTCTGGAGAGCTCTTCGATCTCTGCATTTCCTTGCCCTTCAAGCATGGACAATCGATCAAGAATATCGAGAATTGCCCTGTTAACCGGATCGGACTGGCCAGAATCCTTATTTAAATGCTTTCCGAGATTATTGACATCGTTAATGGAAACCTGATGAATAAGATTGCCATCTTTGGCGTAACTATAGGCAGCTTGAAGTACACCTAAAACGATCGATATGGTTTTGGGATATATTCCACCTGGATGCCAGTAAGTAAGAAGCCTGAAGCACTCCCTCAACAAGTGTTTTGTCGGTTGGATCGGAGTAAAAAACACGAAAGGATCCTCGTCACCGATCAAAGAATCAATCACGTAATGGTTTTCGATTTCAAGAAGGGATAAAAATACAGGATAGTTTTCGTTGGTCATTTTTGCCAATCTTAGAAACCGGGTATAACACATTGATGTTTCAACCGATTCCGGAGTCCTGCATGAAAAGGCATTTTTTAATACTAGCCCTTCAACCCGATCAATGGACTTTTGCGTCCATTCAATCCTTTGTATAATTTCACTCTCGACCATAACTATGCTCCTTGTATCTGATTATCAAGATTTTAATCAAAAAAGACTCCTTACAGTGTTTTATATCAATTAACAATTTCATTGGGAGACCATTGATGCCGGCATTGCATCTTCCAACATAGCTCTATCATCCAGAAAAGCCGATCTAATTTTGTTTGCGTGTGCTCCAATACGGTCAATTCTGTGATCCTTGTTATCTTTCGAACTTAATTCTCCTATATTGCCTAAGATGTCAAGAATAATCCGGTTTATTTTATCGGCTTGAGACCTGGTTTTGTCAAGAAATTTTCCAAGATTATTTAACTCTTCCACCACCACCGGATAAATTTTATAGCCTACTCCTGAACTGTGGTAATGAAGGTCTAATACACCTAGCAAGGTTTCCAATGTCATTTCAAATACATCCCCCGGCATGAATCGTTTCAACAGCTCGAAACAGACTTGGATCAAATAATGAGTTTTCTGAAGGGTGGTGAACTCATCAAGAACCTTGCCGTCAGCCAATAGGGCATAAATAAGCTCTTCGTTCTGGTGAAGGAGAAGATCCAGAAAGATCGGATAATTCTGATTATCCAGCCCTTTATGTTTTAGGAATTTTGCGTATTCAACAGCCGCTTCCACCCCGGATTCGGTGTCGCTATCCAATATCGTAGTGACTATTTCGGCATGAAGCTCATCTATTTGGCCTTCATCCCAGGAATCTTTCAACCTATTTTGCAAGATTATCCCCTGATATTAATGTTTCAAACAATTCTTAACCATAAACTGATGATACTGACAATAAATCTCAATCATAAATCAGTCTATTTTGTCAATAAATTATCTAAATATAGCTAAATAAAGTTTAAAAAAAAAGAAAAACGAAATCGACAACAACATCCAATATTCAGTTCATAGTAGCTGTCATATCAATAATATGTGTATTTATAATGAGAAAGGTTGAAAATTATTGCCTAATGCTGCTCAGATGCTGTTTTCCGATCAAATCAAACGGAAATATCCAGATATCTTGAATAGTTTATGTTTTTTGATAAAAAATCCAATGTTTGGTATCTAACAGCATCCGATCTTTCCTGACATACCGAACTGATTGATGTTCTCCTTTCTCCATACATTTATTGTCAAGTTGTTAGTTTCTCATAAAAACCAGCAAATTACCACTTTTCTTTTAACCAGTTTTCATGCAATAGCCTCAACTGGGAATAACTTTAATAAACTGAATACCATGCTTGCGGATAACAGGCTGGTATGACAAACTGGCATTGTTTTACAACATAGGTAATTTGATAATGATAAATTCGAATATCCGATTCGACCCAAAGAAAATCAATCCCGTGAAACCGATTCGTTTTCGCTCAAATAAGAGTGAGAATCAACAACCCGATAATATACCGACATGGTTTTTGTTTTGGTCGATAAAAAGCGACGGAAGGCTCAACTAACGCAATAGATACAAGATAAAGTAGAATCCAATCTATTACAACTTATGAATAGAAGAGGCGTAGTTACACGTAGAACAAAAGGATTTTATTATTTAAGGACATACCAAGGGGAAGAGGTCGAATGCAAAGTCAAAGGACAGCTTTTTAAAAATAGTCGTTTTGATAACCAAATTGCAGTAGGCGATTTCGTTTTTTATAGCAAAAGTGACCGGGATGATGTTGGGCTCATTACCAGTATAAAGGAAAGGAAGAGCTTCCTATCCCGTAACCGGGTAGGTGCCGAGGCGGAACAAATTATTGCTGCCAATATCGACTATCTTCTGGTAGTTGCTTCTGCTAAAAAACCGCCCTTTAGAGTTAATCTCATCAATCGAATGCTGACAGCGGCGGCAGTGGGAAATATTAATCCGGTTTTGATCCTTTCAAAAACAGATTTAGTTGATACGGATTATATTGAACAATTATTAGAACCCTATCGTAAATTAAATATTGAAATCATCCCGTTCTCTATCAAAGACGAAACAGCAAATCCTCGACTTCTTGAAATCCTTTCGGGTAATGTCAGTGTGTTAGCCGGACAATCAGGGGTTGGAAAGTCATCATTACTCAATCGACTTTATCCTGCATTGTCTCTCAAAGTAGGCGCTGTAAGTGCGAAAACGTTCAAAGGTTCTCACACCACAACATTTGCCATGATGCATCAGATAGCAGAAAATAGCTTTGTCATTGACACACCTGGAATTAGGGAATTCGGTTTATGGCATGTTTCAAAAAAAAACCTGGCTTGCTTTTATCCCCTGATTTCCGATTTTGAACATCACTGCAAGCATAGAGACTGTAGACATATTCACGAGCCACGTTGTTCTATTAAAAATGCGGTAAAAAATGGCGAAATTCATGAAACCCTATATCAGGGATATATATCAATTTACAATTCTCTTGAATAATACTGAAATAAACCCTGTCAAGTCTTCATTAGACACGCCTGACACAATTTTCCATCATTTCCCCTATTAACGGATTTGACGTAAAACCGGATTAAAGATAGAATTATAAGATTTTGTTTGTTTTATAAACAGGTGATCACTATTAAAACCCTCAGCACTAACTATAATATTTAATTATCTACAATAGGTTAATCAGGCGATATGTCTTACAATCCGCAAGAAATTGAACCGAAATGGCAGCAGTATTGGGAAGAAAACAAAACATTCAAAGCTGAAATCGACCACACCAAAGAAAAGTACTATGTTTTAGATATGTTTCCTTATCCTTCTGGACAGGGTTTGCATGTCGGACATCCGGAAGGCTATACAGCAACGGACATATTGGCTCGATATAAACGAATGAAGGGATTCAATGTCCTGCATGCTATGGGATGGGATGCATTTGGTCTACCGGCAGAACAATACGCAATAAATACCGGAACCCACCCGGCAGAAACCACAGCAAAAAACATCAGTACTTTTAAACGACAGATCAAATCCCTTGGTTTTTCTTATGATTGGGATCGCGAGATCAACTCCACCGACCAGAAGTTTTACAAATGGACCCAGTGGATTTTTCTACAGCTATTTAAAAAAGGCTTGGTTTACCAGGACGATGCTTTAGTAAACTGGTGCCCGGAATTAAAAACCGTTCTTGCTAATGAAGAGGTTATAGACGGCAAATCGGAAAGAGGTAATCACCCAGTAATTCGCAGACCCATGCGGCAATGGATGTTAAAAATCACCGAATATGCTGATAAACTTTTAGAAGGTCTTGAAGATCTGGACTGGCCGGAATCCATTAAAGAGATGCAACGAAATTGGATTGGCAAGTCCTATGGTGCCATGGTTACATTTCAAATTGATAATAGTGAAAAATCATTTGACATTTTTACAACAAGACCGGATACGTTGTTTGGCTCCACCTACTGTGTATTTTCCCCCGAACATCCGTTGGTTGAGGATTTGACCACAACGGAAATGAAAGAAAAAGTGGAGGCATACATAGAAATCTGCGCCACAAAAAGTGATATGGACCGAACGGATATGTCAAAAGAAAAAACCGGGGTGTTTACAGGAGCCTATGCCGTCAACCCGGTTAATAACAAAAGAGTCCCCATCTGGATTGCTGACTATGTTCTGTTAAAATACGGTACCGGTGCCATAATGGCAGTTCCGGCACACGATCAAAGAGACCATGAATTCGCCACCAAGTTCAATTTGGAAATCATTCCCTTAATTGAAGACCAGGATGTATCGAAAGAAGCTTGGGAAGGTAACGGGATATTAAAAAACAGTGCGTTTCTGAACGGATTGGATGTGGATGCAGCCAAACAAAAAATGTGTCAATGGCTGGAAGAAAAGGGCAAAGGAAGAAAAGACGTTAATTTTAAATTACGTGACTGGATTTTCTCTCGTCAACGATACTGGGGCGAACCATTTCCTTTAAATATCAAGGATGATGGAACGGTTCTGCCCATGGATGAAAAGGATCTGCCTTTGGTGCTTCCAGATGTTGAATCCTATCAACCATCGAAATCCGGTGAAAGTCCATTATCTAATATTTCGGAATGGATCAATACAACATTGCCGGATGGAACAAAGGTCAAACGAGATTCCAATACTATGCCTCAATGGGCTGGGTCCAGTTGGTATTTTCTTCGTTTCATCGATCCACAAAACGAAAACGATCCCTGGTCGAAAGAGGCCGAAAAATATTGGATGCCGGTTGATATTTATATCGGAGGTGCTGAACATGCTGTACTTCACCTGTTATATTCTCGATTTTGGCACAAGGTCTTATATGATCTTGGCCACGTTTCCTGTCCGGAACCATTTAAAAGACTTGTCAACCAGGGAATGATTCTGGGAGAAAACGGTCTAAAAATGTCAAAATCATTGGGCAATGTAATCAATCCCGACGATGTTGTAAAAGAGTACGGTGCCGATGTCTTGCGCATGTACGAAATGTTCATGGGACCATTGGAAAAGTCCAAACCATGGAACACAAAAGGATTGGAAGGAATTGATCGATTTCTAAAGCGAGTGTGGCGTCTCATTATTGACGATGAAGGAAACATCACTAACAAAATCACTTGTGATGCTGGTGATGATTCCCAAACGAAGTTACTGCATGAAACCATTAAAAAGGTTACGGATGATGTTGAAGGACTTCGTTTTAACACGGCTATTTCGCAATTGATGATCATGTCCAACGAGTTTATTAATGCCGATACTGTCAATCGAGATCACATTAAAACGTATATTCTTTTATTAAGCCCGTTTGCTCCCCATATATGTGAAGAGCTCTGGCAACGTTTGGGCTCACAAAATACCCTGGCATACGAAACGTGGCCGATATTTGATGAGAAAATGCTGGTTAAAAACGAATATACAATTCCGGTTCAAGTTAACGGTAAACTTAGAGACAATATCACCGTTCAAAAAGGTATCAGCCAAGAAGCAGCATTTCAAATTGCTAAAAATTGTCCAAAAGTAAAAAAGCACATCGAAGGGAAATCGATTGTGAAGATAATCTTTATAAAAAATAAGATTTTAAATATTGTTGTGAGGTGATAATTTGACTAGATCTTTTCATCAAACCGGTGACATTGAATCAAGAATATCCGGAAAACTGCAAAGAAACGGTCCTTGCTGGTGCGGTAGCGGAAAAAAATATAAAAAATGCCACTTAAAGGAAGACGAAGCAAAACAAAAGCTTAAAAATGGCCGCCCCTTCAAACCAAACAAAATTGAAAGATCCGCTGAATATATTGAAAGCATGGAAGCCACCTGCGATTTAGCAAAAAAAACACTGCAAATGGTGGCGGAAAATATTCGAATCGGTATCACAACCGACCAGATCAATAGCTGGGTTCACGAGTTCACATTGGATCATGGGGCTATTCCAGCCACATTGAATTATAAAGGATTCCCCAAATCTACCTGCACTTCTCTCAATGATGTAATTTGTCACGGTATTCCAGACGACACAATCATAAAAGAGGGTGACATTATCAATGTCGATATTACCTGTAACCTCAACGGATATTTTGGAGATACCAGTAGAACATTTCTGATGGGGAAATGCTCAGATGAAGCCAAAAAAATCTGTGCTGTGGCCGAGGAATGTCTAGTTAGAGGTATTAAAGCGGTAAAACCCTATGGAAGACTGGGAGATATCGGTGCTGCCATCCAGGATTGTGCCCACTCCATGAACTGCTCGGTAGTAGAAAAATTTGTCGGCCATGGTATCGGTAGAAAATTCCACGAGGAACCACAAGTACCACATTTTGGAAAAAAAGGTTCCGGAATTCTGTTGATTCCGGGTATGTTTTTTACCATTGAACCCATGATCAATCTGGGAGAAAAAGGGGTTAGGATTTTAGAAGATAATTGGACCGCCGTTACCGAAGATGGTCAATTATCAGCTCAATATGAACATACTATTTTTATTACTGAAAATGGTGTTCGTGTCATGACACAATAGCAAATTTGCGTATTAACAGACCAAACGTCTGGTAAGCATGCGCCAGTTGGTTTCATAATTAAACCAAAAGGATGGAAAAGGAGTAACATCAGCATTTCATAAAATGCACTAATTTCAGGCAAATCCAAAAGTGTAATATGCTCATCCGGTACTTTTGTATATAAAATATTTTTGGAAAACACATTTTAATTCAGGATTTGCCACCAAAAAAAATCATTTACTGAAAAGAAATATGTCTTCTTAAGCAGTTGTTGTCCAAAAGATAATCTCTACAGACAGAATGACGACATTGATTTTCAGATAGAGTGGAAAATAAAGTATAATGAATAAAAGATAATCATTCCTCTCTTGGTTAGTGGTTTATTAATTAAAACAACGAGCATATTACCAACTTTTTAACGTCCTGGGAATGAAATAAGGAAAGAGAGAAACAACGCAACCATACATTTAAAAAAAGGGGCAGACTTGTTTGAAAGCCTGACTTTAGATCTATTATACGGTTGCTTCCAAAAAAGAATGACTTAAAGAGAAAGAATCTTATACCGGTAAAATAACAATAACGGCAGGGCCAACAACTTTCTTCCCATGAGAAAATCGGCTTTGATATCGCTTCGATACAAAAGATCGTTGCCCAGTTTAGCTTTCTCACTTCCTCTCATCTCCCCCGACAGTTTTATATTTAAATCGAAATAGATCATCTTGGATCGATCGGCTTTTATTTTCCAAAGAGACTTAAAAAAATATTGGAATCGTCGACGACCTTTCATAGGATGATCCATCGATCTCATTGAACCATTGGGGATTTATGTCAAAAAAAATTATACTCATTAATGAAACAGACGACGAAAGTAGAATTGCTATCGTAATAGATAATGTCCTACAAGAAATGCTGATTGAGCATATCGTATCTGAACAAACCAAGAATAACATATATAAAGCAGTTGTTGTGCAGATTCAACCTTCTCTACAAGCTGCTTTTGTTGATTATGGAGAGAAAAAACATGGATTTTTACCAAACAACGAAATAAATTTGAACCTGTCTTCAAATAAGAAGTTTCATCGAAGCGACTCCATTAATCAAAAGCTCAAAATCGGACAGGAGTTGATGGTACAAGTAACACGAGAACCTGCCGATCATAAGGGAGCAGCCTTAACCTCCAACATTACACTGCCCGGACGGTTTATGGTGCTTATGCCCAATACCAAAAAAGGGGGTATCTCAAAAAAAATCGACGATGTGAAGGAACGAGAACGCCTTAAAAACTTTCTTACCGGTATTGAATCAGAAGAGCATTCAGTTATTATTCGAACAGCCGGTATTGGAAGAAGCCTGGCTGAATTGAAAAAAGATTACACTGCATTAAAAAAAATCTGGGAAGATCTTCAGAAGAGCTTCAAAAACCAGAAAAAAGCTGAATTGATACTGGAAGAAGCGGATATGGTAACTCGCACACTTCGCGATTATTATACGGAAGATGTTGAAGAAATCTGGGTTGATAATCCGGAGACTTTTCAAAAAGCACTCCATTTTTTAAAAGAGGTGGCGCCTCGCCGACAAAAGGACCTGAAATTGTTTGTAGGCGATCGATCTTTATTCGCCACCTACAATATTGAACGACAAGTGGAGCAATTAACTTCCAACCAAGTCAAGCTCAAATCGGGCGGTTCTATTGTTATCGATCAAACAGAAGCCTTGGTGGCCATCGATGTTAACTCCGGAAAATCAAATCAAGATGGTAATGTCGACTCGATGGCGTTGCGTACTAATCTCGAAGCAGCGGATGAAGTGGCCCGTCAATTAAGATTGAGAAACTTGGGTGGTTTGATTGTGGTCGATTTCATCGATATGGAAAATGAATCGTACCGAAAACAAGTGGAAGAAAAGCTTGAAAATGCTATGAGAATGGACAAAGCGCAAACGCGATTCAATCCTATCTCTCAATTCGGTTTGCTAGAAATGAGCCGCGAACGATTAACTGTGGGAATTTCAAGTACAGTGGAATCTACGTGCCCAATCTGTAATGGAAAAGGAAAAATCCCCTCCCTTCTGGCATCCACCAACTTGATTATTCGTTCTATTCGCGAAATCGCAGCTAAAGGGAATATTACAGGGATCGATGGAGAACTTCCTCTGGCCTTGGTCAATAACTTATTAAATGAAAGACGTCAGTCCATTTCCGATCTTGAACTTGAATTCGGTATCAGTATTATATTGCGGGGGAATCCCGATCTGCTGGTTTTCAATGAACAATTGTTAAAACCGATTTATGATAAAAAACAATCCTATAAACCACCCGGTAAAAAGGACGTTTCCAAGCCGGAACAATCAAGAAAGAAGGGGCGAAAGCAAGGTAAAGATGCAACTACTCAAAAGGTTGATAAAAAAACCGATAGAAAAGAGATCAAAAACGATTCAATTAAAAAACATAAAAAACATCAAGATATTGAATCGGTCGAATCACAAGAACTGTCCGTAAAAAAAGATAAGCCGGTGTCAGCAAATAAATCTAAAGATACCGATGACAAACTGGATGGCATAACAAACAATTCCACAATTCATCCTTCTGCCCTGTTTACTGATATCAGAGAACTGGATCAGAATGAGATGGACGAGATTACCGTCTCCTTTGAAAATCGCCTGAAAGGAAAAATAGATAATCAAATTCCGCAAAGGATTGATGAAAAATACCTGTGGAAATCACATCAGAATGGTCAGCAAACAGAAAATAACAAGAATGTTGAATTCGCTAGGGAAGAATTATCCGAGGAACAAATGAAAGAAAGCACAGAACCCAGCGAGACCATCAGTGAAAAAAAGCTTGAGAAAAAAGGAGCGACAAAAACAAAAAGCAAAAAAACAAAAACCAGAAAAACAAGTGTAAAACAGGCTGAAAAAACGGATGATCCTGTACTAAATGAAAGTGAGAGCATTGAACTAGCCGAAGATAAAAACAAACCGGCGACTAAATCAAAAACCAGTGAAAAAACACCGGATCAAAGCAAGGTTAAAAAAACAACCAGAACAAAAACCAAGAAAAAGGAAACTTCAAAAGCAAAAAATAAGAAAATAACGGAAAAAGATGAAAGCGATTCCTTAAAAAAGGAAAAACCCTTAACAAAAAAAAGTAAAACCGCTGAAAAGACTACCGTTGAAGAGTCTGAAACGCCAAAAACAACGACAAAAAAGAAAACAACCACAAGGGTAACAAAGCCAAAAACAACGGCGAAAAAAAGGAGCACATCAAAAACCACTAAAAAGTCCAGTGCTAAAGCTTCCGATTGATTACAAATTTCGCCATTAACAAAATCCGCAAAAAACAAAGCTTAAATCAAATGAGAGGGCAATGGATTAACGATTGCCCTTCATCCCATTCCTCATTTCCCAATAAAACAGAAGGTATTATTTCTGTTTTTCGAATTTTCTTGCCTAATTCCTGCATTGACTATGAAAAAACGAAGTACTAAGGATTGTTGATAAATAAATTCAAGATAATTACTTATATTTTTTAGTTATTTAACAACAAACAGCATGTGACGTTTACCCAACTGATGAGATCAATCTAAAAACGCCAGCATGCTGGAACGATTTATCATATTGGCTCAATAATTTCATCTCATAAAGATCTATGAATTCGTTGAATAAATACAGGCAACATTCAAATTCATCATTTTACCATAGCTTCATCACTTTATTAATCATCCTGTTTGTCCTTCCCTTTTCCCTTATGGCTCAATCATCGGTTGAAGAAGTGATGGAAAACAGCTTGAAAGGATCGGATGGTGACAAAAACAGTTTGATTGTCCTCCAGTTTGGGGCTTCGGGAATGACCGAATCTGCAGCCAGGGCGTTCAGCAATATGATTGCCCAAAATTTATCGAATACAAACCGTTTCCAAGTCATTCCACTCAAACAGGTAGAGGAAGAGGTCGAAAAACAAGATCCAATGTTTGACCTGCCATGTTTTGACATTGGATGCGGTATTCAGATGGGAAAAATGGCGGAAGCCGATTGGATATTATCCGGTCACATTTCATTGACCTCAACCGGAATGTTCAGCTTAAATATAAAACTTGTCTATATTTTTGATAACTCTTTGGCTTTTGAAGATAACATCAGATATACAGATGAAACGATAGACCGGAATTTTTACCAACTGGCTCGACGGATTGCAGATAATGCTCCCATTATCGGTAACATCTTGGAAGCTAATAATAAGATTGCCGTCGTCAATCTGGGCGAACAAAATGGGATCAGCGTAGGCGATCATTTAATTATCTACCGCAATTTGACTGTAAGATCCGAGAATGTAGAAACCTTCACTGAAAGCAAACGCAGGAAAAATATAGGTATCTTAAAAATTACCAAGGTGGGAAAAAAGGTGAGTGAGGGAGTTTATTTCCAATCTATCGAGATCCCCGAATCCAGACAGTTTGTTACCACATTTCTTGACAAACGAAAACAGATCAAACTGGTTGACGAAATTAGAAAAGAACTGGATACACACTTGAGAAACGTATTTGAAATTAAAAAAAGCGTTGTATTATCTCCAGTAAGGCTGGAAGACATGACCAAACGAAAATGGCTACAAAAAGTACGCGAAGTCGAATCTAACCGGGATCTATGGCAAACCATCCTGATTGGTTCCGGTGTTGCCTCTTTATACTTCCTGAGTCAGTTTCAATCCGCCGATGATATCAAACTGTTGGGAGCGTTGGGTGTCTTCGGTTACAGCACCTATGAATTTTTCAGCATCAGAAGCGAGTTAAAGGAGTTGATTAATGAGGGACGATACAAAGGTTATTTGGAACTTAAAGTCAGACCGGAGCTGGATGAAGTCAGGTTAGAATACCACCTACAATTCTAATTCCCTGCTATATAAAAAAAAGTAACTCTTTTTCCAGATAAGACAAATTGATTCTAACCCGCAATCCAACAAAAAATCTGTGACTGATATTTACTGAAACACTTAATTTATTGAAATCAAAGATAAAATAGAATTAGTGGTTAAAATTGATCAGAATTAATAAAATAGCGATTTTAAGCAGGAGAACCAAATTAACCCTGTCTTTCTAGGTGAATCGCATTGACAAACCATTAATAAAGAGATAAATTTTAAAATTATTCTTCATTCAACGAACGACGTTATTAGATCTTACTGCAAAGATATACAAAATGTACGCAATTATAAAAACCGGTGGCAAACAATATCGAGTTGAAAAAGATAGTATTATTACTGTGAATTTGCTTCACCAGGATGAAGGCTCGGATTTTGAATCTGATCAGGTTCTATTTGTAAAGACCGGCGAAAACGACTACAAAATCGGCACCCCCTTTGTAGATGGTGTAAAAGTCAGTGGAAAAGTCTTAGGCCATGAAAAAGGTAAAAAAATTGTGATTTTTAAGAAGAAGCGAAGAAAAGGATATGCTCGTAAGACGGGCCATCGCCAAGACTACTCCAAAATTCAAATAACAGATATTCAGTATTAGAAGTTCTGTTGTCATTTAAAATCCAGGTTTTACTAAAGGCAATATGGCACATAAGAAAGGACAAGGTAGCGTAAAAAACGGAAGAGATTCCAATCCGCAATACCGGGGAATTAAACGATTTGGTGGTGAAAGTGTTACATCAGGTACTATTATTGTGAGGCAGGTAGGAAATACGTTTCATGCCGGCGAGAATGTAGGTACTGGTAAAGACTTCACTTTGTTTGCATTGTGTGACGGTGCAGTAGAGTTCAAGCGAAAAAACCGAAAACGCAAAGTGATCAACATCGTTCCGGCCCAAGCATAATGAGAACATGTAAGCGAATTTTATTCGCTTACATGTATTGTTTGCACGTCTATTCGTAAATTCCCACCAATCCGATTTCCGACAGTAACTTCTGCTCAAAATTGAGCATATTTTTCTCTTCAGTTTCGGATAATTCATGGTCGTATCCTTCCAAATGGGCGATTCCATGCACCAACAGCCGCAATAACTCTGTTTCCAATGACCACCCGTTATCCTCCGCCTGTTTTCTACAAACATCCAGACACACAACCAACTCTCCCCATGGTGTTGATTCTGTATCTTCACACGGAAACTCGTCATCATATAACCATGACAAAATATCTGTAGGTGTATCTTTATTTCGAAAGGAAAGGTTTAACGATTGGATGGCTTCAGAAGAACAGAAATACAAGGAAACGAATTGTGGTTGAGCATGTAATTTCTGAAGCAGTAGATTGATTTTATTTCTAATCCGAGTCTCGGTTTCCAATGGAAGTGGTGGGATATGTTCTTCATAACTGATCTGTACCCAATCCATAAGCTGTTTCATCGATTTATAGGACATTAGAAAGGAGCAACTCCAATGGGTCACAATATCGTACTAATTTCTCTTTTTCGAATTATTACGCAAATCCGAGTCTTCCGGGTATTTGATACGGTGGTGGTGGATGCTGATAAGCATTGAACTATACATATCAACAATAGTGTGAAATGTTTGTAAGGTCATTCCAGATTCATCCAGTTGCCCGTCATCCAATACTGCCCAGCAGACTTTCTCAGTAATTTCTCTAATAAGTTCCGGTGTTGGTTTGTTTAAACTTCTAGTGGAAGCCTCCGCCATGTCAGCCAACATTACCAAAGCGGCTTCCATGCTTTGTGGCTTGGGGCCGGCGTAACAGAATTTGGCACGCTCTGTTTCTATATTATCATCTGAAATAATCGATTGTTCCTTGGCTTTATTAAAGAAATATTTCACCAAATTGGTCCCATGATGCTGCAAAAGAATATCTGTAATATCTTTTCCCAAACGGTATTTTTCTGCTACTTCCGCCCCTTTTTGAAGATGTTTGATGATAACCTTGGCAGAGTCATAAGGGTTCATACTATCGTGAATGTTGGGATAGTTGGGAGCTTGGTTTTCAATATAAAAATGTGCATCGGTGGCTTTGCCAATGTCGTGATAATATGATGCCACTCGTGATAACAACGAATTTGCTCCCACTTTGACAGCGGCCGATTCCGCCAGATTCCCTACAATAATTGAGTGCTGGTATGTACCCGGTGCCTTAAAAATCAGCTCTTTTAAAGCAGGATGGTTCATGTTTGATAATTCCAGCAGTTTTAAATTGGTAGTGATATCAAAAATTGATTCAAAAAAGGGTAAAAGGAATGAGGTAAGTAGTGCTGTTAAAACACCGCTAAAAAGGGCCGAGGTTATGCTGATCCAGTTAATAACACCTATTTGATTGCTTTCGATCAGATAAAGAATCATCAACATTGGTAAATTAACGGCTGAGATTTTTAACCCGTGTAAAAGAATCGAATAGCGTGAATCAAACCGTGTCATTGGGAGTGCCGCCACAATACTCCCCATAATGGCGTAAAAGAAAAAATATAGATTTCCCTGCATCATGATCGATGTGAATAAAGCAGTAAGCAAACCGGTCATCAGGGCAGCTTCAAATCCCAGTAAAATCCCCGCCAACATCGCCCCCAAGGCAACCGGAAGGACGTAATTGTATACTCCGCTTTGTGAATCAAGATAACGAGTTTCAATAACCTCACCAATTACCAGTCCACCTTTAATCAAAATCAATGTAATCAACACCGACGTCATGATCAGGAGGTGCTTTTTCAGAGGTAGCCTATGACCTGAACCGGGAAACTGAAAGGAAAATGAAATTAAAACCAGTGAAAACAACACAAACAGAACCACGCCCGCCATCCTGGGCAATTTATTAATATTGGAAACAACTTCATAGTAGCTGTTGATCAGTTCGACTTTATCATGGGTAACTCTATTGCCTGCCCGGGCGATTACTTCTCCCTTTTTAACACTGAAATATACCTTGCTCATATTATCGCTAAGATTCTCCTTTCTCTTTTCATACTCCTGCTTATTTTCTGAAACGGTTGGACGAATCAGCTTTTGTCCAAGCAAGATGAGAAGGTTTTTCTTTCTTCCGGTTTCATCCCCGGGAAAGTATTCTTTCACCAGGTCGTTGATTAACAGTCTGGCTTCAGAAATATCATAAAACTCCTGTAAACTATCAATTTTTGAAGTTTCCCCGGTAACAAGGTTTCTCATTTCAATTTTTTCTTTGCCCTCAGGAAGCAAAATGTCCTTTGAAATGATAATTCTCTGGTTGAGTATATCGGTTAATAATACAATTAACTGGGTTTCGATTTCATTGGTATAAAATGGAAAATCCAGCAATTGTCTTTCAGCATCGCTTAATTCAAGCAGAAGGGATTCATTAAAATTACTAGTGGCTGTCTTACGCCGTTCATCAATATCGCTTATCAGATTTTCATTGTCAATTTTGATCTTTTGGAAACGATCGGTAAAACTCTCCTGTTCCCGATTGTAATAGATAATTTTGCCATCAAGCTCATTCAATATCTGGGTAACGGTTTTTAAATCAGCATCCAGTTTCTTTTTTCTGAGAAATCCTTTGGCAGTCAGTTTACCTTCACCATGAATCTCTTTCAGTCTTTTTTGCAGTGCTGCTTTGTATCGCTGGTAATGGGATACCTGTTGTGTAACTTCCTGTAAATTGCTAACAGACATAAAATACGCCAGGCCCAATGATCGATTCCGGTTCAGCATCTCTTCAACCTGGTTTTCTATCTGTTGAAATTCATTTCTAATAGTCTGGAATGACTCATGAATTTTTTTCTTAGTGTTTTCCAGAATATTGGGATCAAAATCGTAAATTGGTCTTTGCTGTTTTAATAACTGTTCTTTTTTCAGCTGGGTTGAAACCTTATCGGGAATGAGCAGGTCTTCGTTGATACTGATGGTGTGAAGGATAATATCACCTTCTTTGTATATGGTAGGAGTAAAGATTATTTTTGGAGAGAGCAGATAACTGATAACAACGCTTAATACAAGGAACATCAAAGATTTTTCGAGAATCTTTTTTTTCCTTAAATCATTGAAGTTTGGAAGCTTGATCTCATTCAAAATGTCAATTTTCATGATTCTTTATTGTATCAGTTATCGTGGATATCTAATAATACTTTAAAACATCAAACAAGATAAGAATCTCATATTTTAGGTGTTTTTATCCCATTCCAATGACTACGGATTCTTGGTCGATCAATAAGCACGTTTCCTGTCATCCTGGGGAAGTACGATGAAGGCTCTCTCAACGTCAAAAGTAAGAGATCCTGCTGATTACCAGGAAATACGTTTGCATCAAGTCCTGTGAAACCAGCAACAAAAAATCTCTTTGAAAACATGGAGATTCTTCAGGTTGTCGGGGCTCCCATCAGAATAACATTGGTTTAAAACAACTAACCGGGTAAAGATCAAATCCAAACCCCAAAATGTGTGAAGAATGAACCCCTTACAAATTGAACAAATGACTAAAAATACTAAGCACACCGACTTTATTATTGAATCAATACAACAGCCTGGGCAGCAATTCCTTCTTCTCTTCCCACAAAACCAAGTTTTTCAGTGGTTGTGGCTTTGATTGAAATCTGCGAGACATGAGTGCCAAGTGCTTCAGCCAGTTTTTTAACCATCATTGGAATATATGGTCTTAGTTTTGGCTTTTCCGCCATAACTACTGCATCTAAATTAACCAGGCTCTGCCCGGATTGAGTAATTTTATCATAAGTTGTTCTCAATAAATCCAAACTATCTGCATCTTTATACTGTTGATCTGTATCAGGAAACAGGGAGCCGATATCTCCCATAGCTGCTGCTCCCAACAAAGCGTCAATGATAGCATGAATGAGAACATCAGCATCCGAATGACCAAGAAGTCCTTTTTCAAAAGGAATTTCAATGCCCCCGATAATCATTTTTCTGCCGGTTTTCAGGCGGTGTACATCAAAGCCCGTTCCAATTCTCATTGGTTGTATTTATAGTCAATTATTAAAAAAGGATAAAACGATTTAAAATAGCTTATATCTGTTTTAAGTCCCTGATAGCCTTAGCATAATCCGACTGACCAAACACTGCTGATCCGGCTACTGCTATATCAACACCTGCATTAGCCAAATCTCTTATATTGTCCGGGCAGACGCCTCCATCAACTTCAATCTCAATGGAGAGGCTTTTTTGTGTAATCATTTCCTTCAGTATTTCAATTTTTTTATACATGGCTGGAATAAAAGATTGCCCGCCAAAACCCGGATTTACGGACATAATCAAAACCATATCAACATCTTCCAATACCCATTCAATAGCTGACAATGGCGTTGATGGATTCAGGGCGACTGCCGGCTTTACTCCCTTGTCTCGTATCAATTTTAAAATTCTTTGCAAATGAATGGTCGATTCCTGATGAATTGCAATTCGATCCAGGTTTAGATCCAAAAAAGCATTAATATGGTTTTCAGGCCGGGTGATCATCAGGTGTGCATCAAATTCAACCCCTTGATGCCTGGGTAGAGACTGTAATACCAGTGGCCCGAAAGTAATATTCGGAACAAATACGCCGTCCATGACGTCCAAATGAATTAAATCGGCGCTGGCTTTAACAACATCATTGATTTCAGTTTCCAGTTTATTAAAAGACGCCGAAAGAATTGAAGGTGCAATCTTAATCATATAAATATCCAATAGTTATTAAAACAAATTAAACGCGCTGATAAGAATTATTCTAGTTTAGAATACCACTGTCGTCTCTAAAATTCTTTTTACTTATTGTAATTGTTAAACATATATAAAAAAATAGTGTTGAATTCATCTGACATTACTTTGTCCATATCCCTCAATAATATCAGATCTATATCATTTTTTTTTTTACATTAATATACCAAAATGGCTAAATAGTGCTTAAATAAAAACATCAACGTCACTCTTCTTTATCATGTATAAAGCGTCGACGATATAAAGACTATCCTAATGTCTGTACTCATTATTACGGTTTAAACCAAATAACAACTCATTTCAGAATAATAACCACATTGAAAAAAGAACAAACAAGATAACTATTCATACATTCGTCTTGATCGGTTAGTTTTTCTGTAATAATGCTGCAAAACTCCCCATTTCATTAGCAGTTGGTAGACACTGATAATATCCTTCCAAAGTAATATGTTCTTTTTCAAAAATTCCCTGATCAAAAGGAATTAATCGGAATTCCCGATGATAACGGGACAGAAAGTTCTCAATAACCAACTGATTTTCCTCCCTTTCCAAAGAACAAGTAACATAAAGAAGGTGTCCTGTTGGCACGACGTTGCGGCAAAGATTCTCCAGTATAGCTAACTGTTTTTTTTGATTTTGGATAAAATCGGTTGGTTTTCGATTCCATTTAACTTCCGGGTTTTTTCTAATGGTACCGGTGCCACTACATGGCACATCAATCAGTATCAAATCAAACAAACTCTTAAAAGCAACTTCTTGCGCATCTGCCCGCAATATCGAAGACCTGCTGTTAAATAGTTTCCAGTTATTAATTAACCGGTTTATACGACCGGAAGTAATGTCCATTCCAACCAGCATCTCTATATTCTCACCAAACCCCCATTCCAGATGAAACAGCTTTCCTCCCGGGGAAGCACATGCATCCAAAACTCGTTTTTTGGGAAGGTCTTTGATCAACTTATTGATATTCTGGGAAGAACGATCCTGAACCAAAAAAGCGCCCTGATTTGCCCATTTTGTATCAAACAATCCCATTGGATTCAATATGGTAATTCCGTCATTGTGTCGGTTTGAAATCTCATACCCCAACCCAATCAGATCATGACACATCTCATCCATGTCAAAACTTGGATTTACTACCAATTGCACGATTGGAGTTCGATTATTGGCGCGACAAATCGATTCTGTCTTCTGATTTCCCAAATATTTTCGCCATCGGTCCACCATCTTTTTATCGTGACTGGTGATAATGTCGATAGACTGCTTTGATATACTTGTATCCAGCTCCTTGCGCTCTCTTAAATAGCTTCTTAAATTAGCGTTTATGAACCCCTTTAGAAACGTTTTTTTTAGCACAGGTGCCAGATTAACAGATTCAAATACAGCGGCAAAATCATCAATCCTGGATTTCTGTTCCAATTGCGACAAACCGATCATCAAACAGATGATGACCTCTTTGTCCAGTTTTTGGAGAGAACGGCCTGTTAATTGTTCAATTATAAAACCATATTTGATTTTATGCCGGATGACGGTACTCACTAAGTGTCGGTATAAGGTATAGTCAGCTGGATTGTTGAAATAATCTCGTCTTCTGTACCTGATTTGATAGCTGCCCATCCAGTCTAACAGGTCAAAAGCCGCCACATGCCTGGGATTTTGTTTTTTGAAACCACTCATAAAATATTCGATGCCAGTTCAGCCAGTTTGGATCGTACCCCATGAATCAAGTTGACATGTCCCGCCAGATCAAAACGCTGAAATTTTGCTATTACATGAGAAAGACCATTGGAGCTAGAATCAACATAAGGATTATCGATTTGATACGGATCACCGGTCAACACAAGTTTTGTCCCCATTCCAGCTCGTGTCACAATAGTTTTTAATTCATGAGGTGTCAGATTCTGAGCTTCGTCAACAATCATGTAGCGATTGGGTATGGACCGACCTCGAATATATGTCAAAGGCTCCAATTCGACCAGTCCCATATCCAAAAGCCGTTGATAACCACCGGTTTTACTGCTAGGTGATTGCTTATTGGCAGCCAGAAACTCAAGATTATCAAATATAGGCTGCATCCAGGGTTCCATTTTCTTTTCAATATCTCCCGGCAGATACCCCATATCTCTTCCCATAGGCAAAATGGGGCGTGAAACCAATATTTTTTGATAAATATTGTCGGAAAGCATCAATTCCAATGCAACCGCCAAAGCCAGCAATGTTTTTCCAGTACCTGCTTTACCTGCAAGAATGACAATATGAACCGAAGGATCCATCAACAGATCAATGGCAACTTCCTGTTCCATATTCCTGGCTGTTATTCCCCAAATCCCCTCGGGAAATAATTGGATTGGTATCAGCTTGCTTTCATCTGCCCGAAAACGACATACAACTTTTTTATCATCATCGGGTGTTTGAAGCATCACATTTTGATTAGCATAATACTTTTCCTTTTTTACTTTTAGGTAATTTTTTTTTTGTATGTTTTCATAATCTTCTGAACTGATTGACTGAACAGAAAGCCCTTCATAAAATTTCTCTAGATTTGGTAGCTTTTCTTCATAAGCCATAACGTTTATACCCAGTGCCGATACCCGCACTCTTAAATTGATATCGTTGGTCACCAGAAAAGTGTTTTCCGGGTCCATCTGATGAATCAAAGCTGTGGCAGCCAGAACTCTATTGGAACTCTTATTGAGATCAACAAAAGCGGGCAATTTTACCGTTTTTTCCTCAACGATGAAAACACTCAAGGTGCTCCCGTTAGATAGGGGAATACCTTCTATTAAAGATCCTTGAACACGAATCTTATCCAACATTTTCGATATAATTCGCGCATTTCTTCCCGTTTCTGTAAAATCTTTTTTAAAATGATCAATCTCCTCAATAACAGAAATGGGGACAATAACCGAAGACTCAGGATAAGCATATATACACTCGGGATCGTATAAAAGAATACTTGCATCAAGAATATATCTCTCTTTTTGTTTTTTACTCATGTTACATAACCGAATTCTAAATTATGTTGGCAAAGGGATCAAAATCAAATCAGCTCAGGGCGGTAAGCATTTATAAGATAAATTGTAGGGCGGGATTATTCCAATCATCCAACACCAAAAGTATTTAATAGAATGATAATAACCGCAGCGTTTGAAAATGGGAAGAAATATCAAAACCAATATGGACAAGCCGGAATAGAAATGAAAAAATCATTCTTTATAAAACGTTGTAGCATATCATCTGGTATCATGTTAGTCCTTTAGTGACAAGCTGAGATCAATTGGAGATTTTATATGAAACAAGTTCAGGAAATTAAACTGATAACTGCCATTAAAACACCCTATCTTCCAAATGGTGAGTTTGACCTGGAAACATTTGACCGATTGGTGGAACGACAAATAAAAAACGGCGTACAAGGCTTGGTAGTTGGAGGAACAACCGGCGAAGGACACTTAATGAATTGGGATGAGCATATCATGCTGATTGCACATACGGTAAATCGATATTCAAAAGACTTAGTCATCATTGGAAATACCGGCAGCAACAACACCCGGGAAGCACACAAGGCAACCCAACAAGGATTTGCAGTTGGTATGGATTTAGCTATGCAGATAAATCCTTATTATGGGAAAACATCTCAGGATGGCCTCATTGCCCATTTCGGGCGCTTATTTGATTTGGGTCCCGCCATTGTTTACAATGTTCCTTCTCGAACAAACCAGGATATTCCGCCCGAGCTAATGGAAAAATTGGCTGGGCATGAAAATATGCTGGGAATAAAAGAGTGCATGGGACCTGAACGCATTGAATATTACGCAAAACGAGGTATCGCTTGCTGGTCAGGAAATGATGATCAATCGCACGATTCAAAACACTATCACCAAGCCCGAGGTGTTATTTCAGTAACCAGCAATATTCTTCCCAGTGTCATGAGAAAACTGATGAATAACCAAGATGATGCACTAAATAATCGGATTCAGGATCTGATTAGCTGGTTGTTCTGCGCGCCAAATCCAATCCCACTAAATACGTTAATGTCCATGATGGGATTGATTAAACCAGTATTCCGTTTGCCTTATGTACCCTTAAATAAAAACTTACGAAGACAGGGGAAACAAATTCTGGAAGCATTGGATTTGGATGATCTTGATACAAACGTCTCAGAATTGGCAGATGATGACTTTATTTTAATTTAGTAGCACATATACGATATTTGTAACCGGCAAAAGCAAACACCCATTTAAAAGACTGATGTGGCTATCCCACTGGTTTTTTCTTAAAAACGATATGAGCTGCTCCGGTCTTGGAGAAAAGGTTATCTGTGGGAAAGTTTATCTCTATAAATTCCGATGAAATATTTCGATCAGGGCAATATCATCCTTAAAACCACAATGCTTTACCCAATCACTCATGCCGTCTATAACCAAAGGCAGTGATCCTCTTTTTCCGTTGAGCTTCATTAGTTCGTTAATCAATCTTTTATTTCCAAATTGCTCACCTTTTATATTTGTCTCTTCGATTATACCATCGGTATATAGATACAAACGATCACCAGGCGTCAAGATTACCTTTTGCTGAATATATTTCTGACTTTTAAACATACCAATGGGTGCACCGCTGGATTCTTCAGAAACGGTATAATCCGAACCTGAAATTAAAATAGGATTGTGATGCCCGGCACTGATATAATTAAATTCTCCACTTTGAGTATCCAGGATACCGTATATAATGGTAAAAAAATGCCCGGTTCTTTCCAGCAAATCATTATAATGATTTGCCAATCCTGTAACAATATCCAAGGGAGAAGTATCGCGGGATTCAAAGGAGATCAAACCACCGGGCACAGAAACCATTGAGGAATCAACGGAATTGGTTGTCAGCTGGTTTCGGATAGTTACCGAAAGAAGTGCTGCCTGAGTGCCGTGTCCAGAGACATCCAGCACATAACAGGCAACTTTGGTATCCGATATTTTGTAGATATGCAGCATATCACCACCCAGCAGATCAGACGGCTTAAAAAACCACTCGAACGAATAACCGGCTAGTGAAAACTCCTTTTGGGGTAACAAACTGAGCTGAACCTGAACAGCAGCTTTCATGTCCTGGCGAAGCTTATGATTTGTAAAACGTATTTTTTTTAGCCGCTCGTTTTTTTCCCTTTCCAGGCTGACAATCCGTGTTCCAACGTTGATACGAGCCAATAAAACCGCTTTCTCATACGGTTTAGTCAGATAATCATCGGCTCCTGCTTCCAAACCTTGTACCATATCTTCGGACATACTTTTAGCGGTTACCAGAATGACATAGATATAATTGGCACTTTTCATTTCCCGGATTTTTTTGCATAAAGCAATTCCATCCATTTCGGGCATAAGCCAGTCAATTATCACAATTTGTGGTGGTTTTTTACTTTCATTGATAACATCCCATGCTTCGTTGCCGTTTTTTGTCGATATAACTTCGAAGTCGGTATTTTTGAGGTACGCCTCAAGTAACATCCGATCGACATTGTCATCTTCGGCAATTAGAACTCGATTCATAGGTTTTACGACAGTTGACATTTATAGATTTTTTACTTGATTGTTAAATTATTTAGATCATCAATCTATCTATTAAATTACATTTTTTGACCAAAGCCCAGTTCATTTAATAATTCAAATACTTTAGCCTGTTGCACCGGCTTCACCAAATAATATTCACATCCTTTAGAAAAGGCAGAAAGCACATTTTTCTTATCAGCCAAAGCAGTGACCATAACAACCTTTGAACCGTCAGCGAAATCAATTCCCCTTTCCTCTTCTATTCTTCTTATTTCCTGAAGCGTTTCAATCCCATCCATTTCCGGCATCATGATATCCAGAAAAATAACATCATATGAAGTATTGGCTTCTAATCCCTGGTTAAATAGTTCAATCGCTTCAATTCCACTGGCAACCAGATCAATTTCTCCAAATCCGGTCAACATTGCTTTAAGAAATTTCCGATTAATAAGATCATCATCAACTATCAATATTTTCATAGGAATATGATAAAATGAGTTATTTAGTTATACTTTGTAATGTATACGCCAAAAATTGATATTGATAAACTTTTTTATTTTATCTGGTTTAACAAAAAGAACCATAAAACTGTGCGTTGTAAGAAAAACAGTGTCAAGTTTTTTTTATAAATTCCAAAAGAATCCCACCTCCCTGATAATGGACAGATCTTCCAATATTCTCCATCATTTCGATACCTCGCCCGTGAATCCGTAGATCTCCTTCTTTCTCAAGCCGCTTTTTCTCGCTTGAAAGGTCAAATCCACTTCCACAATCTGAAATTGTTACCCGCAACAGATCGTCTTTCAATTCAAAATCAATATCAACGGGAAACTCGGTGTGGTTTTTATTACCGTGTTCCACCGCATTAATTAATGCTTCTCTGATGGCAACGGAAATCAGGGGCCAATCAAACAGATCGTCCGTGTTTTCATTGATAAAAGCATCCATTTTGGCTACTGCACCGTCCACTGATTTAAAATCCGATGATATGGATTGTCGGTAGCCTTTTACCGGTTCTGGTGGTGTTTTAGCTTCAAAAACCGCAATGGTCAAATCATCTGTAACTTCAATTGATCGTGTCACAAAATCGACAATAGTATCAAGTACATGTTGTGGAGGTTGATCGCTTTTTGATTCCCCCAATCCAGAAATAATTTCACGGGGAATAGCTTCCAAAACACCGTCTGTCGCCATGATTAATCGGTCTCCCGGCAGAAAATCAACTTCTCCATGATCAAACATATCCATTTCGGGAAACATACCGATAGGCACCCCAGTCCATTCAATCATTTTTGCTTTGGTTGCATTCTTCTTTATTAATATTCCCCCTGGAATACCAGCATTGGCGTACAACAGTTTAGATCTCAGAGGGTCCCATAATAACACCAACGCACAAACAAACCGTTTATTCTCCTCTTCTGCATCATGGGGGAATAGATTATTTAAATTTATCAATAAATTAAAAGGATCATTATTCTGTCCCCAAATTCCTTCGATTAAGCCGCTGAACCATGATGCAGTATACCCGCTTTGGATATCATGGCCGGCAACATCTCCTAAAATAAAGCCGAATTTTCCATGAAGATTAAACTGGTGGCTCAACACAAGGTCGCCTCCTATTTTTCTAAACGCCTTTTGCCATACAGCCAGTTGATGATTTGATTTCTCAACAGCTGCGGATATTCCGGCCTGACCTTTTATCTTACTCAAACTATCGATATCCGCCAGCTTTTCAGCATCTCTTTTTGCCTGCTGCAATTTATCCGAATAATGATTTAAAATAGTCTTTACCTGTTTTAAATCAAATGGATAAATCAAATTATTCCCTATCTTTCTATGCAAAAGCCCAAATTGGTAGTTTTGCTCTAATATCAATATAATATTCTGAAACAGGAAATTATTTTTAATAAAATAAGCCAATTCCAAATCACGTTCAGCTTCCAACACAATCAGATCAAACTCTTCTGCTACTACCTCTTCCAGAACTTTGGATTCGTCGTTGTGGTATTTGAATTCTATCCCCAGATATTCAAATGCCGCCATCAAAACATAACGATAAATATGATTATTAGATTTTAGTAAAACCCGCCTGATTTTTAAAACCGGCATTTGATCATCTTTTGCAGGTGAAGGGAGTTCTCTGTTAGTTAATAATCTTTTACAAACCCTAACAAGAGAAACAGCTTCAACCGGCTTTGGAAGATAGTCGTCTGTCCCTGCTTCAAGACATTGTTCACGATCCCCTCTCATAGCCAAAGCCGTTAAAGCAATGATGGGGGTTCTCGAACCTTCTGCCTCAAGCTCCCTTATTTTATGAGTTGCAGTAAATCCGTCCATTACTGGCATGTTCATATCCATGATAATAAGATCAAAATTTTTCTCTTTTTGCCACTTTTCAACAGCGTCTTCACCGTTTACCGCTTCAACGATATCGCATTTGTGCTTTTCCAGTATCTTTTTTAGGAGAACTCTGTTGTATTTCATATCCTCCACCAGCAATACCCGTTTATTTTCCAGTGGATCGGCCGTTTCTTCGTTCGATTTTTCAGAAAAAAAGAAAAATGAATCCAGACATTGAACGGCAGTGGATAGGTTTCTTATATTTTCACGATATAAGTGTTGCAATAGATTATAATTTAATAGATTCCAAACGATTGGGTTGTTTTTTAAATAAAGCAAACTGACAAAATTGTATAATAGCTGCTCAGCTCCTATTTTATCGGCTGTTTGGATCATTTTATCAAAATTATAACACTTAATAGTCACATCATTAATCTGTATTTTCTCAGCTTCCTCAATAAATGCTTCAAGTGCTTTTTTAATTTTGCGCCGATTTTTATTTTCCTGTTTTTGGGCTTGTTCTAAATTAAGTATCTGTCTTCTGAGGGCCATTTCGGGAGTGCTACCACCGGAAAACATGTTCAATGAAAAATTAATCATCTGCTGAATGCTGTGCAGTTGATTCCGTAATGATAACGGGTCGATAGCTTTGTCAATGTGATAATCGATGCCGCTGGGAAAATTCTCAACAGGAGTTTTGGAACCTTCTTCGCGCACATAGATAATGAAAATATATTGCTGCAAATTGCGGACGGTTTTTATCAGATTGTTCACTTGTAACAAACGCTCACAGATAAATAAGAGTTGGATTTTATGTGTTTTTTTTAGATGAGAGATGATTGATGAATTCTTATTGCAGAAAATAACTTCGTATCCCCATTCAACTAAGTGTTTAAAATAAGGATCAATATCCGATTTATCGGATTTGAGTATTAGAATCTTCATTTTATTTTATTTAACATCATGCTTTATCACTTCAATTTCCCTGTATTTTCATCCTGTTTATGATTTATGGGAAAACAAAACATGGTTTTTATGCTGGTTATTATTTTCTTATAATGTCTATGTGTACAAAAATACCTGTTCCTCCTGTAAAATATAACTTCAGATTTACTCATCATTGCGCCTGAAACAAAAAAACTGAATATCCGCCATACCCTTTTAATATGATATATCTTCCAAACACTTTTATACTGGCATATTAATCAATACTTTTCATTTTCAGTCTTAAACACAATTGTTTTTATCTGTTTTCTGTCCCATTTCAAGAACACCACTAAACATTTTCTAGTGAAATCCGTTTTTTTTCAATTTGATATCTTTCCGCTTCAAATGGATAGTTCATTCACAATCATAAATCCAGTAAAAATCTTACCCCAATCTTTTATCAAATTCTTCTGTTCAGCAAAAAAACATTGGCCAAACGGAGTTTTTTAGCCAGATTTTTTCAGTTAAATTGGTTGCACTGCGAATTTTTCATCCAGTTTAAACAATTTTAATACCTGGACAATGGGTTCGTGGCAACCGATGATTTTAAACCCTTTTTTAATGGAATGGGTCTTATTGTAGGTTTCAACAACGAAATTTACACCAATGGAATCCAATGTCAGCGCATCACTACAATCAAAAACCAACTCTTCCCAGCTGGAATCGATCTCCAACTGTTTAAATAAGATCTCTCTTAATTGCGGTATTTTTGAAGCTATGATCTGCTCTTTTATCTTGCAAATCAATGCATTATTTTTATTTTCAAATTCAATCATCTTCAGATTTATTGGTTGCAATTTATAATAAGAACTGCCGACACAAAAAAACGTTTCATATTTTTGCTCCTTTGGACCTCTTTTTTATGAAACTTAAATATTGAGTCTTAGAGTGACGGTAGTTAGGCAGTAAGTCAAAGACAACTTGAGTTTTGAAAGTAAATAATACATTATTTTGTAATAAATGAGTAGATCTTTTTTTTTTCTTTTTTTTAAGTATATCGGTTATTTTAGCATCATCATAGTTCTGTTTGAGAGTCGGTTCATGAAACCCATTATCGGAATCACCATTGGAGATCCCGCCGGAGTTGGTCCGGAAGTGATAATAAAAGCACTATCTTCTTTTAAAGCATTCGATGATTGGACGCCGCTTTTAATCGGAGATGCCTCTGTTTTTGCAGATACAATAAAACGATTAAAATCCGATCTAAATATTATCCGAGTTCAAGATTCGAAAAAAGTTGTATTTAAAAAAGGCAGTATTACTGTCTTTGATTTTGCAGAACTCGACAGTAATGGTTTTGCATTTGGAATACCTCACTGCGGTTGTGGAGAAATCTCTTATCAAGCAGTTGTTGAGGCAGTTAAGCTGGGAATGGATCGGACCATAGACGCTATTGTCACTGCTCCCATTTGCAAAGAGTCATGGCATATGGCAGGACATCGTTTCGATGGACATACAGGATTATTAGCACACTTAACGAAGACAAAAGACTATCGAATGATGTTCTCGTCAGAGAAACTCAATGTAATTCTCGTTACCACCCATTTACCGCTTAAGGAAGCCTGCGCTCAAATCTCCATCGATAAAATTGTTAAATCAATTAAGTTGGGACATGAGCAGTTAAAACGCCAAGGCATTTCATCACCGAAAATAGCAGTCTGTGGGCTAAATCCACATGCAGGAGAAAGCGGTATTTTCGGCCAAGAAGAGATAGAAATCATTGCTCCTGCCATACAAATGGTTAAAGAAAAAGGAGTAAATGTAAAAGGTCCATTTCCATCGGATACCATATTCTTACAAGCCTTAAACAAACAATATGACTTGGTTGTAGCACAATATCATGATCAGGGATTAATCCCCATCAAATTGGTTGCTTTTGATACGGCAGTCAATATTACGGTTGGACTACCGGTAATAAGAACGTCAGTAGATCATGGAACAGCTTTTGATATTGCTGGAAAGGGAATCGCCAATCATGAAAATATGGTATGTGCATTAAAATATGCTTGGAGAATGCAATACTCCCGGAAAAAGTAGAAGTATCTTTAAACCAAGCTCTGGACGCAAAATAAGCGTCTGTTCTTTAACTACAATATTTTTTATTTAATTTACTTCGTTTCGGCTTTCTTTTATACTAACTAAAAGTACTTTGGATCAATATTTTAACGCCACCGCATTCTTTGTATATAATTGATTTATCTATATAAACAAAATGAATATTGATAAAGGAATTCAAATTCTTGTGGTTGAAGATAACGAAGCCATTAGAGATCTGATCGTTAGTATTTTAAAGAGTTCTGGCTTTGAAAAAATCTCTCAGGCGAAAAATGGAAAAGAAGCGTGGGATGTAGTTCAAAACCAAAAACATGATTTGATCATAACTGATTGTATGATGCCGGAGATGAATGGATTGGAATTGTTAAAGAATGTCAGGTCACTCGATGACGAACGGAAAAAAACACCTGTTTTAATAATAACAGCATCCGATAAATCAGACGATATAAAGTCAGCTGCCAAATGGAAAGTCAACGGTTATATCGTTAAGCCGTTTAGCATTAAAACCATTCTCTCAAAGATCGCCATCGCCCTAAAAAACTGATCACACTACTTGAAGACATATTCCACAGCTGCTAGTAATAATATTTAAATTACCGCACAAGTATATACCCTTAAGTGCTGTGAATCATTCATAAAATATATTCTACCATGAAAGAAGCTAAAATCTGGACACCTCCCAAGCTGGTTAACTGGATCAGTGACGATTTTTCCAAACGTGGTTTTCCTCCTCCTCATAGACTGGAAGCGGAACAACTGGTCAGCCATGCTCTCAATATTTCCAGATTGGATATCTACCTGCAATACGATAAACCTTGTACTAAAGAGGAACAAGCCGTATTGAGGGAACTTGTCAAGAGACGGCAAAAACGCGAACCAGTAGCTTATATTGTCGGTAGCTGTGATTTTTGGTCTGTCTCATTATCCGTGGGGCCCGGAGTTTTGATTCCTCGCCAAGATACTGAAACCCTGGTGGAAGTTGCTCTTAAAAAAATTCCCGCAGATGATAACCCGTTTTTGATACTCGAATTTGGTACCGGTAGCGCAGCCATCCCGTTAGCATTGTGTTCTGAAAGACAAAATATCTACTTTGTTACCATTGAAAAAAGCAAAACGGCCCTCGAATTTGCGGCTCGCAACATTGAAGCCCATCAAGATAGTAACAACAGAAAAAACAATAAGATAAACCTGATTCATGGCGACGGATTTACTCCCATAACAAATCAACCGTTGTTTGATGCAATTGTGGCCAATCCTCCTTACATTCCCGGATATAAAATTGCCTCATTACAGGCCGAAGTCTGCAATTGGGAACCAACAGATGCTCTGGATGGGGGGAGAGAAGGGATCGACTATTACCACTATCTAAAAGCTGCTTCGGAAGTTCTATTAAAACCGCAAGGGCATCTGATATTTGAGCACGGATTCGATCAAAAAACGGTTATCCAGGATTTAATGAAACAATCCTCGTCTTTGGATTTTGTAGAAAGCAGTCAGGATATTTCCCAAAACGACCGAATTCTTGTTTATCAGAAAAACAATTAAAAACGCGATGAAACTACTTTGGCAGGCCAAACAACTGACTTTATCCCCCCCCTTTCATCATTATTAGTTTTTTCCATAAAGCGAGAACTAAATCAAAGACAGATACCTTAGTTAGACCTGATGATAAACTTTTATTACTCAATTTCTTTCCAAACTGGAACCAACCATCCTCGACTTAGCTATTAAAATTTATAAATCTTGAAGTAGCTTACAAATCACAGTTTTAAAAAGATGAAAAGCGAAATACCTTTCAAGCAGTATTATTCCGATAAACTGCAACAAATTGAAACCTATCTTGAAAAAAGTATTCCCAGCATCCCTAAACAAGTTTCCATTCTGGAAAAATCAATGGAATACTCCCTGTTGGCAGGTGGAAAAAGAGTCAGGCCTATTCTACTATTAACCACTATTGAAAGCAAACAGATGGATTCCGATTTTGCTTTGCCCATTGCTTGTTCAGTGGAATACATCCATACCTATTCTCTAATTCATGACGATTTACCCTGCATGGATGACGATGAAATGAGAAGGGGGAAACCCACCAATCACATTAAATTCGGAGAAGATATCGCATTATTAGCTGGGGATGCATTGCTAACACATTGTTTCAATATTATAAGTTCAGTAGATAGCCAAAATGTGCCTGCGAAAAACATCGTTAAAATCATTCAACTCTTGTCAGCTAAAGCTGGTATATTTGGCATGGTATCCGGACAGGTAGCTGATATCAGTGATAAGTCCAATTGTAATCCACAAGAATTCCTTGAATTTATTCATACAAAAAAAACAGGAGCCTTGATCACCGCTTCGATCCAAATCGGGGCTATTTTGGCAGGGTTTGATGATAATGCCTATACCTCAATCACAGATTTTGGTGAAGAGATTGGTAAATGCTTCCAAATACAGGATGATATTCTGGATGAGACCGGGAATAAGGATATACTGGGTAAAACACCCGGAAGTGACCAACGTAATAAAACTCTCACCTATCCCTCTGTATACGGGTTGGACAAATCATACCAACTAGCAAATCAAAGCTACAAAAAAGCCATCAATTACCTGGATAAAACCGGCTTGGATGTAGCACGTTTAAAGCAATTGGCCGATTTTATATTAAAAAGAAACCATTAGGTATCTTCTTTATACAATCTTTGGAAAGAAAAAGAGCGGGATTTTACTGCGTTTTCAATCCTGTAGCATCTTTTATTTTCAGATTTCCGGCAAATCCGGGAGTAAATTTGGTCATAGCTATTTTTATTGAGATGTTCTCCTTCTTATCCATCACCTGTATAATTTCAGGGAAAAACAGGTTTCTGTATTTCAGCCATTTCATAAATTTCACTGAAATGTGTTGACCTTCGGCTTTTTTATATACCTGCCATGGCTTATCTTTTTTGAATTTAAAAATAAGATTTTCCCTTGTTTCGTCAATCTCTCGTCCCCATAATATGGATTGCAGCTCACCAAATGTAAGACTGGTGATGACGGGAATTCTTTTTCGATTTTGAGAATTGTTTTCTAATTGATGAAATTCGTTCTCGGATCGATCAACTATTTGAATCAAGGCATTATCCGCATAAACCAACATCATTATCCCACCCATGGGATGAAAAATCGTTAATTGAAATTCCTTCTTATGAGTCAACACCACCCGACATGAGCCGCTATAAGCATCTTCGGATGTTTTTACCCTAATTTTACAATTGGCGATGTAATCCAGATCAATTTTTTTGACCTGATATTCTTTCAATTGTTCAAAATGATAGTCCTCGATCTTTCGAGAAGCTGTGGTTTCTTCAAACCTAATGTGATGCATTTCACAGGCAGAAATCTGGAAAAAAAATACTAGCAGACAAATTAGTTTACAGGGCTTTTCCATATAATTTTTGATAGATATAAAATGAGCGCATAACACGCCTGACATAGTTTTGAGTCTCATTAAAAGTAATTGATTCAACAAAATAATCAATATCTTTCGATTTAGCCCTTTTAATCCAGCGTTTTACATTGGTCGGCCCCCCATTGTAAGCCGCCAATGTATAAAATTTGTTACCTTTGTACCTTTTTAGTAGCCGTTTTAAATAAGTTGTTCCTAATTTAAGATTTAATTCCGGTTCAACCAAATTCTCAAGATTTACCTTTAAGCCAATTGTTTTTCCAATATATTTGGCTGTTTGCGGCATCAATTGCATTAAACCAACAGCCCCTGCCACTGATTCAACCTCTGTTCTAAAATGTGATTCTTCCCTCATGACGGAAAACACCAGCATTTCAGGGACTGATGTTTTTTGGGAAAGTGTTTTGACCCTACTTTTAAATGCTGCCGGATAAAAATATGGTAACAGGAGTTCCCGATTCAATAAACTGCTTGGTAACTCTGCCCGATAATGAGTATCCAAAATTGTTTGTAGTAGATAATAACGCCTGGCTCGAATTAATGAATCTGCCAAACGCACAAATACAGATATCTCATTGTTTTTATTAAAATATAATTTTGCAATTGAATCGGCCAATTTGGTATTATCCAACTGATACAACAACTCAAGAAAATTTAAAAATCGTTTTTCTTTTAATGATCCTTCAGTTTTTACCAATGAAATTAAAGATGAAGATGTTTTTGTCTTTATTGTCTTCTGTTCTTTTTTCAGCTGCTCTTCCGAATGTAGTCCATAATAAGTTAATGGAAAATCTTCATAACATTGCATCATACTACCCTGCTGATACAATTGTAGTTTGTATCCCCAGTAACAAAACCTAGCAGCCATTTCATCACTCTCAAATTGATATTCTGCTGCCCATTGCGCAATTTTAGTCAGGTCTTTTATATTTTTTAAGGTATGATGAATTCTGAACAATTTCCATTGAATGGGTGCCACTTCTTCTTTTTCTATCTCCGAATATTGTAATTGATTAAAAAACAGTAAACTGTTGGAATATTGCCCTTTATAGTAGTAATAATTAGCGACTGCATAATATTTGTCCCTTAGGTCTATGCTTTCTCCTAACTTTTTCAGTCGATGAATGATGGCAATGGCTTCCTTTGGCTCATCTTTACTCAACCAAAATGAAAATTTTATTGATAATGCATCTGCTATCGACAATTTTAAGGCGTCTCTTTTTTTCTCCGTTTTCAATAAGTTTATTGCCTGAGAATACTGTTTGTTTCGCTTCAGCGAATAAAAATATATATCACGCAATGATTCATGAATATTTGGATCAAAACTTCCAAGAAGTGATAAATATGTGGGAATTTCTTTAATAATATATCGATAATTTTTGTAGTATTTTTGTGTTTTAAAATGATTAAGCACCGCCTCTTGATAAGTACCGATATGCCTCTTGACATATTTGACGATATATTTATCAGAATCGGATGTTTCCGAGATATCCGAAAACTCCCAAATGGCAATCTGAACATTTCTACGATTCGGGTCGTTTTTAGCCAGAGAATCAAAATATAGTTTTATAATATCCGAATTTTTGTGAAAAGAACGATAGGGTGGAGCCAGCTTTTCAATACATCGTTTTAAAAGCGGTTTGTCATCAAATTCATTAAAATTTTCCACCAGGATTTTTTCGATTTGCTCTTCCAGAAAATGGTTAGTATCCTTATCCACAGACCTGATTAGCAAATCTAAAAGGCTTTTTTTATCCCCCTTTTGTAAATACAGATCTATTTCTTCTGAGACAATGACCGGTTTAAAATATGGATCAACCTTTTCTTCTAGTACTTCTAAAACAATTTTGGCTTTTTCATATTCCTGATTGTTGACCAAGATTTTATATAAAAGATAAAGTTGCCACTCATCATAGTAGCTTCTTTGCTCGAATGGTAAGTAATTCAGCAGATCTTCGTAATCGTTTTGTTGGTATTTTTTTATCAAGTACAAATCGTTTGCAGAAGTCGATTTTCCAACCTTTGGCCAGAATGCTACCATGATGAAGCATACAACGACTTGAACAAATATCACAAAATGGCTGGATCTTTTTTTCGTTTCTTTTTTTATAGTCATATTCCGATTAAAATCGTTTGATGAAAAAAATAAAGTTTATCCCAGGTGATACCAACTATCGATGGGATCTTAGCAGTAATAGCCCATTTTTAAAACGAAGTCTTGCGATTTTTTCTCTGGACAGAAAAGCTAAAGCCAAATCGCTGATTGTGAAAAAACGATATTATGAAATGTTTTTCGCCAATGAAAAAGAAACGTATCTTTCCAGAAATCAACATGTTCATTCTAATAAATCATCTCAAAAAGACGCTAAATACCTTGAAGAACAAGACTTAAAAGGCAGTTTGAACCAAATCGAATTCAGTATAAACATATTGCTGGAGCGTATAATATCTCATTTTGAAGAAAACCCACAAAGCCTGTTTGCAGAGGTAAAGATAATCAATCGTATCTGTTTGGAAGAAGGTTTTTCGATTCCAATCGTTGAAGCTTTTTATAGAATAAAAAATTGGGACGAATTCATGCAACTGCTCAATTCCTTTTCCAAAAATAAAAGCCCCTTTAAGTTTGAACTTATGATTGCAGCTATTGTACAATATTCGGAGATGTGTGGTGGTGGAGGCGTATAATAGATATACCTGCGGGCATTGTGACTCAGAACCAACGGCAAGTAATCCGTTGGTTCCACTTAATTCTTACTTCTTTTCTTCCTCGGAATCTTCTTTTTTCTCTTTAGTCTCTTCTTCCGAAGTCATTTCTTCTGTAGCTTTTACTTCTTCTCTCTCACCTTCATCGCTAGCAATTTTTTCTTCCTCACCTACTTCTACTTCCGTGGTTTCCGTTTCTTCAGCTTGGAGTTCTTCTTTTATTTCAGCTATCGATTCTTTTGATTCTTTTGTGTCACCAGCGACTTCTTCGTTTAAATCAACCATTTGAATAAGAGCCATCTGTGCGTTATCCCCCAGCCTGCGACCGATTCTGAATATGCGGGTATATCCCCCATTACGATCTACATATAGAGGTCCATACTCCTCGAACAGCTTTCGAAACGCTTCCTTTGATTTAATGAAAGTCAAGGCTTGTCTTTTTGCGTGCAGATCATTGCGTTTGCCGAGCCCAATCATCTTATCAAAATGCTTTCGCATCTCTTTTGCTCTTGTAATGGTTGTCTTTATCTCGCCGTGCTCCAGAAGAGCCGTCACAAGATTTCTCATAAGCGCTTTTCTATGGCTGGTTGTTACTCCAAGCCTTTTACCAGCTTTTAAATGTCTCATTATCCCTAACCTGATGGAAAATACGTAATTGTTTATTCTAAATCGCGATGTCTAGCTTGATTGTTATCTTCAGTTTAAAATGCTCTAGAAGATGATCCGCTCTCGTTCTTTGGCCTGTTATCGAAATTTTCCAATTTCATACCCAATGTTAAACCCATGGAAGCCAAAACGGTTTTAATCTCCTGTAGTGATTTTCGACCGAAATTTTTTGTTTTTAACATTTCAGCTTCTGTTCTCTGAACCAGATCTCCGATTGTCTCTATCTTTGCGTTTTGAAGACAATTGATGGACCGAACTGATAATTCCAGCTCGTTAACGCTCCGATATAAATGTGGATTTTCATATACCTTTTCTTCGCCTTCTGTTTCTTCCTCTTCGATTGGTTTTATTGACTCTTCATCGAAGTTTATAAAAGGATTAAAATACTCTTTCAGTATTTTTGCCGCATATCCCATGGCGTCATCTGGCCTTACACCACCATTGGTCCACAACTGAAAAACAAGACGCTCGTAATCAGTCTTTTGCCCAACACGGGTGTTTGTTACTTCATATTGAACCCGTTTTACCGGGGAATGATTTGAATCCAGGAAAATGGTTCCTATGGGTAGATCGTTATTGCTATTTTCTTCTGCAGAAACAAACCCACGGTTCATTCTCACAAAAAGATTCATTTCCAAAGTAGCGTCTTGATCCAAATTGCATATAACGTGGTCTGGATTCATAATATCCACCTTACTGAATGTGGATATGTCAGCTCCGGTAACTTCCTTTGGACCCGCCGCCACTAGCTCAAGAATTATGTCCTCCTCATCATGCTGACGCATTTCTAACCCTTTCAGGTTTAGAATGATTTGCAGAACATCATCTCTAATCCCTTTTATAGTCTCGAACTCGTGCGAAACTCCCTCAATCTTCACACCATACACCGAACTTCCGCGTAAGGACGATAACAATACTCTCCTCATCGCGTGTCCTACTGTTATTCCGAAACCCTTGTGTAAAGGTTCGAATATGAACTTCCCATATGATTCACCGAACGATTCCCTTGCAACTTGAAGTTCACTGGGCATTACAAGGCCTTCCCAGTTTTTTTGGAATATATTTGTATTTGTGTTCAAATCGTTTACCGAGAATAAAGTTCAACAATAAGCTGCTCTTGAATTGGAATAGAAATCTGATCTCGTTTAGGAAATGCGACCACACGCCCGGCAAAGTCTTTCTGCTCTACACTCAACCAAGGCGGTATACCTTTACGTGTAGCAGATTCAAACGATTCTTTAATAAACGCTATATTTCTACTTTTTTCTCTTAACATAATAATATCTTCAACTTTCACCAAAGCAGAAGGTATATTATTTTTTCTGCCATTCACCATTATATGCGAATGTTTTACCAACTGCCTGGCTTCAGCCAACGACCTGGCAAATCCCATTCTGTATACAATGTTGTCAAGCCTTCTTTCCAACATTATCAGCAGATTCGTACCTGTCTTACCCTTCTTTCTGGCTGCTTTGGCAAAAGTCAATCTGAATTGCTTTTCCTGCACACCATAAAGCCTTTTTACTTTCTGCTTTTCTCGGAGCTGTAATCCGTATTCCGATTGTTTATTTCTTCTACGACTAACACCATGCTGCCCAGGTACGTGTGGTTTGGTTTCCATTGAGCATTTGTCGGTGAAACAACGGTCACCTTTCAAAAAAAGTTTTAGTTGTTCTCGACGACAAAGTCGGCAAACAGAGCCTGTATATCTTGCCACTATGAATTCTCCTAGCAATATTTTGTTGTTTCTCGTTGGGGCGTTGACTAGATTCTTCTTCTTTTCGGGGGTCTACAACCATTATGCGGAACTGGCGTGGTATCCTTTATTTGCGTTACTCGGATACCGGAACTAGCGACAGCTCTTAACGCAGATTCTCTCCCACTACCTGGTCCCTTTACAATAATCTGTACCTGCTTGAGTCCATGTTCCAATGCCTTGTTTATAGCGTCTTCTCCAACGATTTTTGCAGCGTAAGGTGTACTCTTTCTTGATCCTTTAAAACCATGTAAACCCGTACTGGACCAACTTACGACATTCCCTTCAAGATCAGTAACACTTACAATTGTATTGTTAAATGTTGCACTGATATAAACTTTACCAAAAGGGATGTTTTTCTTCTCTTTTTTCTTTCCGCCTTTTCGTTTTGCTGCTTTGGCCATTTATTTTACCTGATAATTATTTCTTTTTTCTACCGACTGATACTTTTCTAGGACCTTTTCTTGTTCTTGCATTGGTTTTTGTTCGCTGACCACGACAAGGTAATCCTCTTCGATGGCGAAGTCCGCGATAACACCCCAGATCGCTCAGTCTCTTAATATCCATGTTCAAAGTTCTTCTCAGGTCACCTTCTACCATTAATGATTGAATTATTTTCCTGATTTTACCCAAATCCTCTTCGTTAAGATCCTTAATTTTAACGTTTTTATTAACTTCGGCTTCATTCAGAATCTTATTGGAGACACTTCTTCCAATACCAAAAATATACGTTAAACCAATCTCAACTCTTTTATTATCCGGTAGATCTACTCCTGCAATACGCGCCAATTTGTCCTCCCTTAACCTTGTCTTTGTTTATGACGTGGGTTTTCACAAATCACACGCAAGACACCTTTTCGTTTAACTATCTTACATTTTGGACAGATAGGTTTTACCGAGGCTCTTACTTTCATGTTAAAATACTCGAAATTTGTTGCGGTGAGTGATTTTTCAGTCGAAAAACCGCCAATTTCCCTGAGTCCAGGAAAACCTTTCTCTGAACTCAAGTTAATTTTTTATGATAACAATGCAATTTATGTAATGCAATAAGAAACTTTCTTATCTTATGATATTACCTGTAAATGAAATACTCTTCATTTACGTTAGGATGCCCATTATATTCTGGGTGATTTCTCCAGTATCTCCCTGGGGCGGCCACTCTTTTTAAACGCCGAAATCTTTTTAAAATTTCGTCAGTAAAGCTAATCTTCATAATTTTTATGTCTATTTCTGATTATGTCTTCACTGATGTACATCTAAACCTAATATCTCCTTTTCCGCTTTTTACTCTTTCGGATAAAACCATCATAGTTTTGATTCAGCAAGAATGTCTCAATCTGTACATTCGTATCAATTGCCACACCTACGACGATTAACAATGCGGTTCCTCCTAAATAGAATGGAACGTTAAACCAAGAAATTAAAAAACTCGGTAGTACACAAATAATCGAGAGATATATGGCGCCGCCGAACGTTAACCGTGTTAAAACCAGATTTAAATAATTGGCAGTTTTAGCTCCTGGTCGTATTCCGGGTATGAATCCGCCGTGACGCTTTAGTTCTTCTGCAATCTTGGCAGGATTATATTGTATAGCGGTATAAAAAAAGCAGAAAAAGAATATTAAAAGAACAAAAATGATACTATAAGGAATTTCTCCGGGCATTAAATAACCACCAACTCTCTTCAGCCACTCAATGCTGGTAAATCCAGTAATAGTATTCGGAAACATTAAAATTGAAGAAGCAAAAATCGGTGGTATAACACCCGAAGCGTTTATTTTTAGCGGCAAGTGAGTAAACTGTCCGCCGAACACCCTGTTGCCTTGCTGTCTCCTGGCATATTGTATGGGAATCTTTCTATTTGCGGTTTCGAAAAATATTACGATACCGATGACCGCCAAAGCAATAACACCAATCAAAATAATAACAAACAATGTTAATTCACCAGTCTGAAACAGCGCAATCGATTGGATTGATGCTGTCGGCAATCCGACCACAATCCCAGCGAAAATAATGAGAGATATACCGTTTCCAATTCCTCTTTCACTCATTTGTTCACCCATCCACATAATAAATGCGGTCCCGGCTGTCAATGTAATCACCGTAGTAAAACGAAACGACCACGAACTGATACCAGCCAGTACTACCCTGTTTCCGGTTAATGCCATGCTTTCCAACCCAACCGCAATTCCAAATCCTTGAATAATACTCAAAAGAATGGTTCCGTACCGAGTATATTGGGTAATTTTTTTTCTGCCCGCATCACCTTCTTTTGAAAGCCGTTCCAAATATGGAAACACGGCAGTCAATAACTGCATAATAATGGAAGCGCTGATGTACGGCATGATTCCCAATGCAAAGATGGTCATATTTCTTAAGGCACCACCGGAAAACATGTCCAAATTTCCCAATATTCCCTTACTATTTGCCTGGAAAAAAGAAGCCAAAGCTGTGCTATCTATACCTGGTACCGGTATATGAGCTCCAATTCGAAACACAATCAACATAGCAAACGAAAACAAAATCCGCTTACGTAACTCTTCAATCTTCAGGATGTTCTTAAAAACGTCCAACATATTTAGTTTATTCTATAACGGTTACTGTTCCACCGGCGTCCTCAATTTTCTTTTCTGCTGAGGCGCTGAATTTATGAGCTTCAATAGTTATTGCACTTTCGATGCTTCCGTTTCCCAATATTTTTATCAGCGATTTTTCCTTTTTTATTAAACCCGACTCAATCAACACGCTTGCCGTAATCGGCTTGCTTAAGTCTATCTTTTTGCACGCTTGAATATCGGAAATATTCACAATTGAATATTCTTTTCGAAATATGTTCCTAAATCCACGTTTCGGCATCCTCCGATGAATCGGCATCTGCCCACCTTCAAATCCAATACGACTTTTGCTCCCTGACCGTGAATTCTGTCCTTTATGTCCCCGACCTGACGTTTTTCCGTCAGTCGATCCGGGACCTCTTCCTATTCTCTTTCTATTTTTATTCGCAGCACCCGGTGCATTTTCCAAATTATGTAACATTGCTTAATCTTTTTTAGAATGTTTACGCAATTGATGATTCGTTTTCAGGCGGTATTACAAACCTTCTTGCCTTCTATACCTCTTCGAACACCACCAGGTGTTGAATCTTCTTTATCATTCCCCGAATAGCAGGAGTATCTTCTAATATTCTGGTTTGTTGCAATTTTCTCAATCCGAGCCCTTTAATAGTATCTCTTTGTTTCCTAGGAAAACCGATACCGCTCTTCACCAATTTTACTTTTAATTGTCCGGTCATTTTTTTTAAATGTCTATTAAACATATTTCATCGATTGCCTTATTGCGTCTTTCTGCAATCTCGGCGAAACTTTTAATCTGTTGTAATCCGTTCATCGTTGCGTGAACCAGATTATGTACGTTGTTTGATCCCAATGCCTTGGCGTTGATGTCTTTGATGCCGATCGCTTCAACAACCGCTCTAACCGCCCCCGATGATATAATCCCACTTCCTGGTTGAGACGGTTTTATCAATACCTTTGCAGCACCGTGTTTTCCCATAATTCGATGAGGAACAGTATTCTTGTAAGTGCTGAACGGCTTCATCGCACGTTTTGCTTTTTCTGTGCCTTTCCGCACTGCTTCAATCACTTCGTTAGCCTTCCCCAAACCGGTTCCGGCTCGTCCCTTACCATCGCCTACGACTACCAACGCGCTAAAACTGAAACGACGACCACCTTTCACCACTTTAGATACGCGTTTTACTTCGATTACCTTTTCGATAAACTCGCTTTTTTCGTTTTCTATCAAAGTATACCTCGAATTAGCTATTTAACCCGCTTGTTTAGAACTTTAAACCCGCTTCTCTGATACCATCTGCGAAGCTCTTTACTCGTCCATGATACAAAAAACCGTTTCTATCAAATACGATCTTTTCATGACCTTCTTCTTTCAGCTTTTCACCAAGAATTTTTCCGGCTACTTTCGCAGCGGATTTGTTTCCGGCTGACCCATCCAATTTTTCTCTTACACCTTTTTGCAAAGAGGACACGCTAAACAGAGTTATTGAATTTCTGTCATCGATCGCTTGACCATAAATATGTTTAGCACTTCGGAAAACTGATACCCGTAATCGCTCTTCCGTTCCGCTGATTCGTTTTCTAACGTGCGCTTTGTTTTTCTTTCTTGCGAGAATTCTTTTTTTTGCAGCTTCCATTGTATTTCCGAACCTGAAAATTTATGTATTTAAAAATTCCTCTCTTGACCTTAATCTATTCTACAAACATTTATAGACTAAAAACCAATCTAATCGCCCAATCAAATATAGGGAATTCTATCTTAAGCAGTAGCCTTAGCAGCCTTACCAGCCTTTCTTCGAATCTGTTCATCTTCAAATAGAATCCCTTTTCCTTTATATGGCTCTGGCGGTCGATATTTTCGTATTTCAGCAGCTGTTTGCCCAAGTACCTGTTTATCGCAACTTGTCAAAGTTATTTTTGTATTACCATCCACTTCTCCTTTGACAATTTTTGGTAATTGGTAATCAATCGGATGTGAATATCCCAAGGCAAGAGTTAGTTTTTGCCCCGATACTTGTGCACGATATCCAACCCCTGTAAGCACTAAAACTTTGGTAAATCCTTCGGTCACGCCGTGTACCATGTTAAGTACTAGGGACCTCACAGTGCCGCCCATTGTTCTTCCAAAAGTTGTTTCAAAATCTGTTTGTATATTTATATTTTCCTTATCCAGGTTTAACTCAACACCATCAGGAATTTTTAATTTCATCTCTCCCAAGGGGCCCTTCACCATTAATAGCTTATCCTTATAATCGGCTTTAACCTTTGAGTTTAGTTCAACCGGTCTTCTTCCAAGTCTGGACATTTTTATCTTCTCCCTGATCAATAAGGTCGTACTGTTTGATCGATTACTTAACTAACGGCACATAATACTTCGCCGCCAACCTTTTCTTGTTTGCACTGAGCATCGGACATGACACCCTTGGATGTTGAAACGACATAAATACCCTGACCGTTCAGCAGTGGTTTGATTGATTTGAATCCCTTAAATATTCTAAGGCCCGGTTTACTCACTCGCCTAATTTCCCGTATAATGGGCTCGCCTTTGGCAGTGTATTTCAAGGAGATAACCAGTTCCGTACCGACAGCAGCGTCCTGTACGACATAATCGTTTATAAATCCTTCTTTCTTCAATACATTCGCAATGTTTTCTTTCATGTTTGAAGAAGGAATTGTGACATTTTCATGTTCTCGCAGATTTGCATTCCTGATTCGAGTCAGCATATCTGCAATTGGATCAGACATTGACATGAGATTTCCCAGTGACTTCTTGTTTTTTGATTAAACTAATGATCTTAATAAAATTTACCAACTTGACTTGGTCACTCCTGGTAATTGCCCAAATCCAGCTCTTATCCGAAAACAAATTCTACAGATTCCGAATTTTCTGATATATCCTCTGGATCTTCCACAAATTGAGCATCGACTATTTTGTCTAACTTTGAACTTTGCAGGCCGTTTTGCTTTTGCTATCCAAGACTTCTTTGCCATACTTTTTCTCTAATTTTTTCTAAAAGGTAAGCCCAGTGAAGAAAGTAACAATTTCCCCTCTTCATCTGTATTAGCAGTAGTGACGATTGTAATATTCATACCTCTAACCTGATCGATTTTCTCAAAATTCACTTCAGGGAATACTAATTGTTCCTTGATTCCCAAAGTATAATTCCCTCGACCGTCAAATGCTTTCTTTGGGATTCCCTTAAAATCCCTTACCCTCGGTAGGGCTGTATTGATCAAACGATCAAGAAAGTCATACATCCTTTTTCTTCGTAAGGTAACTTTGACACCGATCGGCTGTCCTTCTCTTAACTTGAAACTGGCGATAGACTTTTTAGCTTTTCTAACCACCGGTTTTTGACCGGAAATGTCTTTGATATAATCTTGAATAACATCAAGACATTTTACATTCTGAATGGCTTCGCCGGCCCCAACGTTAATCACGATCTTCTCAAGTTTTGGCACCTGATGGACATTCTTTATATCAAGTTCTTTTTTCAGAATATCAACAACCGATGTTTTGTATTTTTCTATTAAAGTTGACACTTTATACCTCAATTATTCAGCCGGAATTCCAGATTTAGCAAAAATCCTGGTTTTCGTATTATCGTCATTTATTCTTATTCTCAGTCTTTCACCTTTGCCGCTATCTTTGCAAAATAACAGCACATTTGAATAGTGAATGGGGGCTTCAAATTTTTCGATTTTCCCTTCCTGACCTGCCTGACGTGGTTTTACATGTTTTGTAACAATGTTCACACCTTCTACAACAACCCGCTCGTGGTAACGATCAACGCTCAGTATTTTTCCGGTACTTCCTTTGTCTTTACCGGCTATTACTTGAACTATGTCATCTTTTTTAAGAAGGAGTTTCTTTTTCTGAATTGGTACTCCCTTATTTTTTTTATTTTTCATAGCTATCTCTATTACTTATTATACAACTTCGGGAGCCAAAGAAACGATTTTCATAAAATTTTTCGAACGTAACTCTCTACCCACCGGCCCAAAAATGCGGGTCCCAATCGGTTCCAACTTGGGATTCAAGATGACTGCTGCGTTGGTGTCAAAACGAATTGACGTACCGTCTGAACGTTGGGTAGCGTACGCCGTTCTTACAATAACCGCCCTAACGACTTCTCCGGCTTTTACTTTACTTTGTGGAGCTGCTTGTTTCACAGAAGCAACAATCAGATCACCTATTCTAGCGTATCTTCTCCCGGAACCTCCGAGAACTTTGATACACTGAATTTCTTTGGCACCTGAGTTGTCGGCCACTTCCATCCGTGATTGAGTCTGGATCATTGAATTTCTCCTCTTGAGATCAAATCTTTTACTTAGCTTTAAACTGCTTTCCTAACGACTTCCAACAATCGCCAACATTTATCTTTGCTCAGTGGTCTGCATTCGATCAATCTTACACTATCACCTATTTGACAGACATTTTCCGCATCATGAATTTTATACTTTTTTGATCGTCGGACTGTTTTCTTGTATAGCTTATGTTGTATGGTTCTTTCTACTCTAACCACAGCCGTCTTGTCCATTTTATCGCTTACAACCGTACCCTGGAGTACTTTTTTGGGTCTTTGTACTACTTTTTTACTTTTGTCCATTTTTTTTCCTGTTTCGATAAACTCTCAGCCTAGTCTGTTGTTTTAATGCATCAAGCATTACGATTTTCATTAAGAACGGTTTTGGCTCTGGCAATATCTCTTCGAGCCAATTTTAAAGCCGAGGTATCCTCCAGCTGTCCAATGGTTTTGTTACAACGTAAACGGAACAGGTTTTCTTCTAAGCTTCTAACTTTAGCTTTCAAATCCTCTTCTGAAAGTTGTCGAAATTCAGCAGCTTTCATTACTGATCCTCTCTCGAAATAATGGTTGTTTTGATGGGAAGTTTATACTGAGCTAGTTTGAAAGCTTCTCTCGCAATTTCCGGGCTCACACCTTCTATTTCAAACAGTATTCTGCCAGGCTTCACTGGGCATACCCAATGATCCACTGAACCTTTCCCTTTTCCCATCCGGGTTTCAGCCGGTTTTTTACTAATGGGTTTGTCCGGAAATATCCTTATCCAAATTTTCCCATCCCTTTTTACATACCTGGTCATTGCTCTACGACTGGCTTCTATCTGTCTTGAAGTCAAAAAACCTCTTCCAGTTGCTTGAATGGCTAATGACCCAAAACTAATCTTATTTCCTCGCGAGGCTTCTCCGTTGATCCGACCTTTTTGACATTTACGATATTTCGTCCTAGAAGGCATTAACATGACTAATTCTCCCTATTAAACTTACGTCTTCTTCTTCTACTCCTGGCAGCAGCTTTTTTAGGTTCGTTATATAACCAAACCTTAACGCCAAGAATTCCGTAAATTGTTTTTGCTTTTGCTACTGCGTAATTGATATCGGCTTTCAATGTATGTAGAGGGATTCTTCCTTCCAGTATCCATTCTGTCCGCGCCATTTCTGCCCCGTTCAATCTTCCAGCGACCATAATTTTGCAGCCTGTAATGTCAAAGCGCATAACGTTTTGCATGCTTTTTTTCATCACCCTGCGAAAAGCAACCCGCCGTTCCAATTGCAGTGCAATATTGTTTGCCAATAGTTGGGCATCCAACTCCGGACGTCTGACTTCTTTGATATTAACTACAAGATCTTGATGATTGACAATGGCTGCTATCCGCTGTTTTACTTTTTCCGCTTCCTCGCCTTTTCTTCCGATGATAATGCCCGGTCTCATGGCGTGGATATAGATCTTCAGGTTTTTTGCCGCTCTTTCAATCTCTACGGAAGCTATACCGGCATGGCGAAGTTCCTTATTAATATATTCCTTGATCTTAATATCTTCCAGTAAAATATCAGCATATCGCTTTTCTGCATACCAGTTTGATTGCCAGCTCTTTGTTATACCTAACCTTAGCCCGATGGGGTTGACTTTTTGTCCCAAACTTTTCCCTCCAAATATTGAGTAGGATTATTAAACGAATGAATTCACTTACCAACGGAAAGCGTTATATGACTTGACCTTTTTAATATTTGAGTCGCTCTACCCATGGCCCTAGGTCTGATTCGTTTCAAGGTTCTACCTTTATCCACCCTGGCTTCGATGACGATTAAATCGTCCGGGTTGATGGAGCTGTCTTTCTCAGTGGCATTTGCAATTGCCGATCTCAGAATTTTCTCCACGATCGGATTTGCACTTCTTCTGTTGCTTTCCAATGTTGCCAAAGCATAAGTTACATTCAACCCTTTTATCTGATCAATGACCAGTCTTGCCTTTCTCGGAGCAACCCTGGCGTGTCTCATTGATGCCTTGGCTATTGAGTTTTTAGCTTCAATATTCTTTTTTGTTTTCATTAGGATTTTTTACCACGCTTATCGGATTTAGTAACGTGCCCTCTATAGGTTCTTGTGGGAGCAAATTCACCAAACTTATGACCTACCATATTTTCAGTAATAAAAATCGGGATAAACTTGTTTCCGTTATGAACAGCTACGTTTAATCCTACAAACTCAGGCAGGATAACGGATCTTCTCGACCAAGTCTTGATAACCTTTCGGTCGCCTTTGTCCTTTGCTGACATGCACTTTTTCATCAAATGCGTATCAATAAAAGGACCCTTTTTTAGTGATCTAGGCACTGAAAATCTCCTTGTTTATTATTTTCTTCTTCGTCTTGATAAGATATAACGGTCCGTCCGTTTATTCCGTCTCGTTCGTCCACCTTTTGTAGGCTGCCCCCAAGGTGTTACCGGATGTCTACCACCGGCTGTTTTTCCTTCACCACCACCATGAGGATGATCTACTGGATTCATGGCAACACCACGAACAGTTGGCCTTATTCCTTTGTGCCTTGACTTACCGGCTTTTCCCACTTTGATGAGAGAATGATCTCCATTACCAACTTGACCGATAGTGGCATAACAATCTAAATGAATGAGTCTTATTTCCCCTGAGCGCAATTTGATATGAGCAAAAGCCCCTTCTTTAGCCATAATGGTGGCTGAAGTACCGGCGCTTCGAACCAATTGACCGCCTTTTAGAGGTTTTAGTTCAATATTGTGGATAAGAGTTCCTAAGGGGATGTTCTTCAGTGGAAGGGTGTTTCCGAGGTTTATCTCTATCGACTCGCCTGAGATGATGCTATCGCCGACTTTTATTCCCTCCGGTGCAATTATGTATCGTTTCTCGCCATCGGCGTAAACGATAAGGCAAATGCGCGCCGTTCTGTTGGGATCATATTCGACAGATTTGACCTTCCCCGGTACGCCAAATTTGTTTCTTTTGAAGTCAATGATACGGTATCGCTTTTTATGCCCTCCGCCAAGATGCCTAGTGGTTATACGCCCCAGGTTGTTTCTTCCGCTTTTTCTCTTCTTAGGGGATAAAAGGCTCTTTTCCGGTTTATCGGTAGTTATACCGTCGAATCCGGATACGCTCATTCCTCTCCTCCCCGGCGAGGTCGGTTTATATTTTTTTATCGACATGACTAATTCTTACTATTATAAGTTACGACTATGCGCCTTCAAAATATTCGATAGTATCGCCTTCCTTCAAGGTGACGATGGCTTTCTTCCAATCAGCTCTCTTCCCTTCGTACTTACCGAGACGCTTCTTTTTTCCCTTAACATTCAGGGTGTTGATAGTTTCCACCTTTACATTAAAAATCGATTCGATAGCAGATTTTAACTCTATTTTATTGGTATCTTTTCGAATCTTAAATACAACTTTGTTCCCTTCCTCTTTAAGAAGTAAAACTTTTTCTGTAATATAAGGTGTTGTTAACAAATTGAACTGACTTTTCATTTCAACAGTCTCCCTTCAATATCAAGCAAAGCGTCCTTTGTCATCACCAAGTGCTTATGATTGAGAATATCAAAAATATTCAACCCGCTGCTATGAATATATTTTACATTCTGAAGGTTTCTTGATGCCAATGCAAAGTTCTTCTCCTCTTCCGAAAAGACAATCAACGTTTTTTCAAGCTTCAAGTTCTTCAGTATCTTTACAAGGTTTTTCGTCTTGTGATCCGGTATGTTTAAATTATCAACAACCATTAATTCGTTGTTTTTTATTTTTAATCCTATCACAGAAGCCAAAGCTTTTTTCTTAACTTTTTTGTTAATTCTCACAGCGTGACTTCTTGGTACCGGGCCAAAAGCAACTCCACCGTGTCTTCTGGTGGGAGATTGCAGGCTACCGACACGTGCGTTTCCGGTCCCTTTCTGACGAAACAGCTTCTTTCTACTCCCGGCAACTTCGGATCTGCCTTTTGTCTTGTGGCTTCCCTGTTGAAGAGCCGATTGATAAGCTACTACTGTATCCTTAATGACAAACGGATTGATTGTTGAATCCGTTATTTTTTCATGCAGGTCGACTGTGCCAGTCTCTTGATTCTCAAGATTATACACCTTAAGCGTCGTCATGGTGTCCTTATACTTTAACAAATAGTTATATACTACTACTTTAGTTTGATATCAACCTGAACCCCTGCGGATACATCCAATTTCATTAATGAATCCATTGTTTGAGGGGTTGTTTCGGTTATATATAAAAGTCTTTTATGTGTGTTGAACTGAAATTGCTCTCTTGATTTTTTATTAACATGTGGAGATCTCAACACACAAATCTTTTGTCGTTTTGTCGGCAGAGGTATAGGACCGATAACATTGGCCCCAGACCTTTTCACGATCGAAACGATTTCCTTCACAGCCTTGTCTAGTTGCTTGCAATCAAAGGCTTTAAAGTTAACGCGTATCTTTTGAGTCATTAATCCTCATCCATTCTATTCGATGATTTCAGTAATGGTACCGGAACCGACAGTACGACCACCTTCACGGATGGCAAACCGTAGTCCCTGCTCCATGGCTATACTTGAAATCAGCTCAACATTCATGGTAATATGGTCGCCTGGCATTACCATTTCAACACCTTCGGGTAATTGAACCATACCGGTTACGTCTGTTGTTCTAAAATAAAACTGTGGTCGATAGTTTGTGAAGAATGGTGTGTGTCGTCCACCTTCATCTTTGGTCAGTACATATACTTCACCTAAAAATTTAGTATGAGGTGTGATTGATCCTGGCTTACAGATAACTTGGCCACGTTCAATTTCATCTCTTTTAGTCCCCCTTAACAAAAGACCGACGTTATCTCCAGCTTCACCTCGATCCAACAGCTTCCTGAACATCTCTACACCCGTTGCTACTGTTTTTGTTGTATCGCGGATACCAACAATTTCAACCTCTTCACCGACTTTGATAACCCCTCTTTCTATTCGACCAGTGGCCACTGTACCACGACCTGAAATAGAGAAGATATCTTCGATCGGCATAAGGAAAGGTTTATCAACTTCTCTTTCTGGTAGTGGGATATAACTGTCTAAGGCATTCACTAATTCATGAATACTTTTATATTCTGGAGCATTCACGTCTTGGGATGTACATTGTTCAACTTCCAAAGCACTCCCTCGAATAATCGGGGTATCATCACCTGGAAAGTGATACTCGTTTAGAAGTTCTCGAACTTCCATTTCAACGAGTTCCAAAAGCTCTTCGTCATCAACCTGATCAACCTTATTCAGGTATACAATTATATAAGGAACACCTACCTGCTTGGCCAAAAGAATATGCTCTCTGGTTTGGGGCATTGGACCGTCTGCTGCGGAGACCACCAGAACCGAACCGTCCATTTGTGCTGCACCGGTAATCATATTTTTTACATAATCGGCATGACCTGGGCAGTCAACGTGTGCATAATGTCGTGTGTCACTTGAATACTCAACGTGAGCTGTAGCAATAGTGATTCCTCTTTCCCTTTCTTCAGGGGCGTTATCAATCTGATCAAATGCTTGAAACTCAGCTTTTCCTGCCATTGCGAGGACTTTTGTAATGCCGGCTGTCAGAGTAGTTTTGCCATGATCAACATGACCAATGGTTCCCACATTGACGTGAGGCTTATCTCTTTTAAAAGCTTCTTTTGCCATACGGTCTCCTTTTCAAAATTCGGATGATTTAAAACGTTTCTCTAAGATTAATGACTGTTAACAAAAACTATGATAGAAGAACTTTCTCATAATGATCGAAAATCATGGAAAAAGTTGCTCTTCCCTGACTTAAGGAGCGTAATATAGTAAGATACCCGAACATCGTTGATAAGGCAACACTTACCGACACCATTTGAATATCTTTTTTATCCTCAATTGATTTAACTCGCCCTTTTCGGGAGTTTAAATCACCAATGATATCCCCGATAAACTCACTCGGTGACGTGACTTCCACCTTCATTATGGGTTCCAGAAGAACCGAATCGCCTTGTATAAGGCATTTTCTTAAGGCCAAGGAAGCCGCTATTTTGAAAGCCGAAGGATTAAACTCTTCATCCTTGAACTCAACCGTACTTACTTTTACACTTATATTTAATACAGGATACCCGGAAATAACACCCGATGATAATCCCTCTTCAATACCTTCCTTAATCAGTTGCTTGATATCATCTTTGATATCCAGGTCTGAAGAAAATTCAATTTTATTGTCTCCGCTACCTGCTAATGGCTGCGCATCAAGTGTGCAACTCGCATATACCGGCTTACCAGCAATCTGTTTATCAAAAATCTCTGTAGCCGATGTAGCTTTGTTAATGGTTTCTCTATAAGCGACCTGAGGTTTTCCGGTGTTCACTTCCAGATTAAACTCTCTTTTCAGCCGGTCAACCAAAACTTCCAAGTGAAGCTCACCCATACCGGAAATCAATATCTGGCCGGTTTCCTTATCCTTTCCAACCGAAAAGGACGGATCTTCAATTTCAAGTTTCTTTAAACTTTCATCCAATCTATCTTGATCCGCTTTGGTTTTCGGTTCGATGGCAATCGATATAACCGGATTCGGGCTTTCAATCTTCTCTAAAATAACCTCGCTACCTTTTTTACAGATAGTATCGCCGGTAGTTGAGAAATTAAATCCGACAATAACCACTATCTCGCCAGCTGAAGCCTTTTCAACCTCTTCCCTTTTATTGGCGTGCATAACAAAAATCTTGCTAATCCGTTCTTTTTTATCTTTGATCGGATTGTATACCTGCTCACCTACTTTAATGGAACCAGAATAAATTCTGAGATAATTTATGGTTCCTGCAAAACTATCTGCTTGTATCTTAAAAACCAGGGCCGCCAGAGGTTCTTCTGGTCTGGGCTTCCGGATAATCTCCTTCTTTCCTTCAATATCACTTCCCACAACTGCCGGAACTTCCAAAGGTGAAGGGAGAAAATCGATAATCCCGTCTAATAATGGTTGAATCCCTTTATTCTTAAAAGCTGATCCACAAAAAACCGGTGTAATTTTATTAGCGATGCAACTCTTTCGAATACTGACAATAACACGTTCTTCCGATATCTCATTCTCCTCCAGAACGTCTTCCAGCAGTTCATCGTCATATAAAGTCAACGTCTCCAGCAGCTTTTCACGTTCCCTGATCGCCTCGCTTTCGAATTCTTTTGGTATATCTCCTAAAATAACCTCAGCACCTAGGCTGTCAGAGTCAAAGGTGATAGCCTTCATTCGAATAAGGTCGATAACACCCTGAAAAGATTCTTCAATCCCGAGGGGGATGGTGATGCTCACCGGTTTTGTTCCCAGAATTTTGACCATCTGATCCAGCACCGCATAATAGTTGGCACCGGTTCGATCCATTTTGTTGATAAATGCAATTCTTGGAACCTTATGGTTATCTGCTTGCCTCCAGACTGTCTCAGACTGAGGTTCAACGCCACCAACACCGCAGAAGATGACGACAACACCATCTAAAACCCTTAAGCTTCTTTCAACCTCAACTGTAAAATCAACATGACCGGGAGTATCAAGAATGTTGATTTGATTCTTTTGCTTTTTGTACTCCCAGAAGCAACTGGTGGATGCCGCTGTAATGGTTATGCCCCGTTCCTGTTCCTGGGCCATCCAGTCCATGACGGCTGCACCGTTGTGAACTTCGCCGATTTTATGGCTTTTTCCCGTATAATATAATATTCGTTCAGTAGTAGTGGTTTTTCCCGCATCTATGTGAGCCACAAATCCAACATTCCGTAGCTTCGTAAGATCTGGTACATTAGTCATTGTTTTGATTGCGAGTTTACCACATATAATGAGCAAAAGCCCTATTGGCGTCAGCCATTCTATGGGTGTCGTCCTTTTTCTTAATTGCGGAACCACGCTCATTGAACGCATCCAATAATTCGGATGCCAAGTTATCGATCATGGACTTTTCGTTTCTTGATCTTGCAGCGTTGATAATCCAACGAATAGCAAGAGCCAGTCGTCTTTCATCTCTAACTTCCACCGGAATCTGGTATGTCGATCCACCCACTCGTCTCGACTTAACTTCCAACACTGGCTCAACATTTTTTATGGAAGTGTTAAAAATCTCTAATCCGGTTTTGTCTTCAATTTTCTTTTCCAGCTTTTCAAGAGCTTTATAAACAATACTTTCCGAGATACTCTTTTTTCCGTCCAGCATCATACAATTAATAAACTTACTAAGCGAACGGCTGTTGTATTTTGAATCCGGCATGATCTGCCGTTTAATAGCTGAGTGCCTTCTTGACATCGGTTAAACCTCTTATCCTTTCTTAGTTCCGTATTTTGAACGACCTTGTTTACGTTCGGTCACTCCTTGGGTATCAAGTGTACCGCGAATCACATGATATCTGACACCAGGTAAGTCTTTAACCCTCCCGCCGCGAATCAAAACAACGGAGTGTTCCTGTAGGTTGTGCCCGATACCTGGAATATAGGAAGTCACTTCCATGCCGTTAGTCAATCGAACCCTGGCAACTTTTCTTAAAGCTGAATTCGGCTTTTTGGGAGTGGTTGTATATACTCTTGTACAAACACCACGTTTCTGAGGACATGCTTGAAGTGCAGGAACGTTGTTTTTTTCCTGAATCTTCTTGCGACCTTTTCGAACCAGCTGACTTAATGTAGGCATCTTTTTGTCTATAAAGTGAGTGTTCTGGATAGAATACTGTTATAAAAAAAGATTTTCTAATAACTGGCAACAGCTATTAGAAAATCCATTTTTAACTCATTAATATCACTACTCTTTTTCTATCAATAGTAAAACGGTTAGTTTTATTGACGTAATCTAACGAATCTAACAACCATTTTATTTTATGGCAAGTCTTTATTCAAAAAAAAATATTTTTTTTTGATCCAGAAGAAATCGAAAGAACAATATTGTTCCAAATAGGAAATAATATCAGTAAAATAAATCAAGATCATTTATTAAAAACATTTAGCTGAATAACGCAACTACAATCCATAGATTCACAGAACTCAAATATTACTAACCACACTGACCATAAAAATGATCTGTAGACTGTAGGGCAGTTGTTCACTACCGACACAACCAGATTGCTGCCTATCAATATGGATTAATACTGATATTAATGAGTAATCAACAATCCCCAGTAGTAGGTATTGGATTTTCCAGAGTGTGGATACAGAGCATATGGTTATGTCTCATCAAATAAGGTTATTATATTGATGATTCTGGTAAAACCAAAGGACTCAAAAAAACTGTTCATAATCAATCTTTGTTCCTTTCAAGAGGACAGGAAGCTTGTGCCGGATAAATTGAAATGGTATAACTGTTCTGATTTATAAAAGTTAAATAAAAAAAGGAAAAGCAGAACTCTCGAATCCGGTATGATCGGGGAATAGGTCGGGTCGGCCATTTCGTGAGACCTTTATATAGATTTTAAATATTAGATTGTTTAATTTTTATAGATTTTTGTTTTCCCATTTAAAAGGCGCATTATCATAGCCTTTTTTGCCTTATGTTAATCCTGTTTGGAGGGTGCCAAATGACATGGCTTTGGAATTTTATTAGCTCTTCGATCGGGAAAAAACTCCTGATGGCTTTATCAGGACTTTTTTTCTGTTCTTTTCTGCTGGTTCACCTGGCAGGAAATATGCTGATGTACGTGAGTGCTGATGCCTTTAATCTATATACGACAACGATGTCTTCCGCATCGTTTATTATAGTGGCAGAAGTTGTCATGGTACTTTTATTTCTTGTTCATATATCAACATCAGCTCTTTTAACTTTCGAAAACCGACAAGCTCGCCCTGAAAAATACGTGATGGATGTATCAGCAGGTAAGAGGACGTTCATGTCGTCAAACATGTTTATCACCGGTTCGATAGTATTGGCTTTTCTAATCCTGCATCTGATCGGCTTTAAATACGGTGACTGGTCAAATGACCCAGCAGCAATGACAGATCCAAATAATCTTACTATGTATGGTTTGGTTGTATCCAAATTTAAAGGAGTTTTTTACACACTAGGATATGTGATTGCGGTTCTTGTTCTAGGGTTTCATCTCAATCATGCCTTCCAGAGTGCTTTTCAGACCCTGGGGCTCAATCATCAGAAGTATACCCCATTAATTAAAAAACTGGGTACTTTGTATTCAATAGTAATTGCATTGGGATTTGCCTCATTTCCATTGTATTTTTTTATTACACAACTTAACGCAGGTGGTTAGATGACAGTTTTAGATTCAAAAGTTCCCGGAGGTTCGCTGGAAAGTAAGTGGGATAATCACAGATTTGATTTAAAATTGGTCAACCCGGCGAATAAGAGGAAATATTCAATTATTGTTGTTGGTACCGGACTAGCCGGAGCTTCAGCAGCAGCTTCATTGGCTGAACTGGGTTACAATGTGCTCAATTTTTGTTTTCAAGACAGTCCGCGCAGGGCTCATAGTATTGCGGCACAAGGTGGTATCAATGCGGCAAAAAACTATCCCAATGATGGCGATAGTATTTATCGTCTTTTTTATGATACGGTAAAAGGTGGCGATTTTCGTGCACGTGAAGCCAATGTATATAGACTGGCACAAGTCAGTAACAATATTATTGATCAATGTGTAGCCCAGGGTGTTCCATTTGCCCGCGATTACGGCGGATTATTGGACAATCGATCCTTTGGTGGTGCACAGGTGTCACGAACTTTTTATGCTCGCGGCCAGACTGGTCAACAATTGCTTTTGGGCGCATACAGTGCTTTAAGCCGGCAAATTGGACAAGGAGCTGTCAAAATGTATGCTCGTCGCGAAATGCTTGAACTAGCAATAATTAATGGTAAAGCACGTGGTATTGTCTGCCGGAATCTGGTTAATGGTGAAATTGAATCCTATACAGCTGATGCAGTTGTTTTAGCAACCGGTGGATATGGTAATGTATTTTATCTTTCTACCAATGCCATGAACAGTAACGTTACGGCTGCCTGGCGTGCCTATAAACAGGGCGCATTTTTCGCCAATCCATGTTTTACCCAGATCCATCCAACATGTATTCCGGTATCTGGTGACTATCAGTCAAAACTAACACTTATGAGTGAAAGTTTACGGAATGACGGACGTGTTTGGGTACCGAAAAAGAAAGGTGATAACAGAGCTGCCAATGAAATTCCGGAAAATGAAAGAGATTATTATCTGGAAAGGAAATACCCGTCATTCGGAAACCTCGTTCCAAGAGACGTGGCTTCTCGAAACGCCAAGATCGCCTGTGATGAAGGCAACGGTGTCGGAACAACCGGTCAAGCCGTTTACCTTGATTTTGCAGATGCCATCAATCGTTTGGGTAAAGACGTTGTTAGTGCAAAATATGGAAATCTTTTCGATATGTATCATCACATTACGGACAATAATCCGTATGAAGTGCCTATGATGATTTACCCGGCTATCCATTACACCATGGGTGGTACTTGGGTGGATTACAATCTGATGAGTACGATTCCTGGATTGTTTGTCCTGGGAGAAGCCAACTTCTCAGATCACGGTGCAAACCGACTAGGTGCTAGTGCCCTTATGCAAGGACTGGCAGACGGTTATTATGTTATTCCTTATACTATAGGCGGGTATTTTGCAGGAACCGAACTTGAGAAGGTTGAACCCAGCCATCGAAAAATGAAGGAACTGGAAAACGAAGCAAAAACAAAATCCAATAAACTCCTATCTATCAAAGGTGAAAAAACAGTTGATGATTTTCACCGGGAATTGGGTAAACTGATGTGGGACAAGTGCGGCATGGCCAGGAATGAAGCCGGTCTGAAAGATGCCAAAGAAAAAATCCCGAAAATCAGAGACGAATTCTGGCAAAATGTTAAGATTCCGGGAGAAAACGGTGAATTCAACCAGGAACTTGAAAAAGCGGGTAGAGTTGCCGATTTTCTGGAATTTGCAGAAATCATGATTATTGATGCGCTGCAACGGGAAGAATCCTGCGGCGGCCACTTTAGAGAAGAACACCAGACGGAAGAAGGGGAAGCCAAGCGAAATGATGAAAAATTTGCCTACGCTGCTGCCTGGGAATTCAAAGGTGTCGGTCAGGAACCTACTCTCCATAAAGAACCTCTTAAGTTTGAAAGAGTAGAATTAACCCAACGTAGTTATAAATAGGAGGTATTTCGGTGAATTTGACAGTAAAAATCTGGCGTCAGAAAAATGCACAGACCAAAGGCAAATTAGTGACGTACCAGTTAAGTGATATATCGCCGGATATGTCCTTTTTGGAAATGCTTGATGTTTTAAATCAACAAATCATCCTCAAAGGTGAAGATCCGGTTGCGTTTGATAATGATTGTCGGGAAGGAATCTGCGGAATGTGCAGTTTATATATCAACGGTAGAGCCCATGGTGCACAAGTCGAAGCGACCGTATGTCAGCTTCATATGCGCAGTTTCAAAGATGGTGATACTATTGTGGTTGAACCTTGGCGAGCCAAGGCTTTTCCGGTAATTAAAGATCTAGTGGTTGATCGTTCAGCATTTGATAGAATTATCCAGGCGGGTGGTTTTGTTTCGTCCAGGACAGGAGCACCTCAAGATGCCAACGCTCTGCCAATTCCAAAAAGAAATGCTGATTTAGCAATGGATGCCGCAGCTTGTATTGGCTGTGGTGCTTGTGTTGCATCTTGTAAAAACGCTTCCGCCATGTTATTTGTCAGCGCCAAAATATCTCAATTGGCATTGCTACCTCAAGGCGAAGCGGAACGTGACAAGCGGGCCTTGGCTATGGTGCGTGTGATGGACCAAGAGGGGTTTGGCAATTGCACCAACGAAGGCGAGTGTGAAGCCGAATGCCCCAAAGGCATCAAAATCACCAATATTGCCAGATTATTCAGAGAATACTATCGGGCCAATATTGTATCGGAAGAGATGTGATCCGATATCCAGACTTTGAGATATTCCGTCCGGTAAATTAATATACGGTCGCCCTGTTTGCTTGAGGGCGACCGTTTATTCATTCCAAAAGCAACCCCCATTTTAAATCTGTTTACCTTCCTTTTTTCCAATCTTAGCGTGAATTTACGAGTTAGTAATTTAAAAACTAATCTAATAATATCAATAAATCGAAGTTTTTTTAGTTTTAAAAAGTAAGGGAGGAGGACATGTTATTGTCAATAACGCTAAAAATACAAATAATTACAAAAAGTCATTTTACTAACTCGTAAACTCACTCTGGTAAAATGGTTTAAAAATATACGTATCTCTCCAACTTTCCAACTTAATGTTCCCACCAATTATTAAGTGTCCTTCGTTACTTGTTTTGGCAATATCAAAAAGTGTTCATCAGGATCAAATGTTTCATAAGGATCTATCACCACCAGGACTCTCAGGTCAGGATTGTGAATTTCCACCAGAGCTTCTTTTATGTGAATATTGTACAAATCACTGATAGCAGTATGCCCGGTAAACCATAATCGCTGCTCCACACCGTTTCCAATCAACTCATCCAACATTTTAATAGTATTCTCCGATTTCGCTGCCTGGTGCCGAGTCCAGGTCATACCTTCAACCAAATCGGGATTCGAACGATAGTTGATCAACTCATCAATGCGATAAATATTTTTGGGTCTGGCATGGGAAATAACAAAAAATTTACCCCGAGCCAATATGGGCAGGTTTTTCTCAAACCTATCAAATTGCTCTAAAAATTCAGTGCCATAGAATTTCTCCACATACATCTTCGTCATGGGTCCTTCGGCAGCGAATTTGGCAAAAGGATGATTGCCGTTTCCCTCTTCATCCATAATGTTTTCATGATTACCTTTTAAAAAATGAAACAATTTCGGAAAACTGGATTTTAATCTCATGACCATGGCCATGGTTTGAAAATTCTCCGACATCTCTTTGGCCATGGCCGGGCAATCCACAAATCCTTTTTTGTACTCTTCCAGGGCTATTTTCCACCGGGCAGCCGCTCTTCGCTCTCCATGCATACCATCGCCGACGCATACGATTTGCACCATCTCTTTTTTCAGCAAATCGAATACTTGGGTTTCTTTAATTTTATACCGCATCAGATCAGATAAGTACTCGTGCCGGCCATGCAGATCAGGAACAATCAGTGTCGGTAGGTCTTGACGTAAAACAATCATGCCACCGGGTTTACCATTGGAATCAACAGGTCGGTTATCCGGAGATTCATTCTCCAGGGTTGTATTCACCTTTTCCAACAGCTTCTCCATGATTTCTTTACTGCCTTTCATTTTTGATTCCTGTTTTTCCCAATGATGGCTGAAAATGATCGGAAACAATTACGCCCAAAACACTTCAGATTGATCAATAGTTTTAAAACTATCAATTTAGCCAATGACACAGATTTCAGAGTAATAAAATCAATGTGTTTTATATTTTCTACTGATTTTATTAAAAACCCCGATCTTAAATTTGGAGTTTTATTACAAATACACCATCTGGCTCACGCAATCCAATAATACTTCGGGGAATTTATTCAGACCATGTTCGTCTTTTAATTTTATTAGTTTTATCGCTTTTTTGTCCTGCGATTTAGCAATCATTTTTTCTATCTCTTTCATGGGTATAACGTTATCGTATTCACCTGCGATAATAGTACATGGAACACCGGACGGAACATAAACAGACGCGATTCGTTGCATCTCCTGCTCATTAAAAAAACTAGTATTATAAAACCCTACGGCCGGAGCCAGAAGAATCATTGCTTTGACTAACTCCGGTTTTTCCATAGCAAAGAACAAAGCGCTTAATCCACCCAACGAGGAGCCAACAATCCATGCGGGTTCTGTTATCAATCCATCGATAATTTGATCACGCTTTTTCAAATCCGGCGGAAGTTCTGGAATAATACTATCGGGATAATGCTGTTTTAATAGTTTCGCTTTTATACCCTGGGGACTGCTTTCCAATCCATGAAAAAAATATAATCGACTCATCTTGATCCAAAGATAAACATCATTTAGATTAACGATCTGTTTTTTAATATTTAAGCATCCTTAAGCGACTCGATACTTTCCTTTACTATTTCAATTACTTGTTTGTGTTCATCCTTCAATAGCGGTGTTAAGTCCTGTATCTGTTCTTTGCCACCGATAATTCCCAGAATATCAGCCGCATCACCACGCACTGTCGGATTCTCATCCTTTAATAATGGTAAAATTTGGGGAATTGCCAGTTTTACATCCTCTGGTTTAATTTCTTTCAGATCTTCCAATAATAAATTAACCCCCAACCTAACAAACATATTTCCCTCTTTCACCATATACCCAATGGTTGCATATAGCGTCTTATTATATTGAAATAAACTAACTGCTTTTTCGATATCTCCATTTTCAAGATCTTGAGAAATCAGGCTGGTAAATTCCTTAATATCATCTTCACTGACTGTATTGTCCGCCATTGTCTTCCTTTATAACTAATATTTATGGCACTTGTTTCACTGTATCAGAATGGTAATATTTAGCTAATAATATCAATACACAATACAGCTGTTGCAAAAAACACAGATTAAATTATCTGCAAAACTCAAACCTTGTTTGCCCCAAATTGTCACTATGACCTCTTTTATAAACTGCAATAGCAACACCTATTGTTTCATTAGAAATTTTATCTTTATGAAACAATTTTAAACTGCGATAAACGACATAACATATAATCAGCGAAATCAATGTTATCTACGTTTCAGTTTTCTTTTTAACCGATAAAACCATATTCGAATACTAAAAAAAGAACATCCGCCTGACTTGAATTCTCACTAATTATCTTGTTTTTAGCAACCGCTTTATTTAAAACAATCTATTCCTCTACCCGAGTTACAGCACATTTGCGACATAGCGACGAAACACCTGATAAAAATAAAGCAAGCAATTGATCTCTTTACACACAACAGTAACATTACTTTTACATCGTTTCCTATGAAGAAACTTTTGATGAAAACCTCAATATTTCGATAGATATATTCCAATTCTTCATTTTGATTTGGAGCTTGACAAATAACAGGAAAGCCCATACCATGTACTCCATCATTTGATGGAATCAAACAGTGTATTCTCTAATTAGCGAGTAACTATATATTTGGCGGTTCGGAAATATATACAATATAGCCAAATGTTGTTTAAACCTGTATTAACAGAGAGAATTGCTTAACAGATTTTTGATGACAGAACCTGTATATATTGTTTCTGATTTATTATTTTAATTAATGATTGAAACAAGGAGGATTAAATGTCTGAAATTAAATTTGATGGAAAGGTTGCTGTTATTACCGGTGCCGGCGCAGGTTTGGGAAAAACATACGCTATTGAATTGGCTAAGAGAGGTGCCAAAGTAGTGGTAAATGATCTAGGCGGTGCCCGTGACGGATCCGGATCAAGTACAAAAGCAGCTGATCAAGTTGTAGAGGAAATTAAAGCAGCCGGTGGTGAAGCCGCAGTAAACTATGATTCTGTTGCAACTATGGAAGGAGGAAAAAATATCATTAAAACGGCAATTGACAATTTCGGTTCCGTCGACATCGTAATCAACAATGCTGGTATTCTCAGGGACAAAAGTATTGTAAAGATGAGTGAAGATGAATGGGATCTCGTTTTGTCCGTACATTTGAAAGGCGCATATTGTGTAACCCAGCCGGCTTTTAAAATCATGAAAGAAAAAGGATATGGACGGGTTATCAATACTGCATCCGGAGCCGGATTATATGGAAATTTTGGGCAAGCAAATTACGCAGCAGCGAAAATGGGATTAGTGGGACTTATGCACTCAGTTCATACCGAAGGTGCCAAATACAATATTAAATGTAACACCATCGCCCCGATTGCAGCTTCCAGACTTACCGAAGATGTCATGCCGCCAGAAATTTTCGATAAACTCAAACCTGAATTCGTCACACCGCTGGTATTATATTTAGCGTCTCAAGATTTACAGGAATCAGGAATGATTTTTAACTGTGCCGCCGGATGGTTCAGCCGAACTGCCATCATGTGTGGAACAGGAACATTCATAGGTGATGGAAAAAATGAAGTAACGCCAGAGGACGTACGTGATTCCTGGAACGAAATTACCAGCCTGGAAGATATAAAAGTCCTGAATAATGTGAATGATTCATTTGCCTATTTGGCTAAGGTATTTCAGTAATTGGATTAGGTGAGATGACTTGAAAAAGATGGACCGGCAGATCTCATTCAGTTTTATTTCTACATTTTCTCAGGACAATAACTATCCATACTGAGAAATACCGGCAATTCTCAATTTTTATCGCTATTTATTTGTACACCTATAATATAACGTATCAGCAGTCGGTTTTGTTTTCAGTAATCAATTTACTCTTTTTCGTCTTTATTCATTTTCCTGCTTTTTTAAAAAAATACTCCTTAAAGAACGTTTATCAAAAAAAGGTACGGTTATATCTTTGAGGTTTAAGAAGTGATGGAGGATATATGGTTGGTATTACGTCGTACGGAGGATACATACCTCGCTTAAGATTGAACCGCAGTGTTGTTTACGGCACAAATGCATGGATGGCACCCGGATTGATCGGCTCCGCTCAGGGTGAACGTTCCATGGCAAATTGGGATGAAGACAGTCTAACCATGGCGGTTGAAGCTGCCAGAGATTGCATTAATGGTTTTGATAAAAGTAAGATTGACGCCACATACCTTGCATCATTAAATCTTCCCTTTGAAGATCGATTGAATGCAGGTGTGTTAGCATCTGCACTGAATCTGTCGCAGTCTATCGAGTCGGCAGATTTTACTGCTTCTACTCGCTCTGGCGCTTCTGCTATAATCGCAGGATTAAATGGCGTTCGAAGCGGTGATTTCCGAAATGCATTGGTGGCCATCGGTGACAGACGGATAACTCAAATGGCTTATTTGCATGAATTATGGGCTGGTGATGGCGCAGCGGCAGTTCTGCTGGGAAGTGATGATGTAATCGCTGAATTCAAGGGAGTAAGTACCATAACGGATGATTTTGTTGACCATTTTAGAGGTGAAGGATCTCAGTTTGATTATAACTGGGAAGAACGGTGGATCAAGGATGAAGGATACCTGAAAATTACTCCCAGGGCCATCCAGGCATTGATGAAAAAAATCGGCATAACAGGCAATGATATTACAAAATTTGTCATGCCATGTGTTTTTGGTCGAGTACCAGCTCAAATCGCCAGTAAGTTTGGAATAGCTCCGGAAAAGGTCTCAGATAACCTGCATGCCGTTTGTGGAGATACCGGTGCAGCTCATTCATTGGTACTTCTAATCGCAGCCCTGGAAAATGCTAATCCTGGTGATAAAATTATGTATGTTGCATTTGGACAAGGTTGCACAGCCATGCTTTTTGAAGTTACCGACAACATCAAAAAAGTGAATGGAAAACGAGGCATTAAGGGTTCGCTGGCTGATCGCAAGGAAGAGCAGAACTACATAAAGTTTTTAAGCCATCGGGGATTGTTAAAACAAGATTGGGGGATGCGAGCAGAATCCGACTGGAAAACAGCGCTTACAACATTATATCGCCATAAAAAACAAATTCTCAGTATGGTTGGCGGTAAATGCACAAAATGTGGGACATCCCAATTCCCAAAGACGGATATATGTGTAAATCCCGAATGTAAGGCTGTTAAAACTCAGGAAGAATGCGAATTTGCAGACGTACCGGGTGAAATAATGACATATACTGCGGATTTACTGACATATACACCGGACCCGCCTGCCCATTACGGCATGATTACCTTTAAAAATGGAGGAAGGGGGATGTTTGACTTCACTGATTATGAAGCCGGTAAAATTGAAGTAGGTCTGCCTGTTAGGATGGTTTTTCGTGTGAAGAACATTGATCATCAAAGAAACTTCACCCAGTACTACTGGAAAGCAAAACCGATTATCAAACAAGAGGAGGCATAAAATGGCTAATGGAATTAGAGACAAAGTTGCCATACTTGGCATGGGTTGCACAAAATTTGGTGAAAGGTGGGATAGTAGCCCGGAAAATTTGATGGTTGAAGCATTCGAAGAATGTATTGCAGACGCCGGAATCGGCAGAGATGAAGTTCAAGCAGCTTGGTATGGCCAATGCTATGATGAAATTGGAACCGGAAAAGGAGCCCCAGGGCTTTCAATATCTCTTAGACTTCCTTATATTCCGGTAACCAGGGTTGAAAACTACTGTGCTACGGGTACGGAAGCCTTCAGAGGGGCGGTTTATGCAGTTGCTTCAGGAGCTTATGACATTGTTTTGGCTCAAGGTATGGAAAAACTCAAAGACACCGGATACGGCGGTCTTCCCGCATTGGGAGGAGGAAACGCAGGCGCACTCAATGGTCAAACGCTACCGAACATATCCGCGCCCGGTTCATTCGCTCAGTTGGCCAGTGCGTATCGAGCAAAGCATAATGTAAAATACGAAGATCTAAAACGTGCCATTGCTCATGTTTCAGTAAAAAGTCACGCCAATGGAACCAAAAATCCAAAAGCACATCTCAGAAAAGCCGTTACCATTGAACAAGTAATGGCATCCCCAATTATAGCCGATCCGCTTGGATTATTTGATTGTTGTGGTGTGAGCGACGGTTCAGCTTGCGCCATTGTAACAACTCCGGAAATCGCAAAAAAAACGGGTAAAACTGATCTGATTACGGTTAAGGCTCTTCAACTTTCTGTTAGTAACGGTGAAGAAGCAGGATTCAAGGACTGGGACGGCTCCTATTTTGCAACCACACGCCATGCGTCAAAACGAGCTTATAATGAAGCGGGTATAAAAAACCCAAGGGAAGAAATCAGCATGTTTGAAGTTCATGACTGTTTCTCGATCACAGAATTTGTAACCTATGAAGATCTGTATATCTCACCGGAAGGTGGTGCCATCAAAGATGTGATGGATGGATTTTACGATGCCGACGGACCTGTTCCCTGTCAAATTGACGGCGGTTTAAAATGTTTTGGCCATCCAATCGGTGCGTCCGGTTTGAGGATGATTTACGAGATGTACTTGCAGCTTCAAGGTAAAGCCGGCGAACGCCAATTAAAAAATCCAAAAATTGGACTCACTCATAATCTGGGTGGATTTCCTCATGCCAACGTTTGCGCTATCTCCATTGTAGGCAGATACGAATAATAGCCGTTTAATATTCCCCAAAAAGCGTTTGGAAGGATTATGAAAATTCTGTCATATCCTTCCAAGAATATTTGTCGTCGTTATTTGGCCTACACTCTCGCTTTTATAATCATTTGTTACTTCAAAAAAACCTCCTTTCAGATTTCCTATTCCTCCAGCATTCGAAACTGCCGCACATAACGTCGGTTTACACAACCACATCATAGCACCACAAATAATTGGATATTTAACGCCAAACATTTCAGTAATTGCTGTCTTAAACATAGTACTCCTCCTGACTAAATTCTTATTTTACCGAGGACATCTTGTTAATCTGCCTATTCAACTTTTGATGCCCTTGTCATTATAATAAACGACTATAATGTCGTTTTATATTGATATTGCCCCTTAAACACCGGTTTCATGCCCAAACACAAACATCCCGCTCTCGAAATAAACAAACGGAATGATACCGAATCAACTGTTCAGGTGGATCATGTGAAGCTGATCCACACCATCATAGCACAATTTCAAGATCTTCCAGTGGATAGGAAGCACAGGAATGAATATAACCGAACTGTCTATCGGATTTCCTCACCGGGGTGCCCGCAGGTTGGAAAACCTTTCCCGAATCAACTTTTATCCGACACATACTGCATTCTCCCGAACGACATATGGATGGAATCAGAAAACCATTTTTCTCCAGTGTCGTTAAAAGTGTTACGCCGGCCGGAGCCTGAATGGAATCAGTACCATTTATTTTCACTGTGAAAACCGATTCATTTGTCACCTCTTTGGGCCAGCCATCGCTTTCCCATACATTAAGCGGCATGCCGTACATTTCTCTGCGAATCTTCCGTCTTGAAATGTTCAATTTCTCCAACTCCGGTATACAAAAATCATACATCGCCTGCGGACCGCAAATAAAAAAGCTTTTATTTTCAATATTGCCACAAACTTCTTTGATCAGCTCGGCTGTTATATAACCGGTTTTCCCATTATAATCACCGGTTGGCTGTTCTATTACGGGGACATAATCAATCATATCGTTCTTATTATCCGCAATCCGGCTTAACTCTTCATGAAATGCCATGACATCAACTGTTCGGCTGCCATATATTAAAATGACGTAACGATTCAATCGACATTGAGCCACTTCCCGAACCATACTTATAAATGGTGTTATACCAATTCCCCCGGCCAGGCACACCATAAAATCATCATGGATGATGGGATTGTAATGAAAAGTACCCTGCGGGCCTGACCCCACCAGCTTATCCCCAACACCGATTTCATCCAATAGATAGTTGGAAACCAATCCGTTTTCAACTCTTCGCACGGTAATGTCATAAAAACCCGTTTCATTTGGCGGTGAAGAGATACTAAAAGCTCGGTTGGTCTTTATATGATCGATCTTCAGATTTATGGATATATATTGACCCGCCTGAAAAGGTGGTAAATATCCACTCTCAGAAACCAGCCTCAATGTTTTGATCGATTCGGCTTCAACAATAATGTCATTCACAATAAGATCAATTCGGGTGGGATGTAATCTGGAGATATATTTCTCAACTTCTCCCTTTTCAATCGAAAAATCAGAACCATATTTTCTGGCAAACTCGATTTCCTTTAATACGTTATTGTATCCATCTAACTGTTCCAATAACTCTTTTTCCATGACCACTCCCTATTATGCATTGATTTCGTTAACAATCTTTCTGCCTACATGCATTCCCGATTCAAGAGTCGGCTGAAATCCGCAAAGACCTACCCAACCGCCAGCACCGTACAGTCCTTTAATATGGGATTGATTAGATATAAAATTCTCCGAGTCCTTAATAAAATGGTCAAATCCATAAATAGATCCCTTCGGATGACCCAAATAGCGCATACATGTGATAGGTGTAGCAATTTCAATCTCTTCAATATGTTTTTTTAAATCAGGATACAGTTTTTCCGCTGTTTTTAGCATGACATCCGCACACTGATATTTTTTCTTGGCATATTGCTGTGGCGGTACACTCAACCAAGAATCTCCGTATTTGAGTGTAACCAATGTTACCAGGGAAGCTCCATCGGGTGAAAAACTCGGATCAATAGAATTATAGCAGGTCAATAGTATGCCATCTTGCTCGCTGATATCCGCCGTTTTCATCCTGTCATGCACCTGATCAACATTCGCACTGGGAAATATAAAATTGGTCGATTCTTGAATGCCCATGGTTTCCGGTTCGCAATCCAATCCTAAAAAGATGATAAAAGCACTTTCGCCGATTGAAGTTTGGCGAAGTTCCGCCAAGACAGTCTCCGGCACATGTTCTCTGTCGATTAGATCGATATATGTAGAAATTTTGGACGCATTTGAAACCACGTAATTACTGGCAATCTCCTCATCCAGGTCTGTAACTACCCCCTGTACACTGCCGTTTTTAACAATGATCTTTTTAGCACCGCAGTTAAAGCGAATCACACCCCCATTTTGAACAATAGTATCGGCAATGGCATTTGAAAGCGACTGAGAACCACCTTTTAAATGAAACGGTTTAAATTCACAATACGAAAACATGATAGCAGCCATATCAGTAAAACTCATCAGCTTCGGTGGTATACCGATATATACCCAATATGGTGTTAGAACTGCCTGAACTATTGGATCCTTTATAAACTGGTCAATAACCTCCTGGACATTTTTAAGAGCATATTTAAAAAAAAGTGGATATTTTTTCGGTGTGGCTTCAGGATCTTTCATGTAGTGAACACAAATAACCTGGGGGAAAAATTCGTAAATCAAATCAATATAACCCTTGATACCTTTTTTTTCGTGGGGAAATTGAGCTTGTAATTCTTTAACTAATTCGGTTCTGTCGGGTTTGAGAGTAATGTCCAAATTCGAATCAACCATCTGAATTCTATACAAATCATCCATTTCCAGAAATTCCAATTTGTCCAAAACGTCAATTCGCTTTAATTGCCCTCTTAATGGACCCGGCATTTGTTCCGTACCCAACCCGCTTAATTGATGGAGTGCGACTTCAAATTCATACCGACCACGACAAAAACTGGTTGCCGAACCACCGGGTATATTGTGTCGTTCCAACACTAAAACCTTCAAACCCTTTTTAGCCATAGTAGCAGCTGAGGTCAGACCGCCATTGCCTGCTCCTATTACAATCGCATCGTAATCTGCCATGATTGTGTCTCCAATAAAATCTCAGATTTAATTTATTGCTCCTAATGAATGACTTTTTTCATGCAGAAATTCTAAAAACCATCAATAATATATTTTCAATTAGAAGATATATCAACTATTTATTTATTCCAGCGATTCTTTTCTTCCAATCACCACCATCAACATAGTATATATCAATTTGATATGATAAGACTAGATATGTTTACTGATAATTGTCAAGATTAAACTTCATTCCAAAACTTAAATATATGGAACGTATACTTGGTATTACCTCCTGATGATTTTCAAATCGAGAACAGATTTTATAACTATTTATATTAAAAAAATGCAAAACACTAAAAACCTGTAAATAAAATAATTACGACAACCACAGGCCAGTCGCCAAAAATTTGACAATCTTTTGATGAACTCTCCAGATTGAAACAACTTTTCGACATACAACGTTTGTATCGTCATTCTGTGTTACGCTGTCAAATTGTCAAACAGTGTGATAAAAAGTGCCAAATACAGCAAATAAAAACCAATCCAGGATCCGATTATGAGTAATGAAAGCCCTTTAAAACTTGAACAGGACGGTTTCATTGCCACCTGACACAGAACCCTGCATCGGAGGAGGGAGGGGCGATCTATTGTGTTTCAGCGATATCCTTCTGGGCACAAAAGATGCGGTTTTCAGTATTTGAGAAACCAAAATTGTTATTGTAGCGGATGTAGGAACCCTACAACGCCTTATTTGATCGGACATGGTTGGACCAGGGAATTAGCCTTAACCGGAAGAGATTTTTGAGCCGAGGAAGCATTAAAAGTGGGATATAGTACGCATGTAAATGAAAACCAGGAAGCACTTTATTGGGAAGCACAGGAAATAGCCTCAATGCCCCACTGGTTGTTAAAGGGGTGAAAGAAACCATGAATTACAGTCGAGATAACAGCGTTTATCCTGGTCTGAAGTTTGTGGCTTAAAAGAACTCAGCCATTACCGTTTCAAACATGTAATTGAAGCGGTTTCAGCATTTATGGAAAAATGGGAACCTGAATTCAAAGGCAATCAAAATATTAAAGATGAAGAGAACATTTTCATGCAATCCCTTCAATATCATTCAAGCGCTTCAAAAAATCCTTATGCCATCGATAAAGAAACGAATAGTGCTTAATACCGTATTCCAGCATCTCCAACCGAAATGGATCAACTGTATATTTTTTGTGGAAACCACTCTCTTGGTTTTTTCCTGCTTTGGAATCGGCTTTATCCACCGATTCTAATAAATTTTCAAACTCTTTAATACGTTCTTTTAACTGGCTCAGATATGATTCAATCCTTACTTTTCTCATATCCTTATCAATGTGTGAAAAGAAGAATATTTTCAGTATTGGTTCGTCACGTATTTTTGAAATAACCAGATCTTGTTTCAGCCAATCCTGAAAATGACGCTTTCCCTCGGGTGTGATGGAATAGATATTTTTGACGCGTCCATCCGCAACCTTCTGCTTCATCCGAACCATCCCTTCTCTTTCAAGTTTCTTAAAAGCGGGATAAATGCTTCCCAGGCTTGTATTGAAAAAATAACCGGTAGTCAACTCCATCAGTTTTTTTATTTGGTAACCGGTTCTATCACCGTCCAATAAAAAACCAAGTAATATTTTATCCTGCATATGCCAATTAGTAATGTATCAAATTGATAAATATCAAACCGGAATGGGACAGATTGTAAAGTTTCTGGTTTTTTACGTTGAAACGTCTTGCCCAATAGTGTCAAGTCATTTTTGGATCGATTGCAGCTAAAGCCTTGATATAGAATTATCGATAGAAAACGCTTTAAATATTCTTGAAATTGACTTGAAAAGATTTTACCAATGTCTCGGCTAATTTTTGTCGGTATTCAGCTTTACGTAACAATTTTCGATCTTGGGAGTTATTTAAATTTCCAACTTCAACCAGGACAGAGGTTGGAATTTTACTATAGCGCAGAATTGCAGGTAACGTTCTTTTACCTTTTCGATAATAGTATCCCCTGACGGAAAAAGATCGGTGGGTATGTAAACCAGCATTTTTAAATGATGTAATGATTATTTTTCCAAAATTCGAACTCAATTTAGCGGCAGCTTTATTTTCCAAAGATTGGTATTTAAAGCAATGCCTGTATTCGCGACGTTTTCGATAAATCTTGCGTTTCAGATCAAATTTTGCCTTTCGGAGTCTGGCATCGGGGAAATAGACGGTGGCACCTCGCAACGATTTATGCAGCGCGTCTCCATGGATGCTTACTAACAAAATATTTTCTTTGGGAATCTTTTTTTTGATTAACGATTGGTAAATATGATTAACCAGATAAACCCGCATATTCACCGCAATATTGGCGCTTCGAATGTTATATGGTGGATTGACAAGCACCTTTTCATCCTCATCTTTTTTATCAGCCAGTTTGTCGACCGGTTGGCTTTGATTGGGATCACTCAGGGTGGTATGCACAATAAACCTGCTTTTTTTGAGTAATGCCTTGATTCTGAGTCCGATATCATATACCGTTTCATCCTCAAATATATATTCTCCCTTATTGTTTATTTTAAAAACGGCACCGGGATCTCGCCCACCATGACCTGGATCGATAATAATGTGTACAGGTTGTCCTTTTACAATCGGAGTTTTGGGTTCAACCTTTATGTCCGGCTCTTCCGCACTGGGTGTTGGCAGTTTCTGGATCAAATACTCCTCACTAATCCATTCCAGGGGTATTTTCACTTCAGAACCAGCCTGAACATAATGTTCATCAGCTATTTGATTTATTTTTAAAAGCTCCCGAGCCATACGGTTGACATCTTCCGCTAGTGTTCTTCCTGTAAAACGTACAATTACCGACGAATATAAGCTCTCTCCTTTTTTAATCCTATAATAAGCATATCGTTTTCCAAATCGGTCTATTTTTACTGTTAAAGGCTGGCGCACCTTAATAGGCTTTAGATTTAACTCCTTTCTGACCCAGGGCCATGGAATCACAATAACGTCACCGATATTCAGCGTCGTCCCCTGGTCTTCCAACTTATTATGGGTGATCAGCTTCGCAGCAGAAACGTTCTTTTCAGCAAAAACACCTGCAATCAAACTAACGGTTTCCCCCAAAAATTTCACACGATGTACCCACCCTTCCTCTTCACTACTGTCATTTGAAAACAATGCTTGTAACACTAAAGCCTGCATATTATCGTTCAGGGCTCTAAAAGGAATGGTAACAAATTGATGCTTTTTTAACGGTCTATTTTTATTATATTTTCTTATATTTTTAAAATTATTTCGCCAATCTCTTAAGGTCCAACTGGCAAAACGGAATTCACCGTCACCCTGTCTTGGCTGAAATTGAGCAATGATATTTCGGCCATCAAATCCCACTCGGAATTTCTGATTATTGCTAAACGTAAATTCACTCAGTTTAGCTCCATCCGCCCAAGCCGAATTGCTCAAACTGCAACTGATTCCGAAAATAAAAACAAAAAAAACAACCGACTGGGATACTTGAAGTACAAATCTGAAAAACATTAGAAAAACTGATGGTTACAAGTGTTAAAAGGTCTTGTAGCTTGATGAATAGTCAGGCCGACACTTCAATCTGGTTCTTATAAATAAATAAGATAGAGCGAATAGATATTTTCCGGCAATTTCATACCCATAATATTTTTTTCATTCTTCGACAATGTTTAGCAACATAGCATATCAGATTTCGCTCTATGAATGAGCCAATTGGCTATCAATAACCAAAATGCTCACATTAAAGCCCTAAAAAAAATCATTGACCATCACGTGTTGAATTTACTGGTTTTAACTACTATAATATTGAGACTACAAATAAAACGTCATATTTCGCTAACACCAATATTCAAAAAGGCTAAACCATGTCGTCATATAACACAATTTTATATACCGTAAATGAAGGAATTGCCAAAATTACCATTAATCGCCCGGATGTGTTAAATTCTCTCAATCCCCAGGTTCTTTCAGAAATCAAATCAGCCATTGATGAATCCGCAGCTGATGATACGGTTAAAGTTATCATCCTTACCGGGGCCGGTAGGGCGTTCTGTGCTGGTGTGGATCTAAAATCATTGGATGCTATTGAAGGAGCTGATGTTGGCCAGGATCTCAATAACAGAGCCAGGAATCTGCAAAGCGCCATAGAAACAGTACCCAAAGTTGTTATCGCTGCCATTAACGGGTTTTGCCTGACAGGTGGGTTAGAAATTGCCTTGGTCTGTGATATGATTATCGCCGCCAATGAAGCAAAAATCGGAGACACCCATGTAAAGTGGGGACTTCGGTGCACCTGGGGAATGAGCCAACGCCTCCCGCATCGAGTGGGGGAACTCAAAGCAAAAGAATTAACATATACCGCTGAAATGATTAATGGAATAGAAGCTGCAAAAATCGGCCTGGTAAACCAGTCCGTTCCCCTGTCTCAATTAGACGATGCAGTGTTGAATATGGCAAAAAAAATTATGGAAAACAGCTCCGAAGCCATCGCCGCTCACAAGTTCTTATATAACCAAAGTAAAAATGAGATCATGGCAAGTGGTTTGGGAAGAGAATACAATACTATGCCAGACATTAAAGACACAAAAGAACGAATTAATATTTTTTCCAAATGATCTCAATATCATAGAAACCAGCATGGATCTAAAATTTAATAACTTTCGCGTTTAATGGCATCATACGTTTATAAAAAACAATGGAAAAAAGCTCTTTTCGCTACAATTGATGTTTGCGGAAAAATTGCTTTTTTTCCCTCCAACCGGTTTCGAAAAAAACCAACACCCAAAAAAATACTGGTTGTGCGTCTCGACCAGATAGGTGATGTTATTCAAACCATTCCTTTTTTTGAAAAACTCAAGAAAAAATACCCAAATTCGCTAATCCATACTCTGATCACCAAACATTCTGAATTTCTACTCAAAAATAATCCAAACATAAACCAAATCATCACTGTTCCCAGTTCGTGGTTTTATGAAGATAAAAAAACCTCAGTGTTTCAATTATGGTCATTGATAAAAAAAGAAAAATACGATACAGCTTTTGATCTGCGTGGTGATATAAGAAATATAGCCTTGCTGAGATTGGCCGGTATAAAATGGATTATCGGGTACCCCGCCACTGGGGGTGGTTTTTTCCTGGATGAAACTCGGAAATATAACAGAGAGGATCATGAAATAGATAAAAACTTAACATTGATTGATGAAAACGCCGCCGAAGATTTAAAATTTGATTTTCCGATTCCTCAGAACGATCAAAAGATTGCTTCACAAATTGTCGGTATGAATAATCGATCAAAGATTGTTATCCATCCTTTTTCACGAGCTTCCGCCAGAATGTGGGGAATAAACAATTTTAAAAAACTGATTCATAAACTGGTCAGTAATGACAATGTTACGGTGTATGTCATTGGCGCAAAAGATGAAATGGCATTTGCTTCCCAGTTTAAATGGAATAACAACATCATTAACTGTATTGGTAAAACATCCCTATATACCAGCATCGCACTGATTAAACAGGCGGATGTTTTTATCGGCAACAATTCCGGTCCTCAGTATTTCGCCGCCTATTCAGGTATTAAAACCTGTGTTATTTTCGGATACACCGATAACTACTTAAGATGGCAGCCTAAAGTAAAAAAAGGTAACTTCATTCCCATCAGCATTCCGGTGGATTGCGGTTTTTGTGAACTGATGGAATGTAATAATGAAAAAGGACACCTTTGCATGCAGGCCATCACCGTGGATATGGTTTATGACCATATAAAACAATGGTTAGGCACATTCAAATAAACTGCTTTAATTCCTCCCTACCTTTTTTAAAAGAATCCATTAATCGGGTTTTCAGCCAATACAATCCACTAAGTTCATAATATTGTTCCTCAATGTGCCATTGATTTTTTAGAATTCCTATTCTAATATAAGTATTCTAATATATTCATTCTATTTTTATTGACATAATTTTGTACCCGATTTATTCAGGAGGAGCTGTATGGGAAATGTATATTTTATTATTGCTGCTGTTTTGATTTATTTGATTGCTTTGGCTCACACACTTTTAGGAGAAAAATACATAGTCAATCCGATTTTTCGGCTGACCATGGCCAAGGAGCCGGCATCCGATCTGTTTGCCAAAAAAGTGGTCCGATTTGCATGGCATCTAACTACTATTGTGTGGTGGGGAGTGGCGACGTTGATCGTAGTTTATGCTGTAAATCCCACTGCAAATAACATGTCATTGTCGATAAAAATTATTTCCATTACTTTTTTAATCTCATCTATTTTATCATTGGTTTTTTGTAGGGGAAAACATTTTTCGTTTTATGTATTTCTCGCCATATCCGGTTTACTTTGGTTTGGATTGTGAATTTAAGCTATTGATTTAACCACCGCCGGAAAGGCCCTTTTCAGAAAACCGTTTAAACAGCGTCTGACTGGTGTCAGCACATAAATGACTTTGAACAATCATGGGACGAAAAGCTCGGTTTTCAAAAGATGACTTCATCAACGCCGCTCAGGATCTGCTAGCGAAAAAGGGACCTTCCGGTGTATCAATATCATCAATAGCTCAGGCTTGCAAAGCCCCTGTCGGATCGGTATACCATCGTTTTGCCTCCAGGGACATCTTGATGGTTGAATTGTGGATCAAACTGATAGAATCATTCCAAAAAGAGTTTTTAGTTGCGCTAAACAACGATGACGGCTTGAACGCCGCACTTCACACCTTAAACTGGGTAAAAAGGCACCCCAACAAAGCCCGGGTATTCATTTTATATCGAAGGGAGGAGTTGACCACGGAAAAATGGCCGGAATCCATTAATCAAAGAGTACAACAACTCAGCCAAGAGCTGACGGACGGGCTTCACGCCTTTACCAGGCGTTTATTCGGTGAAGTATCCGAACAATCCCTGACCAGGGTTACTTTTACACTCATTGATGTACCTCACAGCGCAGTCAGAAAATACTTGGAGGCTGGTAAAACTATTCCAGCTGCCTATTCCGATTTGGTCAAGGAAACCTATTTTGCGCTACTTGGAAATATACAATCCGGAGAAAAAACAGATCTGCCATAATCAGCTCTTTTCTACCATTCTTTCTTTTTTATCGGTTGTCCGCCTGTTAATGAACATCCGCCAGAAATACCTACCCCCAAAGCACTGAACTTGCTATTAGTGTCGTTTCGAAATATGCTCTAACCATTGTGGTGATATATTTTGTCTGCCTGACATCTGAAAAGCAAGTTAACATTATATTTTGCATTCTTTCAATATTTGGTTGAAAGTGATCCCATTCCATTTTTATAGATAAAGTACAATGATATGAAACGTGCCACATCTTATCTTCTGATCGTATTATCGGCAGTATATTTAACATCGTGCTCATCTCCTAAAATCAAAATCATAAGTACAGAATTTTCTGACTCATATTCCGATCCCGAATCATATTTCCTGTGGGCTGTGGGAAACAATCAAATCGTCACTGTCATGCGGTATATTGAGGAAAACTATGTTAATATCAATACACAAGACCGATATGGATGGACCGCTCTTATGTACTCTGCAAGATACGGTTATATCGGTATGATAGAATATCTTCTTTCAAAAAATGCCAACGTGGACATCCAAGATATTTCCGGTGCTACCGCCTTGATCATTGCTGTTGATTATTCCCAAATGGAAGCAGCTGAATTGATATTGGAAATCAATCCCGATCTTAATTTACAAGACGCCACCGGATTCACCGCACTATTAAAATCAGTTTACTGGGGATACAATAATTTAGTCAGACGTATCGTAAAAATGGGTGCCAATCTTAATATCCGTGATAATGAGGGCCGAACAGCATTAATAATAGCTGCACAATATAACCGTTTAAATATTATACAAATATTATCAGCTGGTAATGCCAAATTGGATATACAAGACAATGTCGGCAAAACAGCTTTGCATTGGGCGGTAGAAGAAAGCGATCCCGACACTGTAAAAGCATTGTTCAAATACAACTGTAATCCCAATATCAGAGATAACGAAGGATTTACGCCACTTTTGAAAGCTATATACTGGGGATATCCAGATATGGTTAAGGTTATTATCAAAAACAATGCAGATATAAATTATACTGACAACAGAAACATGACACCACTCATGTTGGCCATTCAACACAATTACATTGACCTGATTAATCTACTTATAAAAAACGGAGCTGACCTTGACATTCAGGATAACCAGGGTCAAACCGCACTCATGAAAGCTATTCATGAAAAGCAATATCAAATCACCAGAATTTTAATTAAAAAAGGAGCCAACAAAAAACTTGTAAACGACAGTGGAAAAACAGCCCTCGACATTGCCATAACATATAAACAAACCGATATTATCAATCTTCTAAAAAGCGACTGATTCTTATGAAATCAAAAAGAAAATATTTCCAGTTTTGTGTTTTATCAGTATTTCTTTTGATCCTTTTATCAACTTGCTCATATCTAAGCATCAGCAACAAAGATTCATATGAAGAAGATACCGAAATAAAACATAAAATCACCAAAAGACCTGATAACAACACATGCATTATCATGGGAAGAATTCTCAGCCAAGACAAAACCCAAAAGACAATGGCGGTTATTGCTTACCCCATCGATCAGATAAAAGGTAAAAATACCGTACAATTCGAGCACATTATCCTGACAAAAGCCGGTACGTATATGATGTACTTACCGAAAGGAGCATACAGGATTTACTTAGCCATTGATTTTAATGAAGACGATCTATTCGAACATACAGAAATTTCCGGTAGTTACGACTCATTTAAGACTGTAACCCTGAAAAGAGGGGATGTTAAAACAGGTATAGATATCCGTTCTAAATCAACACCTATCAAAAATACTGGAATTCCGCCCCAATTCAAAATTGAGTACAACTATTATAGCAGCGAATATTCATGGCGTAACGGTCAGACTGTTAAATTTTATGATGCTATATTTTCAGCTAATAATGCACATGTGGGATTGTGGGCTCCTTCAACTTTCATGAGTTCCCTGGGAGCAAATATCTTTTTTCTTGAGAAATATGATCCCCAAAAGATACCCATCCTATTTGTGCATGGATCAAAAGGTAATCCCAATGATTGGGCTTATTTCTTGATCAGAATGGATCGAAAACGATTTCAACCCTGGTTTTTTTATTACCCTTCCGGCATGCGCTTACCGCTTATTTCAAGAATCCTCCATGAAAAGCTAAGTGATCTCCATAAAACTTATCAGTTCAGTCAAATGTGTATCACGGCACACAGCATGGGAGGATTAGTCACCAGGGCATTATTAACCTCATATGATCAGGAAAAATATGATAACCTTGTAAAACTCTATGTGACACTGGCCACACCCTGGTCAGGCTTTGAATCTGCCGATACGGCAGTTGAAACCTCACCGGTTAAGCTACCAAACTGGATAGACATGGCATCGAGAAGTATGTTTATCAAAAAACAATTAAGAAAAACCCTTCCTCCTCAAATACCCTACCACCTGTTTTATGGTAAATACGATGTGGTTTCCGGCGGGAGAGCACTTGATGAACGGATTTTCAAAGGTGCGGCGGGTAGACATGCTTTTGATGTTAATCACGATTCAATTCTATCGGATAAAAAGGTATTCATAAAATATAATGATATACTAACCGGCGTATTTTTTCCGATATGAAAACAAACCAGATAATATTTGCCTATAGCTGTGGGTCCGCAAAACGGCGACTAAGACTAATTGAAGCATCCAATAAAAACATGGTCAACTCTCTACATCAGTGGCTTTTATTTCCACCTGCCATCTGTCGTCCTAAGGATGAGAAGCGAATTATTTACTCAATAAAATGAGACAAAAAGATCAACTTGCCAGTGTAAGGTTGATCGAATGGTTGGGATACAAGGGAAAACATCCATGAAAGATGACAAAATCTTTGTTGATACAAATAAATATACTGAATTGTTACTTTACAATAGTTGTCCCCTAACGATTGCCCTTCGCACCTGCCAGGTATAAAAGTCCGATTCCAAGAGCTACCAAGGAAAAAACAAGTTCTTTAATTGTACTTGCACTAAGTGAAACAATTAGCCAATACAGATTGTAAATAATAAATAACCCCCTAAGGGTATAAATCGTTCCAATCAGATATAAAAACGGCTTTAGGAATGGCAATGGACGGATAATTTTTCCACCGGAAAATGCATATATTGCAAAAAATATAAAAACCGAAACCAAAACAAGTGTCAACAATGCCGGCAAAATAGATCCGGCTTCCGCCATTCTGGCTATGTCTTCTCCTGCCCCGAAGTATCGGTAACCAGGGGCTCCAACAAAAATAACCACCAAATGAAGCAGGGCAATAATCATGTTTGCTGAGCCAGCCACCCATAAACCCTGTTTATTAATTCCTTGCATTTTTTATTATCTCCCTAAATTCATATCGTCACTATATTTCCTATGATAAAAAAACTCATCCCCATTCATACCGATTTTTCATTTTGACTTTAGCTTGCAAACGCTCATATATCCGAAAAAGGCCGTACCGAGTTCTGTTGAGAAAAACAAATTCGGGATTGGGTTTGAAGAATTTTTTGAACCGATAAAACTCATGCATAATCTTTTTCCCTTCGGCGATAAAATGACTGTTTTGGGCAAAATCAAAATATTCATTTTCGTATAACTGGCCATACCACTGGGCTACTCGGTTGAATACCTCATAGATTTCATCTTTGACAGTATTATCGATTTTTTTATTGACCATCTCCATATCATGCAGTCCTTCAAAATATTCCTCCTTACTACCCTCTATCATCAACCTGGTCAGTTTCCTGTATCGTTCGACAAAATCATCTGTAAACCGTTTGACACAGCCAAAATCAACCAACCCGATAGTTAAGTCCTCCTGAATGATAAAATTCCCTGGATTGGGATCGGCGTGCAAGCATTTGAGTTCATATAAACTGGTCAAAAAGATTTCGTCCAAAGTAACTGCAATTTTGTTACAATCAGTTTCCGAAGGATTTGTTTTCACCCAATTATCCAAAGACAAACCTTCGATATGTTGAGTGGCTATTACTGTATCGGTGCAATAATCTGATTCCACCTCCGGCACAACAACATTTTTTAACTTCAGATGGTTATAAAAATAGTTAGTATTGTCCGCTTCCTGTTTATAGTCAATTTCCTCCATTAGCCGCTCTTCTATTTCCGCCAACACGGGAAGGGCAAACCGAGCCTGGGGTAAAGGTTTGACAAAACCTTGCACTAATTGCATATCATTTTTAATAGTCTTGTTGATTCCCGGATATTGAATTTTAACTGCCAGATGCTTCCCGTTCTTTGCCACAGCCGAATGAACCTGCCCCAAACTGGCTGCTGCAAAAGCTTCCGTGTTAAAACATTTAAATATGCTTTCTGGAGATTCATGGAACGAATTTCTAATGGCTTTCCTTACTAAAGCACGATTCAGCGGTGGAACCTGATTGTATGATCTCTCCAGTTCTTTCCGTATGGCAGGGGGAACAAAATCCAATTCAAAACTTAAAAGCTGGGCGATTTTTAAGGCTGTCCCCTTAAGCATCACCAATCCTTTAAAGATCTCAGCTGCATAATCCTTTTCAAGCGATTCCTTGGCCTTCTCTTTTTCCGATTCGGAAAGAAATGGTCTTTTAGCCAGGTACTTTATTACTTTACCACCAACATTGGCGGCAGTTTTACCACCGACAACGGTTCGTTTCCATTTGCTTTTTGGGATTTCATCACTCATCTTTGTTTCCCAGGAATTCTCGTTTGATCATTTTGATAGTATCCACCCGTCGTTTAAATCCTTCCAGTCGACTCAAAAAATGGCTCTTAAAAAAGTAGGAAGCAATATCAAACACTTTGTTTACAGCCCCTGCCTTTAGCACTGAACAGAAAAGATCAAGAGTTTTATCCACTAAAATGGAAGTATCTGAAAAATCTTCGGATTTATCCTTCAACCAAAAAATAATAACACCAATATAATAGTCCCATAACAAGTGATATATAATGGTTTCAAACATCTGCTCCGGTATTTCGTTCACTTCAACAGCAGCTTTAAAAATATCACGAATGATTTTCTCAAAAATGGTACGAATGGATTCCAGTTGCGAATAATTCTGACTGAGTGAGAAAAATATCCGTTTGAAACTCAACTCAATAAACTCACGATCTGGCAGAAACAGCTCCATCTGAATATCAAAAAATGTCTGCAACTGCTCATGAATGGTAAATTCATTGAATTTTTCAACCTTTTTCAACTTATCAATGCATTCGTTCAGTTTTTCTTCGTAATAGGCAAACAGTATCGCCTCTTTGGTGGGAAAATAGTTATAAATCGTGGCATCACCAATTCCAGCTTCTTTGGAGATTGCCCGCATGGTGGCAGATTTAAAACCTTTATCGATCATAATATCGACCGCTACACCGATGATTTTTTTTCGATTCAGCTTTTTCTGCTTGTTGCTTATTTTCATAGCCGATTCTCTTTAAGGTTTAATTGCTATTTTTTAAAAACATAATTTATAATCTTAAAGTATAGCGTTTTTTAATAAATGTCAATAACTATGTATCAGATAGATAGGTAATCACCTAAAGCCAATAAAACCCGCATTATAGAGGCCTTGAATTAATATCATTGGATTAGACTATGTCATCTACCGCCCAGGGTCACATATACCGATTGAAACAACCAACAAATTTGTTTTTAAATTTTGCCCGGGCAAACTGCTTTTTGAATCCCAGTTGATCCATTGCTTCCTGAAATTTTTTGTCTGCGAGATTACCGGATTTGCCCAAGTATTTGGTTACAAAAACCGAATTCAGGATTTTTCTGACTGATGTTTTCATATGGTCTTGGGAGTTGATTTTGGTTACAACCAGCTTTATAGGACCTTCTTCTGATAAAACAAAACGTCGATTTCTTATCGCTCCAGGTTAATAAACTATATTTTTTCACCTTTCCATCTATTCTTCCTAAAATCTTGACAAACTAAACTATCAGTTTTTATACTGTACTAATAGTTTTTTAAATTAACCTTTAGTTTGTTTTAAGACTGCAAGTATATTTAACGTACAATCAGTTCGAAGTGAGGTAATCATGGGAATTAAAGAACGTAAGGAAAGAGAACGTATCAGGTATCGCAATGAAATCATTGATGCAGCGGAAGAGCTTTTTTTCAAAAAGGGAATTAACCAGACAACCATGGACAACATCGCTTCAATGGCTGAAATAAGCAAGACAACCCTGTATTCGCATTTCAAAAGCAAAGACGAACTTATTTACGCAGTTCATGTACGGGGAGAGGAGATGTTTTTCGAAATCACAATGAGTGCATTTAACTCTATCAAAGACACTAAAGCTGCCATTAAAGGGTTTTTAACAGCCATTATCAGTTATCACAAACAATATCCGGATTATTTTGAAATGTCATATTATGTTACTGCGAATAACATTAAAGTCGATTCCAAAAACGTGGATTTACTAAAAGAAGAGGAACACCAGGACATTGTTCTGAACAAATGGATCGAGTTGTTTGAAAGGGGCAAAAAGGAGGGTATCGTTCGAAAAGACGTTAAACCGATCAATATCGGAATTATCGTTTGGATTCAATTGAGTTCTTTTCTTATCATGTCCAATATCCATGCTGAAGAGATAAATAGACAGTTTGGTATTACCAAAGATCAACTAATTGAAGATTATTACGAGTTATTTTTTAATGGCATTTTCATATCATAATATTAGGAGAAAGATTATGCGCAAGTTAATGATATATGGCTTTATCTTTTTGCTCAGCATGAGTGGATGCAACAAGGAACAAAAAACATCAATAAGCATGGAACAACTTCATCGCGAGAATGGAGTTCCTGTTCGGGTAGAAAAAGCCACTCCAAAAGAGTTCATCACTCACCTCAGTTATTATGCCTCTTTGTCCGGCATTGAAGAATCGTCCGCGTTTGCAGGCATCGACGAACGAGTTGAACAGATTCATATCAATATCGGTGATTATGTGGAAAAGGGGAAAACCATTATCACCTTCCCCGTGGACAATCCGGAAGCTAAGTACAACCAGGCAAAGGTTGCATATGATAATGCCAGAATCAGCTATAAACGGATTTCTAAGATCAGACGAACGGGTGGCATTTCCGAGCAAGACTTTGATAATATCAAGGCACAATATGATGTGGCCAAGGCAAACTGGCAGGCTGCCGCTAAACTGATTAAAGTTACAGCCCCCATTAGCGGGCATATTACTCGGATTAATGTCACTGAATCTCAGAATGTTCAAGCCGGAACAGAATTGTTCACTGTTTCTAAAACCGATAAAATTAAAGCCGGAATCTGGATTTCGGATAAAAACATTCACAATGTGAAAACCGGCGCACCAGCGATAGCGAAATGGAATGGCCTCGAGCTGAAAGGAAACGTAACCCGTGTTGATCGTGCCATCAATTCGCAACATCAGGCATTTGGTGCCCAGGTAGAATTAGAGAATCCGGAAAACCTGGTGAATAGCGGAGTTACAGCAGAAATTCTAGTACAAACCTATGAACAACCCAAAGCACTGGTGATTGAAAAGCAGCACCTGTTAAAAGACAATCAGAAACAATACATCTACCTGGCATCGTCTGGAATGGCCATAAGAAGGGAGGTAAAAACCGGTAAAGAACAAGGTCTACTGGTTGAAGTCCTGGACGGGCTGAATCCCAACGAATGGATCATCATTGCGGGCCACCGTATGGTCAATGACGGTGTCAAAGTTAATGTTATTCAATAGACAATGTTTGTAATTTTTCAGCATAAAAAAACATGACCTATTTATCATTCTGATGGGAGCTTTGGGTAACCTGAATGATCTCAAAGGAGCCCAAGCAATATCCGAAAATATCTTGATTACATGAGTACTTTTCTATTCCAAATAGACCAGGTCGTTTGTACATAGTTTCATATGATGTTAAACAACACGACATCTGTTGCTTTTGGCCTTGAAAGATCCTTTGTCGCCCCTCCTCAAATATGGCAGCACTTAACTTTTTGACATTGGCCTTTGCGGGAACGATACACAGACCAGGATAATGTTGAATAGTTACGAATCAATCAAAATACCCAGTATCAATCAAACATAACCTGTCATTACAAGAAACGTCGTGAAAAGTAAGGTTCTCAACATGGAAAAAGCAATCTTAAGCTAAAAATACTGATTTAATAAGGTAAAACATCATGTTTCTGTCAAACATATCTATCAAACGTCCCATTATGGTAAGTATGGGACTGTCGGTATTTCTCCTGTTTGGAGTATTATCGTTTCTAAAGCTTCCACTCAACTTGCTACCGAAAGTTGAGTTTCCCTATGTCACTATCCAAACGGCGTACCCGGGAGCCGGCCCCAAGGAGCTGGAAACCCTGGTGACCAATAAAATTGAAGACGCAGTTTCTACCATTGGTAAAATAGAAATGATTCGCTCGTTTTCCATGGAAAATGTGTCTTATATCATCATGAAATTTGACCTGGATAAAGACGCGAATGTGGCGGCTCAGGAAGTACGAGACAAGGTAAGTGCAATGGTTGGGTCTCTCCCTGGGGATGTGGAGACCCCGATCATCGAAAAATTTGATATCGGGGCTATGCCTGTTATGGAACTGGCATTGACCGGATCGATGCCTCGTCATCAATTGTTTCAACTCGCCGACGCTCATTTGAAGGACCAGCTTTCCCAGATTCAAGGTGTAGGCAAAGTCAATATTGTCGGAAAACAGGAACGTGAAATCCGGATAGAATTTGAAAACAGAACCGTTTTTCAAAACAAAATATCCCTTCCCCAATTAACCCAAATCCTGGCAGCTCACAATCTTGACTTACCCAGTGGTCATTTTGAAGAACAATCCCAAGAACTTTCAGTTCGAATGAAGGGAGCATTTTCAGATGTTGCAAGTATCAGAAACCTAGAAGTACCCACCGTTTCCGGCATGAAGAAGATTGGCGAGCTTGCCGACGTTCAGGACACCGCAACAGAAATTCGCCAGAAATCCACCTATTTTAGTGTGTTGAACCAAGAACAGCACGACAATGTTGTTCTGCTCAGTATTATTAAAAGTGTTGATGGAAACGCCGTTGAGATGGCGAAAACGATCAAGAAGCGACTTCCCGAGTTAGAAAAAAACTTACCTGAAGGCTCAAAATTGTTTTTAACCAGGGACGAATCATTATTCATAGAGAGTTCAGTAAGCGATACCTTGGGGAATATTCTGTTGGGTGTCGCCTTTACCGGCTTGGTCCTTCTGTTCTTTTTACATGACCTGCGTTCTACGATAATTGTAGCGGTGGCCATGCCGTTTTCCATTATATCTACGTTCCTTTTTCTGAACGTTTTTGGATTTAGTTTGAACATCATGTCGCTGATGGGACTCTCGACCGCAGTGGGGGTATTGGTAACCAACTCGGTTGTTGTTCTGGAAAACATATTTCGTCATAAAGGACTTGGCCTCAATCGAAAAGAAGCAGCCAATGTTGGTACGACTGAAACAGCAGTGGCGGTCATTGCATCCACCATGACCAATATTGTTGTGTTCCTGCCCATCGCCAACATGAGTGGATTAGTCGGACAGTTCTTCAAAGAATTTGCCTTGACAGTTACCTTCGCCACGGTTTTTTCCATTATCGCTTCATTTACTATCACTCCCATGTTAGCGGCCTTAATTCTCCCTAAAACTCAAACAAAACCGGGAATAATAGGAAGCGCGCTTGAAAACATTTTTTCTGCCACAGAACGATTTTATAAAAACACACTGGCCATTGTTCTGAAGAATAAATTTCGCAGCTTTGGTGTGATTATAGCGGCCATCGCATTATTTATGGGTGTCATGTGGAAAATTGCACCAAAGGTTGGATTTGAGTTCATGCCAATGATGGATCAGGGAGACATCAACATCGAAGTTGAACTTCCCGAAGGGTATAACCTGAACCAATTGTCAGCCTTATTGGAAACCATAGAAAATAGGATTAGTCGTCACAAAGAAGTAAAACACATTGTGACCACCCTGGGATCAATCAGCGAGATGAATACAGGAACAAACCTGGCCGTGGCTAAGGTAAAGCTGGTTGATAAAAAACAAAGGAATCGATCAAGCTCACAAATGGCATCCATTTTTACCAGAGAGCTTTCGGAAATTCCAAATGCCGTTATTCGCATAGCGATGATATCTTCGGGAGGAGAAGGAGGAGAAGCACCTGTTTTATTCTATCTTAAAGGGCAGGATATAAAAAAACTGGAACAGTATAAAAAGGAAATACTGGAACGGATTAAAAGTACCCCCGGTCTTATCAACTTGAATACAAGCTCAAAAAGCGGCAAACCTGAAATCACTTTGATCCCCGACCGGCGGAAAGTCTCCGAAGCCGGTTTAAGTGTCGTGGATCTGGCGATGACTTTGCGAGCATCACTGGAAGGATTAGTAGCAACCCAATACCGGGAAGCGGGCGAAGAATATGACATTCGCCTGAAACTCAACAGGGAATCGGTGAATACACCGGAAAAAGTAGGCAATATTGTAGTTGTATCAGAACAAGGCGTGTTTAAATTGTCTCAATTGGCTGATATCCACTATACCGAAGGTACGAGTAAAATTCTGCACATGGATAAATCAAAATCCATTGAGTTTTCCGGCTATACGGCTGACGGGTTTCCATTGGGCAATATAGTGGCTGAAATCGAAAAACGTACCGCCGAAATCCCTTTTGAAAACGACTATATCATTGATTGGGGTGGCAACACAGAAATGATGCAAGAAGCCGTCTCTGATATGTTCCAAACGTTTCTGATTGCATTGATTTTGACCTACATGCTCTTGGCAGCTATTCTGGAGAGTTTCACCCAACCCATTATGATTCTGGCAACTGTACCTTTGTCATTTATAGGAGTGTTTTCGGCCCTTTTTATCTCAGGCTCTACCATGAATATCATCTCCATGATGGCGATTATCATGCTGTTGGGAATTGTAGTCAATAATGCCATTTTGATGCTGGATTATGCCAACAACCTGCGAAGAAACGGCAGCTCCATTGCAGAAGCCCTGCTGGAAGCATGTCCGACGAAACTCAAGCCGATTATTATGTCCACCGTCGCCATTGCCCTCGGTATGCTACCCATGGCTCTCGGAATCGGGGACGCCGGCGTGGAAATGCGACAACCCATGGGGATTGTGAGCATTGGGGGATTGATTATATCCGCCTTGATGACACTTCTGGTGATCCCAGCTATCTACAATATCTTTTCCAGGGAGAAGAAAGCAGAACGTGACGAACAGCTTACAGAAACGTTAACTACGCAAAACCAGTTGTCATTTTGAGAATCCGAAGGAAGCGAAGAATCTCTCGTTTGTCTGTAGGGATCCTTCGCCGATCTGCTCAGGATGAAATGACTGAAACATCAATCAAGCGGCATTCAGATTTCGACAGAAAAACAATAAAAGTAGTTTGAAATACAAAACGAATCCATTTAAAGGAACAAACAATGAAAAAAGCAATTGTACTGATTGTGTTGCTTCTATTCTCCCATTCTTTATATGGGGAGAATTATACAATCGAAACATTTATCGACCGGGTTCAGGCAAACAGCAACGACCTGAAACTGGTCCGACAGGATAAAGAAAAATCCAAGGCAATTACAGATGAAGCCTGGGCATCGGCTTTACCAAAGGTATTTGCGCAAGTCGATTACAAGCGGAACATGAAGGACACCTTCCTTTATATGGACATGCCCGATATGACGGGCGGTACGACTGAAATGAAAATTAAGATGAACAAAAAAAATGAATATGCTTTTCAGGTAGTACTATCCCAACCACTTTACAGCCGTAAGGTAGGTGCGGCACTCACCGCCGCCAGCCAATATGAAAAGCTTTCAGAACATATCTACCAGACATCAGAAGAAACCATTCTAATTGCCGCCAAAAAGGAATTTTACCGGGGAATGTTGCTGAAAAACGTTTGGGAAGTGACTAAGATGTCGGAACAACAGGCCAAGGATAATTATCTCCAGATAAAAACACGATTTAAGGGAGGTATTGCTTCTGAATTTGAGATGCTTCAGGCCGAAATCAGCTGGAAGAATGAGATCCCCAAAGTAACAGAAAGCCGCAGAAACTATCAACTGCTACTGGCAAATCTAAAAATACTGGCAGGGATTCCATCGGATGAAGCAATGGAATTAGAGGGAGATTTCGCCCACTATCCCCCTTATCCGAAAAAAATCGACACATCAGCCATACTGGCCGACAG
>JBFFHJ010000024.1:0-93170 GCA_041556995.1 bacterium | reverse complement strand
GTGCGGTTGGCGTAGGCGGTTTTTTATTAAAACTATTCGAGACAGACTATGAAAAATCACCGTAAACCGGCAGTTGCAGGTATATTTTACCCTGGCAATTCTACACAGTTAAAGCAGGAAGTAGATAGCTACATTACATCATCAAGCAAACAAACAACAAATACCACAAAATTCCTGATTGTACCGCATGCCGGATATGTTTATTCGGGAAGAATTGCGGGAAAAGGCTATTCAGAAATACAATCCGAAACATATAAGCGAGTTATGCTGCTGGGACCGTCCCACCGTCACTTTTTCAAAAATATGGCAGAGTCGGAAGAAGAGTGCTGGGATATCCCCTCAGGCTCTGTTAAAATTAGTTTCCTGGATAATAAAAAAATACTGAAAAATTCACAATATCATGCAGATGAGCATTGCTTGGAAGTCCAATTGCCATTTATTCAGTATATGTTGCCTGAAGCTAAAGTGACGCCGCTTTTGCTTTCTGGATCCTATAATAATGCCAAAAAATACGCCGATACATTACAGTCATTTGACACAGACGAAACCCTTTGGGTAATCAGCTCGGATTTTAATCATGTGGGTCCCAACTTTCAACATCATCCGGAAAAATATGGATTTGGTTCGGGCGAAGCCATGGATTTACAGGCTATTGATTACATTATATCAGGAGATATTGAAGGATTTATCAAATTCATGGAAAAAATCCAGGCTACAATATGCGGAGCCCTCTCCATACTCGTTGCCATGCACCTGATAAAAAAGATGGATCTACCGGCATTTACCTTGAAAGATTACGATTGTTCCGGTAAACAAACCGGTGACATCAATTCTGTTGGATATGCAGCATTATATGCTTGAAATAATTTATTCTCACCGATGTCTTAGTAATTTCCATTCATCCAAAATGATTATCATCCGGTTGTATTAAGTTTATAAAAGAAAACAATATGAAAACTAATCAGGAAATTATCAATCGGCTAAAAGACTTTGCTTTGTTCGAAGATATTGCAGACGACAATGAAAAAATGGAAAAAGTTGCTGACATTCTGCAACCTAAACATATTAAAGCCGGTGAGTTCATTTTTAAACAAGGAGACCACGGCGAAGAGCTTTTCATACTGACATCCGGTGCAGTCAGGGTTTGTAAAACAACCAAACAGAAAGAGGAGTATACAATTGTCGATTTGAAAGCAGAATTCAATGTTTTTTTTGGTGAAATCGCTTTGATGGACAGCGACGTACGTTCTGCCAGTATCAGGGTTCTTGAAGATTGTGAAGTCCTGGTTATGGAAAAAGATAAGTTTACCATGCTTGGAAATCAATATCCTGACATCGGTCTCCCTATCACCCGCGTTATAGTCACACGCATTTGCAGCAATCTACGAAATGTCAACAACGATGTTATCCTTCTTTTTGACGCCTTGGTGAACGAAATCCAATCAACGCAACTGTGATAGATCTCCCATTGTTTTTCAGGTATTAAATCCCACTTGTTAAATCGATTTAGTCAAATTTCAGTATTTTTCTGAAAATGGGAAAATCAACCTGAAAAATCCAAGATCTGATCGATTCACAAACCATAACTGATATAAAACTCCAATCTTTATTTAAGCTTTTATTGAAAATCCTGCCTTAACAACTTACAATGAAACTAAGTCCTTAATAGGTGGATATATCTGTTTGGATCACGCTATAACCAAATTTAAATTCTTTATTATAAAAATATCGAATAAAGGCAGGAATGATGGAAACACCCCTGCAAGATTTGGAAAACTGGCATTATTTATTGGTTGAAATGGCACCCATTGCTGTGTTTGTCATTCATGATAATAAGATTATCTATTACAATCAGGAAACAGAAAAAATATATGGATACCCTTCGGAAACCATTTTATCCACGGACTATCTGGATTTTATTCATGAGGATCATCGACAAAAAATAATGAATCATTTTAACAATCAAGTTAATAGTGAACATCCTGTCGAACCCTGTACCTGCAAAATAATCGATAGTAATGAAGAGGTCAGATGGATTGTGCTTAAAACAATTCCCTTCCTTCATAAAAAAAACCGCAACATTCTCTGTTTTCAGACAGATATATCAGAACAAAAAAAATTGGTAGAAAACCTGGAAATTTACCAGGAGCATTTGGAAGAATTGGTGCGTTTGAGAACATCTGAATTAAAAGGGGCTTTGGAGCACGCTGAAAAAGCGAATCAAATAAAAGATACTTTTTTGGCAAATATGAGTCACGAGTTTAGGACACCGATCCATCATATCAATAGCTTTTCAAAACTCGGTACCGATAAAATAGGTAAAGCAGAACAGAATTCTATCAATCAAAAATTACTTAAATATTTCAAAAACATTCATATAGCCAGTAAAAAATTGTATTCATTTATCATGAATCTTTTTGATCTATCTTGCCTGGAAAATGGTCAAGTCAGATACTCAATAACTGAATTGGATTTTCTGGTAGTCGTCAATAGCATTGAAACAGAGTTTCAGTCCGTTTTGGAAAATAAGAAGTTGACAATTAGCAAAAAAATCCCAAATGAGCCGATAATGACTGAATTTGATTTCAATTGGATCTTAAAATCAATGAGATGTATTTTGGATAATGCAGTTAAGTTTTCATCAAAAGGTAGCACTATTTCCATTGAGGTAAACAAAAACCAAAAAAACCTTAATGATCAGCCAACCGATATCACCCAAATAGCAATCACAGATCGTGGTATTGGTATTCCGGAAGACGAACTGGATATAGTTTTTGAGAAATTTACACAAAGCAGTCGGACAGAAGATGGTTCGGGTGGAAAAGGAATTGGCCTGGCAATCTGCAAAAAAATCATCTCAGATCACCAGGGAAAGATATGGGCGGAAAATAATCCTGAAGGCGGAACTAAAATTATCTGGTACATCCCCCAAAAACACAAACCCGATGTAGTTGACACTGCGGATCGTCTTCTAAAAAACGAAACGAATAATATTAACAAAATCATTTTTGACATGGAGTAAACATAAATTCCAATATTTGTGGCTCTAACTAAATTCTGTTTCGTTTAGAGCCATTTGTGTTTTTATCCTCAATAACTAATATAACTGATCAATCTCTATATTTACGGTCGTCTGGAAGAGTGAAGAGCGTTGAGACCAATTCATCAACAGGTAAATCAAAAGGTGCTGTGAATGTTAATATTTTATAATCAAATCACACTTAAATTTCAAATTGTTTCCTTTTTTCATACACCATCCGTTTTCCGTATCCTGGAATGTACATATTTTTTAAGTCACATCCGACAGGGGTTGTGTTCCGTATTACTACATGATACTTTCAGGATCAAAATTTTATGATAATAATGCATTTGGAGAGGAGTAAAAAAATATGGGACGAATTGTTATCAGCGGAACAGGGCTGTTCACCCCTCCCGAAACGATCACGAATGAGGAATTGGTCGATTCATTCAACCAATATGTAAATAACTTCAATGAAAAACATAAGGAAGATATCGACGCCGGGAAAATAGACCCCCTGCAAGAATCCAGCGTTGAATTTATTGAAAAAGCCTCCGGTATCAAAAGCCGTTATGTTATGAATAAATCCGGCGTGCTGGACCCGGAGATCATGCACCCCATCCTTCCTGAAAAATCAAATGACGAGCAGAGCATCCAATGCGAAATAGGTGTAGCCGCAGCAAAAGAAGCGCTTCAACAAGCCGGCAAAAAGCCGAAAGATATTGATGCTGTTTTTGTGGCATGTTCAAATATGCAGCGTCCCTACCCGGCAATTGCGGTTGAGATTCAAAATGCGTTGGGAATCGACGGATTTGCCGTTGACATGAATATGGCATGTTCAACAGCCACTTTTGGTATCCAGACCGCTGTTGATTCGATATTTCGGGGCAATTCCAGGGCGGTCTTAATGATTAACCCCGAAATCTGCTCGGGTCATCTGAATTTTAGAGATCGCGATAGCCACTTTATTTTCGGCGATGTATGTACGGCAGTGATTATTGAGAAAGAAGAATATTGCAATAAATCAGATGCATATGAAGTTATTGGCACAAAACTGAAAACTCATTTTTCAAACAATATCCGAAACAACTTTGGTTTTCTAAACAGGACGAATCCGGAAACCAAGAACACAGCAGACAAACTGTTTGTTCAACAAGGAAGAAAGGTTTTTAAGGAAGTCGTCCCCATGGTGGTGAATCTGATACTAAATCATTTATCCCACCATGGCATTAGTCCCGATCAGTTGAAACGTGTCTGGCTTCATCAGGCAAATATCAACATGAACCAATTAATCTGCAAAAAGGTCTTGAGGAAAGAAATAACACACGATTTTGCCCCAACCATTCTGGATACCTATGCCAATACTAGTTCGGCAGGGTCAATTATTGCTTTTCATAAATTCAACGATGACATGCAAGAAGGTGATCTGGGGATTATCTGCTCGTTCGGTGCAGGTTATTCGGTGGGAAATGTAATTGTTAGAAAAATCAATTGCTGATAAGTTGGAACTATTGAATTGAAACCACAGATTTCACAGATAATACAGATTTTTCTTACCTGTGAAATCTAAAATTACTTGGAATGGAATTATAGTCTAGACTAGATTCAAGACGGACATTTTTTGCATTCGTTTACGCTTTAAGCGATCTGCTGTTCTGGATTTCAGGATATTACGATCCATATCCACAAAGGAAAGCGTTTTTGGATTGTGAAGGTGTTTTTGAATGAATTCGGAAAACTCTTCTGCTGTTATTGCTCGCTGTTTATTATCGTTTTCAACGATAATTGAATCCCCCTCATTGACCTTATACAATAAAAACGTCAATGCATACCAGGCAGCCACCTGATCCTGATTGAGTTTTATTACGATGCCGCCGTTTTCCTTAAAACGCTTTAATGTTTTATTTGTGTTTTTCCAAACATCCGGCCCCGGAAACTTACACCGACGATCCCTGATATAATAAACCTTGCTGTTGACATTTTGCTCCAATAATTCAATTCCTTTTTTCAACCGAGCATTCACCGAATTGTGATGTAACGAATCGTCGATAATAAAAGCAGTATCAATACTTTCATCACCATTAAATCGAATCTTGCAGGCACAATCAACATAATCATCTTCATCCCTGATAGGAAAAATAGACGTTATTTCAAATCCAATTCCGGCGGGAATATTCTTCAAATACAACATCAACGTATTTCGCAATCGATTTCGATCCGGCGGGCATTGGTTCAGATCCTTCCGCAGTATTTTATATTGAACCTGAAACTCATCCAGTAATTTATCATAAAATGAAAGGATCTTTCTTGATGAAGTCTGCCCCAATATTTTACGGAGCTTGGTATTGGCTTCAATAATCACTTCTCGAGGGCTTAACAGTTCAACTTGAAAACTTCTTTTCAAATCATCCTCGTTAAAAGGAAAAACGTCTTCACTAATTTCCGATCCAAAAGCATAAGAAAGACGACTCCTGATAATTTCCAGAGCCTGATCCGTATTACAGGCTTCTAATACCGCTTTGTTGGTTTGAAGCCGAGTAACTACATGTTCGTTCAGTTTATTTCGAAATCGCTCTTCCCAGAGTTGCCCCCTGAAAAATGCAATGGGCAACATAGCTTGAACCGAATCTACTAAAAATTCCAACATCTTACCAAATGAAAAAACATGCTCATCCGAATCCAGATTTTCCAGGCGGTCAAAACAGATCACCAACATTTGACCATAACGAGCCAATAATAAACCAATGGAAAACAGAATATCACGGGCTTCCTGCTCTAAAGCTGCGGCTGTCATTTCTGATCGGTCCTTAACATTTAACAGGCGACTGTTTACTTCATCCAGGGTAACACCTTTTAGCCAGCTTAGAGCGGCGTTTCGCAAGTAAGGTAATCGATAGTGAAACAAAACCGTTAAAAACTCTTCATAAATCCCCGAATATTGAGAAAGAAAATACGATTGTCCTGTTTTTCCAACCATTTTATGTCGAAAAACCGTTTTCATTTCTTTGGACTCAAGGTATGACAGTGGGTTTTCGGTCAATTTATCAATAAATTCCTGTTGCGTCATCGATGGTGCTTTTTTGACACGAATTTTCTTTTCCAATAATTCAACTAAAATACGACCCAGAATAATATCCAATTGGGAGGTTTTGACATTTTCATCCAGTGGGCGACTCAGGCTGATGACAATTTCCCGCAACAGATATCGAAAAGTTTGACCGGGATCTTCAATGGGTTGAATATACGAAAACAGATAGGGTGATTCTTGCTGCTTGCTTTGCTCCAACATCCTTGAAATAATGTGGGTTTTCCCTGAACCAGCTTCACCCAAAATCAAACCAGCAAAACTGTTGGACAGATCCCTTTGTTTTTGAGATATAATATTGTGAATAAAGCTAAATACATTCTGATTAATGGATTCGACATTGGGGTATTTTTGAATCCATGGATCACCTGTACTCGATGAAATGAATGGATTGTGTTCTTTCAATATTTCAAGTTTTTTGTCAGCTTCAATCATTTTTTACCCAGGTTACCGTAATCCGTTGTCTACCTTTTTCATCAACAAAAGATCTTTTTAATTCCGATTCAGTTAACATGGAAGGATCTCCCCCCTGTAGCTGGATCATATGCTCTTTCCTAAGATTTTTCAAAATACGGTCGAATCTTTCATCAGACCAATTCAATTGATCTCTAATGCGATGAATTCTCACAAAACTCAGTCCTTTTCCGACTAAATTATACGCTTTTTTAAACAGGACAATATCGTGGTTTTCCGGTTTATCACCTTGGTTTTCAGAGTTATTCGACTGACAAATAGCGAATAAACGAGGTGTGTGACTTTTTTCGTCCAGTACACAGGTAATTTTTCCGGACGTAAGCAACGAATTCAATGTCAAAATAAATTCCCTGTTTACCATTGGAAGACGATTTCTTAGTTTTTTCGATGATATTTGCAGATTGTTTGTTAGCGTATTGACGACAAGATCTTCATATGACATATCCAAACCGATATACCTTGTTCTTGCTCCTTTATATTCTCTTAACTTTCCATTAAAAAACGGCCGGAGTTTTTTAATCACCTCGGCAACAGGCGATGATCTTTTTTTTAAACCAAGAAAACGGATAATTTCTGTTGGAAGACTATCTCTTATCTGATTGACCGTCAAAAAATCCTTACTCCGCTTTATTAACAAATCAGTAACAGCATTTGTGACATTCATATGTTCCGTATAGTAATGTAATCTAAAAATACTGACCAGTTAAATTATTAACCAGATAATTCATCATTCATCTGTTTAAACAAATAAACTGGTATTGCACGTTTGCTCAAATGTTGTATGATTGACATCAACCCCTGTCAACTCTATGATGTCGGTCATGATACGACAATAATTTATAATATCCTATTTTCAAAGGATTCAGTATCATAACGCACATTCTAAAAATTAAAAACCAAAAATTTCCATATTTATTGGACGCATAGGCCCGTACAGTAAGCAAATGTACATCGTAGATAGAATTCACGGATTAATGCATGAATCAGGCAATTAGAAATGAACTAGTTAAAATAATCCATGGTTTATCTCCCCGGAAAATCATGATTATTGGTGATTTAATGTTGGATCAATACATCTGGGGGAAAGTGGAGAGAATATCGCCTGAAGGACCGATTCCCGTACTTAGAGTCGATAAAGAGGAGTTCAGGCTGGGAGGCGCCGCTAATGTAGCAGTAAATGTTAAGGGATTGAATTGTTTATCATTTCCAGTCGGAGTTATTGGAAACGAACATGCTGGAAATCATATACTTGATATATTTAAACATCATGAGATTTCTACCCAAGGCATTGTGGTGTCTGATTCATTTCAAACAATCGTTAAACAGAGGGCCATCACCCATCAACAGCAATTGTTAAGAATTGATTACGAATCACCGGCCCCCAATCCAAAGATCCATCATAACCAATTGATGGAAAAAATCGAACAGCTGCTCCCAGAAATGGATGGTATCATTTTATCGGACTATGCCAAAGGTGTTCTTGATAAAGAATTGATAACTAAAACCATCGATATCGCTAAAAAGAATAATCTGCCTATTATCTGTGATCCAGGCAAAGGTATTGATTTTTGCTGGTACAAAGGCATTACCGCTGTTAAACCAAACAGGCTCGAAACCGAACAGGCTACTGGCATTGCTCTGACCGATCAAAAATCGACATTAAAAGCAGCAAAAATGCTGAAAGATAAGTGCAAGGCTGATTTTCTTGCCGTCAGCCTGGATAAAGATGGAATTCTTTTTTATAAGGATGAAAAAAACCATCGTTTCATTGATACCCAAGTTCCAGAAGTATATGATGTTACCGGTGCTGGAGATATGGTTATCAGTGTCATCAGCGTGATGCTGGCAAATAAGATTTCACCTGAACAGTCAAGTTTAATGGCCAATATTGCTGCCGGGCTGGAAACATCTCACCTTGGTGTTGTTCCCATTCCATGGTCAGAAATATTGAAACACTTGACCAAAGACGGATATAATAAAAAAATTACCACCTTGGAAAAATTAAAACTGGAATTGGAGAAAAATGGGGACATGCCCCTGATTTTTACAAACGGTTATTTTGATGCTATTTCCGCCGGGCACTTACGTTTTTTACTTGAAATCAGCCAAATCCCCGGTAAACTTATTGTGGCTATTAACAGTGATGAATGCATTACACGGCAAAAAGGAAATGCACCACTACTCCGGGAACAGGATCGAGCACGGTTATTATCCAGTATCGAGAATGTTCATTATGTCATTATATTCCAAGAAGATGATGCATCAGAAGTTATTCGTTCTCTTTCCCCGGATGTGGTAGTAAAAGGAGAAGTATTTAAAAACCAGGAAATTCCTGAAAACAATGCCATTGAGGAAATTGGGGCCAAAGTGGAATATATCCGGCATTTTGACTGGTAGGTGTCGATTACAGCCATTGTGACACTTGGCTATTGCATCAAAATTTATAGTTTGGTAAAAAATCATTATCAATCAGCTAGAAAAAAAAATAAAAACCTGTTACATCAAATTCAGGACAAGAGAATTTAAGTTTATATCAGCTTTTTCCTAATCAAGTGTAAACTAACTAAAAACTGAAAAATATTAAACCATTTTTTTAACAACCAACTAAAGCTGAACATTGTTGAAATTAACTGGTGGAGAGTTCAAGGGGAGAAAACTCCTCACTCCAAAAGGAATAGACATTCGGCCGACATTAGAGAAGACGAGAGAAGCAATTTTTGATGTTTTAACAAGTCGGTTTGAGCTACAACATTACAACGTCTTCGATCTGTTTGCCGGAAGCGGAGCTTTGGGGTTTGAAGCAGCCAGTCGAGGTGCTGAACGTATTGTTTTTTTGGAAAAGGATAAGTATATATTTGCCGTAATTCGGCAAAATATAGAACGTCTGGCCATTTCCAAGCGTTGTACGGCAAAATGCCAGGACGTTATTCAATGGATAAAAAAAAAGGAGTGGAATAGTTCTTCCAATCTTTTTTTGATCGATCCACCCTATAAAACTGATTTGACCCAGGAAGTCGTCAATTTGTTCAATGAAAAAAAAGGTTTACTCAACGGCAGCCTGATTGTTATAGAAACTCATAAGAAATACGCAATCGAATATCCAAAAGAGTTTGTTATGTTTCAACAAAAGACATATGGCAAGACAAGAATCGATTTTGTTGAAATAAACGCCACTAGCAAATAATGAAAAACCTATTTATAGCCCTCAGCATTTTGCTTTTTATCGCACCAAAGCTTTATGCCGGAAATGGATCGTTTTTAATCCTGAAATCCACCCATTTTTATTCCAATCCTAAAAAATCGGGTCAACGGATTTTAACCCGAAAACGAACTGCTTATGAAGTCATAAGCATCAATTCACCAAAATCTAAATCTTTGATGTTTAATATTTTAGTTCCCGTGAAAAATAACATGGTGAATGGTAGTGGTTACATTGTGGAAACCGATGCAGAGCTTCAAAATCTGGGAGTTGGCTGGGTAAAAGTATATCAGGAATTACCCAATAAAAAAAGGGATTTAACTCATTTTCAACTGGTTCCTTCCAACCAGTTATCATTTACTGGACAGAAAAAAACCTCACCTGATTTTGCTAATTTGACATGGCGCGCCGTCAACTTCAAAACGAACGTCCCCAAAAAATACTGGGTTTCGGATTGGGCTGGAATATACAGGCCCGATAAAGATGCAAAATGGTTGGGCGAAACCTATAAAGCAGTGTTGTCAAAAAAATTATCAGGGGATTTGATGACCAAGATATTGATGGGGTTGGTTGAGCCTGGTTTTACAAAGGATCAGGTTAGATTAGCCTTGGGTAGTCCACTCCAGGAAGAGCTGATAGAAAACAATACCAAAACCGAATGGATTTACAACAGCTTAAAGGTCATCTTTGATAATAATCTTGTTCTTAGAGTATTGTAATCTATTATTTTTTAAGAAGCCAAATAAGATCTATAAAGTCAATATATCCAAATTTAACTTTCTGAACCCCTGCCCTTCATAGGTGAGTTCTTATCTGTGAAATCGAATTATCTGGCCGATTTAGCGCACCGAAAGCCAACATCCTTCCAACCGTTCACCGGATCACTGCTGTTTCGATACCAACCCACTGAATGTTTCGCAGGTGTCGCCCAAGATCCTCCACGAATAACCTTTTCTTTACCGACTTTATGAGAACGATAGGTGCTTCCCGGATAAGGTCTTAAATAGCTGCTGACCCATTCTCTCACGTTACCGGCCATGTGTTTTACATCAAAAGGAGAAACATCCTTGGTCAGAGAATCCACCTTTTCAGGGCCCAGCACACCAGACTCTAGAGTCCTGGCATGCCCGGAATAAAATCTTTTTCCTTTCCAAGGATAGATACGGCTGTCCGAACCACGAAAGGCTTTCTCCCATTCCACCTCCTTTGGTAATCGTTTTCCCATCACACTACAATAGCGATTGGCATCCTTCCAACTCACCATAACAACCGGTTCATCCCCTTTTCCTTTTGGGATTTCCCCTCTGGGCCATGATCTTGGATAGCGATGTTTGAACTTCGTAACGAACTGAGCATAATCACGATTAGAAACTTCAGTTCTATCAATATAAAATGCCTTTAACGGTACTTCAAATGCAGGTGTTGAAATCTCAGCTCCCTTACTCGTACCCATGGTAAAAACACCGGCTGGAACCAAGACCATTTCGTTTCCCGTAGCCGGTGTCTTATTTTCAGAAGAACGGGTTTTTCCATCTTTTTTATCATCAAATTGAATTGTTTTGGCCCATTCGATAACACCATTATAAATATTCAACATTTTTAATGATGCAATGTATTTCCCCTGTCGATTGGTAATCCTGCCGTAAATAAACGCATCAACGCCGTACAATTCCCCCATCTTTTTTGCTTTCTGTTCATCGATAAAATCCTCCATATTCAATTTCTGTTCTTCCAAAATCAATTGGAGGTTTTCCCGATCCACAACCTGGAAGTTCCCGTCATTGGTAATAGCCACAGAGAGGTAATCAATTACTTTATTAGCATCAAATTCGCTTTTGACGCTCCAGAAGCTGATTTGATTGATCCTACTTGATTTTAATCTTCCCAAATCAACATTGATGGATGCATTTGTTTTGACAGCCAGGTTTTTAATGAGATGGGTTTTTCCCGATAACGAGCTGAGTTGAAATATATCCGCCCAAACAATGGCTGAACTTTCCACATCTATAGCTTTCAGAACAATGGTATCGCTGTAGAAACGACCGTAAACAAACAGATCCACACCCAATAATTTCCCCAGTTCTTTGTAAGTATCTGAAGATACCATTCCGGTTAAATTGAACTTTTGTTCCCGAAGAATCAACTGAAGCTTTGAACGATCTATCACCCTAAACCGTCGTCTTTGCACGATCTCATTTTCAGTAAAATCAATCAGTTCGTTCTTTTCAGCAGTTGATAACTCTCCCAGAATTCTGGAAAAAGCAATGGTTGCATATTTTCTTCCCGGCACAGCACTGAGGGATTTTGCAACCTGTTGAGCCAGTGATAATGAGTCAAAGCAGATTGCTTTTTGCGGAAAAACCGCGCTCAATAAAAGAATATAAACCAATAATCGTAAAAATTGACCTGGCTTATAAATGTTGCTTTTTTTGATATTAAAAACTAACCATGATTTCATTCTTTGACAATTGAAGTAATTTGTTATGACAGATTGTTTTTATATAAATATACTTTATACTACACAGCTTGATGCTTAACATCTGGAATTTGAGTTTGAACTCTTGATCTTTGGAGTATGAAATCTCCATGTATTTACTATTATGGGCAATATATCGCAAACTGGATTGTTAGGCAAGATTCATAATTTCTCACTTTATCCTATTTATGTCTTTATTTGTTATTTCCATGCCCATCGGTAATCCAGATGATATCACTTTACGCGCCATTGAAACCCTGAAAAAGGTCGATTTCCTGATTTGTGAAGAATACAAAATTGGGCGTAAGCTATTAAAACGATTAGATATAAATAAAGAACTGTATCATCTAAACGAACACAATGAAAAGGATGAAGGAGAGCACATTCTTCAACTTCTCCTTCAAGGAAAAGATGCTGCCGTTTTTTCCGATTGTGGGACACCATTATTTGCCGATCCGGGTACTTATCTGGTAAATCGTTGTCATCAATCAGGCATCAGAGTAATTCCGGTTCCAGGGGCATCTTCCTTGATGGCCGCACTTTCCGTTTCCGGCATCGATATCAAGCAATTTTATTATGCCGGTTTTCTTCCTCGCAAAACAGAGGAACGTCAGAAAGAGATCCGAAAACTAAAAACATATCACTGCCCGGTGATTATTTTTGATACACCATATAGATTAAAAGCATTATTATACAGTCTGAAGGAAGAAATACCACCCGATCAACGGATTATTCTTTTTTTGTCGCTGACCCAACCCGATGAGAAGATTATTCATGGATCGGTGTCACAGGTTTTTAAACAACTGAACCAAAATCCGCCAAAAAAAGAATTCGTTTTAATACTTCAACCAAAAGACTATAAAAAAAGCAAAAAACGTGTCAAAAAACACAAAAGAGTCACATGATTATGTAAAAAAGAGTTTGAATGTTATTGTGAGATCATGATTATCTTTACTTTAAGGTTAAATAAAACAGCCTGTTTAATGCCCTTTTTGTTTTGGAGTTCCCTTTTTGAAAATACTCTGCCAGACGATTAACACAAATCCAATACTGATTAAATCATCGGCCAGATTATTGACAAAAAAACTGGTGTCAAAAAAATGAAAAAACATATAATCGGTCACCTGCATTCGAATGGCACGATCCAGCAGATTTCCCAATGCACCTGATATTATCAGCGTAAATCCCCACCTTTCACCTAGATTTAATTCTTGCCAATTGCGGATGACATAAACACATAATCCTATAATCACTAAAGTTGATATCCCGGCCAACAACGGAACTCGAATACCAGTCGGAAGATTGGATAAAAGACTGAAAGATATTCCCTGGTTTTCCTGATGTGTCAAATGGATAAAATTGGGAATAACCTCAATGAAGGATTCAGGACTTAAATAACTTCTGACTGAATACTTGATCAACTGATCCGCTCCGACCAGTAAGAAGGTTATAAAAATATATATCTTCATTTTCTAACGTATAAAATATTTTAATTTAATTAATAATTTCAATAGATATCGAAGAATCCATGGATACTGAGCCTGAGCTTTTGATGGTTACAAAAGGATAATTAACTGGCAACACTTTTTTATCCTTATATTATTTAATTAAACTCCAACATCCATATTGGTAGATATTCTTTGATCTTTCTCCATGAAATGGTTATTTCATGAAGAAAGACAGCGCCACTAAAAAAAAATCATAACTATCTGTGAACCGGTAATGGCAATTAATTAACATATTTTTTAAACAACATTCATACTGGTATCAAATATTCTGAAAAAGATGATCCAAATTGCAGGTCTTTCAGAACAAAAGGATGATAGTACTGAAAATGCAAATAACTGCCAAGTATCGATTTATCAAATAAAACTCTTAACATTTAGAGTTAAATATCCATCTGATATTATAAGATTTATTTATTGGTTTTGATATATTTTGTACTAAAGTATATCAATAAATACAATATTATTTTAACACCAACGTCCCTAAAAAAAGGAAACAATCTGAAATTGAGGATAAAAAAAACATATTTCCCTTTGACAACCAAGTGGATATGTATATAAAAAGAGATTTTGGTATTTGCTGAAAGTGAATTCTACCAGGAATAAGTTATTGGATTTGAGTCTTTTAGAGATTTAAATTGATAATTTATTAACTGAATTGTGGATTATTTGATTTTCACCCGAATCCGGCAAAATAGAGCAATGCAATTTCGCTTATCAGTAAATTATATCAAGCTGCATCGGTAGAAAACGTATTTTTGGTGTCACAGTTTGATATTATTCAATGCTGAGGCAAAAATGTGGATTTGCTGGATAACTGTTTTGCTAAATCTGTTTATTTTAGGAGGGTAATAATGAAGATAAGAAATATTTTGCTACTCCCAGCATTCGTATTTTTTATTGTCTTAAACTCTGGATGTGAAAAGGACAAAGTTATAAAAATCGGTGTTGCCGGACCTCATAGCGGTGATCTGGCTCCATATGGTATTCCTCCCAAAAACGCTGTAATGCTGGCAGTAGAAAAAATAAATGAGAGTGGAGGAGTTCTGGGAAAAAAAATCCAAATCATTGCCGAAGATGATGTATGCAAACCGGAAATGGCTACCAACGTGGCTTCTAAACTGGTTGATGAAGGTGTTGTGGCCGTTATCGGTCACATATGCAGTGGCGCGACCATCGCAGCCATGTCTGTGTATCGGGACAATAACATTCCAGTGCTTTCCCCATCTGCTACTAATCCTGACTTGACACTAAAAGGTGAAAATCCATTATTTTTTCGTACCATTCCTCATGATGCTGCCCAGGCTATTCTTCAAACCAAATTTATCGCCGATTTCCTGAAAGCCAAAAAAGTGGCTGTTGTTCATGACAAAGGTGACTATGGAAAAGGTTTGGCCACCCTGGTTAAGTCGGGGCTGGAGAAAAGAGGAATTGAAATTGTATTATTTGAAGGAATTACCCCGGGTGCTGTTGATTATTCGGCTTTAATACGAAAGGTTAAAAAAACCAATCCTGATGTAGTCGCCTTTGGCGGATATCATCCAGAAGGATCAAAGATTGTAACCCAGGCTCGAAAAAAGGACATCAACGCTGCTTTTATTTCTGGTGATGGATTAAAGGATCCTTCTTTTATAAAAATCGGTGGAAAATATGCTGAAGGTTACTATGTATCTTCACCAGCTGATATTTCAAAGATTCCAGAAACCATACAAGTGACAGCAGACTTAAAACAGCGCGGACAGCAACCCGGAAACTTTGGTCTCCAGGCACACGCAGCCATTATGACTGTATTTAACGCTATTGAAAAATCTAAATCCACTAAATCCGCTGATATTGCAAAGATATTGAGAACTGAAAACGTATCCACCACCCTGGGTAGCATTTCATACGACCAAAACGGTGATGTCGTCGGTTCCGGTTTTGCCATGTACAAAGTTGTTAACGGTGAGTTTATAGTTGTCGAGTGGTAAACCATTCAAAAGCTAAAATGTTATGAAAGGAGAACCTAAACAGTAGCATATACATTCCAGAGAGAACGACTCGTCTCTTCTATGTTTCAATAAGTTACTTAAAAAAGACTATCCTTGACAAAAAAAACCGGTTAAAATATATCGTTTTTAAAAAGTTGGGTGGATGAAATCGCCCCCAACCTTTTAAAAATAACCGCTTACACAGTAATAAACTACTGATTATCCCATCCATTTGTTCTTGGCACAATATGTAATTAAAAAGCTTATATGTCTGAAAATACGAACATATTGTATTATTTTTTAGAGTTGTTCAGCAGTGGATTAACCAGGGGAAGCATATACGCATTACTGGCACTTGGTTATACGCTTGTTTATGGAATTATTGGATTAATCAATTTTGCCCACGGTGAAGTCTATATGGTGGGGGCTTTTGTGGGATTGATTTTCTCCGGTATTATGTCGATATACGGTTTTAGTGTACCAGCCATGTTGTTTTTGGCTTTAACATTCGCCATGATTTATTCCGCCGCCTACGGTTTTACCATCGAAAGAGTTGCTTATAAACCGTTGCGTCAGGCGAGTCGACTGGCACCACTTATAAGTGCCATTGGTATGTCCATGTTTCTACGCGAGTATGTTATTCTGGTACAAACTCAGGACTTTGTATCCTTCCTTCCATTAATACCAAAATTCGAGTTTCCCCAGAATTTGAGTAATTTTATTGAACCTACCGAATTAACGATTATTCTATCTTCCCTCATCGTCATGAGTCTTCTGGTGTTTTTGATCCAACGCACAAAAATGGGAAAAGCCATGCGTTCCATTGCTCAGGATCGTGATATGGCAATGTTGCTTGGTGTCAATGTAAACCAGATCATCTCCATGACTTTTATGTTAGGCTCGTTACTGGCTGCTTTCGCTGCCATACTGATCTCTTCACACATTGGACAGATCAACTATAATATCGGTTTCATTGTCGGAATCAAGTCCTTTACAGCTGCTGTTTTAGGAGGTATCGGAAGTATTCGCGGGGCCGCCTTGGGAGGATTAGTGCTTGGACTGACCGAAAGCTTTGCCACTGGATACGTTTCCAGTGATTATGAGGATGTTTTTGCATTTTCAATTCTGGTTCTGATTCTTATTTTTAAACCAGCAGGTATTTTAGGAAAAGAGGCAATAGAAAAAGTTTAAGATATAAGGAGTGTATATTAAGTGAGAACTGAAATTAAAAAATCTTTAATCACATCCATCTGGTTTGTTTTCCTAACCTTTCCCTTGATGGTGTTAAAAACCGATCATGTGGAAAAAACCATTGAATGGCGCTGGTACAACATGGTTGGTGTAGCGATAGGGGCGTTTTTTATTTCCTACATCTGGCGTTATTTTTTAAAACGATCAGAAAGTTCACGTAAAGCGAATGCCGGGTCTAAAAACTCAAGCCAAACCAAATCCATCAAAATAATTCCTGATGCTCTTTCATTGTCAAGTATTTCACAGTCAAAACCCTTGATTGCATTATTTTTCCTGCTGATCGCCATATTGCCTTGGATGTTACCCAACTACCAAACATCCATAATTATCACCACTATGATGTACATCATCCTTGGATTAGGACTAAACATTGTTGTCGGTATGGCAGGTTTACTTGATTTGGGATACGTCGCGTTTTATGGTGCTGGAGCGTATACCTTTGCTCTTCTTAATTACAATTATGGTTTCGGCTTTTGGACCTGCCTGCCCATAGCTGGCATAATAGCTGCGACCATGGGGGTTTTGCTGGGAATACCGGTTCTACGACTTAGGGGCGATTATCTGGCTATTGTCACCCTTGGGTTTGGAGAAATTTTTCGTCTGGTTGCAGAGAATTGGAACGAAGTTTTTCGTGGTCCCAGCGGAGTGCCCAATATTCCAAAACCCGGTTTTTTCGGTATTGAATTACCAAATAAATTTGAGTGGTTTTTATTCGGTTTAAAGGAATTTAGACTCAATCCATCGAACATTTATTTATATTACATCACTACCGTATTCATGATCATCACCATTATTATCATCCGTAGGCTCCATATTTCTCGGATCGGTAGAGCATGGCTGGCATTGAGGGAGGACGAAGTCGCTTGCCAAGCAATGGGTATCGACACCACAAAAACTAAATTGACTGCTTTTTCCCTTGGAGCATTTTGGGCTGGATTTGTTGGTGTTATTTTCGCTGCAAAAGCCAGCTTTATCAATCCAATCAGCTTTACCTTTTTTGAGTCGGCAATTATTCTTTCCATCGTAGTATTAGGCGGTATGGGCTCCATCAGGGGAGTGATCCTGGCCACCATCATTCTGGTACTATTACCGGAATATCTGCGTTTTTTCAAAGAATACAGAATGCTAACCTTTGGCGCCATCATGGTAATTATGATGGTCTTTCGTCCACAGGGGCTGGTCAGTGATGTGCATCATGAATACAAACTGCTGCCCAAAAAACCTGAAGAGGAGAAACAACCCTGACCCCAACCGGTAAATACGCGAAACATCCGATTTTTAAAAACATATTAATTGTACAAAAGCATATGAAGTTAGTCCTGGAAACAAAAAAACTCAGCAAATATTTTGGTGGTTTAAAAGCAATGGATAACATCGATCTTGATATCCAAGACCAGGAAATTGTTGCTCTCATTGGCCCCAACGGTGCAGGGAAAACCACTTTTTTTAATTGTATCACCGGCATGCATCCAGCCACCAGTGGATCAGTACTTGTTTCGCCGCCGGGAAAACAAAATGTCAATATTAAGGGACTAAAACCCAATAAAGTAACGGAACTTGGACTGGCCAGGACGTTTCAAAATATCCGGTTGTTCAACAAAATGACTGTATTACAAAATGTTATGGTTGGACGTCATTGTCGAACAAAAAATATTTTTCTGGAAGCCATTATACAAAATGCTCGATTTCATCGAGAAGAAAGAGAAACACTTGAATATTCTCAACATCTCCTGGAAACTTTCGACCTAATCGATTTTGCACATCAGGTGGCTGAAAACTTGCCATATGCATACCAGCGAAGACTTGAGATCGCCCGAGCCCTGGCAACGGAACCCTTTTTACTTCTGCTGGATGAACCGGCAGCAGGTATGAATCCTCAAGAAACTAGGGACCTTGATCAATTAATTATTAAGATTCGAAAGGAGAATTCCATCTCCATTTTACTCATTGAACACGATATGAAACTGGTAATGAGAATTTCGGATCGTATTTTTGTTATGAATCAAGGGAAAAAAATCGCCCAGGGCACACCCAGTGAAATCCAAAATAACCGGGCGGTTATTCAAGCTTACCTGGGGGAAGAATGAAATTAGAAATTAAGGATATTCACTCCTATTACGGCAACATTCAAGCACTTAAGGGCGTAAGTCTGGAGTTATCGGCGGGAGAGATTGTCACTTTAATTGGAGGAAATGGGGCCGGTAAAACTACAACCTTGATGTCGATATCCGGTCTTGTACCGCCCAAACAAGGTGAGATATTTTTTGACGATATCCCTGTTCATCAGCGTTCACCGGATGAAATTGTCGCCATGGGCATTATCCAGGTACCGGAAGGCAGGCGAATTTTCCCTGACTTTACTGTGCAGGAAAATCTTGATATGGGTGCCTACCTGAGAAAAGACAAAATTGGAATTAAAAAAGATCTCAACTACATTTTTAATCTTTTTCCCATCCTTCAAGAACGACGAAATCAACCCGGTGGAACCTTAAGTGGCGGTGAGCAGCAGATGTTGGCAATTTCCAGAGCATTGATGGGAAAACCTAAACTGCTGCTGCTTGACGAACCTTCCCTGGGTCTTGCACCTTTGGTCATCCGGCAGATTTTCCAGATCATTCAAAAGATTAATAAAGAAAACAACACCACGATTTTTCTGGTCGAACAGAATGCCAACCTGGCGTTACAAATTGCTGACAGGGGATATGTAATGGAGAACGGTGTTATAGCCATGGAAGACAAAGCTTCGAATTTGCTGAACGATGATGCAGTGAAAAAAGCATACCTGGGAATGACATAAATTCTTCGGAGTTGTTTCATTCTACCTCAAACCAATCGAAGCTCACTGCCGGTGTAACCATTCTCACGATGAAATACAGACAATCGGAAAAACGTTTCCCGGATTCAATATCAAATAGGCATATAGCCTAAACCACATCTAATGGATTCCTTGAACCGATTTTGGAATCCACCATCAACGGAAATTACAGATGATATCACGAGATCTTTCATTAAGAGTCATTACAGGTATTCCATTGGCTATCGCTGCCTGCTGGTATTTTTTTCTGGCACCTGAAACAGCATTCATTATTATTACTATCGCCATTGGATTCATTGGAAATTACGAATATACATTGATGCTGAACCAAAAAAACATACCAGTAAGGTTACCAGTACTTTGGATATCAAGCTTTTTACTTTTCCTGTCGTTTTGGCTCCATTTGAAAGAACAAACGACATATCTTCAATATTCACTTATTGCCAATGTAGCGTTAATAGCTGTTTTTTCCATTATACAACGATCGGCTAATAATAAACTGATCATCTGGTATCCATTGTCCCTTCTTTGGATTACCGTTCCCCTTATTTTATTGTTTTTATTGCGATATAAATTAATTGAGGGCTACGGTTCAATACTGGTTTTTTTCCTCATTTTAGTAGCCGCTTTTAACGATATATTCGCCTATTTTGGCGGTAAAAAATATGGAAAACATCTTCTGGCACCGAAAATCAGTCCAAAAAAAACAAGGGAGGGTAGCTTTTTCGGAATTCTTGGTGGTCTGGTATCTGGAATGACACTGGCTTATTTCTTTTTATTAGAACTATTCCATATTTGGGAACTGTTGTTAATAATCGTTGTTATTACCGTTGCTTCACAAATTGGTGATCTGGCAGAGTCCCAAGTCAAAAGATATTGCGGGGTAAAAGATTCAAGCAACCTGATTCCCGGCCATGGTGGATTATTGGATCGTATTGATGCATATCTACTGGCACTTCCCGTTTTTATTGGTATGTTATATATTTTAAACATTCACATGCGATGAAAACAAATCAACCAAAACCACATAATTATATCCCAACCTGACTTAAACAACACTCTCTCAGCCTGGTTGACGATAGTTTTACCAATTAACTTATATATCAAAACCATATGTTTCACATTTGACATTCCCCCGAAGTATATGGAATTTGGATATCACAACTATTATATACACCTGTGAAATCTATACAATCTGTGGTTTTAATTAAAATTATCAGCACAATATAAATTTCTATCACCTATGATTGACATGAACAAAACTAAACAAGGAATCGTCATACTTGGTTCCACCGGCTCTGTTGGGCAGAGTACCCTGGACGTCATAAAGGAAAATCCCGATCGATTCAGGGTTGATGGACTTAGCTGCTTCGAAAGAGTCGATATACTGGCCGAACAGATTCAATTGTTTCGTCCCAAAATGGTTGCTGTTAACCAGGGAAAGGCGGAACATCTGAAACAGCTTTTGGAACATTCAACAGTTGAATTGGAAATATACGAAGGGAATGAAGGTTATAAAAAACTGGCTGCATGCCCTTCTGCTGATAAACTTGTTGCAGCAATGGTGGGGGCCGCAGGAATTGAGCCGGTAATGGCGGGTATCAAGTCAAAAAAAACTATTGCCTTGGCAAACAAAGAATGCCTGGTACTAGCTGGTTCACTTTTGTTACAAACTGCCAAAGAATATGCTGTTGATATATTGCCCCTCGACAGCGAACATAACGCTATCTTTCAGTCACTTTACGGTGAAAAACAGAAAAATCTTGAATATATTACGCTGACAGCGTCCGGGGGGCCTTTTAGAAAAAAAGATATCTCCGAATTTAGTAACATTACGCTGGAGGAAGCGCTAAAACATCCTAATTGGAACATGGGAGACAAAATAACCATTGATTCTGCCACCATGATGAATAAATGCTTGGAAATCATTGAAGCAAAATGGTTATTTGACATTGCTTCAGAACAGATTAAAATATTGATTCACCCCCAGTCCATCGTTCATTCCATGGTTACCTTCAAGGACGCTTCAACCATTTGCCAAATGGGGGTGCCGGATATGCGGATTCCTATTGCCAATTGCCTGGGTTATCCTGAAAGAATACCTTCTGGAGTCAACTACCTAGACTTGTCGGATATTGGTACCTTAACTTTCGAAGCACCTGATTTTAAAAAATTTCCACCCCTACAAATGGCTTACGACGTGCTGAAATTGGGAGGAGGTGCACCGGCTGCTCTGAACGGAGCTAATGAAGTGTTAGTAGATCTGTTTCTAAAAGAAGAGATTACATTTACCCAGATTTTTCAAATCCTTAAAAAACTGGTTGAAAAGCTACAAGCCATCCATCAAAATGAACAGATAGAACACTATCCATTTATTAAAAACATTGATGATATACCCGTCGCTTTGCAAGCAGATCAATGGGGCAGGTCATTGGCAGCAGAATTTGTGCGATAATTATTTTCAATATGGCTGCAAAAGCGTATTCTATTTATTCAAATGAGTTGTTAAAAACAATACCATAAAATTTCTTATCCACAGAATACTACAGATCGAATATGAAAAATTGTTGATCTTTTTTTTATCTCTGCTTGTTTGCTCCAACAATCAGATAAACCTAGTCTAATAAAAGATTAAATTTAGCCCGCTATGTTAATAATCTCTATTATCACCGTTATTGTCTCATTGAGCTTTTTAGTATTCATTCATGAATTAGGACATTACCTTGCAGCAAGAATAGTCGGTGTCCATGTTATTGAATTTTCAATCGGTTTTCCTCCAAAAGTAGTTTCAAAAATCATCGGTAAAACAGAATACTTAATCTCACTAATCCCCATCGGTGGGTACGTCCGTTTAAAAGGTCAAGGCATTGAAGACGAAGATCCAACCGATCCGGAAAATTATGCGGCCAAAAGCATATTACAACGAGCACTGATTCTAGTTTCAGGCCCAATGATGAATCTTCTGGTGACATTAGTGTTGTTGACATTTATCAGTTATTTTATCGGTACTGATCGTTATTTATCAGATTTAAAAAAGCCTTTTATCGGTGACGTAATTGCAAATAGCGAAGCAGCAAACATCGATATCCGAAAGAATGATCTGATTATTTCAATAAACGATACATCAGTCGCTAATTGGCAGGAAACTAAAAAAGTATTAAAAAAGATAAATGCTCCTGAACTCCGATTAAAACTTCAAAGAGATTCTGAAATAATTTATCGGGATTTAAATTCAAATCCCGATAAATCAGTTGAAAGCTTTGGTTTGAGAATAAAAACCGAACCTGTAATTGGTACGATTGCAAAATCATCACCGGCTGAAACTGCAGGATTATTAAAAGGTGACCGGCTTCTATCAATAAACGGTAAAACCATTGACAATTGGAGTCAAATTACCCCGTTGGTTCAAACATCAAACGGTAAAGAACTGGTTTTGTCACTTAAACGAAATGAAAGTGTTATGTCCATATCTCTTACTCCAGACTGGAATAAGGATTACAAATACTGGTCGATTGGTATTATTCCCCAAACAACCACTGTTCCTGAAAACTTGATTGATTCAGTTAAACTGAGTTTTCAGAAAACCTATGGTATGACTATAGGAACAATGGAATTTTTGTATAAGCTGATCATCCGTGAAGAAAGTATGGATAATGTCGGTGGTCCTGTTAAAATCGCTCAAATAATGGGAGAGGCCGCCCAAACAAGCGTAAAAAGATTGTTACTGATAGTGGCATTTGTCAGTCTGCAATTTTCCATTTTTAATATTTTGCCGATTCCTGCTTTGGATGGCGGACACCTACTTTTTCTATTAATTGAAAAAATTAAGGGCGGAACACTATCAAAGAAATTCAGAGCCACTGCACAAAGTGCGGGCTTTATAATGCTGATTTTTCTTATCTTATATATTACTGTAAAAGACGGAATTAATCTTTATAGCGGATAAACCGAACCGATTTATTCTTCTTGGTCAGGCATGTAACTATATATTTAACTCAATACAGTATGATACGAATCTAGAGAACATATGAATAAGTACAATGTCTTAATATTCGGAACCGGAGCAGTTGGTATTTTTTTTGGCGGGAAACTTTTTCAAGCAGGATTTAACGTTGTATTTGCCGATACTCCGGAAAAAGCCAAAAAACTGTCTAATTGCGAATTGTTGATTCGCTCAACTATCGATAAAGATTTTAATTTTTCACCCAAAATAGTTGACGATATTTCCGATTTACCAGCACAGGATATCATTTTAGTATGCGTCAAGGCATTTCGAACTTATGATATCGCTATGAATTTACTATCGGTAGTCAAACCTTCGACAATTACTATTTCATTACAGAATGGGCTGGAGAACGAAAAGATCCTTTCCGATCTTTTAGGCAAAAACCTGGTTATGGGATCGGTTCTTTATTTCAATGGTGAAATGGAGAATGAATCAACGGTAGTCCAAAAAGCCCCTGGACATATCGTGTTTGGTGAATTAGATCACCAACGATCCGAAAGAGAAGAATGGCTATCCAATGTTTTTTCCCACGCAGATATCAGCCATAAAATATCTGGAACTATTAATCACGAAATCTGGAAACGGTTTATCTGGAATAATGCATACAATTCAGTCAGTGCCATCACCAATTCCACGCTGAAGCAGATTCACATGTCAGAAGGCATTATCCCAACTATCCGTCAGATGATGAGCGAAGTACAACAGGTTGCACAGGCCGAAGGTATTGAAATTGAAGACATGACATTGGATGAATTGATTGTCGTTGATCCTGAGTATTCAGACGTAAAAACCAGCATGCTTAAAGACCTTGAGGTTGGACGAATGCCGGAAATTGAAGCCCTGGTTGGGGTCGTTCTACAGAAGGCAAAAAAACACGGCATTTCCACCCCTGTGAACCAGACAGTATATAACTTAATTCAACTTACCCTGACAAACGCCAACATTAAATCGGATACTTGACAAATGACGTGGCAAAACCTGGATAATTACTTTCAAAATGTCCAATCTACATTTGTACAAACACTGTTTGCAGACTGTGAATTCCCCTGGACACCTTTAAACAGACTGAGTAACCAGATTGAGCAACACTTTAAATGTTTGGAAAATCAAGGGCAAATACTAGCCGATCGAACGATTCTCACCAATAGCGATGGATCGTTTCGAGAAGGTGCCTATACCATTCAACAAACCCAAATCCTGCAAAACGACCTGATTGACACTGAACTTAAAATTCATATAAAAGCCGGTACATTAATTGAGTCCGGCGCCATCATAAAAAACCACTCCATTATTGAAACAAACTGCGAAGTCCGGCAAGGAGCATACATACGAGGGTATGTATATATCGGAGAGAAATCAGTAGTTGGGCATACTACTGAGATGAAAAACAGTATTTTTATCAAACATGTAGAAGCAGGTCATTTTGCATATATTGGGGATTCCATTGTGGGATCGTATGTTAACCTAGGGGCAGGCACCAAGATTTCAAACCTGGAATTCCGCAGCCTGAAAGCTAAACAGCAGGATATTTTTCCTAAAATGAAATTCAGTGTGAATAAAAATATTATTAAAACCGGACTTTCAAAATTCGGTGCTATTATTGGCGATGGTTGTGAGACTGGATGTAATTCTGTTTTATGTCCATTGGTCTTATTGGAACCCAATTGCTGGATCATGCCCAATTATTGTGTAATAAAGGGAGTTTACAAAAAAGGTAAAATATTCCGTTAACCGGGATTATTCCCATACCTGCCAATAACTCGACATAATTTATCACTGCTTTGATCTGCTGATCAATCACTCCTTCTTTACTGGAAATAAACTCATAAGGTATCTGTTTTACTTTATGCTGAGATATTTTAAGATGCATTTTAATTAAAAAATTAATATACTGAAAGTTAACGAAAATTTAATATAAAGAAGTTAGCAACATAAAGTCTATACTTCCCCGCATTCAGGGACCATATGGTTTATCCATTTGAAGATGTTACCCCTTTATACTTGCAATTCGACAATAATACATATAATCATTGTTAGCTGGTATTTATCAGAGTAACTATAGTTCAACTATTTTTGCATAGTTTTTTCTGCAAAAAAAATGGAATTAGATTTTTTTTAGTTTTTCTACTTGAATTGTTTATCTTTTTGACTGAATAATCTATTCTTCATTCACAATCGACACGATAACCATTTGATTTATCATACAACAACCGATAGTCAGATTTAAAAATTATCATACAACATGGATCAAAGCATATTGTTTATTAACTTCCCCCTGGCTTTTGTTTCAATCTTATTATTATGGAAAGGCTCCGACTGGGTCGTTACTTCTGCTTCCAACATTGCTCACGCTTGGGGAGTCTCAGATCTCGTAATTGGGCTAACCATTGTTGCCCTGGGTACTTCGGCTCCGGAATTTGCCGTTACTATTAGTGCAGTTTTAGCCGGTAAAGCGGATATATCCGTTAGCAATGTAGTTGGTTCCAACATTTTCAATCTTGGTTTTATCCTGGGCGGAACTGCCAGTGTCTATGCCATCACAACCAGTCCCAAACTTGTTTACAGAGACGGATTCTTCCTGATTGGGGTGACCGTTTTGCTCAGCTTTTTATTTTATGGATTTCAACTCTTTGATTTAAACAGTCAATCCGTGGGTATTATGACCCGTTTTGAAGGTGCTTTTTTATTGCTGCTTTTTGCCGCTTACTTATCCATATTATTTATAAAAAAAGAAGAGATTAGTGAAGAAATAGCACACAACGGATTGTCGTGGAAAGATGGAATCATGCTGTTAGCTGGATTGGGCGGTGTTGTATATGGTGGTCATTTGCTGGTTGAATCAGCATCCAATATTGCACGAATTTTTGGTGTTTCAGATTGGGTTATCGGTGTCACTATTGTGGCAGCCGGGACTTCTGCTCCTGAACTGGCCACATCTATAATGGCTCTGGTCAAGGGAAGACACAGCATGGCCATAGGCAATCTTATAGGCAGCGATCTTTTTAATCTCCTGGGTGTATTGGGACTGGCCGCCGTTATAAAAGACTCTTTGGTTGTTTCACCGGAAGCAAAAAGCAGTATGTGGATGCTGATGGGTATGGTATTGTTAGTAGTGATATTTATGAGAACCGGTTGGAAAGTAGCCCGTTGGCAAGGATTTACACTGGTTGTCATCAACTTGGTTCGTTGGATTTATGATTTCGGCGGAAAAATTGAATAAGCCAATTTCCCCGAAACTCAGACGATTACGGAGCTTCTCTCATCCATCCTACTTATATTAGCCAAACTCGCCTTTTTTCCCCTTTCTAAAACCAATTCTTATAACCTTTGCAGGAAATTTTTTCCACAAAAGACTTAACTTTTACATACCCTACCGATTTAATATTAATATACTTAATATTATCCTGAAACAACTCCCCCATTCAATTAGAACAAAAAATAGACCTAATTATCGCTATGGCAATTAAATCATACAATAATACCAATCTGGAGCATACACTTTCAGTTCTATATATATGTTTGCCTGGAGGAACACAAATTGCTTGGTGCGTGGTTAATAAAATTTATAAATTGCTATTTCCGATTTTAATAAATATATATGCCGATTAAAGCATTAAGCAGTTCTGGTCAATATTATCAAGCAAGGCTAATCGTCCGTTAATTGTTATTTTGAATGGAACCTAAACAACATGAAGAATTTCTGTGATTTCAAAATAATCCTTGATCACTGAACAGGCGAGATTTGCTACATAAAACTAATGTTACTGGTTTCACGGGAAGCAAACATGTTTCCGGGTAATCATCAGCGATATCTCTTGCTTTTCGCCCTGGGAGACTTCGTCGTACGTTCTCAGGACGACAGGAAATTTGCTTACTGCCCGACCAGGAATCGGTGGTCATTGGGCCATTGGAGTGGAATAAAGAACCCTGAAATGTAAGATAAAAGATATAAACCTGTTTCATTCAAAGAAATACACTAACAACAAACCAAATATGATAACACACGAATTTCCAAAACCAGAAGTTACCCTTTTGGGATGCACCAAAGATCCCCTTGAAGTCCTTTATTCCGCCTGCCAGATCTATTATTCTCAAGATGATGCTGTTGAAACATGGCAAATGATTCAAAACAGTGCCATCTCAAGAGAAAAAATGGTTATGGATATTAAGTCTAAACTGGGGACGATATCTATTTTTCCAATTAAGCAGGTTCAATTTGTTTTTCTGGTCAATAATATCAGTAAAGTATATATGACACTCTTCGACCTCCATCAGATGAGAACCAAGGGCGAGGACATTTCAAAAGCATATTTCGATCAAAATATTGGAGTCAAATCGTTTGCCACTCCTCCCTCTTTTCAGAACAACCAGCATGTTCTCGACAGATGGCTAAAACTACAGGATGAAATCATCCATTTTTATAAATATTGCTCCGAGAATGGCATCAAGCAGGAAGATATAGGATTGGCTCTTCCCATGGGAACCATCTCCCGGCAACAACTTTCCATTGGTTTCCAGACCATGCAGCAATTTCTGGATATCCGTATGTGCGAAACAACTCATTGGGAATTAAAAGAATTGGGCTGGCAGATGTATCATATTATTAAAAAAGAGTTTCCAACACTCGGTGAAAGACTGGGTATCAAATGCTGGGACAATCGAAATCTGTATTGTAATGAAGATATTGAGATTTACAAAAGCTGCAAATGGAATAAAACCCGCCCACATAAAAATGAAATGATAGATTTATGGCAAAAAAAAGAAGCCTAGGCAAAATAAAGCACTTAATTGTTATTCCACTTTGGCATTATTTTTGAATATTCGAGAATATAGTTAAACAGTCTATTAAAAACCAATAGAGAGGGGGTATTATGTTTAACCGGATGATTAAAAAGATATCAACCGAACTGGAACGATTGACTAAATTCAATATATCTGTTGAAAGAGCACTTGATTTGATGGAAGCTTCCACACACGATTTGAAAGAAATCATTGCCATTAACACCATGAGAGAAAGCCTTTCTGAAATCAAATCCATTCAACAACCGGGAGATCTGCCATTTTCCATCAACATTCCCAACCAACAATCAGAACCAATTACATTACATGCATAACATGGTTTTATGCTAAAAATCCCCGGTATGCGGCGTTTCATTTAAATTGAACATGCCGCTACATGATACGTTGTTTCCCCACTTTATTAATAAAATGGACGTATACTTTATCCAGATAAGCTTCATTTTCGTGTTCCAGAACGATTTTAACATGGAATCCTTCTTCTAATAGACTGGGATATGATCCAATTTTTACGTCAGGAAATTCGTCTACCGTTTGCTGCAGTTCAGCTAGAATCTCACCTTCATCGACATTTAAGCTAATCTCCCTGACAGGCAGAACAATCCCCTTGAAATCATCTTTTACCTGTCGAAACATGCTTTTCATCAGTTCCGGAACACCGGGAAATATATAGATATTTTGAAATTTTATAACTGGGACATTAGTTTTAGAACCGGTAATGACAACAGTACCTTCCGGTACATTTGACATTTTAAGATGTTCAGGGGTGCATTTTTTACCATAAATCGTTTTCAGTACCCGCACCAATACTGGATTAGATACCAGTGGCACATTAAAAGCAGCGGCCATACTTTTCATTGTGATATCATCGTGTGTAGGGCCAATTCCCCCGGATACAAAGGTCCATGTAACACGCATCGAATATTCGACCACTGTTCTGCCTATGATTTCAGCATCATCCGGAATTATTAAACAAAACTGTACTTTAACTCCCAGTGCCGATAACTGTTTGATAAAAAAATAGCTATTCACATCCTGTGTGCGACCAGAAAGTAGTTCATCCCCAATGATAATGATAGCTGCTGAGCGTTGAGTATTTTTCATTGCTTTATTATCGGTTTTTTAATTATCTGATATTTGCTGCATCACCAGAGACGCTACTTTTCTATATTCCCAGCAATAGTGGTTGAGAAATTGCATATTTTTTTACTTAAACGCAGTATCAAAACATAAAACGAACAGGATTTGCAGCTGTAGGTACACCACTTTGGATGTGATAACGGTAATCCAATTTCAATTATGAAAAAAATGAATTACATCCATCAGAACTTTTTCTCTGACAGTTTATCCAAGTATTATCTAGCACAACCAGCGGTGAAAAAAAAGATCTTACTATTTTGTCTACAATTTCTTATTTTTACCAATATAGCTTTGTGTGATCAAAGAACTATATTGGATCGACCGCTGATGTTAGGGCCTCAATATCCGCTATTCTTCATGGTTACCTCATTTGAACCAAACACCGCTTTTCTGCTGGAAGAGGGGCAGATGTTCTTTTCCACATCTTATACTTTGTTGAACACATACGTCTATAGTAGCAATTCCGACAAAAACGATAATCCATCCGGAGTAGCAGATCAATTCGATGAATCAGATTCAGACGGCTATTCGGTTTATTTCGATGCGGAATTGGATCGACGTTTTTTTAAATTTTATTACGGTTACAGCGACAATATCGAACTACAGTTTACCTATAGAGACTTTCGATTCTTCCCGGGAAACCTGGATACAACGATAGAGAATTTTCATAAAAATCTGCAAATTGGTAACCAGGGAAGGGAGAACACCGAAAGAGATCTTTTGGAAATTTATATTTATGATAATGAAACCAATGAAAATGTATTCATAATTACAGAGGGATCTTCCACGTTCAAGCAAGAATCAATGACTTTGGGGGTTAAACTACTGATCAGGCAAACAAATAATGAAGCCGTCTCTTTTACTATCACTTCCAATTTTGGTGATTACTATATAGAAAGAGGGATTAATGAATCCACGTCAGATACTGAACAACCCGATCATAAAAACTTTAACGATTCCAATGTGACTTTACGATATTCATCCATTTTCACGAATTGGACTCTACATGCCGCTTTTTCCGTCTCATTTGTTGGTAAATCCCTTTTTGAAAAATCACCCAAAGAACTGTACTATTTTTTTCTAGGCGCGAATTACCATATTTCTCCAAACTGGGATTGTATTATTCAAACACTTGAATACTCCAGTCCATTCCCCAAAGACAGCACCTCAACTATTGCTGCCGATATCAGGGAAATTACAACAGGATTACGATGGTATCTGGGTAAACAGACAGCCATTGAAATCGGATTAACCGAAAATCAAAGTCAAGGAGCGCAAAACATTGATATTGCATTTTTTTCCAATATCATGTTCTATTTATAATCGACCTCTTCTTCTTTTTTATATTGACGAAACGAATTTGAGAAAACGAATATAAAAAAAGACCAACAATCATCATGCCTCATCAACATAACAATTCCTAAAACTGACTTTGTAATATGGAAACCGTAGTCCAAAAGTACGGCGGAACCAGTATTGGTAGAGCTGAACGAATAAAAAATGTCGCTCATATTGTACAAAAAACTCAAAAAGAAAACGGACATGTTATTGTCGTATTATCCGCAATGAGCGATAGCGGTAAAAAAGACGGTTCGACCAGCAGATTAATAGAAGCTGCTAATGAGGCAATCTCAAAAGGAACTTATTATCGCATCATTGACCTTTTGGGAGATCACCACTTAAAAGTGGTCGACGATGCCATTAAGGATCGGAGTATTAAATCGCAATTAAAAGAAGAAATCCGGGAGGAGTTGCACCGACTTAAACTGTTTCTGGATGCTATCCAAGTAATTGGCGAACTTTCACCTCGTTCAATGGATGTTATTATCAGCACTGGAGAAAAACTATCAGCACGAATTTTTGCTGCCATGTTGAATAGTGTCGGTACCGACGCAGATTACATCAACCTGGAAAACATCATCGATAAGCCATTTCATGAGATTGATCAAAAATTCTGCGCTTACATCCAGAAAAAACTAGCCACCCTGGTCCGAAAATCGGGAGCAAGAATTCCTGTTGTCACCGGTTTCATGGGTTTTTTACCCAATGGAATACTAAAGTGCATCGGCCGTGGTTATACCGATTTTACGGCTGCCCTTATTGCTGTTGGCATTCAAGCCAAAGAATTACAAATTTGGAAAGAGGTTGACGGGATTTTTACCGCTGATCCCAAAAAAGTTGAATCCGCCAGAGTATTGACCAGCATATCCCCGGATGAAGCATCGGAGTTAACATATTTTGGTTCAGAAGTGATTCACCCGTTTACCATGGAACAGGTGACAAACGCCAATATTCCGGTTCGAATAAAAAACACTTTTGAACCCGATATTCCGGGAACCATCATCGATCCGAATAAAAAAGGATTGCATGTTCCCAAAGGGCCAACCGCAGTGACAATTAAGCGAGATATTACCCTGATTAACATTCAATCGAATCGCATGCTGATGGCATATGGATTCATGTCCAGGTTATTTGATATATTTAATCGATATGAAATTATTATTGACTTGGTATCCACTTCGGAAGTCAGTGTGTCCCTGACTATTGACAACAACCATCATTTGGATGAGGCCATCAAAGAGATGAAACAATTAGGCAAGGTGTTTGTAAAATCGGGCATGGCGATTCTGAGTCTGGTGGGACAGGGCATGCAGCACACCATTGGAGTGGCGGGTGAGATGTTTACCCGGCTGGCTGATCAGAAGATCAATATTGAAATCATCTCTCAAGGTGCATCCGAAATAAATATCTCCTGTGCCATCAAAGATCAGGATGCAGATAAAGCGTTACGGGCAGTGCATGAAATGCTGTTAGACTGAAAAAACAACTGTTAAAAAAGCTGTTGGAATTAAAAACCATAAACAGAGTGGAAAATTGTCACCTCAAAAAACGAATACAATATTCAAATTACTTTCCGACGCTATACCATCCCCCAAAAGCGAGTTAACTTATAAAAGCAGCTTTCAATTGCTGATCGCTGTCATTTTGAGTGCCCAGGCAACTGATACATCTGTAAATCGTGTTACTCCTGAATTATTCAGAGTGGGCCCCACTCCCGAAACTTTGTTGGCTCTTGGAGAAAAAAAAATCCAATCCATCATCAAAAGTATCGGATTATCCGGTATCAAAGCCCGTAATATTTATAAAACCTGTACTTTACTGGTGGAAAGGCACAACTCCAAGGTCCCGGACAATAGGAAAATGCTGGAACAGCTTCCAGGCGTTGGCCGGAAAACAGCCGGTGTAGTATTGAATGTTGCGTTTAATAAACCTGAGATTCCAGTAGATACCCATGTTTTTCGACTCTCTAATCGAGTGGGTCTGGTAATAGCTAAAAATCCGTTACAAACCGAACAGCAGCTGAAGAAAATTGTTCCAAAGTGGGTTGTTAATAATGCGCATCATCTGTTGATTCTACACGGAAGGCACGTCTGTAAGGCTCAAAAACCATTGTGTAATCAATGCTGCATTTTTGAACATTGCGAATACCCTGATAAAACCGGAGAATGAAGAAATAGAACAGAGATGCCCATTATGATTAGCTCTTGATCTATTATTCCGGTTCCTTGGCATCTGGTGTTCTTGTCAAATATTTATCAAACTGCAAATCATTCAATATAGCTTTATGACTTTCCTCGGCCAGCGGCCCCCAAAGTGCATCTGGTTGCTTTTTTGATTCCTCAATGAGTTTTTCAAAAATCGCCAGGGCTTTATCCTTTTGATTATTTTTAATAAATATCTCACCTTTGTAGTATTTTGCCCAAGGCGTTTTGTCAGAATCCGGAAAAAGCCGGATGGCAGTATTATACGCATCCATGGCTTCAGGCAACTGGTTCAGCTCCAAATACATATTGCCAAGGATGAAATGGGTATCCACCAAATACTCCTCCACATTTTTGCTTTGCAGTGGATGCTCATAAAAGTTCAACACATTCTTATAAGCATTGATAGAATCATCATATTGCCCGATCCCCTGGTATAAATTCCCTAAAGCGAACCAGCATGCCGGCACAATTTCTCGTTCAAGCATTTTTTCCGAATCCTGATAATCCCTGATAGTTTGGAGATAGATACGAATAGCTCGTGTGATTCGATCCGCCTTGTGCACTTTAAAATATGAATCTCCAAGTGCTTTTTTTACCAATGGTGTATAGATATGCTCTGGAAATGCATTTATAAACTTGGCATATTCCTGTTGAGCTTTTTCTGGTTGATCTTTAGCATCAAATATCTTCCCCTGGTTAAACAACACCAATGGTGTTAGCGGGTCTTTAATATCTTTAAGTATTGTTTTATTGACTTCCAGTGCTTTGTCATACAACCCCAAGCGATAGTATGAGTCGCTGATTAAAAAAAGTGGTGCTTTGAGAGCCAAACGTTCAACAATCTGTTTTAAGCCTTCACCCGGTTTGGAGTGAAAACATTTACTCAGATTTGGCCGTTTAAAATACTGTTTTTCATACTGTTCATAAACCCCCAGTCCATCAAGATATTTACCCTGATAGTAATAATCGGCTATGTATTTTTTAATGGTGTCCAGAATCCGGTCATGAATGATGTTGTTTTTGACATAGATGTTATTGGGAAAACGCTCGCAGAAGCCCTCCATGCTGGAAATCGCATCTGAAAAGTGATTAAACAAAGAAAGTGTCAATGCCCTGCGCAGCATGGCTTCTTCTAATTGATCGGATAATACATGTTTAGTGATAATAAAATTATATATATCCAGTGCCTTTTTATACTCCTTTTTACCCGGTCTATCTGCCAGAATATTGGCGATCCGCATTCTACCAATCAAAAGTAATTCTTTGGGATAATTGTTGATGGCTTTTTCATATGCCCGAATGGCGTCATTGTATTTTTCTTCCTCCCTTAAAAAATCGCCAATACGAATCGCTACAAGATTGCTGAACACTTCCCTGGGGAACAAATCGATCAATTCTTCATACAATGCCCTGGCTGTCTGATAATCCTGATTTTCAAAATAAGCTTCCCCCATATGAAACATTAACTCTGCGTCACGTTTCATATAATCAGCATTCAGGCTCCATGCTTTTTCAAAATTCTCCTTGGCGTTTTTATATTGTCTTAACTGAAACTGGGCCTCTCCAATTTTATAATAAGCAGCATGTATGATCGGAGATTTCTGGTTCTCCTCCACATATCTCTCCAGCAATTCAATACATTTATCATAACGCTCCATATTCAGATGAATAACTCCTTGATGAAACAGAGCATTTTTTGAATATGGGGATTCCGGATAATTCTGGACAATGATTTCGAATTGGTTGTAGGCATCCTCATAGAATTTTTGGGAGAGATAATTCCTTCCTATATTATAGTAAGCCCGTGGAATATCCTCGTACCCCAAATCTGCGATCAGAGCAGAATTGATCGCTGCTTTGTATTCCTGATTAACAAACCGTTCTCCACCACGTTCCTGGTTTTTTTGCTGGTGTTGAAAAAGGGAGTCGGCAGATCTGAAATTGGCTCTTACACCAATTTCAGTATCGGGAGAAAAATTATAGATGTTCTTAAATTTTAGACTGGCTTGTTTGAATCTTCCCATCTTGTAAAACTTTTCGGCATCATCAAACAATTTAGTTAAAAACTTATCCTTTTTCTCCCTTTCGATGTTTTCCTGCTTCTTTTGTTCTTTTTGCTCTTCAACTTCCTCATCTTTATCGGTAACCAGAATGTTTTTATTTTCTGAAATGGTGAAGGTCAATCGAATCGGATCTCTCTGTATTTGAGATTTAACATTCAGAGCAAATTTTTTGGGTGTCAACACTAGATTGATGTACTGACCTTTTACCTCGGCCTTTATATGCTGAAGCATATCCGTCTGGGCACCGGGAATAATCAGATTTTTTACCATGCGAGCGTTGAACAACCGGATTTTTATAATTTTACCCGGTCTAGATTTATCACTAATTACATCATGTTGCAGTGGTTTTTCAGAGAAAATGTACAGTTTTTCCGATTGAGGATTCAATTCCCTGAGAATATTGGTTATTTCAATCCCTTGCGCTTCCAGCACCTTGGCAGATTTGGCATATATCAAAAGTGTCAGAATTTTAGCCTTATTATCCGGTCGTTGGACCTTGAACAATAGATTAGGTATTTTGGTTCGTACTTTGATCCAGTACTCTTTTTCATCCACCTGCTGGATTCTAATACCACTAACCAGTTCATCATCAAAAACCATCAATTCTGGAACAGTCCCAACGTTTGTATTACGAAGTTTTATAATCAGAGTTTTTTTGTTAAGCCTTTCAAATATCTCGAAATCAGGTGTTGATTCATTAACGAACCTGATAAGCGTCTGCGCTTTACCGGGTGAAGAGTATTCGATCTTTTGCAGCTTATTTTCAGCCGCCAGATTAAAGGCAAATAGAACAAGACACAAGACTTCCAGGATAAAACGAATTGTACTTACTGATCTCAGCATAATGATTTTCCTTATTCTTTCCCAAAATGGCTTTTTAATGGATATGTATAAGCAAAACCCTTGCCCGGCAGGATCTTTGTTTGAAACTTTGTTAATTGTATTTACTAAAAAAAGGCTTATCAATTCTCAATTTTTATCGGCAATAATCTACTATAGACAGATAACAGCTGTAATTTTTAATTAGCACCTTATCAGATATTGCAATCTGCCAATGGATATAATTGAAAATATAGGAGAAATATCTTCGTTTAAAACACAAAACAATACTTGTTCTTAAAAGATGATATTTTTGGGCTGGATTTGGGAAATCGGAACTATAATTCTATAATGGTCGATTCATCCGTTGGTTCATGTAATGTCTGACGATTTTCGCTAATAAGCTGATGATGGTGAATGTCATAAAATCCTTCCATTTTTAAATATTTCTTATCGTCCTGACTCAGGTGACGTATCATAATACATTCACCCTGGAATAGGGCACCATCTTCAATACTGAATTCACTAGTATACACCAAGCCTTCCAGTCTACCTGGAGAATGGATTTCCAGCTTTTCCACTGCTTTCACATTGCCAGATACCTTACCAGAGATAATCACTGTATCAGCAATGATGTCCGCTTCGACAGCAGCCATTTCAGTAATAATTACCTTACTGGGTTCATCGTTCTTGCATATTATTTGTCCAAAAACGGCGCCATCAATCCTTAGAGTGCCTTTAAAGCTGATTAATCCTTCAAACCGACTACCAGCGCCCAGAAGTCCAGACATTTCATACGATTTTTCTTTTTTCATAAGCAGAAGTAATCATTTTATTCCAGAAAGATCTCTTTCTTCAAAGCAACCTTGTGCCTGCTCAATAATCTACCCTGATATGTAAACAGGAATATCATGGCATCTGTGTAATATTCGTTTACCTTGGTCAGATTAAATTTAGCATAACTTGAGCGATCACGCTGCTTTTGAATATGAAAATAACTCCCTTTCTTATAAGTCAATGGGAATCCATTGTCACCTAATTCAACACCTTCGACAGATTTATATATCGGCGGTGATTGATCCTGGTTAACCAAAGTAAGGCAGAGATGCCCGCCAACAGGCTGCGGCGGATTTGATATATTTTTAATTTTGATCGACAATCTCAATACGTCGCCTTTAACTGACGCCCTGAATTGATTCACCTCAACTGCTCTCCCTTCCTGATAATCCTTTTCGGATATGGTTGGTTTATTGGTAATCCATATCCCTTCCGTTGAAAACTCCGGCTGTTCCAGTATATCGGATTTAACCGCAGAAATTTCATTTGTTTTGGCGTTGGGGTCCGACCAGTATCGATCATGATCGGTTTTGGCGATCTGTTTTCGATACACTTTAACTTTGTCTTGTGACAATTCCAGCTGTTTTGACAAATCATCCGTTTTTGAACGCAGAAATATGTAATCGATAGAACCGACCAGTAACAGCGCTGCAAAAACCACTAAGGCACCTAAAATGAAAAAAACCTTCCAGCGTTTAACGGTAAATGAAATTGGGATGCCGATGTTTCGAACAATGGTAATTGTGTAAATATCCTGTTCTTCCATTACTAAATGTGTAAAGTTAAGAAGTTTTGCATGGGTATATCTGCTCTTATAACTCTCTGACGGTTTTTATGCAAATGAAGTTTTTAGCAAACATTTTTATATTTTCCGAAGGTTATATCCGTTTTGCGCCAGACTGGCAACCACATTGTCCTGAAGTTGTTTTACCTCTTCGGTGTTCAGTGTTTTCTTCGATGAACGAAATTCAATTGATACTGAAATAGACTTTTTCCCTATTTGTTCTTTTAAACGATAAATATCAAGGAATTTAACGTTGCTGACCAATGAATCTGTTGAAACGATAATATCATGAATTTCCTGAAAAACAACTCGTTCCGGGATTATTAATGACACTTCAAAAAAAACCGATGGAAATTTTGGAGGTGCCTGGTACCGAAACTCGGTTTTGTCCAATGAAAACATTAAATCAAAATCCAATTCCGCAAAACAAACATCTTCTTTTAAGCCCACTTTATCCACATATTCGGGAGTTAAGCAATACACAGTCCCCAATTTTGTTTGATCTGAAAAAACTTCCGCAGAAATATTAATGTGCTGGTATTCCTTTTTTTGCGCTGGTTCTATAGGTTTCCAGTTAATATTGCCCAGCTGCAAGCCGGAAAACAGTTTAATCAAATCACTTTTTAGACAATAAAATGCATCTCCCGGCTGATTCAATTTTTTTGATACACCGGCAATAAGACCAATCGATTCGTTGATGTCTCCCGACGTTTTCTTTCGGTACATCCGCCCAATCTCAAACAGTTTAAAATCATAGGTAATCTTTTGATTTTCAAAAATCGATTGTACAAAATGCGGCAATAATGATGTTCTCATCTGATTTTGATGATCCGCCACCGGGTTTTTAAGCACCATGATACCTTCGGGATCCAATCCAAAAACATCCTCTGTTTTTTGACAGGTTAAAGGATAATTGACCACTTCATGGTATTGACTTTTGGATAATGTGAATTTGGCCAATTGTTCAAATTTATGCTGTCGGTTAAAAACTGGTCGTTCAATAGGAAAAACAGGTGCTTGTGGAGTAATATTATTAAAACCGTGAATCCGCCCGATCTCTTCAACCAAGTCTTCAGGAATGGAAATATCTTTTGTTCGCCTGAATGACGGTACTTCAACCGCCAAATCATTACCGTCTTCGGCAATGTTAAAATCAAGATGGGTTAAAATATCAACAATCTCTTTATGATCAATGTTTTTCCCCAATCGCCGACAAATAAATTCCGTATTGGTCTGAATTATTATGGAAGGAATGTTTTTATTTCGAATATCAACCAGATCACCACAGATCTTGAGATCTGGACTGGTTAATTTTAACAGTTCAACCGCCCGTTGGATAGCCAAAACCGTTAGTTCCGGATCCAAGGATTTTTCATACCGCTGACAGGCATCGGTTCGTAACCCGATACGGGTTGAGGTCTTTCTTATACAAACCGGATCCCAATTAGCTGCTTCAAGAAATATTCGACTGGTTGTAAGGGTTATGCCTGAGTTAAGTCCTCCAATAACACCTGCCACTGATAAAGCTTCATTCACATCGCAAATAATCATATCGTAGGGTCCCAGTTCCACCTCTTTTTGATACAGTGTCGTCACTTTGGTTCCTTTATCAGCTAATTTAACGATCAGCTTGCTTCCGTCAATTTGTTCCGCATCAAATGCATGCATGGGTTGCCCCAATTCCAACATAACATAGTTTGTCAAATCAACCATGTTGTTGATTGGACGCAGACCCACTCTAAGCAACCGATGCTGAATCCAAACAGGGCTTGGCCCAATTTGAATGTTATCGATGGATAAACCACTAAACCTTGGAACCAGCTCTCCGCCCAGTACGTCAACATCAATGAGCCGATCTCCGTTTCCTGAAACTAAAGTTGCATCAAACGCTATCTCCTTAACCGGTACCCGGAAAATAGCGCCTATTTCCCTGGCAAAACCATAATGTCCCCATAAATCGGGTCGATGTGTAATAGACTTGTTGTCAATTTCCATCACTAAATCAACTTGATCAGGATACAACTCAACCAATGGAGTTCCTACTTCAGTATTTTGTGGCAATATCATTAAACCCAGGTGATCATCTGAAAAACCAAGTTCATCTTCGGCACAAAGCATTCCACAACTTTCTATACCTCGTATTTTTGCTTTTTTAATCAGAAAATCCCCGGGAAGTGTGACTCCTTCTCCTGCGTATGGGACTTTATCACCGATTTTATAATTTGATGCCCCACAAACAACCTGCTGTATGCTTGCTCCGAGATTAACCGTTACCAAACTGAGCTTTTCGGCATCGGGATGCGGATTTATTTCCAAAACTTCAGCTACTAAAACATCCTTTAAATGGCGTCCGGTTTCCTCAATTCCTTCCACTTCACAAACAGACAATGTAATGGTTTCGGCCAATTCCCGACTTGATATATCGGGATCTATCTCTACAAAATCCTTAATCCAGTTAAATGAGATTTTCATAATAAAATAGCTACCTAATAAAAAAATGTAACCTAATAAATTTTTAGTTCTGAGATTTCACAACAATGGTTTTCTATTAAGTAATGACAAATCGGCGAGAAAAATTTAAGTTGCCACCATGCAATGGCCGGATATCGGTGATATCATATTTTAACATGGCCAAACGGTCTATTCCCAAACCAAATGCAAAACCTGAATAGATCTCCGTGTCTATTTTTCCGGCTTTGAGTACATTGGGATGAACCATTCCACAACCGATCAATTCTATCCAACCGACCCGTTTGCAGAATTTACATCCTTTGCCTTTGCACAGTAGACAAAGCATATCCAGCTCAAACCCCGGTTCTACAAATGGAAAATAACCGGGTCTTAAACGGACTTCCACATTACTGTTAAAAATCTCCCCCAGCATGGTTTTCATAAAATAGATTAAATGAGCCACAGAGATATCTTTATCAACCATCATACCTTCAAACTGGTGAAAACAGGAATCATGGGATGCATCCGTACGTTCACAACGAAAAACCTTTCCTGGTCCCACAATACGAAAAGGCGGTCTGATTTTTTCCATCCCGCGTATTTGTATCGGCGATGTATGGGTCCGTAACAAATGCCCATCTTCAAAGTAAAATGTATCCTGCATGTCGCGCGCTGGATGGTGGGACGGAATGTTTAGCGCTTCAAAATTGTAAAACTCAGTTTCAATGTGAGGACCATCCAGAACCCTGAACCCCATGGCAATAAATGCTTCCTCCAACTGCTGCTGAACGACACTGATAGGATGAATACTACCGGATTCCGTCCTAAAAGGATCGATAGTAACATCAATCCACTCCTTGTACATTTGAGCTTCAAGCTCGATCTTTTTTAATTCATCCCTTCGCTTATCCAACCTTTCTATAAAGATAGATTTTAAGCGATTGATATTTTTGCCGACTTCAGCTCTTTCTTGGTTGGACAATGCCTTTAATTGTTTCATGAACTGCGACAATTTTCCTTTTTTTCCAAGAAACAATGTTTTAATAGCCTCAAGATCTTTAACCGACCCTACTTGACTAAGCTCCTGCTGAAATTCTCTTTCCAGTCCTTCCAGTTCTTTTTCCATACTCTAAATAGCTAATGACGGTTTTTCCAAATTCAAATTCTGTTCAAAGCAATGAGCAATACGTAATAATTTTCCTTCATCAAGGTGATTAGCAAATAATTGCAATCCGACCGGCAGATTGGTATCGGTAAATCCTCCCGGTACGGAAATTCCGGGAATACCTGCTAAATTTGCTGGGATCGTGAATGCGTCTACCAGGTACATTTGGAGAGGATCATCCAATTTTTCACCCAGCTTAAAAGCCGGTGTCGGCGCAACCGGGGTTGCAATGGCATCGACGTTTTCAAAAGCGGAATGATATTGAGATCGAATAAGATTTTGAATCTTTTGGGCTTTCAGATAATAAGCATCATAATAACCTGCGGATAGGGCGAAAGTGCCTAATAAAATTCGCATTTTCACCTCTTTCCCGAATCCCTCATCCCTCGATTTTTCGTACATATCAATCAAATTGCCGGCGTTTTCCGTTCGCCGACCATATCGAACACCATCATACCGGCCAAGATTTGAACTGGCTTCGCAAGGTGCGATAACGTAATACGTAGCCACAGCGTGCTGTATATTGGGAATACTGACTTCTACAATTTCAGCACCGGCATCTTTCAACACTTCCAGGTTGGATTTAAAAATTTCCACAACCGCCAAATCACAACTTGACAGGTCAATATCTTTAATAACGCCAATCTTAAGCCCCTTTATCGATTTATTAATAAAATCAGTATAAAGTGGCACTTTTATATTCAAAGAAGTTGCATCCCTTTCATCATAGCCTGATATTGCCTGTAACAGTAAACAGGCATCCTCAACATCCTTTGTCAACGGACCGGCCTGATCAAAAGAACTGGCAAATGCTACCATCCCCCATCGACTAACCCGACCATAGGTCGGCTTTAAGCCGACAATACCGTTGAACGACGCCGGTTGCCTAATGGAACCACCAGTATCTGTCCCAAGGGAAGCCAAAGCTTGTCCGGCAGCCACCGATGATGCTGATCCTCCCGATGATCCTCCTGGAACGCGCTCCAGATCCCAGGGATTTTTTGTAGGACCAAAGGCGGAGTTCTCAGTAGAAGATCCCATGGCAAATTCATCCATATTTGTCTTCCCGATCAGGTTATATCCCACATCCAAAAGCTTTTGCGTGACCGTCGATTCGAATGGTGGTACATAGTTTTCCAGAAACCGTGATCCACATGTAGTGGTGATGTTCTTGGTGGAAAATATGTCTTTCACCGCTATAGGCATCCCCTCCAATACGTGGACTTCTGTATTTTGTCGTATTTTCTTATCAACAATAGCTGCGTTATTTATTACTTTGTCCCCTTCTAAATGTATAAAGGAATGCAGCGTTTTTTCTGTTTCCGCAACCCGATTTAATACAGACTCTGTTATCTCAACAGTTGTTACTTCGCCTTTTAAGCGCTTCTGGTGAAGAATGTGGATGGGAAATTCATAAAGATTCATATCGTGTAGAATTAGTCGATTTAGTTTTTTGAACAATTTTTAACTGTCAGTGCAATAATTAGCTGTAAAATCTCTTTTTATCCTTATTCAGCCAGACTGACAATCAAAAAGTCATATCATGAAGATACAGATCATCTTAACCAAAGCAACAATTTTCTGCGGTCTCATGGTTGTGAATATGGCCAAATCCAAGATAATAGAATAAATCATGTTTTAGAAACTGTTAGTAGATCCGCTTGATGGAATTTTTTTTGCGTTTTCTAACATTTATAGTGCTACTACTCTGTTTCATAAAAGGAGTTCAATACAAACATCTTTCCATGCAATGTTTTTTTATTCAAAATACTAGCCGAATAGGTTTTATTATGAGATCACATTGAAGTGATTCAGCAATAGATATTACCGGATAAAAAAGAATTGAATCCCAATTGGGAAACGGATCAACCATTCAAATTATAAAACACGATTACGTTTCAATTGATATTGGTCATTATCGGATGAAATAAAAAAGAGTCAAAATAGATGATTATTATATGTCAAAAGGATCTCAGAAATCGGAATGATTTTCCTGGTGGCGATCCCAAATTCCAATGGGAACATATCCGCAATGACATAACCGTTTGTTTTGTACCAAGAAGAACCCTATAGCCGAGAACAAAAATGGAAAAAAGCAGTAAATATGATGATCTCATGCATGATGTAACCAATGGTGAACTGAAAGATAAAGTAGATGAACTTGTTTCCCGAATGGAAGAAGTATTGGAAGAAGAAAAAATGGGATCCATGGATGACATGATGACGAATTTGAGGGATTATCTGGCTTCCAAAGACAAACTGGATCAGTATCTTGACGAAAATGATGTCATGAAAATTCCCTTGGAAACTGTATTTTCGTGGTTTTCAGCCACTGTTAAAAAACAAAAGGATGTCCAGGTATAAAAAGCAATCACCTATCAAACACAAATATTCTAAAATTCAATTAACTAACGGAATCGATCATGATTAAAAACGTATTGGACCGGCTTGATGGCATTGAAAATAGCAAACTGATCAAAGAACTGACAAATCTATTGGATAATGCCGAAGAACTTGGATTAAGTTGCAAAGAATACCTTTATGGTGAAGGAACAAGGGACAAATTATTAAAAAACTATGATAGCTGGCAAGAACAAATAGATGCTTTTTATGAGAGATATATAAAATAAAAAAACCTGCATCGCATCCAATAGTGCCCTTCACTCCCATCACCAGGGCATTTTCCATTTCATATCAAAGACTGTTAAAATAGGTATATAATCTGCAAATCCTTCCAGCAATTCATTAACCGAAGAATTTACAAATACAAGTTTGGTTTAAGAACATAAACAAAGACATCAAATATTGACTCCAACATACCTATTAAAAGCATCATGAAAAAATCGATAACCGTTTGGATTATATTCCTTGTTATCTTAAACATCTGTTACCTTTCCCTTGCCCAGGAAAAAAAAGACAACAATATCAAAGTTACTTACCTGGATTTGAACGACCGCGTAACCAAGGAAGAGAGAACTTACAGTCGTAAGAAATCCAAAGAATTAGGTTATTACAAAAGAATCATCCAATATAACCGGTTAGGGGAAAAAAACAAAATTACTGAATATTATACAACCCAAAAAGCTGAAGAGAATGGGGTGCAAAAGGCTATTTTCCATTTAAACAAAAAGGGACTTAAATTCAAAGTAGAGCAGTACTTCATCCCTGACAAAATAACACAAAGCGGAATTAAAAAATCGATTATCCATCTTGACAATAACGGACTTCTAAAACAAATAGAAATGATTAACACTTTCGAAGCTGTTGAAAAATCTGGTTTTTTAAAGGTCGTATACCTTTATCACCAAGATGGACGAAAAATTGCGGAAGAGTTTTATAATTCAAAACACAGAACCCGCCAAACCGGTTATTATAAGTCTAGAATTGCATTTGATCCCCAGGGAATTAAAAAAAGCGAGGAATGGTATATTGACAAGAAGTATTTCAACAATCTGTATTTAAAACGAATTATATTTCATTTTGATACTGACGGTAGGGAAATTAAACAGGAAGGACACCTGACCGACGAAGCAGCCGAGCAGGCCGGTTATTATAAAACTGTATTATACCATGACCATAGAGGGTGGAAAATAAAAGAAGAACGCTATTATATCGTTAACAATATCAATAGCAAAGGCTACTACAAGGGAATTATTTTCTACGATAAGGAAGGCAACGTTACTGATGAAGAACGATATGACGAATATGGAAAGCGGTTTTGACAGAAAAGAAGTAACACCATTTATATGGTGGGTGGCATTACTTCTTGATAAATTCGGTTGATAACTTAATTAATTAACAATGGGTACGGTGTATTCCTGTGTATCACAAACGGATGTCAAGTCGCTCGTTGTATCGATATTGGCATCCAGTAATGATGTGCAAGCACTACTTTCCAACGAAGTGTTTTTCATGTGTGTCGTTAAAACCGTAAGACTTATAATCTCCGCAGGATCAACAGTTATCGCATCTCTGATTCCTATTAACTCTTCAATTGCCTCACTGGGAGATAAGACACCAGTTCCACTTGATGATCGAACAAGAATGGGGAAATCTCCAGAGGCATCCTCTGTTCCAGACGAAGTCGTGTATTGAACACCGACAATTTCCACTGCCGCTGTAACAACAGGGTCATCATTTATATCAACATTGTAAGTGGCACATCCTTTAACCGTTTCACTATTTAGGCAAGCTCTTTTCATCAACAAATCATCACCTAGAACACCGTCTCCTACATCATTGCGGGTAAAAAACCTTTCAACAAATCCGGCATAAATAACTGCACCATCATGTTCCTCTTTACTTAAATCATCGAAAACACTGATGTCAAAATCCAAACCAACGGCCACTACCTGCCAATTACCGGCAGTTTCTGGAGGAACATCAAAGGTCAGGTATGTGGAAGTGGTTGGAAGGTTTATCATTTTGAAGTAATTGACAGAATTTAACAGATCATCTTCCATGTTTTCCACCTCCGCTTCCGTCAACGCGGTTGTACTGGTATATGGAGTAGATCTTGATGTTACTACCATGGCCCCAATTAAAATCGACCTCACTGCGTTTGAAGCATCAGTATCCGTTGGGGGACTGATATTACTCGACCCGCTGTTTTGCGACTTAACCGCATCAGCCTTGGTATACCCTAACTGGTTTTGAATTTTCTGCACATCCACAGTAATTGTATCACTGCGCTCCGCAGGATCATCATTAAACTGTTTGCATCCCAAAACAATCAAACCGGCTGTAAAAACAATACCAATCATTTTCATTGCTGTTGTAAAATCCAATCTTTTGTTTTTCATTACGACCTTCCTGTTTTAGGTTTGTTAAAACAATCCCGAAACGGTAACACCGTGAATCGTTCGGACATATGGTGACTTATTAGATAAATTGAATACGTAGTCATAGTTATACATTGCCTTCCAGGTTTCGTTGAATTGCCAACCAAGACCGGTGGATATGCGGATAGGAAAGTCCACCCGGGTTGTTCCCAATCCGGTATTTTCTGAAAGAGGCGTTTCGTTTTTATAGTCCCTATATTGAAAACCGAAACCTGCGTCCCATTTCAGACCGGATTCCCATTTGTTAGTCCAGTCAAAATCAAAGCTGCAAAAGGTGGCTTGAGATTCCTCCGTTCCCTCATCACTGGTGCCTAATGCGATTATACTTCTAAAATTATCCATTTTTTCCGCATCTAGACTGTTGTATTCCCATTTAAGCTCAATTTGAGATGCATCGGTTAGTTCGTCTCCTGCAAAATCTTTAGACGCAAAAGTTAATCCAAACATATGTCGATAAAAACCATCAGGATCACTGGAACTAAACTCAATATTGGGTATGATAAAATGATTTTGAGAAAAATCAGAACCACCAACATTGATATCCATAAACATATAATATACTGTAAATATTGAATTTTCAGATAACGCTTTATTATATCCCGCACCCAGAAATATCGTCTGAGAATTTAAAAAGTCATTGCTGGATTTGGAATAGGTTATTTGTTTGAATCCAGCGAAACTGTTAACACCATCTAAAGCCCCTATAAACGCTGCCTGGATGGAGTAACGAGTATCCGGTTGTTCACTATCGGGAATGACTCCCTGGATGTCAATATCCCCGATACTTACTGGAGAACTAAGATCAAGGGTTGGGTTATCGTCCGCCTCAAATGCGATGTCCAATTTAGCATTCCATACAAAACCAGCTTGCTGTTGCGCTCCTGAAGCGCTCTTACCCTCTTTGGTCACACCCATTCCAATGAGAAAAGATTTTTCCCGTTTATTACCTTTTTCATCGGTGGCCACCACTGTTATGACTGAAACCCCCTTTTGAAACCGATACTTTTTGGTTATAGTCACCGTCGTATTGGGTTCGAATTCCTGTGATTTCCCATTGATGAGGATTTCCGTGATATTATCATCATCAATAAAAACAAAAGAAACCAGTTTATATTCTTTCCTGATGATTTGTTTACGAGCCAGATCCGAGGTTAAAATCTGAGGTGCTGCTGTAGGATCGCCTTCAAGAGACTCTTTGCCGACAGTTAAAGCTGCATCTTGGCCCAAGACCAAAGAAACACAATAAAAAACGAATACGAATACCAATATTGATATTTTTTGCTTCAAAATCACCCCCGATGATATTGGTTAATGTTAAGTTCGTCTTTTAATAAAAATGTGTGATATATCATTGCCCAAGCTACTCTCACTCCTGCTAAAATGAAAATAGTTGTGCTAAACACCATCATTTTTATCTTGTTACCTATTTATCAAAAATAATGTTTACTCTGCCGGTTTTTTTCAAACTTCCGGTCACACCATCACCTTCTGCATCATTGACTTCATCCAACAATCGTTCGAAATTCAGGATATCGGTTCCAAGCTCATCATCCTCCGCTTTTTTGGCTATAATCACGACGACTTCTTCTTCATCTTCACTTTCTGTCATATCGTCTTCAAATTCAGGATCACCGGAATCAACATCTAGGTCTTCGATTCCTGCCCCGGACTCAAATCCCTCGTCAACATTGGTTTTTCCCTGACGACTAATCCGTAACTGGCCTTCAGTAAAAACAACATTCACACCCAAATTCTCAAATGAAAGTGACATACTTTCTGGCAAATTAGCTGGTGGTTTATCAAGATTTCCACCCGAATCGTCCCCTCCAGTATCATCATCGTCACCCATATCCGGTAAATCAACTTCAATAGGTTCCGTGGCACTGTTCCCATTCATAACAAAGGATACATTTCCTGCTCCAATTTCCTGTTCCTCTTCCTCAACACCGATCAAAATTGGAATACCTTCGTAAGATGCCAATTGTGTATTGGCACTTGGATCCACTTCCGTCAAACCGATAGTTCCCTTAATACCTATTGTTGCTGTGGCTGTTTTAAAACGGAAACGATTTTTATCTTTCTGTTTTTTTGTTTTGAAAAGTAGTTTTCCGAATAGCATTCTCAAATATCCATGTTTTTTACGCTGCTTCCAGGGGCGAACCTGAAATACGGCGTTACTCCCCATACGTAATGTCGTATTTTCTATGGTTTTCAGAATAACCAACGATCGTTTTCCAACACGCAGAACATCGTTCCTTAGAATTTGGATTTCGTCATTGCCACGTTGATACATTAGTGTTTCCCCGTCTCGTACAACGGTTAATTTACCTCTTTTGACAACAGCATCGCCATATTTTCTTAATCCAAAAGCTGGCTGCACTACAAAACCAAGTATGATTAATAATAAAACCAGTCGCTTTGCCATTTTTAAGCCTCACAAAATTGGGTGTTTTTTAAACGATCTAAATTACGTGAGAAATCCTGATACTATAAGTCACGATAATAAACCCAATTGCATTTAAATTCAAGGACTATTCGTTTCCTCAACCTTTCGGATGCCTCTAGTTTAGCGTATTTATATTGTTTTTTAATGATTTATGATTTCCCTTATTCATTGACGATACCACAGTTTTTCATAAACGATCATCTTCTAGGGTTGATTTGAATATCGATCTATTTTTTGACATGAAAACAATGGAAAAAAAAGACCTGAATACTGATAACGACTTGAAAAAAAATAAATTAATCAGTTTTAAGGATGTAAAATTTTGCGAATTCCGGCTATTGATCCAAATTTTAATCACTCGCACACTGACTGATTGAGAAAACCCGGCAAAATGATAGCAGTTGAAAAACAACTGTAAATGCTTGTATGATATGAAAGAATTGTCAGTTATAAATTGACTATGTTCGGGGATCATATAAAAAAGATGAACAGTTGGCTGTATCAGGCAATAATTCTATCTATTCCAATCAACTGTTCAACATTGGTTCACTATCAATAAATATAAAAACCGACGTTTAAAATCCCGAACCGGGCGAACAATCGAAAATCAATTCTTGGATTGATTCAGGCAATAACCATAAAGAGTTAAATAAATGAATGATTCAAAGCACTCCAAATACGTCTTTTTTTTTGGCTATATCGTTTTATTCTACCTCATCGGTCTTATGTTATGGCCTTTCCTGTCACCCATTATTTTTGCCGGTATTCTGGCAGGCAGTTTTTCCCCGGTAATGAAATTAATTGATCAAAAAGCAAACCATCGCAAATTATCGGCCATTATTGTTTGTTTAATCATCATTCTGGCCATATTCCTTCCATCTGTTTTTATTATCATCAAATTATCAGACGAAGTATCACTACTCGTTCAAAATATTAAAACCCACTTAACCGATGAAGAACTGGAAAAGTTATTATTTGGATTTAGATACTCCCCTGAAATTTTACAGGAAGTATTCAAGATGGCCAATATCGAATTTGGTGTTGAAACTATTAAAGGATTCCTCCTTGATACTTCAAAAAACGCCAGTTCTGTTATTTTTAGCACAGTTAATACCTGGATAACGGATGTTTTTTCATTTTTCCTCAATTTTATCATCATGCTGATTGTAATTTACACCTTGTTGGTAGACGGTCCCAAAATAAAGGAATTTCTTCTGGCTTTATCCCCTTTACCAGACGATGAGGAAGAGCTTGTCATTAAAAGATTTAATCAGATTAACTATGTCACCCTGGTTGGAAATGGTATTGGAGCTTTGATACAGGGAATTCTGGCAGCTATCGGCTTCTGGATAGCCGGAATAGAATCACTGACCCTATGGACCAGTATGATGATAGTATTGGCGTTTATTCCCCTTGTCGGCATTTCCGTTGTTTATATCCCTGTTTGTATCTACTTCTTAATTATTGGAAAAACCATCTCATCCATTTTGCTATTTTGCTACTGCACCATCATTTCATTGGCAGTGGAAAACTGGTTCAAACCCAAATTTGTGGGAAACAGGGCGGAAATAAACGCCACACTAATTTTCCTAAGCATTGTTGGAGGACTCGCAGTATTTGGTATAGCAGGGATTTTTTACGGTCCGTTGATTATTTCCATTTTTCTAACGTTTGTGGATCTTTATCACAAACGTTATACAGATGTTGAACAACCAATAAAACAGCAAACAGACGACGGTTGCGAAGAATATATACTCGAATGATGTAACGGAATGAATCAAAGTTTTCCATGTTGAAAATGTTATTTTTGTAAGTATCAAAAATTTTAAGTTTATCTTATAATATCAATAATAAACATAGGTGCCACAAATAACACAGACTTTATTATTTGTGGAATCTAAACGAATATTGATTTCTAATGAAAAATGGTTAAAGGTGCTTTTTTCTTTTAAACAAGTTATCTCTATAATGAAGTTAGAAGATCGGTTATTTGATCTGCTTTTTCGAAGCATTTTTATTAACATTGCTGATTTGAGATTTATTTGATGATACCGGTGTAATCTGCAATTTCAGTTGGTTCGCCCATTGGAAGAAATATGTTCCCAATTGACACATGACCGGCAGAGATGTAATGAAAACACATTGATCTGAGAAAATTTATCATCGTCAACCATAATTTTAATAGCAATTTATTGACTTGTAATTCCTTAGTTTTTATTACTAGATCCCCAACCACCATCCGTTTATTGACAATATGAAGCACTTTTTTGATGAATCGAATGTTTTAGATGAAGCAGCAATGACGGAACTCCTGAATAAGGCTCGACAGGAACTCAAACAAAAACCGATGATCCTGGCAGAAATGTCAAGCAAAATGGATTTGATCTGCTTCAATGCCAGTGCTTCCGACCAATATGTACCCAGGGGAATGGACACTCTGATCACCACCAAAAACGTCGCTCTAAGTCAAAAAATAGCAAAAGATTTTTCAAAAACCCTGGAAACCCTGATTTCCAATACACCGGGAGATGTATTTGGTTATCTGCTGGGGAATATTCAAACTAAAAACATCTATAATTATCTTGATATCATTTTTGATCTTAAGCACAACTTTAGATTCAGACCACAATTGGTAGTTCATTTCTCGTTCAATGAACTGATTGAATATCTATCTGAATTTCTTAACGCTTCAATTGTGGACGGTATCAAGCGGAAGATTGAGGTCTTTGATGATAAAAAACCAACCTCGTGGAAATCCTTAACAAAATCAAGTGAATTAAAATCGGTGGATAAGGAAATAAGAGAGCCCATTGTACTGGACCGTCCATTTTTTTCAGATATCTACCTAAAAATTATAAAAAGTGGACAAAACAAAATTGTTGACAGTTCGTTTGGAAAATTGAATACGGTTATTGGGTACTTCAACCGTTATCGATCTCCTGCCGGTGAACTCATTCGGTCAAAAAATAAGCTGTTTCTCAAATGGAAAGACATCGATGGTTTTAAGCTATCTTCGTCACAGTCAAAATCGCTACTGGGGATTTCATACAAAGGAGAATATATTGCTTCCGCCCAGTTTGTATCTCATGATATTGGATTAAAAAAAATCATACTTGATGATATTGATTTTTTCACCTTTAAGATCAATAAAAAAGCGACTGATATTAAACCCAAAGAGATCATCAACATTGAAGTCAATATTGATACTCAGCAACTGGTTCTAAAACGAGGCATTTTAGAGGACGAGTTTCATATTGCACGGTTTAATCGGCTAAAGTTATACAAAGACAACCAAACTGCTTATGTACACAAGATCATACCTTTCAACCGTGGGGCGTCGAATTTCGATCAAATTCAAACATATTTCGGTACACGATATACTGAGTATGAAAAAGCCGGTCAGATTTTAACTGCACGCGGTGAACTGGGGCTGTTAAGCTCCCGAAATGTGACTACTAGTGATTTAACATCCCATTTATTGCTGTCAAGCATGAATTTATTGGGGATTTTACCCTTTGAAGCCAATTGTGTGGGGTTCTCTCCTAAAGATATTAAAAATCCGAGTACTACTTCCCAATTGTTCAATGTCTGGTTTAAAGAGCTGCAAGACTTGTTTAATAAAATCCTTGATATATCAGGATCGCCCGATTTTACCGAACACAACTTCACTCGGCTTTCCAAGAACATGCGCTTTATCATTAAATGCAAAAAAGTATCTGAGGTGGAACCGGACACCTATGAACTATTGATTAAAGAGCTGGAAGAATTAACCCAATATATGGACGATTTCTTCAAATTAAACGTATACAAAAGTTTAAATGACGAACTTGAATGCGAGACTGTTCCTGATTTTGATGAACAGGGCGAATTGGAAGACTTTGCACTGGATAATGATAAAACGAGACTTGATGATAAAACAAAACAATTCATCAGCGAGCACTACTCATTTTTCCAAAAAAGAGATTTGATTCAAAAGGCATTATTGAGAATAGAAAAAGTGATGTTTTACAACAACAATATCAAACCGTATGCCGAGAATAAGAATTTTGAACCGGATCTGGTTGTTTACAGCAATACGGATTCTCAAATGAAGAATTACCAATATGCGTCATACCCCGCCTTATCATTATCCACAGTTCTTGAACCGGGTCTACTGAGCAGCCGGGATGAAATAGATGAATTGATGTTTGTTAAATTTATGCGGGATTTTACGCAACGAACCTTCCATAAAGCTCGTGAATTAAACAAAACTTTTCATCATCAGTATAAGCATACGCTTTCTGAACTTAGTTTTATTGTGGATGAAAAATTACGACAGCTTCAAGACGAACTTGATTTTTTAGAAACTCCTGAGCACAAAGAAGATGCATACAAGCAATTACTGGCTAAAATCACGTCCATGTTCCATGACCATCTGAAAAGTAAAGAGAAAAATATTGCTAATTTAAAAAAGGAACAACAAGAAATAAAAAATAAACTGGAGCACCATAAAAAGCTGCTGGAAAAACTTCTTGATATCAAAATCGAAGATGAAAAGCTGGAATCAATGCTCCAAAATATGCCGGACAGGCTTGATCAAATAAAAGACGACATCCTTTCCTCACACAAAAATAAGCTAAACGAAACAGCACCAGTATTTAATTCTTATGTAAGACTACATACTTATGCATCTCGGTATTTCCACAAAGTACTAAATTACGCCAAATTGTTTGAAAAAGCACTTTGGATGCACCGCAGGCAACAGATGTTTGAAGAAGTGATGACTTCTTTTGAGCCTTTGTTCACTATGGAACCTGATCTATTGAAAGAAAAAATTTCAGAAATGGAACTGTTGGAGATTGATAATTCAAGAGAAAAAAAAGTACAAAAAGAGATCAATGTATTAACCCAAGAACTGAAAGATTCCCTTGCTGAGTTAGAAAAAATACCCTCCAAAGGATTGTTTCAATCCCCCATAACCGACAGAGATCGACTTATTGAATACCTGGATTACTATAAAGAGGAAACCTTCCGACTAACACATTTGGTCAACAATTTAAGAACTGCTTATCAGCAATTGAACAAAATTCAAAATGATCTATTTAAAAAGCAGGAAGAATTAACGGCCAGTAAAGTCAAACAAGCTGAAATTGATCTTAAAATTCAAATCGCCAAACTAATCCTCAAAAATCCCAACAATAGAGAAGAAATAGATGCCCTGAAAGATCAAACGGAAAATATTCCCAGAGAAATCAAAGATGAACTGGGTACTTTGCGAGCAAAACTGATTGAGGCCTTAACCAATTTTAAATCCATAGTCACCAAGGAAAACCTGGAAAGCATTGTTGACTACAAAGAGTTAACGACACAATCAACCCGCAGGGAGAAAATTAACAATATTTCCAAAGAACTTGTGAATTTTAGACAGGGCATTAAAGCCATTCAAAAGGAAATTGAAGGCGAGTATAACGACCTGGAATACTTGAAAACGCAAGAAAATGGATTGGAAAAAGTGGCCATGTCCAAAGCCTTGCCGTCAACCAGGGTGCTGCTAAAAACCCAATATATCCCCATGGTTAAAAGAGAAAAAGAGATGCTGAACAGAGCTAATCGATTTCTAGCTGAGATTATATCCAAGGAAAAACGGATAACAGAGGCGTTGACATCCACCTTTTTCAGAAAACGTCACGGATTTTATCAGTTCAGCAATGGCAAATATTGCCTGGATACAAGTGCCGGAACAAAACATCATACAGAAAAAAACATCTATGCAGCCTATCTTCAACTGGCCGAACGGCACAAAAAAGCCTTTGACCAAGCTCAGATGAAAATAGAAAAAACGTCAATATTAAAACTCGAAACCCCCGGCATCGATAGCATAAGAAACAGAATATCTCAAATATGGCACGATCATGCCGAAGATCGTTTTCTATTTCTCCCACCATCACTGTCAGTTTCTGATGCGTTGGAGTTATGTGGATATAAAGATATGATATGCAAGAATAATCCAAAAGAAAGTCGTTCGGTTAACTCCCTGGTACTCATATATGTTCATGCATTTAAGTATGAAGAAATTCAGTCCAATAAGGAACTTTTGAATCAATATAACCAGGCAATTTTGAGCAACATTTTTATCAATATTGACGGTGTGAAGGTATTTAATAATAAAGAATCTATCTATGAAGCATGCATTAAAAACACCTTTGGTAATTGCAACGATAAAATCGGTTTCAATGTATCAAGGTTACTGGTACAAAGCTAATACTATTGAAAATCTCAATATCTATTTACATTGGCCGAAAGACACTTGCCCGCATTGCTGCTCTTTTATACCGGTCGCTTCTGAAAAATCAACCAGTTGAGTATCAATCATTTCAAATTTAACACCTTCACAATTGGCTTTTCGAAAAGACACGCCTTTTAATATTGATCCTTTAATATTAGCATCGTTTAGATTAGCTTCTGAAAAATCCACTAGAAACATCAGGGTGTTTTCCAAAATAGCATCCGTCAAAATCGCTTTACTCAGATCTACACGCCGTAGTTTAGCCCCGGTCAGATCCGCTCCTTCAAGATTAGCACCTGATAGATTTACATTTTCCAAACGAATACCCCGGAGATTTGCCCCTTCCAAATTTGCATTGGAATGATCCCTATCTTTTAAACTTGCTCCTTCCAGATCACAGCTTGATATAAGCCCACTGGTACATTCATTTGTTTTTTTAAACTTTTTCAAATCCTCTTTATTCAATGCCCAGGCTGATGAATAGTAGCTGAAGAATAAAAACCCGAACAGTATTATAAACATCAATTTTTTCATGACCAACCTTATGGTTACAATTTATACTTTCTTCAAATATACAACAGGTTAGGAAAGTCCTTTATTTCAAAAGGTGGGTAAAGCAATTTTTACGCTAAGATACAGTTAAAAACTGATTTTCTTAGAACAATACAAGCGTTTCGAATAAAATTCAATATATTAAATCAAATAACCAAGTAACTTTAACCACAATTTTGTCTTTTCTCACCCGGCCAGCTATAATATATTAATATAAACGATGGAAAACAGTTTGCATTGACGATTCTATATTCTTAAACTCGTCACTTTTATATTTGCCGTTTTGAACAGAGTGGTGACAACTGCTCCAGATCTCCAAGAGGAAACCCATGATATTTATTCGAGAGTCAATGGTAATTTGGTTTTTAGGTTCAGTAATACTAGCAGCCTTATTACAGATAATAGCCAAAAACCGCCCAACAGAAGTTCAACCAGGTATGGCCACAAAATCGGATCAGTTTTCCATGCGTACAGTTTTTCTAAGTGTTCGTAGCGGTGAAGCCCCTCTGTTCTTTTGCGTGCTGGGAATTACCATCTTCTTTTTTCTTTTTACTATCGCTTTTATCAAAGAAATAGGTAATTTATTACCCATATAAAAATTCTTCACATTATTACCTTATTGCTAAAATCAAGATAAAACGTCGATTTACATGGCATTTTTTGAATGTTGTTGACATATCCCCTATTCAAATATCCTCTCTTTGATCCATAATTCTTTAAACTTTTATTTTCTCCTTAGCTCCAAGCAAAAGCACGCTTAAGTAAAGAATAATTTACAAATCAAGTCATATCTAGTATTTGTCAATAATTGGATAACACAATCAAGACTTTTAACAATTTAACAAATAGGAACGGTCGGAAAAATCGACGCTTCAACTTATTTGCGTTATGCTTGCTCGTCCAATATTTTGAAACGCACCTAATATCTCAAACATTTAAAAGAAATTGAAATGCGGGAGATTCTTGATTTCTTTCGTAAAAGGATATATGAACACATTATAAAACCTATTGTTTTTAGTGTTTCTCCTGTTAATGAAGCCGCATTGGGGATGGCTATCGGCGTTTTTATAGGATTAACTCCTACAGTGGGGATTCAGATGTGGATCGTCTTTTTGATCTGGTTATTCTCCAGGTACATATTAAAACTGAGATTTGATCTGATTATTGGGACAGCAGTTGTTTGGATCAGTAATCCATTTACTATGTTTTTTATGTATTATGGTTTTTTGATCACTGGACTATCTGTCTTTTCATTTTTGGGTTTTGAAGGGATAGAGCTCAACTACAGTGCCTTTTCTCACCAGCTATCTCAAATTACAAACAATCCCGAAAACAGTTTATGGGAAGTCGCTGTCAGCGGTTTTAAATTTTTGTTAATTGATCTGGGTCTACCTATGCTGATCGGTAGTTTTTTCTATGCTGTCCCCTTCGCCATCGCTTCATATTTCATTACACGAATCCTTCTGCTACAATATCGAACAGCAAAAGCCCAAAAAATGGGTATGGATTATGACACCTGGAAACAGAAATACGAACGTCAACATATTGTTTTGCCTAAATATTCAAAAAACGTAAAAACTAAGAACGCAAAAAATCCGATTGATATCCATGAATTATAGGAAACACGGATATAAAAAAACTTGCTACCGGCGTTTGTTCATTGTTAAAACAGTGCATTGTGGTATCTGTCTTTTACTTATATTTTTGATGATTGCTTGTTCAGGGACCATAGGTAAATTCAAGACCGCAAAGCAGGTTAATACAGTACAGGCTTATGACAGCTTTTTAGAAGAAAATGCTGATTCGAATTTTATAGCTCAAGCCAAGGAACTAAGGGAAAAGGCCTACTTCCAACTTATCAAAAAAAACACGAATGGATACAACGGTAATGATGTATATTACCTGGCAGGCATATTAGACACTTATTTAGAAGAATATCCAAAAGGAGAATACAGGGACGAGATAAAAAACCTAAGAGAAAAAAACTGGTTTGACATGGTTATAAAAATTGACCAACAAGACGGCTATCAATCATATTTGAATGAATATCCCAATGGGCAGTTCGTGTCAGACATAAAAAAAAGAAAAGAAAAATCCCAATACAAACAGGCCGTAAAAAACAATTCCCCCAATGATTATAAGGAATATTTGATTGAATACCCCAAAGGCATCTACGCCTCTGAAGCAAAAAAAAACAGGGAGAAAGCTCTATTTGAAGAAGCAAAACGGTCAAAAGTACCGAACGCTTATGAACAATATCTGGTTGAATACCCCAAGGGGATCTATAAAATTGAAGCAAAAAAACTCAAGGAGCAATCTTGGTTTGAAGCAGGAAAAAAGAAAAACTCTCCAACTGGCCTTGATTCATACATGACCGAATATCCGCAGGGTAAATATTTCAGAGAAGCCAAAAAAATCCGGGAAAAAAACTGGTACGAATATGCTACGCAGCAAAATACCATCGATGGTTATAACAAATACCTTCTGGAATACCCCCATGGAAAATATTACAAAGAAGCAAAATCAATATTGGAAGAGCTATGGTATAAAAAAGCTGTCTTTCTTAATACTATTCAAGAATATAATCACTTTTTGGCTCGGTTTCGCAAAGGCAATTTTTCCGAAGATATCGAAAAATACAAAGAAGAAGCCTGGTTTCAAAAAGTAAAAAAAAGCCATACGGTGAAAGAATACCTTCAATACCTGATGATATACCCTGATGGTAAATACGCCTCAGATGCAAAGGATGCCATTGAATTAATCAAATTCTCTGTTGCCAGAGCAGCCAATACCGCCTCAGCCTATAAAAAATATCTATCAGAATACCCCAACGGAAAATATGTCTCGGAAATTCCCACTGTTAATCGCCCTGCGGAAAAAGAAGCCTGGCATTATACCAGGGATATTGACAGCTTTTTCCAATATAATTGGTTTATCAACCGGTTTCCCAATTCCAAATTCATTGACCAAGCCCGTGAACTTCGGGAAAAAAAGAAAAAAGCGATCGATCACTTGTCAGAATGATAACAATCCCCAAAACCTCTAACCTGATTTTTTGCTTTATTCCTATCCTCTTTTGTTTGAACTCATGTTCATCAACACCGTTAGACTGGCCGCCATCGATCGACAATGCTGAGATTTTTATCATCGGTCCGGTTTATGATCCATCAGAAAACGGTAGTTACCGTTATCCTCGCCTGTTAAATCAAGCTATCAGTGAGCTGATTTCTGATCAAGGTCGATCACCATTTAGACAGGAACCGGGAAAAACACTTCAAATCCGACACATAAACTGGCTTCTTCATCAGAAAGAAATACTAAAAAACTGGAAACGAATTTATCAAGATTCTAAATCCAACCCAGGGTCCATCAGTAATTCTGAACTAACAAAAATCATCCGTATTTTGCACCAGGAAGCTGAAGAGGAAGAAGAAACGTATAAAAACGGTAACTATTTCCTGATCATCAGATTAGTCCCTCCGTCATCAACAACACCCGAACAATTACAGCTGGAAGGATATCGCCTGGTATTTTTTTCAATTGATGAATTGGATGCCAATTTGTTTCAGATCTCTGTTAATATAAAAAATAAAAAACCGGTTGCAGAACTGAAAAAAACCTTACAATCACTTATTTTCACTGGCGATCTATCATCACCCAGTTTCGGTACTATGGGATTCTCTCTAGTCAAAGGCGGGTGTTATCACATTGGTGACAGCAAAAGTAGAGAAACCTGTGTGGATGATTTTTATCTGGCAAAATTCCCGGTAACTCAAAACCAATGGAAACAGGTTATGACGTATAATCCCTCTTTAAACAAAACCGATGGTCGGCTTCCCGTCGACAATGTCAGTTGGACCGATACCCAAGTGTTTATGGACAAACTGGCCGATTTGACCGGCTTTGAATACCGGCTACCCACTGAACAGGAATGGGAATACGCCTGTAGAAACAGAGGGACGAATAATAGATATGGCACCAGTTCTGGTAAAATCTCACATGACCAAGCTAATTATTTTGGTATGGCAACAACTGATAAATGGTCAGGCTCATCACCCACCGGTGCTTTTCCGGCAAACCAATTGGGTTTATTCGATATGTCGGGAAATGTGTGGGAATGGATGCAAAATCACTACAGTGGTGATTCGGATCAGGGAGTTTTTTCCAGATTTTTAAACAAAATTTTATCCAGAAATGATAATAGAGTTATTCGAGGTGGCAGTTTTGACAGTAACCCCAATGAACTGGGATGCCTTTATCGAAAATACGCCGGTTCATCAATTAGATCTGCCGACATTGGTTTTCGGTTAATCTTGGAATAATGCTACGGCACAACAAATACACTGATTTTATTGTTTTTTAGTTAGAATACTCAAAAATAGTCAGTTCAAATAAAAACATCAATATGGTTTGAAACAAAGAAAAATGTATAGACATTAGTCACTTGTAAAGTTTTTGCCCTAACAAACCTATTGACTTTTAACTTAGTCGGTCGATTGAGGAAACAGAAGCTCGATCCTAGTCCCGTCTTTATTTGATGAATCCACCAATATTGTGCCGCCATGGGACATCATTGTATTATTAACGATGGACATCCCCAAACCGGTCCCTTGTTCCCGGGTGGTAAAAAATGGATCAAAAATCTTCTTTTTCACCTCTTCAGTCATTCCTTTGCCTGTATCTTCAAATGTAACCTTGATCAAGGATATTTCGTCTGCTTTTAGCATCCGATTATTGTTAAATCGTTCCAATATCAAGGGATCGGTTTCAACAATGTTGTCTGTGGACAGTTTTAATTCTCCTCCCTCAGGCATCGCTTGACAAGCATTTATAAAGAGATTGTGAAACACCTGCTTCAGCAGCTCTTCATTTCCCGTGATAATTTGATTTTCTGCTCTAAGATCAAGACTGACTTTTATATGATGCTGTTCGGCCGAAAAAGCTGAAAAATCGACAAACTGGTTAATCAGTGAGTGAAGATTCAATTCATCCAATACAATTGGACGCGGTTTCGTGTATTCCAAAAGATTGGATATAATATGGTTCATGCTGGCCGCCGCTGATCCAATATGATGAGCCAAGATGATTTCGTCTGAATCCGGTTGAAAATCCATTTTCATCATAGAAACAAACAATTCAATACTACCCAAAGGATTTCGCAACTCATGAGCCACCTGCATGGCAATTTCGCCCATGGCCGTCAATCGGTTATTTCTTTCTGCTTCCTCCTTCAAGCGTTTTAATTGTGTAATATCAACCAGGTTGATAATAATACCTTGGCTTTCGTTTTCATCGGACTTCATCAAGGTTGTGGAACTTTCAACCACTATTTTTTCATCGCCTTGTTTATACAGAGTAAACTGTATGCTATACCCTTTGCTGATTGAGTTCAGGGCTGCATCATTCAATTTGGCAGGCAATACATCATCCCCAAAAAGCCGATTGATTTGACTGCCGATTGCAGCCTCTTTATTAAAACCGGTAATGGATACTGCGGCACGATTAAAAGTTTGTATAATTCCAGCCAGATCCGTTACTATTAGTCCATTTGAAAGGCTTTGCAAAACATTAGTCAACTCTTGATTCTTTAGATGCAGATTAACTCTCAATTCTTTGATCTTATCGGATAGTGCTTTGATAGTAGGTTGCACTTTTTCAATAAGATCGCTCCAATCCTCTTGTGTCTGCTTAAGTTTTTTTACGAGCTGTTTTTCCAGGAATAATTCTTTTTTTAGCCTTGCTATTTGGTCATCTGACTGATGCAGATTCTGCTCGAGATTTTTGTTTGTAATGTCATTCACTGTCGATTCCTTCCTTTAGTAATCGCTCGTTAATAACCAGGTTTGACAATTTAAAGTATAATTGATGGTATAAAATTCATTCGTCAAATCATTATGCAAAACATATACTAAAAAAGAGACTGATGCTGTTGGATTGTTGGTTATAAGGTTATAGATCAAACAAATATATAGGCAAATTCAATCTAACCTGAAGTTTACAGGTCTCTATTTAAGCCCTGTAAACTACTACAATGGATCTGAAAAATATTTATTTGAAAATGATAGGAAACCGGTACGATGCAATATGACCGGCATTAACTAACGATTTTAAAACTATAAAAGGGGGGAATGGGAATTGCTAAAAAGATCATATGGATCAAGTGATGCTGCACCGTTTTCATGCTTCACATCTTTTTTTATATAATAAACTCAAAATCACCATTTTATACATGTTGATGTTTTTTCATCCCATTCAGATAGGTAGTAATAAACTCCTTCACATCTTTCAACTCATTAGGTGTCATGGTATCAAAGTCTTTTAGTATCTCCGGCTGATTATCTTTCAGCATAGAATACTCTACCTCAAGTGCTGTCAAAGTAATTTTTTGCTTTTCGATTGTCTGCTTCAAATTTTTGATAAGTTCGTTATTTGGGCCCGATTCACTGGCTGATACTGATATAGTGTCTTGTTTTTTTGCACTTTCTGCAATATCTGTTTTAACCTTTCCTGGAAAAACAGTACTTTTATCTTGTTGTTGTTTTAATGCCTTTTTTGGCATAGGGGAATCAGCTATCACAGCACTAGTGCCTTCAGCGGCAATAGTCATCTTATTTTGATCTTTTTTCTCTTTCCGTGATTGGTTGAAAGAACGCCCCTGTTTGGCGCCAAAACTATTATTTGCAGCACTTTGTTGTTTGACAGGTGCTGTTTTAACCTTCTCCTTTTTCTTGACCCATAAATTAAAATAAACTTCGATTGATTTTCTGGGAACATCAGTAAATGCTCTTTTTAACTCGTCTATACCGACTTCCGGATTTTGATCCAGGTATCTGAAAATCACTTGAAACAAACTGCCCTCTTTTCCTTTTGAATGACTGGCCTGCTTCTTTTTCCAGTGACCAAAGTAACTGCTGACAGAGCTTTTATTAGCATCGGGAAATGCTCTAAATAATTGTTCACTGGTGACATTCTGATGCTCACTTAAATAGCTGAAAACCATCTCTTTTAGTTTCCTGGGATTGACAACCACCGGTTTTTCATTGCCTTTCGTCTTTGATCTTTCTCTTTTCCTCTTCCAAAATTGATGGTATTCACTGGCTTTGGCTGGGGGAATATCAGGCAGTGCTTCACGCAGTTCGCTAAGACTGGTTCTTGGATATCGATCTAAATATTTATAAATCTTTCGTTTGATCAATGTTTCCTTATAATTACTCTGAACAACTATTTTCTCCTTTTTATATTCGTTTTTTGCTCGTTTGATAGTTGTTTTACTTACATCTTCCAAGCCATTGACGCTGGAAAGAGTCCCTTGGGTAATTTCATAAAAATCTCTTCCCTCTTTTATTAAATCATCAATAACCTGTTTAACTAACTCTTTCTTACTCATTGAACTACTCCAAACTTACTCCATTCGCTTGTGTCTCATAAATAGATACTATTTTTTGTTTCATGATTTATACTTGTAACCATTAATTAAAAAATAACACTAAATATTGTAAAATTAAGAATAAAAACTTCCACCAACCTGATCAAATATATACAAAGTAATCTATAATTTTATCCACCCGGCAACCAGATGATATTATCTGCAAACAAAATGCTTTGCCTGTTTGATAAAAACATTGCTAATCAGCGGTGAAAACAGCTTTCCATATCAACGTTATCTCAGTGTAGTCATATCAAAATGAATTCATTTCATATTGATATGATGTTTTTGATGCCATTATTTATATATTTTCCCAAAATCCCTTTATAAAGCAATATCCCTAAAGCAATTAGATTGTATCGGTAATTGACTTGTTTCAACTATATAAGATCAGCTGGCTATATTAATTTATCTGCAATCAATCAGAAAATCAATGCCTTTTTCAATAGTTAATAGCATTGACACATAAATCAACCTTCTGACTGAAAGTCAAGAAAGGTAATGAACCTTTAATGCTCGCCTTTTATCCCTACCAAATGCTGGTTTTACCATTTCTTTATTTTATCAGATAGATTCCTTTAACATTTCAGTAATTACCGGTAAGCTCTCACCTGTTTTCATAGGGATATATACATCACTCACATGGGAAAAAGCATTTTCCGACGGATTGATTTCAATGATTCTCGCTCCTGCCTTTTTTCCAATAACAGGAAGTTCAGCCACTGGATATACAACCCCTGATGTCCCCAAAACCAGCATGACATCTGTATTTTCTGCAACATGGTATGCTCTTCCCAAGTCATGGACGGCTTCACCAAACATAACAACATCCGGTCGTGTGATTTGATAACAAATAGCACATTTTTCTGCTAACTGAAGAAAGCTATTCAAATTGAATTCTTTCAACAAATTGAACCTGCTCTTTATGTCTTTAATAAACGATTTACGTTCGTACTGTTTCTTTCTACTACAGGACAGGCATTTCATACGAAACATATTGCCGTGAACTTCAATAACATTGCTATTTCCCGCTTCCTGATGTAGATTGTCGACATTTTGAGTTATAACTGATTTAATGACACCTAACTTCTCTAACTTTCCCAAGGCTCGGTGACCTTTATTGGGCTCGGCTTCTTCAAACGAGTTCAAGATATTTTTAAAAACCACCTTGAGTTGATCCCCCTTGCTCTCTATTGTTTGTATAAGTCCATCAATAGTACCAACTTCCATCGGATCAACCACATCCCATAATCCACCCGGATCTCTGAAAGTTGAAATACCGCTTTCTTCGGATACTCCCGAACCACAAAAAGTGGATGCATTTTTAGAATTTGATAGCATCGATGCGGCTTTCCTCAGTTCTGTTTCATAATTTCCCATTTTTACTCCATTGAATCGAGATCCATAGTAAATCTATCTGTTATAAAAGAAAGATCCCTGTAAAACCTGTCTTTTTAAAGAAATGAGCGAAACTGAATAATTCTTACCTGAACCTGTTGGAATTAAAAACGGTTCTTCATCAATTATAAAAATCCGATGAACGACATCCTTATGCAATTTAGAAAATTAGAACTTAATATCGTAAAATATTACCAATTTCTTTTCTTAATTCCATTTTTATTTTTGTTTTTCAAAACGCCATAACTCTTATACACTATTGTATTTTTAATAATATAAAGATAACTTGGTTGTCAATTTTTTATAAAATAACCTGTTTAATAGCCAAATTCGGGATCCAGCTTTGATTTAAAGAAAACAAGTTGATTGTTTATTAAATTAATTCAATATTTGCGGTTTTTATCGACCGATTTTGATCGACTTAAGGATCATATTTTATAAATCGACATTCTTTGGGCATACTCTTAATTTCCTGTTTTAAATAATGATATAACCTTTCTTGAATAATCTCTGTTGACCGTTTTACTTGATCTGAATCTCCCAGAAATAGAGCCGGTACAATGCCTCCTCCCCCTTGATAATGATAATCGCTGATTTTGACATAGTGTTTTCTTTCAAAACAATCTGATTGCAACCACCAGGTATCTTCCTCAACATGTTTTAAAGGGATTTTGAACCATGAGAATAATCTACGATTATAGGTGATATTTCGCTGACTATAATTCGGTATCGGGTGTTCTAAAAGGTGAATATCTCTTCGACTCAATTTGACTGTTACTGCACGATTATCGTACTTAATCCACCTAAACAAATCTAACCGACTTATTTTTTTGTTTTTTAGATGTTTTGTTTGCGATACTTTTATTAAGGGGAACATGGTTCCCGCTAAATCTTTCTGAAATTGTGATTTGGCTATTAATAGGTTAAGACAATCTGATACCTGCTTGTTGTTTGTTTTTGTAAACCGCCAAGGCAACTTTTCATTAATATAATGCAGGTAGTCTTTTGAAAGGGATTGCCGATACATATAATCTATCTTTTTATCTTGTTTTGCTTTAAAGATTTCCCCTAAAATGCTTTTTACTTCCCACGCTTCTTTCGAACCTGCAACATCCAATTCAATTCTTATAAGCGCTTCAGCCCAATTACCTCCACTAACAACCGGTGTTTTTTTTATATATCTAATCTTTTGCCCTTGTTTATAAGGATACAAACGATGATCATGACCTGAAACAATTAAATCAAAGCCGGAAACATGATTCAAAACACCTTTTAAATTATTGGCTTGATAGATTTGAGCCAGTTTACTGTTTTCATCGTCCCGGAGCGAATTCAACCCGACATGAAACACACCAATAATCAAATCCGGCTTTTCTTTTTTATTCACAAACTTAATCCAGTATTTTGCTGAATCCTGTAACGGTTTTATTACCATACCCATTAAATTTTCCGGATTCAGCCACATCATAGCGCCGGGTGTGGTAAAACCGAGGATTGCTATTTTTAATTGGCTCCTATTTACAATGACATAGGGTGTAAAAACCAACATCTTTTCTCGAACAACATTTGCCGCTAACCATGGAAAACTTGACACCGGTAAATATGCCGATTCAAATAAGGGATTAACAGATAGATCATGATTACCTACCACGATCGCATCATATTTTAATGACTGAACCAGCAAAAAAAAAGGATCATTAAATGACGGATGTTTATCGAGGTGTTGGTAATAATGTGTTAAAGGCGAACCTTTTAATAAATCACCGGCATCCAATAAAATACTTTCAGGGTATTTCGTTCTCACCTTTTCTATTATTTCAACTAAATGAAGAAGTCCCTTTCGCTTTCTCCGTGGATAGACTAAAGAAGTCGATATCCAGCCGTGGATATCGGCAGTAATCATCAGTTGAACTTTTTTTGTTTCCAGAGCAAAAAGGGTATCGCCATTTGGGAAATTAAAAAAACAAACAACAACGACCAAAATGCTTAGTCTAAAACTGAGTCTGTCAGGTATTTTCATGCGCGGCGTCATTCTAATGCTACACATATGATCGGTATTATTGGAATTGAATCGGAAGTTGATAAAATCGATGATTAGACCGAACACGCTTAATAGTTGCTGACATATATCAGATACAACTCATCATCACAAGCAATTCAATGCGTTGGATTAAAATCAGTATCCCAATCTTTATTTTGCTTCATCAAAAGCGAATCAATCTGGCAATATACATACCGTTTCCATCAATATTTGGTGGAAATAATCTAAGCCCTTTTTCGGATTTTTGGGTTGTGAAGGGACATGTGATTGGTTGAAGGGAAAAGTCAGTATGTGTTTCTAAAAAACGATTTACCACCAGTTCGTTTTCCTCTTCGAAAACAGAACAGGTCGCATAAACCAGTACTCCATTTTTCGGTACTTCTTTACAAATATTAGACAGCAATTTAAATTGCAATGAGGCGTAATATGCAATTTTCTGCTGTGTTATATGCCAACGTAGATCAGGCGACCTGCGCCAAGTACCTGAACATGAACATGGCGCATCCACTAAAACACCGTCGGGTTGACGATCAAAAACAGGCATAATTTTGCCATTCCAAAGTATCGGCTTAATATTTTTTAGTTTCTTATTTTTATTAGATCGCTTAATTAACTCATTGAAACGTTTTGGATAAATTTCCGAAGCAACAACAGATCCAGATCCATTCATGAGTGAAGCAAGATGTAAAGTCTTACCTCCGGAACCGGCACAAACGTCCCACCAAATTTCACCCTCTCCAGGCCGGCAAATTAATCCAACTGCTTGCGAAGAAATATCCTGTACTTCCAGATATCCAAGGTTATAATCCTTTGATTCATACAAATTAATCGGAGATAAAATCTCCAGTACATCTTTTCTGTTTGGAAAATAACGGTAAGATACTTCCTTTGAATCCAAAAACTCTAAAAACCTCTGTTGATTAAAATTGGTTAATCGAATCCAGATATTCGGACGCTTTTGAAAAGCATCAATGACCGAATCTGACCAGTGATGTAAAAGACTTGGGTTTAAATATTTGGGATCAGGATTTGAAATTATGGATGAAATTACATCCCCTTTTTCCTTGAATCCGTTATTTCTATTATTATGGAGATTCTGGATAACATGATCGGCAAGACCGCACTGTTTTCCCCAAAATAGAACCAACTGATCAACCGGATTTGAGTCCAACAGATACCCCAGCAGTAGCGCCTTTTCCAATTCCTTTTCCATCAGCTGAGACAACCAACCATACCACCTGTAAAAACCGAAAATTGAATTTGAAATCAACCGACGATCCTTTGAACCAAATTGGCGGTTTTTTCTAAAAAACTTTGTCAAAAAAACATCAATTGGTTTTTGATTTAAAAAACATGCATGCACATTTTTAAAAATGTGACAACTGTTTTCAATCTGACGAAGATACCGGGCTGAGTAATCCACTTTTGTTATATCTGAGAATTTTGTTAAATGAAGGAGAGTAGGAAGAGGAGGAGATGGATTGAGAGAAAGCATCTCTCAATCCATATAGGATTTTTTTATAGTTTAGTGTTATTAGTTAGCTTCTTCTACATTGACATGTTTTGAAATAATGCTCTGACGCTCAATTTCTTTACCTTTCTTTTTGTCATGATAATTGTATTTTCCTCTTCGAAGTTGTTTTTCAAGCTTATCCACACATTGGTCAATGGCTTTGTACATGCTAGCCGGGTCCTCTGCTTCAGAATTAAGGTAAAATCCATTTCCTTTTACAGTCGCATGAATTTGATTTCGATGCTTTTCTACACCCAAAAAAATATCAGCATTCAAATTAAAATCAGTATATTTTTTGACTCTTGACAATCTTTCCGTTACATAATCTTTTAATGCATCAGTAAGATCCATATGTTTTGCAGAGATGGACACGTCCATACTTATCCTCCAAAAATAAAAGGATTTAAAGAATCGTCTGAGTGATAAATATCATTGAATTCAAGTTCGAATTCAATCAAAAAGACAGATGCATTATGGCATATTTCAACAAAGAAGACTAGCATTAATTAGGTATATCCCTTTGCTTCAACTATAGTAATCTGCACTGAAACACATAATATATAACATAAGCAGATTGTTATATAAATAAAATCAGTGATTTATATTTAAAAATTATCTTTTTTACTTCTTAATACCCCCATCCTTTTGGTTCGGGACAAAGACCGATCTGGATCAATTGATGCTATCACACTTTCTTCGTCTATACGAAAAAAAGGATTGATCTTCTTTTCCAGACCAATGGTTGTGGGCGTTGTATACTGTCCCTTTGATACTTTGTCTATTGATTCTTGAAGATAAGCTTTCATCTCCATGTTGTCAGGTTCGATACTGCAGGCAAATTTTAAATTAGATACAGTGTACTCATGTCCTACGTAAACATCTGTGTCATCAGGATATGCAGATAATCGATCCATGACTTTTTCAAGATCTGACGGTTGTCCTTCAAACAATCTACCGCACCCCCCGGAAAAAAGTGCATCACCAACAAAAAGACACCCCTGGATGCTGAAACTTGTACAATGTTTAGTATGAGCAGCAACACTAATGACCTCGATCCGATCTTCTCCAAAGTCTATGGTATCGCCATCTCCAACTTCCATTCCATGCATCGTCAGCCTGGATTCCCCAACTGGCTTGACAACTGTCATATTTGGAAAATATTTTATCAATTCCGGAATATCGCCTGCGTGATCGTAATGTGCATGGGTTGCCAATACATAATCCAGCTTCAATTGCTCTTTTTCCAAATAATCTAAAACACGACTTGAATCACCACAATCAACCAAAGCGTTTTTACCGGTTTTTTCACAATGGATTAAATAGCTGTAGTTGTCATCAAAATAAGGTATCACTTCAATCTGTATTGTTTTCATTTTCACCTTTTTAATAACAGTTATTTGAATGAGTTAGAATTTAGCCAATAATATCAAAAGAAATCACCTATTTCACAGATAACACGGTTTTACGTTTTTTTTGAAAATCCATCAGTATTTTCAGTCGTTTCTGAAATCGAATCAAATGCTGGGTTTACCGATGTTAATAGGGTTGGTTCGTTTTTGAGTTGGAATGTTTAACAATTCAGTCTTTAGAAATAGTCCAGTTTCGGGATGTTTTAAGGTTTTATCCAACTCCAACAAAGGCACAATAAAAAAGTCCCTATTGCTAAGATCGTAATGAGGGATGGTTAATCGAGGCTCACTGATTATCTCGTTTCCATAAAAAACAATATCCAGATCAATCACTCGAGAGTCCCACTTTTTTTTACTTCGAACTCGTCCCAAGTTGCCTTCGATTTTTGTGATTAAATCCAGCAAATCAAATGCTGAAACATCGCAGATAAACCTGACACAACAGTTATAATAACAATCCTGTTTTAAATTGTGATAGGGTTTTGTCAAATAAATACTTGATACATCGAATTTTTCTGGAAATCTATCCTTAAGAGCTTCTAAGCTTTTTGAAATATATTCTTTTCTGGGAGGAACATTACTTCCTATTGCAAGAAATGTTAGTTGATGGTTTGCCAACGAATTATATCCGGCTGCTCGATAGGTTTTTAGACGTGAAAACGGGCTGAATGAATGTAAATCGCCCAAATAAAAGAATCATCAAAAAAAGAAATGTGAACTACCAAACAATATGACAGTCCACTTTTTACATTTTCTGATGATTATTTTTATTCAATCATATCAGAATGTTATTTTAAGGTTTACCAAATGAATATCTTCATTTATTGAGCTTGGCTCACTAAAGGTTGCATGCTGTGAATGGTGAGGATCTTCGATGGTCGAAGGAAAAAGCGAAATCCGTGAACGACTTTCGTCGAAAGTGATACCTTTAATTGACAGATATACTCCAGTTGCTAATCCCAGCAGACCACCCAATGTTGCCCCATATAGGAACTGAGTCGAAAGATGACTGGGGCCAAATCTCTCACTATCAGGCGTCTTATCGTCAAGAGTTGCCCACCCCATCGATAATAAGCCGCCGGTTACAGACCCCCATAAAACGTTAAAAAAAACATTTTCCATTGGGGGTTGTTGTTTCGGTAAAAATAGCTCCTGAGGAATTGCAGCATTGTTCTGTCCCAACACTGTCTGCCCCCCCCCAAAAACAAGGGATGCCAAAACCAACAAAACTATAACCGATTTTATATGTAGAAACATGATTTGAACTGCCTATATTTTCAGTCAGCTCCTATTCAGACATCCTTTTAAAAATAGGTAGTTCTCCATTTAAACCATTCAGTTTATCTGATACCATCAGGATTAAGTTCTTTTCGAAACACTTTTGAAGGGTAAAATGTAACAACCGTCCTTTCGGAGATTTCATAAGGCACTTTGGTTTTGGGATTTCTACCAATACGTGCCCTTTTGTGACGAACCTTAAAATAGCCGAAACCGGAAATCATAACTTCTTCTCCAGCTTCTAGCGATTTCTTTATAATTCCCAAAATTGACTCAACCAGAACTTTGGCACTTTTCCGGTCGAGGGTGATCTTTGTCATAACATCACGAATGATGTCTTCCTTAATCCTAGTCATTTTTCGCTCCAATTTTCAAATAACGTCAGATAAACTTGGACTAGCAATATTCATTCCTTGCCATCGATCCAAGAATGATTCTATAAAAATAAAATGTAACTATATCTTTTTAATAAAGATTAAAAAAGATATAGTTTAGGATATAACTTCAGTGAACTGATTTCAATGTAAAAATTTCACCTCAATCAGCTCCAATGCCTCTAAAAGCCGATCTTTCATTCATCAAGCCTCTAGTTTGGGACTCTTGTGACCATTATATCAAAAAAAAATCTCAAACGGCCATAACTATTTTGATTTTTAATTCAATACTTTTTTCCAAGTGCGATTGGCCCTCCGCATTTGAAACAAAAAATTTTGAAAAAAATCATTAACTCATTACCTTATATTTACAAATCTGTCTAATCCGTTGCTCCGACATGGTTTCTTAGCCTGTTTAATATTTTCAAATGGTGATAAATAGCTATTTTGAAAGTAATAATCAAATCATAAAGGCTTAGCATCTTGTTCTAATTGCACCAACCATATATCGTGTTATTTTGCAGTTTTAATTAGAATGACAGTTTTAAATCAAGAAAAATGACAAAAAAGACATTATTTCCCACAACTACAATAAATACAATCCATTACCGAGTTATCAATTCTATAAAGAACCAATTCGGATTTTTTTTTCCTCTCCTGATCATTTTTTTTCACTTGTTGATCACCACTGGTGTTTATGCAAATGGAATTGATACAAGCGAAATTAAAATACTTAAAAATTTGGAACAGAGAAATGTTGATCCATTAACAAAACTGGAGATTTATGCCGAGTTCGAACCTGACATAACAACGGTCAATGGGTTGACAACACTGTTAGTATTTGGTCGTTTAACATCCGGTTTTCATATTTATTCCATTTACCCACAAGGTGAATTTGCTCCAACCCCAACCAAAATCACATTAAACAGCAGCCGTCTTAAAACCGCATCCAAATTGAAAGAATCTCCCACTATACAAATTACCGATGATGCATACAACCAATCATTAAGGGTACACAAGAACGATTTCCAGTTGGAACAAAAATTCACCGTATCCAAGGAACTCAAGAAAGGTACATACTGGATAGAAGCTAAACTATTGTTTCAAATATGCGATAGTGTTATCTGTTCGTTACCTTTGGAAAAAAATTTCAGGGTTAAATTGACCATTAAGTAGATTTTTTCAAATCTGTTTTATCTTATAAATTAATATTACTAACTTATTCTTATGCCGGAACTACCTGAAGTTCAGACAATCGTCAATGAATTAAGTGAAGCCCTTATTGGAAAAACGATTCTTGATTGTCAGATTTTGAGAACTTCCATCATTCAGGGAAATACCAAGGCTTTTTTAAAGAATATCAAGAATTCAACCATTGAAAAAATCTGCAGAAAAGGAAAATATATCATTATTACTTTCACAAACAGCTATTGCTTAATCACCCACTTAAAAATGACCGGTAAATTCATTGTTCAAAACAACTCCAGCCGGAATCATAAGCACGATCGGGTAATATTTCATATCAAAAACGGACAAAAGCTTATCTTTAATGATATGCGATGTTTTGGTAAGATGGAGCTGGTTCGAGATATTACTGAACATGTCGGAATTCGAAATCTCGGGTGGGATCCGTGGGATAAAGATTTGACATATAAAAATTTTTTGAAGAAAATTGCCACACGAAAAACGTCGATAAAAGCTATTTTGATGGACCAGAAAATTATTGCCGGTTTAGGAAACATTTATGTTTCTGAGATATTATATAAGGTCGGTTTACATCCCTTGAAAAAACCGAATTCTATAACTCCAAAACAGGCCTCGCTTATCATCGATTCAACAAAAAAAATTCTTGCACAGGCATTACACTGTAATGGTACATCCATATCAGATTATAGAAGAGTCGATGAAAAGCAGGGTGAATTTCAGAATTTTTTAAAAGTTTATGGAAAAGAAGGTCAACCATGTGTAAAATGTGCTTCCTTAATCAAACGTATCGTACAGCAACAACGAAGCAGTTTTTTTTGCCCCAAATGCCAAAAATAGTCACTTTATCCTCTTTTGTATTTAAACTGCTGATATTTATTCTATTAATTCCTTCAATATCACTGGGGAAAAATCTGATGTTGGTGGAAACAGGTGATCGAAATAGTGTGTCATGGCAATTTGCAGTGGAACTGTCTAAATTGTGGAATCAAAAAAATCCTGACAAAAATACTACATTTTCTCCTAAGTATGTGCCTGACATCAGTCAGAGGTTTATGGATTTGGACAAGCAAAACTGTAAATTGATTATCGCCCCATTAAAAACCATCACTGAACTTTCTGCAAGCAATGCCAAAGTTAAAATTGCCGTTGTTCTTTGGGAATCCTATTTAGCCGCCTTCGCCCTTGATCAGGAGACTAAAAAAGTAGGTCTAAACACACATGATAGTTGGTATCTTCCAAAACAATCCTTGATCATCCCGACTTTGTTGAATTCAATGAACCTTTTTAATAGAGATCAGACATCGGATGAAAATGCAATAAACACTCAAGTAGATGCCGGTCATATAAAAAACCAAGCAACCGACTCCGAACTTCCTGTTCCCGTATTTAAGGGCGAAGTCATTTGGATCGAAAAGAGCTTTCTACCAGATATTACAGCATACTATTATGAAGGCATTTTGTTTTATGAAATGCTGGGCCCCGCCAGTGAGTTGACGGCTATCCTTGATCAAAATCTAAAGATGGTAGGATTGGACAGAGATTTTATTGAATTACTTCAAAATTATAACCCAATGCTCAATCCTTTTCGATTATCCAAAAGAAAAATCAACACCGTTGGATTGATTTATGCTTTATTTGTTAATGAACTGGAAGATGCTGAATTTATGAGGGAACTATTTGACGTTTTATACCGTCCACCGAAAACAATTTTCTCGAAATCCTATATTATGGATCACCTGGAACTTGGTAAAACCAAAAAGGTTTCTCCACTTTTCCTTCATGAAACCAGCATTACCTATTTTAATATTGATTAACTTAAAATGTTGGTATTTTGTAATAATTCAGGCATATACAAAAAACACTGCCATTAATTAATAAAAAACAAGGATTAGCAGTGAGGTAGGCAGGGCAATCGCATAACAATTTCAGTAATAACGTGCAATCACAAGGTATACTTGCATCTGACACAAAATAACGAATCAGCTCTATCAGAAAATTTTTTATTCCAAATACAGGATCAATACACCTGAATTCAAACAACGGCACTAATCCTGTATTACCAATGGATTGTCATACGATTGCCCTGGTGAGGTAGGCCGACACCCCGTTGTACATGCTTCACCACGAACGAACATTGTTTTTATAATTCAGGCGGTTTTAACCATTGCCAAAATGTTATTTTTCCATCAAGTTTAAGAATTGGCGTTTGAATGCAGATTCCAAACTCAGTCGATTACTGGTATTCCATTCCATGGATCCTACGACCAAATGTATCTAATAAACCACACAGACGCTTCAAATAAACAAGACATCTGACCTAAAAATAAGCTCAATTAACGAAAAAGAGATAGCATTCGGCAAAGATATTGAATAGGATTTGATTCATAAATTCACTCTTAATCTGTAATAACAATTTGATAAGTTAAATTGATACAATAAACTCAAATCAAAATGGATGCATCAACGTTATTTCCGTTGAATCAGGTGAAAAAACACACGCTTAAAATATTTCTGATTGCTTTATTGGTGACTGCTTTTGCCGTAAAATCGTTATTTGCTGCAAGTAAAACCAAATTGAACTTTAATGATGTTGAAGTACTCAGTGTTATTAAAATAATGAGCAAAGCAACCGGTAGAACGTTTGTTTTTCAAGACAAAGTATTAAAAGGAAAACGCATTACACTGCTTTCAAATCAAGAGTTTACACCGAACGAAGCGTATAAAATATTTGAATCGATTCTAAATATAAACAACTTATCCACCATTGAAGAAGGAAAAGTTACTAGAATTGTCACCTCAAAAGAGGCAAAAATTTCCTCTGTCCCGGTTTACAATGAAAAAGATAAAGTTCGTGCCGGCTCATATATTACTCGTATTATCCCGGTTAAACATACTAAAATCCGAACCATCCGCTCGAATTTGGCACCTTTGGTATCGAAAGACGCCATACTCATCGCCAATGAGGATGCAAATGTTTTAATTCTAAAAGATACAAAAGAAAATACTGAACGATTTGCCGAAATTGTAAATATTATTGATCTCTCTGATAATCAGATTGCTTCCTTAAATCTGGAAATCCTTCCGCTAAACCATGCCAGCGCAACTGAAATAGCCGGGCTATTGAGTAAAATCTTTGCTTCCGCAGCCAAAAAGGGAGAGCTGGACTCGTCAAAAATAAGGATTTTGTCTGACAAACGAACCAATAATTTGATTTTAATCGGACATCCCATCTCTTTGGAAAAAATTAAAATGTTGGTGTCACAGCTGGACCAAAAGATTCTAACTGAAGAAGGAAATATCAGGGTATATCCACTAAAAAACGCCAACGCCCAAAAAGTCTCGGAAGTATTACAGAAAATTTCCAGTACCCTTAAACAAAGCACTAATCAGAAATCGACATCTACCAAAACAACCATTATTCCAGACATTCCATCCAATTCCCTTGTCATTTTTGCTGATAAAGAAGAATTCCCTGCCATTGAAAATGTAATCAAAAAACTTGATATAGAACGAGCCCAGGTTTTCATTCAAGCCATTATTATGGAAGTAACCCTGGATAAAAGCCTGGATTTGGGAGTAGAGTGGCAGGGTAGCGATATTCAAAAATCCGGCAATACCGATGTGCTGACAACCATTGGAGGCGTTGGATCGACAGGACGTCCAAAAACCCTGGAAACAGTGTCAACCGGCACGGATTCTTCAGGCGCTGTGCTTGGAGTAATCGGTGGTTCCATTTCATTTGGAGGAGTACAATACAGTTCTTTCAGTGCATTTATAAAAGCGGCGGAAAAGGAAACTGAAATCGATATTCTCGCAAATCCCCAAATTTTAACATTGAATAATGAAGAAGCAGAAATCAAGGTGGGAGAAATCATCCCTACTATCGGTAGTACAAAAACAGATACCGCCGGAAACACAACTACAACCGTCGATTATAAAGATGTTGGCGTTTCATTGAAGATCACACCACAAATAAATATGAACAACTCAGTGGAATTGCAAATCGATGAAACATCAAGCAATGTAATCACAGGAACCAGTGATGCATTATCAAACCAGGGAGCGATTACTACGCTTAATCGGTCGTTAAAAACCAAAGTAGTGGTTGAAGACGGCCAGACAATTGTACTTGGCGGTATGATTAGTGAAGAAATATCGCAGGATGAATCCAAAACGCCATGCTTGGGAGATATCCCCATTATTGGGTGGTTGTTTAAAACATCTTATGCTAGAACCCGAAAAACAAACTTACTCGTTTTCTTAAAACCAAAAGTCGTCCGAAATAAGGCTGAACTGGCAGCCGTATCGGAAAATTCAAAAAACAAGATGAAAAGCGCTCAAAAAGGTCGATTCCGTATTGATGTCAGCAAAGAATTTAATGTTCCAATTAATGAGAAGTATTTTAAAGACGAGGAAGATAATGATGATGAAAAAGATGAGGGCAAAAAAAAATCAGAGTAGGAATCACTCCAGAGTAACCTGCCAATCCGTATGAAAGCTATGATTTTTGCCGCAGGATATGGAACGCGGCTTCTTCCTTTGACCCAAGAAACCCCAAAAGCACTGGTTCCTGTTAAAAGTCGTCCTATGCTGGATTGGATCATAAATCAGCTTTGTTTTTGTGGAATCACAGATGTCATCATTAATACCCACCACCTGCATCATAAGATTGAATCATATCTAAATAACCAGGGATACTCAATTCCCATCACCATCTCTTACGAAGAAACAATCCTTGGAACAGGCGGCGGATTATTTAAAACAAAAGATTTTTGGAATAATGAAAGTTTTTTGGTTTATAACTCTGATATCTTGTGCAATGCCGACTTACGGCATTTCATCACCAACCACGTTCAAAATAAAAGCCTGGCAACATTAGCGGTCAATAACAAAGTCTCCAGTTCAATGCTCTTGATCGATAAAAAAAACATATTGATTGGAAGACACAAAAACGGAAAACAAACCATTTACAGACCTCCTGAAGGTGGTGTCAAAAAGGTGGGGTTTTGTGGAATTCATATGATTTCACCTGAGATATTTTTACACATCTCCCAACCAGTAGAATTTTCGATTATTGATGAGTATTTTAGATTAATTAAAAATGGATTTAAAATATCAACCTGGGATATAAAAGATGCCTATTGGAGGGATGTGGGAACCCCGGAAACACTAAATGCAGCTAATAGAGAGTTTCCAGGAATTACTTATGCTTCATCATAAGTTATCATGGAATAAAATGGATATGCTTCTAACTTTTTCCGACCTTTTAATCCCAACAATTCAATAATACAAGCAATACCGACAATATCTCCTTTTACCTTGTCAATCAATTTAGCGGCAGCCTCCAGCGTGCCGCCGGTTGCCAGTAAATCATCAACCAATAATATCTTTTCTCCTTCCAGGATGGCATCCACATGAATTTCTAATTCGTCGGTACCATATTCCAATTCATATGTTTCCGAAACGGTTTGCCAAGGCAGTTTTCCCTTTTTTCGAACTAAGACAAGACCACAATTTAAACGATCGGCCAAAGCAGCACCTAGAACAAACCCTCTTGACTCAATGCCGGCGACTTTGTCGATGGGCTGGTATCGATAGTATTCCTCCAGGATATCCAGACATTTTTGTAATCCCCAGCGATTTTGAAAAAGGGTAGTGACATCTTTAAACTGAATCCCTGGCTTTGGAAAATCAGGAATATTACGAATCATAGACTTAAGTTGTTCCATACCGACTCACTGAGATAGTTAATTAAAATTCAGGTTGCCCTTTCCAAACATGGATTAACAAGAAGACAACCTTAATTATTCATAAATCTACATATAAAAAACTGAATGTACGAAAAAGGCAAAATGCCTTACTTGGAAACATCGTAGTTATTAGTCTTTTTTTTCTTCTTTATCAGCATTTTCAAAAGCATTTGCTGCTTTTTCGAGATAGTCTTCGATATTTTTCGGTGAATTCTGCTTCTTTAATTCATTGGCCATTCCGGTCAAATCCTTGACCTCCGGTCCTGCAACATCTTCAATTTCATTCACTACAGTGTTTTTAAACTCATTGGTTGCTTTACGGAACTCGGAAAGCCCCCGCCCAATTGCCCTGGCTAGATCAGGCATTTTTTTCGGACCAAGCACAATCAACGCAATTGCGCCGATAATGATCATTTCTAGCATTCCCATGTTAAACATAAATCACCTCTCATGCCATACTATATCTGACTGATTTTTTTTAAAAAGTCCACAAACGAAGGTTCTTTCCAATCAACCGGTCCCATTATTTTTCCTAATACTTTTCCATCGCCACTTATTATAAATGTTGTCGGCAGCCCTGTAATACCGATGGTTGTTGTGATTAAGCGATCTTCATCGGTAACAATATCAAATGAATATGGAAATTTACTTAAAAACCGCTTAACCTTGTTTTTCTTTTCGCCTGAATTAACTGCCAAAATTCGAAAATTCTCGCCTTTCATCAAATGTTTTAACTCTTCCATATCCGGCATCTCCTTTTTACAGGGAAAACACCATGTAGACCAGAAGTTCAACAGAATAACCTTCCCTCTGTTGTTTTTCATTTTTTCTTTCTTTCCACTAATGAGTTCATATTCAAAATCCGGAAGGAATTTATCATCTTTAGAGCTTTCAAAGAACCGCTCAGTTAAAAACTGCCTGACATGTTCCTTTTTGGAAAAATCTTTTGAATCGCATGACACAATGGTGAATAAAACAGTTAAAATTATCAGAATATTGACGAGTTTCTGATAAATGATTTTTACATGGTTGACTGATTGTTTTTTGTAAGCAGCGTTCATGCGTGATTAAATGAATTAAAATAGTAGCTAGCTAACAATATCAATATGTATTGCAGATGAAGAATACCAAATACCGTGTCATATCTATCTATGGTTCCAAATCACATACTAATGATTGAACCTTTTTTATTAATGAATATTTTCTAATCATTTATTTGATCAACCAGGAAAGACAACTCCCGTTCCAATGCCTGGTTCAATCCAATTTCTTCCAATGCTGAAAATGAACGGGTTAAATCGAGTAACAATATGTTTTTATCACTTTCGTCAATAACACCAAAAATACAATCCGGCACTGGCCCCTTTATGACTACCGGTGGCGGAGGTAGGATGTCCTTACTGTTTTTCTGAACGATTTTAGATACATCATCCACAATAAATCCAATCTGTTTTTCATCTATGGAAAAAATGATAATTTTAGAGTTTTTGCTGGGTTTCCCCTTGATCATAAACAATTTTCGGAGGTTCACAATAATGATTATTCTACCTCGCAAGTGAATGACCCCCTCCACAAAAATCGGCACTCTGGGGACCTTTCTGATTTCTGTCATTCTGATAATCTCTGTCACTTTGGACAATTGAATGGCAAAATCAATATTCCCCAATGCAAAAAGCAATGCTTTAAAAGATTGCCCAACACCGGTTATTTCCTTATCCATAAGTATCCAGTTTAGATTTTAAATCCTCGTAGGGGCACTCTCCGTAGAAGCTAACCTGTCTATTTGCCCATCTAACCATGTCAGACGGTTTGATTATGTAATCCATATCAGACTGAATTACCAACACATTAACAAGTACAACTATGAATTTTTGTGCAATACAGTATGGGCAAACTACATATCTGCCCGTCTTTCCATTGATATCATTTCCCTTTTAATTCTTTTAATCAAACCAGGACCTTCAAAAATAAGCCCCGTATATATTTGTACCAGTTTGGCTCCCAAGGAGATTTTTTTTTGTACATCATCCACCGAAAAAATGCCGCCAACACCAATCAATGGAATACGATCATGTGTTAAATCATGCATTTTTTTTAACACATGATTGGATAAATCAAAAAGGGGCTTTCCACTTAATCCACCGGTTTGACCCTGATTTCGGTCTGTTAAACCGGGTCGGGTAATCGTTGTGTTAGTTAATACAATAGCATCAATTTTTAAATCCAATGCAATATGGGCAATTATTCTTAATTCATCGTCATCCAGGTCTGGGGCAATTTTTAACCATAGCTGCTTGTACTTATTTGTTTCTTCTGATAATTGATTTCTTACACTGATGATCTCCTTAATAAAAGGCACCAGGTAATCCTCCTTTTGTAAATCTCTAAGATTTTTAGTATTTGGTGAACTAATATTTACAGTAAAATAGTCTGCCACATCCCAGGCTTTTTTTATACATGTTATGTAATCCTTATGGGCGTCGGCCACCGGCGTTTGTTTGTTTTTACCAACATTCACCCCGATGGGAACACGTTTTTTTGAACTCTCCAGTGATTTTACCAGATATTGCACCCCATAATTATTGAATCCCATTCGATTAATAATAGCGTTATCAGGACGGAGTCTATAAAGTCTTGGTTTGGAATTCCCCGACTGGGCTTTGGGAGTAACGGTTCCTACCTCAACAAATCCAAAACCAAGAGCTTGGAGAACGGGTACGGCGACTCCGTTTTTATCGTATCCTGCTGCCAAACCTATGGGATTGGGGAAATCCAAATTACCAATGGAAACGTGAAGTCGTGAATCTTCAAATTGGTATAGAGCATCAACAATGTTTACCAACTGTGGAATTTTGTTCACCCAGGAACATAATTCCACAGTAGATGCATGAATAATTTCTGGGTTTATACGATGAAGAATCGGTTTTAAAAAAAACATCAGTTTTCTTTTCCTGTTTGATAATACGTTTCGATCTCAACTGACAGATTGGTACTTAAATAGTCTGACAATCGATCCATTTCAATATCCGACCATGCTTGTGCACGATTATCGGCAGGTTTTCTTGCAAGGGTATAAGCTTGAATCAGTTTGATTTTTACCCCTTGTTTTAGCAGTCCCTGCACGAGTTTAACGTAATCGTTATAAACCATCTCGTTAAATACTTCACCATCCCAGGAAAAAAAACAACTTTGGAAAATAATCGGATGTTGCTTTCCAAGAATAACGATGTTTTCGATTATTTTATCCGATGAGACACTGCTTCCATTAATCCTTTTCAAGCTGGTACTGTCCCAGAAATCCAACTTAAACCAAATTTCACCATTATTATCGAAAAATTGGGGTAAGACTTCCTGAATATCAGCTCGACCAGCACGAGTACCATTGGTAAAAAGAACGATTTTGCATTCTTTTAATCCGTATTCCCTTTTGAGTTGGATAATACATTCGATTAATTCAGGTAAAATGTGGACAATCGTAGGCTCACCATCACCCGCGATGGCAATATCGGTTAATGAATAACCATTGAGAGCATTTCCTTCCTGTCGTAGTTCATCAAGCCAATATTTTAATTCATCGATTATCTGACTGATGCATACTTCCAAACCTTTTATTTTTCGAGTTCTATCGACTTGGCAATAGACACATCTAAAAGAACATTTTTTGGTGGGATTTATATTGACTCCAAGGGACAACCCTCCAGAACGTCTTGATATAACAGGATAAACCAATCGATTATATTCGCTCAATCGAGGATGCTTGGAAAAATCCAGTGAGATTTTATCCTTAAATTGTTCAGAATCACTCATTAGCAACCATCTAAACGGCAGCGGTTTTTATTTAATAGGTTGTGTAAAACTTATTTAAGATACTGAATCTGGCGAATCTTGTGATTCATTATCATATCATTCGTTGTTGACTTGTGAGGAAGTCTTTGAGAAATATCATGAATAAAATCAACTGCCTTCTTAACTAATTCATCATTTCCATAAACTGCTAATTCTTTGACTATTACCTTGTACAATGCCGCTTCCGTTTTCATCCGAATAATGGGATCAATGGTGTCGGCATTACTTCTTTCAAGAATTTCTCCAAATAGTCTTTCCGCTTCCTGCTCGACCTTTTTCGATGTTTCAACCAGTTGAACGATAAGCTCATTCAAGCTCTGTTTGATGGAAGCCATTGATTTCTGGTCGATGGCATCGGATACTTTGAATTGATCCAGATACGCTTTTAATAATTCTTCCGATTTGTTTTGCATTATTTCATTATCTTGAATACTCGCAGATTCAACAGCTCTATTATTCAAGTTTTCTTGAATATCAGCTTCCGTTTTTTGAAATAAAATCGATACATCCATCTTTTCAATCACGGCTTTTAATAGATTGATAACCTTTTCTTGTATAATTCTATTATCTTTTTTGCGGGATATTTTTAACAACTCAGTATTTATATGCTCCTGAATCAATGACTGTGTATCAGCATGAACTGAACCCACATCAAGCCGTTCGATAGATTTCTTGGAAAGTTGATTAGATTTATTTTGCACATATTCATTTTCAACGTTACAGGCGATTTCTTTGATCGATTTATTGATCATCTGGGTAATGGCTTTTTCCGTATCATCGCTGACAGTGGTAACATTCAGGCTATTGATATAGGATTTAAAAATTTTTTGAACCTGTTGTTCTACCTCCTCGTTGCTGGGCATACAGGTCCATTCAATTCCCCTGTCATTGATCAAGCTTTTAACTTTATCCTCGTTTTCCGATCTGATAATGTCCATGGACAATTGTCCTAAATATTCACTGAACAAGGATTGTTTTTTATCATCAACTTCTTTATTGGATGGATCGCAAGCATGTTTTTCAATTTCTTCATTTATGAAGGAGACAATGGATTTTTTTACACTTGTGTTGATAGTGTCATGATCAAGTTCTGATAAAAAATCGACCAGTAATTCGTCCATTTTCTTCTGTACATGTGAATTGGATCCATCACTAGCCTGTTTTTGCAGTGAAATATTCATATTTTCTTTGATTTTCCAATCCACCCGGCGTCTGATAACATTGATGCCATATTCTTCAATCTGTCCTAGTAAAATATCCAATGCCTTCTTTTTAATTTGGGTGTTAATGTCTTTCTGCTCAGAAGGCGAAAAAGCAATCTCAAAGGCAGACCTGCGGAACGCCGATAGGACCCTAAATGTATAAAAAAAGGTTCTAATTGGATCCAGCATTAACCTCGATAAAAAAGAAAAAATCGCTCTAAACATGAATTTTCCGAAAAAAATAGGTTGATAGATATGTAAGGAATCCAGGGTAATTTATTATTGACGTTTCCAGTCTTTCTAAGCAATCATCCGTTGTCAAGTCAACACACTTAAAACACGGTTACAGTATGACTATTAAATTAGGCTGGACTTGGATTGTTTCATAAATTCAAAATTATACAAACATAATTCTTATTATTTGCTGTTTAAAAGGAAAAGCATTAAACTAGCTACTTTTAGGCCCTTAAAACATTGTATTCCGGCTCATACTAGCTTTGACCTTAATATTTACCGACAAACATAATAACCATGTACTACTGAAAATATATACTAAATCGTCGATTAAACCAATAATGAAGATATTCTTTTAATATCAATAAAATACCGCCTTTAACATTGAGTTATTATGACACCTGCACAAGCCAAACAACTGATCATTGAACTTTCGCAAAAAATCAATCGGTACAATGACGAATACTATCAACATGGTGAAAGTAGTATTGATGACAATACATACGATATTTTTCTTAATCAGTTGATTGAATTGGAAAATCAATTTCCTGAATTTTTAGATGCCAACTCCCCCAGTCAACGTGTAGGAGGAGAACCCATCGAACAATTTAAAAATGTCAGACATAATCATCCCATGTTAAGCCTCTCCAATCTTTATTCTCAGGATGATCTGGAAGACTGGATATCGTCGTTACAATCCCGCCTCTCAACAAAAAACGTGGTCACAGTCTGTGAAACAAAAATCGATGGGGTGGCCATATCAGTTGTATACGAAAATGGTGTTTTAAAGCAAGCCGTAACCAGGGGGAACGGAGAAATCGGAGATGATGTTACCAACAATGTCAAAACCATTCATACTCTTCCTTTGAAACTGGATAAATCAGTATCACTTGAGCTTCGCGGAGAGATTTATCTTTCAAGGCATCGATTTGACATTCTTAATCGCAATAAAGAAGACGAAGGTATTTCGGCTTTTAAAAATCCACGAAATGCCGCTGCCGGAACTGTTCGTATGAAAGACCCGAAAGAGGTTGCTCAACGCGGATTGGACATTTTACTTTATGATTTAGTAGCAGGGCAAATCAGTGATAAACATTCGGAAAATCTTAATTATATAGACAGTCTTGGATTGCCTGTTAATCCTCACAGGCGGGTATGCGTTTCAACCGCTGAAGTTTTTGAATTTTGTAATGACTGGGAAAAAAACAAAGAAGAATTACCTTTTGATATAGATGGCGTTGTAATAAAACTGGAGCATCTCAACGAACGCGAGATACTGGGGATGACAGCCAAAAGTCCCCGATGGGCTACGGCCTGGAAATTTAAAGCCGAAAAAGCGACTTCCCGATTAATCAATATCGAAAATTCCATCGGTAGAACCGGAATATTGACACCGGTAGCTAATCTGGAGCCGGTTAAACTCCTGGGAACTGAGGTGAAACGAGCCACTCTCCACAATTACGATCAAATCGCTCGCCTGGGAATTCACCATGAAGACGTTTTGTTTATTGAAAAAGGTGGCGACATCATCCCCAAGATTGTCGGAGTGGACTACACCCAACGAAAACCTGATTCAACTGCAGTAATAGCACCAACATACTGCCCGGTATGCAACACCAATCTGGTAAAAATGAGTGAGGAAATAGATCTACGGTGTGATAATCCATTCTGCCCGGCTGTTATAGAAGGAATGTTGGAGCATTTTATATCAAAAAAGGGAATGAATATTCAGTCCTTGGGCAGCGCTATTATTCATCAATTGATCCAACTAAAATTTGTTGCCAACATTGCCGATATTTACCAACTAAAAGATATAAGAGCAAACCTGATAAAACTCGAGGGGATGGGAGAAAAATCGGTGGACAATCTTCTGGAAGCCATCGAAGAGAGCAAAACGGTTCCCATGAATCAGTTCATTTTTGCCTTGGGAATTCGTCACATCGGTGAAAAAGCAGCAAAAACCATTGCTGTTGAATTATCATCTCCTGAAGATCTATTGGCTTTGACCGAGGATAAGCTATCAAAGCTACCCGATTTTGGACCAGTCATGATTGAATCTTTCTTGAACTGGACTCAAAATGAAAAAAATGAAAAGATCATTAAAAAGATCATTGAATTGGGGGTAACCCCTAAACCTTTGGAACGTCAATTGTATCAGCCATTTGCTAATCAAAGTGTGGTAATAACCGGAACACTATCAAAACCACGCGACCAATGGAAAGTGCAACTTGAAAAAGCCGGTTTCAAAATTATTTCATCTATTTCAAAGAAGACCAACTACCTGCTGGCTGGTGAAAATGCCGGATCAAAACTGGAAAAAGCAAAAAAAAATAATATAAAAATTCTAACAGAAGCGGAAATGATTCATATGCTAGCTGAGGAACAATCATGAAAGTTCTCATCATTGGTGCCGGAGAAACCGGGTTTTATATCGCCTCTGAACTTTCGGAAGAGGATTTTGAGGTCACCGTCATCGATGAAAATCCTCACCAATTAAAGGTTATTCAAAGAAGCTTGAACGTTGCAGGAATAAATGGTAACGGAACAACGCTATCCGTTTTGGAATCCGCCGGTATTGAATCCACCGATTTGATCATTGCCAGTACCGATCACGATGAAACCAATCTTATATGCTGCTTACTGGCAAACCATTATAATGTCAAACATAAGATTGCCGTAACCAAAACCGAATCGTTTATGAAAAAAAAGGTGATCTCGAACTACATTCGGTCAGGAATCAGTCAGGTGATCAATTCAACCATGGTAGCAGCTCAGGAGATTATCGATACGGCCAGTCTGGCGTCAGCCACAGAAGTGTCAGCCTTCGGAGAAAAAAACGTTCTGCTGGTAGGATGTCGGGTAAAGAAAGATTCTCCATGGGAAAATGTTTATCTGAAAGATATCCGACAAACTGAAGGAAATAACCAGTTTTTGATCGCCAGCATTGTACGTAACGGCCAATCGTCTATTCCCACTGGTCAGGACCAAATCAAACAGGGAGATTATGTTTATATTTTGATCCCCAGACAAAACGCCGAAAAACTGAACAATGTCTTAAATGTAAGGATCTCTTCCAACAGAAAAGCGGTTATCGCCGGTGAAAGCTTAATCGCCGAGGGCGTTGCCAGTGGCTTGATTAAAAGCCATTTTAACGTCACCATGATCTGCCGTGATGAATTAAATGCCAATAAGCTGAAAAAAAAGTTCTCCAACAGAAAACGGATAAAAGTGATACATGGTGACGGCGAATCCGTTAAACAACAAATAAAAGCTGACGTTGCCACATCGTCACTATTTATAGCCGTTTCAAACGATGACCACTTGAACATCGCCTCCGGCTTAGTAGCTCGATACCTGGGAGCAACCAAAATTATCACCCTTATCAACCGACAAAACATGATCCGTTGCGCAGAAAAAATAGACCTGGATGTCGTTGTCTCCCCCAGGTTGAGCACCGCCAGACAAATTAAAAAAATGATCCACGGCAGGGAACAATCCTTGAATTACACCACCATTTCCGAAACAAACATGGAAGTCATGGAAATGATCAGCAACGAACACTCAAAAATTCTAGGAAAACCGTTAAAAGACGTAAGGCTTCCCCCCAACACCTTGGTGGGCGCTCTAATCAAAGGCAAAAAAAAAGTAATCATCCCCAACGGCCAAACAACCATAGAATCCGGCGACAAAGTCATCATGGTAACCATGCCGGAAAGCGTGCCGAAGTTAAAAGAAATACTTGAAGGGGAGGATGGGAAGCTGGGTATCACTGTAAATATATAGTGAGATTCTATTAATCAATTATTATTTCAATTCGTTACCATTTATTAATTAAACGAAGCAGAGACAATTGACATTGTTTTATCACGTAAAAAATTCCTACTGAGAAATGAACCATTCAATGAAAAAAGTCCAAGTTTTTCTTCTAACCTATAATAGACCAAAGTACTTTTTAGTAGCACTTAACTCAATTCTACATCAAGATTTTGAGGATTTTCACATTATTATATCTGATAATTCTACTAATGACGAAACTGAAAAGATTGTTAAAACTATTTCAAATCCAAAATTGACATACTTAAGAAGGAATCCAAGCATTCACCCAATAAAGCATTTTCAAACAGTTTTATCCGAAGTCCAGTCAGAATATTTTATGATATTTCATGACGATGATATTATGGAGCCTAACTGTTTGACATTACTATCAAAACATCTGGATGTTAATACCGATGCAGCCGCAGTTGGAGGTAACGCTTCCATTTTTTGGAATAATGGCTCTGTGGCAGTGGGAAGGTTTATAAAAAAAACAAAGGAGAATATAACAATATCATCTCCAGATGAATTGGCAATAAAATATCTAAAATTCTCTGACATAGCACCATTTCCGTCATACATGTATAGGAAACATCTTATTGCTGGAATTTACCTAAATCCCGAAGAAGGAGGGAAGTACTGTGATGTCTCTTTTCTTATGAAGATACTAAAAAAAGGAAAAATCATTTGGATCACTGATCGAATTATGCGATATCGCAAACATACAGATCAGGATAGTCAAGCGCCAAACATTAACGACCAGTCATTGTTGATAACGTTCATTCTTTCCAATACAAATATTCTGAAAAATAGTAGTGAAGTTAGATATTTTCGCCATAAAAACTGGGCTGGTATATTAAAAAGCGGATTCAGAAGTTCAACTGGTTTTCTTACAAAGAGAAGAACTAAAATATTACTATGTTCTATTTTTATATTTTCTCCCTTTGATATTTTTCTAAAACTCATGGCTTGGAAAATATGGTTCAAGGTTATGAGCTTTTTCTCTAAACCTATTTCCAAGTAAAGTAGTATTAGTCAATAATATGTTTATAAAAATTGGAAAAATGAAAATACTATATATTGACTTGAAATATGATTATGGGATAAAAAATCGAGGATTAAACCATATTGGTCAGGATGGGTTCATTAAGAGTTTTCAAAAACTTGGATATGAATTAGATACATTTTATTATGATGAATATCTAAAACAAAAAAATCAACTCCAAGAAAATGTCATTAAAAAAGCAAAGGAATATAAACCAGATATAATTTTCTTTCAGCTTTTTACCGATCAATTTCAGATAGAAACACTTGATTATTTAAAATCAAAACATATAACAATTGCTTGGTTTGGAGATGATAATTGGAGATTTGACATCTACTCTCAATATCTTGCAAATCATTTTTCCTGGTGTATCACAACAGATATTTTCTCTATTTCCAAATACCGGAGTATTGGCCAGAAAAACGTAATATTAAGTCAATGGGCAGCTATTGATTCTCATGCTATTCCACAAAAAAGGAAGCAGTATAAATATAATGTTTCTTTTGTAGGAGCGATTAGTCCGTATAGAGTATGGTTTCTAGATACATTGAAAAAAAGGGGAATTGATGTTTCTGTTTTCGGTATCGGATGGCCGAATGGCCAAGTATCAAGTACTGAAATGAATGAGATTTTCATGAATTCTAAAATAAATTTAAATATATCCAACAGTGAAAGTTTTGATTTAAGATACATCCTACATATTCCAATTCGTTTTTCTGATCTTTTTTCCAGAAACCCAAAAATAAATATAAAAAAATTAGCACCTAAAATAAGAGAGATAAAAAAAATTATAACTAAAGGAAGAGGTGTTAAAAATTCAGAATCCATCAAAGCCAGAAATTTTGAAATACCCTATTTTGGTGGGTTTCAGTTGTCATATTATTTTCATGGAATTGAAGACTATTTCACTGTTGGCAAGGAAATTGCCTGCTATGGAAATATTGACGAATTGGAAATCCTCATACAGTATTATCTAAAAAATGAGGATTTAAGGGAAAAAATTGCATTAAGAGCTCACAAACGTGCCCTAAAAGAACATGGTTATAAAACTAGAATTAAATCGATTCTAAATCAAATTATAAGTACAAACAAAAATCATCAATAATATATTTCTTAAACAAAACCTCAATAGATTCTATGAAAATTCTCAGAGATAAAAAGAAACTTTCACTCATTTTGCCAACTTACAATGAAAGAGATTCAATTCGTAAGGTAATTCAAGATTTTGAACTTCTAAAGATATTTTATGAAATAATAGTTGTTAATAATAATGCTGCTGAAGGAACAAGTGAAGAAGTTGCCAAGACGAATGCTAGGGAAGTCTTTGAATCAACTCAGGGATATGGAGCTGCAATATTGCGCGGTTTTAAAGAGGCAAAAGGCGACATTATCATTGTATGCGAACCGGATGACACGTTTCTTGCTGATGATGTTTTTAAACTGATTTCATTTGGAGATTCGTTTGATGTTGTATATGGGTCAAGAACAATGAATGATATGATATGGGAAGGTGCCAATATGGGATGGTTTCTTAGATTTGGAAACTGGTCTGTTGCAAAGCTTGTTGAAATTCTGTTCAATACATGCTCCTTAACAGATGTTGGATGTACATATCGTTTAGTTCATCGTCACACAATGGTGAAGATTCTTGAAAAAGCGGAAGTAACAGAAAACTTTTTTGGCCCTGAGATGATGCTTTTGTCCAAGCTGATGGATCAGAGAATTATTCAGATTCCTGTTTCCTATAAAGAGCGAATTGGAGAATCTTCCGTAACAGGAAATAAAATGAAAGCTGTATTACTGGGGTTGCAGATGATTTGGCTAGTTTTGACTACCCGATTATTATCTATCAATAAAAAAAAGTACCTACATAGAAAAAGAGGTGCTTTTTGGGATATGGATAAGATACTTCAATAATAACAATCTCCAGTTTTTGTAAAAAATATTAAGTTTTTTTTAACACAATATATTAAAAAGCGATGGATCCTTCCGTTCAAGAAACCAAAAGTCGCTACTTCTCAACCAGATTAAAGTTTAACCCAAAAAGACATTTAATTTGGAGAGCTGTTACCGAAAATATTCAATCTAGATTTATAGATCAAGATGATACGATCATTGATCTAGGATGCGGTTACGGAGATTTTATTAATCATGTACATGCCAAAAGGAAGATTGCTATCGATCTTGAAGATGTTGGATCATATTTGCATGACAATATTGAATTTCATTGTTCCAGTGTTGAAAAACTCGATTTCTTGAATTCAAATTCAATAAATGCTGTTTTTGGATCAAACCTTCTGGAACATTTGGATAAAGCGCAAATCAAGAAGACCTTATTAGAAATCAGACGAATATTAAAGCCATCTGGAAAATTAATACTAATCCAACCAAATTTCAGACTATGTTACAAAAACTATTTTGACGACTACACTCATCAAACCATTTTTACCGATGAGTCTCTTTGTGGTCTATTGATGAACTATGATTTTTCAATAGTTTATAAAAAAGCAGGGTATTTACCTTTTTCAATGCAAAGTAGATTACCAAAATCCTACTGGTTATCCAGGATGTATCTTGCACTTGGTTCACCGCTCTTTTCAAAACAAATGCTCATTGTTGGAGTGAAATAAGCACAGGATTGAAGCTGGTACAGTAAAAATAGGTACCATACTTTAACAGTATACTTAGGATGTAAAAATGACAAAAAAGAGAAAATCATATTCAAAACAATCAGATATTATCGCCTTATAGGTGTTAACTTTGCTTCACATTTACTGCATCATTAGGGTTTTATTCTCTTTATAAACAGTTTATGACAGTAATGTCCGGTTAGAAAATTGCAGCAACTATCGAACCAATAAAATATGATAAAAATCAACAATAACAATTTATTATTTCAAATTTAACTTGACAAATTTACTCTAAATGCAAAAAGGGGCTTTCATAAGCCTAATAATTACAAGAATTTATGATATGAAGCCAAATATCAACGCATTTAGAAAAACATTGACCAATAAAACATTTTGCCAATTTATTCAACCACTGGCTGATGCGAAACAGGACTGTCCAAAACTCATGTCCGAGGGAAACAAACCGTTGTCATTTGGCAATTTGCCATAGAGAATATAACAAAAAAGTCAATATTAAGCGCGTTCGTGAGCTTCGCACTGATTAAATGAGGCCCTGCAAAGCAAGCCTCAATGACGTCGGAAACGCGGTAAAAAACATAAAAAGAAACGAAAACGGTTAACTGCAAAATCCTAACCGGACATTACTGACTTTATGACAAAATGAATATAACAAATAGCATGTTTAAAAAACCAATTTTTGTATTTTTGTTTTCTTCTTGCGTTTTTTTGTTTTTATGCTCATTTTTTATTCAACACATTCCAATGAGTGAATCTGTCTTCTTCTGGTTTTTCGCAGAATACTTTAATGAGGCGGTAAAAAATGGTTGGCATCCACCCATTTACATAATATTACTGCATTTCTTTAGAGAATTATTCTCAGGTAATTATATTGGAGGTTATTTTATCGGAATCCTTTCGGTTATTTGTTCAGGATTTCTTATATACAAAATCATTGCACTTCATGAAAGGAAAATAGAAGAGAAAACCTCCTTGTTAATGATAATTGTATTAGTCTATTATTCCTTACCAATCGTAATTCAAGGTGTTTTTATATTCGATATTGATAATACTATTCTTACTCCTATTTTACTTTTAATTTATTATTCATATACAAAATTTAATAAAAACCAAAAGTGGTCTAATGGAATATTATTGTTATTCTTTATCATACTAGGTTTGTGGATAAAAATGACAACTCCAATTCTGATACTATGCAGTATAATATTTTTTAATCTAATTAATAAAGATTTTAGATTTCTACTGTTTAAAATTTTTCCAATTTTTTTTATAGCCCTCTTTTTATTTTATATAAGCTATGGATGGCTTTATTCCGAATATATCCTTGAGGGTAACAACAGTGTACAATATAATCAAGGCAAAGCTGCATTATTTTTATCTGGTCATTTCACTTTCAATCAGCCTTTAAAGGACTTCGTTTTTTCTATAACCAGTAACCTCGGTGCGATTATTTTATGGTCTTCCCCTCCAATAGCTTTATTGATAGTATTTCTTTTCACCGGGATCATCCAGAATCAGAATTTATTGACATTGAAGTGGATTGAAAAAAAACTTGATCAAAAATATATTCTCCCTTCAATTATTATTGCTTCTATAATTATAAATTATTCGTTCTTGATAAAAGTTCAAGCTACAGCAGGTTTCCCCAAATACCATTATCCATTATTTTCTTTCTTTTTTATTATTTTAGGAATATATCTGACTCAATCAAATATAAAATTTAAGAAGTCTGACATAGGTTTTTTCATTGTAACATTAACTGTTATATCACTTTTAACAAAAGATACTCTATACCCATTTTATGATTTGGGCAGAACCAAACAGATAAAAACACTGCTAATCCTCTTTATAAAAACCTGTCTTGTCATGTTTCTTCCAATCATTATTTATTGCTTCGTTAAAAAAAAGGCCAAAATAAAAACTTTTCCGGATATCATGATGGTGTTATTGGTTTTTGCTCTAATAGCAAATTTTTCAGGTTTCATATATCGTAGCCAAGCAGATTATAGCACAAATTATCATTACGGCATTAAGGGAACAAATGAAGCTCTGATATATGCTCAAAAAATCCCTATTAACAAATCCGTTTATTTCCCCTTTGTCGGCTTCTTATTAAAAAGACAGGAACGATCAAAAACAGCTCCATGGGGGCGTTTGCTGGGAGAAAGCCCTTTTAAGCCAAATACCGACTATATCATCATGACAGATACAATGCTGAACCGTAACAAATTCTTTTTTGGAATTGATCAAGTAAAAGTTAAATATCATAGAATTTTGACCATAAAATCTTATGGCATTTGGAAGAAAAATAATATATAAATTCAATTTTTTAATATAGCATATCACTAGTGTCCAGTTAAATAGTCAAATATTGTCAATTGGTTAGACTCATTTGACTCTGGCGTTTTGTAATCTTGTTTTTTAAGTAACAGATATATTGGAACTTTTTCAAATACTGATACGCTGAATATTTGTAGAATAT
>JBFFHJ010000023.1:0-96602 GCA_041556995.1 bacterium | reverse complement strand
GCGACCAGATTATGAATAAAAACAACGAAAACGATTAACCCCAAAACCTGCATAAAAACGTTCCATGCTGATAGAACGGCGCCAGTCACAATGATGATAAAAAAAGTTAATGAAAAAATCTTAAATGGTTTTCGGACCATATTTGCCACCTGTGGGAACATCCGTGATACGGTTGTCCCAATCATCAGTGGTATTCCCAAGATAATAAAAATAGTTATAAATACATTTGTCGGACTCAAACTGACTTTTTGCATAATCGGTGCTGTGGCGGGATTCAGACTTCCCCATATGCTTAAATTTAGAGGTGTCATGACCAAAGCGAAAATACTTGATACTGCTGTCATACTGATAGAGACAGCACTATTTCCCTTGGCCAGATAGGTAATGATGTTGGATAGGTTGCCACCGGGACAAGCTGCTACTAATATCATTCCCAGGGCCATGGATGGAGTCAGCAAACTGGCAGGTAACACTATGGTTAATAAAAAAGTGATGGCCGGCAATAATATAAACTGTGTAGTCAATCCGATAACAGGTGCCTTGGGTGATTGAAAAATCCGTTTAAAGTCATCAAGTTTTAAATCAAGTGCAACACCCAGCATCATGATGGCGATAGCAATGTTGATTACCACCAGAATATTGGGATCAAATTTGATACTGATCTGATCAATTGCAGTTGAGTTCATAAAAAGACCCCTTTTTAATGTATTGTGCCGGTAGGTTCAGCTTTTTCTGCCAAGGTAATTGCCCTTAGCCTATTTCTTTATATAAAACGTTAGTCGTTCCTCCTCAGGATAACAGGTGTCAAAGTTTAACTTAATGACATTAGAGTCCGGCATGGAAAGATGCTTTGCTCAAATTCTGTGAAATTTAACTGGTTTTCGGATTGCAATGCAGCCTATCAACCTGGAATCCAGGTTGAAACAACTGGAAATGTTAACGGGTTATGGATCAAGTCCCATGAACGTTAAAACTTACTTCTTGGTGAGATCCGTGTTTGAAATATATGAATTACGCCGAATAATTTCCCAGTCCTGCCAAAGCAACGCTACCGGGGCTGACAGTGGTTGGATCAGTTTTAACATTAACACAAGCCGGTTTACCGCAGGCAAACGCTTTTTTTAGTACCGGTTGAATATCTTCCGGGTTTTCAATATACCATCCTTTACCACCCAAATCTTCCACCAATTTATGATAATCCACATGTCCGATATGGGTGCCGTTTTTAATGGCTTTCCCTCCAAAGCTTAATTCCTGGCTGTGTTTGATCATACCCCAGCTTTGGTCATTTGCAATGACGACTACAATGGGAAGTTTTTTACGAACAGCGGTTTCAAACTCCATGAAATTAAAACCGGTTGCTCCATCACCGATAATCAGACATACCCGCTTGTCGGGGTGGTTGAGCTTGGCTGCATTGGCAAAAGGTAATCCAACTCCCAGACATCCATAAATTCCTGAATCCAGGTATCTTCCCCCGCAAATTGCAGTGCGAGTCATGCCCATCCAGATGGAGGTATCGCCACCGTCACTTACTACAATATCATCTTCCAGATTCATAAATTTATTGACCTCATTGGCCAGTCTCATGGCATGAATCGGTTTTTGTTTTGATTCCCAGAGGTTCAGGTTCTCATTTTTACTGTCTGCATCTGCTTTGGCGACTTCAGATACCCATGCTTTAAACTGTTTTTGAAGTATCGAAGCGTTGCCTCGTTTTTTAATTTCCTCAATACATACCTTGAGTAACCCTTTAATATCGCTGACAATACCAAGGTCCATAGTGCGATTCCTGCCAATCTCTTCTGGTTGAATATCCACCTGGATCATTTTGGTCTCTTTAGGAAAAATATCACCGAAAACATAAAATAACGTTAATCTGGAGCCAAGTAAGACGACCAGATCAGCACCCATATTAGCAAACATACCGGCCCCGGGACGAATAGGTGAAGCGGATTCGAAACAAAGCGGATGATTATCGGGAATAACACCGCGACCGTTCATCATGGTGAATGTTGGAATACCTGTTTTTTCAACAAATTTGGTCAGTTCACTTCCGGCATCGGAATACCATGCACCACTGCCGGCGATAATGATCGGCTTGGAGGATTTTTCAAGCATATCTATGATGTCCTTTGCTTTTTCACCATCAACCGGTCTTGATTGGGGGACTGTATTGAGTCTTTTGATCTGTTCCTTCTCAATTTCGGCTTTTAAAACATCAACCGGCAGTTCCAGATAAACAGGGCCGGGACGACCTGTTATAGCAGTACGATATGCCATATCGATGAATTCAACTACTCGTTCCGCTTTATGGCAGATTAAGGCTTTTTTAACCATCGGTTCGATGACCGGCAGTTGTCGAATATCCTGTAGATCCAGTTTCTCAATACTTTCTACACCAACACATCCCGAGATTAGTACTAAAGGCGAATTTGCCATATACGCGTTGGCAACTGCGGTCAGTGCGTTTGTAAATCCGGGTCCGGCTGTAACCATGGCAATTCCGGGTTGACGGAACATTCTTCCGTACGCTTCGGCCATAAAAACAGCGCTTTGCTCATGGCGAGTATCAAAAATCTCAATCGAATTTTCTTCAAGAAATTTATAGATCGGTGTGATATGCCCACCACTCAAAGTATAGATGCGGTTAACACCTTTTTCACGTAATGCTTCGGCTGCCAATTGGCCACCTGAAATTTTCTCCATTGGGTGCTCCTGTTTTGAAAGGCATCAGAAATGATTGTTTTGAATATTTATTCAATAAATACAATAAAGTGAAGAATCTTAGTTCCTTGTCAATATTACACTGAAAATCGATCGACAAATGCTTTGACTGAATCCTTAGGTGCCTATGAGGGGTACTCTAATGTTTGTTATTGATTTTATTCGTATTTGTTACCCAGGATAACAGTTCTTGGTCATGACTTTGATTTTTTAGGACAGGCTCATGAAAACTCAATATATTATGGATAATAAATTAATGAAATCAGTCTAATCTGTTGTTATAAGGTTGTTTGATAAATATTTACAATTCCATCAGCTGTCCGCCAGTAACGTTTATTGCTTGTCCGGTCATATAGGAAGACTCATCTGATGCCAGAAAAACTGCCAGTTTTGCAACTTCATCCGGTTCTCCGATTCTGTCCAGAGCAATGGTTTTACACATCTCTTCAACCTGTTTTTCAAAGGTGGAACCCAACACTTGCGCTTCAAGCTCAAATCGCCACTTTTCCAGATCAGTCATTATTTGACCTGGACAGATTGCATTGATACGAAGTCCATTACCTGCAAGTTCCTTGGCCATCACTTTGGTCAACATAATTACACCTGATTTGGCCACGGCGTATGCCCCATTAAAAAGCGGAGGGACTTTACCCGCCCTGGATGCAATGTTCACAATGCTGCCTCCTTTTTCCATCATTAGCGGTAACATACCCCTGGATACCCTGAATACACCATGTAAATTGACATCAATGGTTTTCATCCAGGCTGCCTCGTCATAACCATGAATCGTGTTGGGTACACCCAAGGTGGCACCGGCGTTGTTTACCAGAACATCCAACTGTCCAAAAGTTTTTTGGACCTTTTCTGCAACTGCGGATATTGATACATTGTCCACTACATCACAAACAACTGATAATACATCAACTTTATAGTCGTTTCTTATCATTTCGGCACTTTCCTGCATTTCCGTATCCGTTGCAGTTTTTATGGGATTGTCAGGATTTTGAGGTGCTCCAAGGTCGGATATCACAATATTAGCGCCATTAGATGCAAACTTTTTTGCAATGGCAAATCCAATACCGCTTTTTTTTCCTGAACCTGTGATCAACACTGTTTTGTTTTTTAAATCTTCATACATGGGTTGACCTTTATATTCTGTATATTGACAAGCGTTCGTATGTCGAATGGTATTCGGTAAAGAAAACATAATAAAGATCAAACCCCATGTCAATAGTAAATAACTGACCTTAATATTTTCTTGATCATTTTGAACCATCCAGTTTATCCTGATGACCTGTCAAAGTCAGAAGTGGTTTATCCACACATCATATTCACTCATTAAGGTAAAACTGAATCCCCTAATTTTTATGAAAGCAGCAGTTACTCGCCAGAATAAAGGATTATTAATAAAAGAAATCCCCAAACCGATTGTTGAAGCTGACCAGGTATTGGTTCAAACGGTTAATGTTGGATTTTGCGGATCAGATCATTCCCTGGTCGAAACACCAGGAATCCCGGACGGAATGATACTCGGGCATGAGGTTAGTGGTGTTGTGGTAGAAACCGGTACCAGAGTGGAAAATGTGCCATTGGGGAAACGTGTTATAATTCGTCCTACTTATTGTGGAAAGTGTCGGGAATGTAAAATGGGTAAAACACAATTATGTTCAACCAATCGGAGATCCATCGGTATTGGTGATCTCCCCGGGGCATTTGCTGAATATGTTGTCGTTTATCCCCAAATGCTGATTCCTATTCCTGAAAACGTGGATTCACGGAATGCCGCTTTGGCTGAAGCATATGCTGTTTCACTGCATGCACTGAATTGTATTCCAGTGAAAGCGGGATCAGTTTTGGTAATGGGCTGTGGAACTATCGGTTTGACTATGGTACAGATATTAAAACTGCAAAATTTTGGTCCAATTGTTGTTTCCGAGCCGATAAAAGAAAAACGTCAATTGGCTTTAAAATTTGGGGCGGATGATGTTATTAATCCTTATAAAGAAAACATGATGCAACGGGTGTTGGACACAACCAATGGTATAGGTTTTAAAGTCGTGCTTGAATGCGCTGGTGTCCCTGCCCTTGTCCAGGCCTCTTTGGAAGCAGCTGCCAAAGGCGGAAGTGTGTGTCAGCTGAGTGTTATGTTTAACAATATCAGAATTGATCCATCCCTGCTGATGTTTAAGGAGATTTTATTAACGGCTTCCTATGGTAACACCCATGAGGAAAACATACGCTGTTTAAAATGGATGTCGGAAGGTAAGTTGGAAGGCCGGCCCCTCATATCCGATTTGATTTTGCTGGAGCAACTACCGGAAACATATCAAAAGCGGATTCACCCAGGAAAAGCCATCAAAGTATTACTCAAAATTGGTGAAGAATTTTAAGTAGTATCCGCAAATCGTTCTTGATTCCAAGCCAACAATTATAAATCGAGGGAAATCTTCGATTGTTTTATTAACACAGTATTTAAAACCGGAACGAAACGATGAATGATCCAGTATTGTTATTTTAAATAATTTGAAAATAATCACCGGTTGTGGAACTGTGAACACAAAAACGTAGTGGTTCACAGCTCCTAACACATGCTAATGCTTTAAAATACGTCCAGATGAAAACATGATATTTTGTGAGCGTCGGACTATTAAAAATAAAAGCTTAAGCTCATTTTTGTTTCATCCGTGTCTTTGATTTTATCCCATTCAAGTCGAATATCCGAGTTCACAGTGATGAGATATCGAATATGAAAACGGTATTGATTGTATATTTCTGTATGGCCGGAAAACATGTTGAACAAACCTGCGGACAAGTTAGCTTTCCAACGCTCACCCAAGTTAGATAAGACACCGACTTTCATACCGACGCCTGCCTGGTAATTGCTATCATAGGCTTCATAATGCTTAAACTGTCCCTCCATCATGGAATAGGCCAGGCCGTTCCCCAGCGTATAAGCAAATCCGGCACTTCCTTTGACATAATAAACAGGACAATTGGTGCACTCCAGCTGTTTATTTTGAACAATACCCCCTTTTACATGCCAGGATAGAGGTGAGATAATTCGGTTTCGAGGGACAAAGGAACCAATACTTAATATAACCAACTCTTCCATAACTGTATTTTCGTTTTCATATTGCCTCAAGGTCAGTTTTAAAAATTCAATTTCGCTATTGGGAAAATGTCCTTCGTCATAAGCCATCAGGTTATGGAATGAGGGTTGAATAAACAGGTCAATGAATTTTTTATCATCAGAGTTGATTCCACCAGAAATTCCTACTCGCGACACTTTATGCCCATTTTCTGGCAGAGAGGAATAAACCTTATCTTTTTGATCCGGTAGAACATATTTGAGACGGGCTCTTTGTCTGAGAAGTTGAAAGCGTAGCTTTTTTGATTCCGGGGTGCTTTGCATCATATAATAATCATTAGCCGCTTCTAAAATGAGTGCCTTTTTGTGGATGCTTAGAGCATTCCATTCGGTAGTGCTAAGGACCTTGTGGTCTGATATCAGTTTTTGAAAAAGATCTTGTTCGTTTTCATTCAGTTGATCAAACTTTTGCCTGATCATGCTGTATCGGGATGGTCGATACGATCTATCTATAACCAGGCCGGGAACGGCAATCAGTTTACGAATAGTGTCACCCGGCACCGTCCAAAGTAAAAAACCTTCCTGTAGGTTCAATGTCGGTCGAGCCGCTTCCATCAAAGCCAGTAAATGATATGAGCAGTTTTCACGAAAGAAGTAATAGTCGAAATAGGTGAATTTTAATTCCCAAAGATGTTTAAGCATTTGGATGATTTCATCCCTGGAAAAATTGAGATGATACTCCCAGATATCTCGGTGTTCAATATCGTTATATTCCTGGATTTTTGAGTAATAGGGGACAACAGAAAAGGTACCGGGATATCCACCAAAAGTACCAAACACAGCGAACGCAATGGCGTTTTCCTCAGCCGGGTCGACGTTTGCAGCGTAATTAATCGCATAGTTCAAAATGGAAGTATAATCGTTGCCTTTTGTGTTTATTCTTAAAAGTGTGTGTCCGAACATGGAAGCCGGTGTTTTGATGTAATAGGAAGGAAAAGCCAGGGTCAAAGACTCGGGATTAAGATCTTCCAGCCAATTCTGAAAATTTTTACATTTTTGCCGTGGCATATATGCCGGATCAAAATTGAGATGTTGATCCAACCAATCAAATCTGGCAATAAAACGACATTGAGGGTGTTTATGTGACTCCTCTTCAGACACCAAGGGAGCAAAAAAAACCTGGAGGGTTGATTCCAGTTCCGTGGCGGGATTGAATTTACCATCTTTGGCATTGAAGAATTGTGTAGCGTCCGTTTCACTTTCCCAGCCACCCAAAAATCCTTTTTTATAATGAAGCAAAATATGCCAGTATCTTTTTTTAGACAGGTCTTTTTCCCTGGATTTATTAACTAAAATTTCCAGATATTCCTGCTTGGAAAACGTCTTGGAAAAACAGGGAAAAGCAACGATAAAAACCAGAAAATAACACAGATAAAGAAGACCTGACCTTAGTAAACAATTCAAGGCGGATTAAACGGATGAGTGTTAATGGATTTATACCAGTGGAGAATGCAGAAGGATGAGTGGTTTAACACTCATCCTTCTAATTAAACATGCTTATGTTGGACTATAGAGCAGTGCAATTACCTGAAATTTGGGGATTCAGAGCCAAAATATCCTTAGTGTTTTGAATCACTTCCGTAGCTGTTCCATTCTCGGAAAAAATGCTTTCAAAATTTTGTTGTGTCAGCTCGGAAAATCCTTTTACAGATTCACTTGAACATCCAAAAGTTTTTGCATATCCAGCAAGGTACTCACCTTTACCCTGGGCCATATTTTCTGATATATTTTCAAAATTTGATGCAACAAAAACTTCCTGTTTTTTGTCAATGGAAACCTGACTATCGGGGTTACAACCGGCTGTTCCGGATGATATTCCAAAAATCTGGGTGTAAGACCCGTTGGTAGTTGCAGCTAAAAGATGATTGAGTTTTCCGGTTTTGCCTTTGAAAAGTGTTGTTCCCCACCCACAACCGGAGGTTCCGTCAGCATAAGCTTGAGAAAAAATCAGACTAAATCCGATTGACACGATCACAGCAAACAGTTTTTTCATATTACTCCTCTTGTTAGATTCAAAAAATAAAGTAAAAACATACAAAGATTTCTTACACGTACGCATATGATTGAATATTGTCAAGAAAAAAGCAAAAACAAGATCAATGAGTTGTTGAATAATTATTTGTTCTAACTGGTTTTTTCTTTAAGGGTAAATGATGTTTTTGTTCAAAAATTTCAGGGTTGAACAGTAAACATTGAATTGAAAATATCTAAAAAAACAGAAAGATTTTTCCATGACAGCCGTTTATACATGTTCACGTTTTTTTGGTCCATTTTTTTGCAGTCTTTTTTAGCATTTGCAAAATGGTTGTCAGTTTATTCAACAACAGAGTGGCTCTGGATTGTCCTGGCAAATTCCACTTGGCAAAAACGGGCAGATTCATGTGTCAACCTGTTTTTGCCAGGGTAAGCATTTTCCGGAATAACAACGGTGCATCTCGAACGGATACATAGCTCCGCCACTACGAGCATGGTTTTAATGCGATTGTCCTTATTCCGATAAATGTTAACTTGACTTAGGGTCGGCTCAAAAATTAATTCATATTCTGTTCGTAAAATGTCCAGTGTTTTTAGGACGTTTGCAAACAGACCATATGAAGTTATTTTTTAGCGATCTCTTATACTTTTTAGTTGGGCAGATATTCAAGTAAAAACTTAATGGAGTTTTCACCCATTACTTTGCGGATTTCCGTCTCAGTGAAACCATTGTTTTTCATTTCCTGGGTGAGAATGGCTATCTCGGATGTATCCAAAGCCATGGTTGTACTTCCGTCAAAATCAGAGCCCAAGGCGACATGATCCTCGCCTACCAAGTCTATTGCATAACGGAGGGCTTTTACCACTCCATTTGGGCTGATATCACAAACCGCTGCATTCCAATATCCGATACCGATGAGTCCGCCTTTATCGGTGATTCTCTTCATCCGATCATCAGTAAAATTTCTGATGTTGTCGCAGGTTCCTCTTATTCCTGTGTGAGATACGACAACCGGCCGCCGGGTCAGCATAAGTACTTCATCCACAACTTTTGGGGAGGAGTGGGAAAGGTCAATAATAAACTCATATTTGTCCAGTTCTTTTACCACTTTTCGGCCGAATTCCGTTAAACCACCCTTGGAAACACCATGTAATGATCCCCCCAGTTCATTATCAAAAAAGTGATGTAACCCGATCATACGATAACCGGCGTCGAATAATCCCTTCACCTTATTGAGATCTCCCTCCAGCGCATGACAGCCTTCCAGCCCGATCAGCCCCATTGTAAGCCCGACTTTTCCTTCTGTTTTATCTCGTTTACGCTGGTTCAGGGCAGCCGTCAAATCTGACCGGTTGAGAATAATTTTGAGCCGATTTGGATCGTTTGCAGCAAAATTATTCAGTTTTCCAGCTTGATAGAGTGCTCTCTGGTATAAACTAATCCAAGTGCCGGGTGGCCAGAGTTGGACAATAGCCAGAAGGGTAATATCATCCGAATCCGCTTTATTCAGTTCATAGTTTTGGCCGGAGGGCGATTTGGTCACTACGGTAAACATCTGAACAGCAACATTACCCTCTTCCATTCGGGGAATATCCATATGTCCATAATCAGACCGTTTCAAAAGATCTCTGTTCCAGAGCAGGGAATCGCTGTGCCAGTCCATGATGGTCAATGAATTATGCAGTTTCTGAACATCAGCAGAAATAATGTCCGGGGGATGCGGTACAGTAACGTTTTGCGATTTTTCAATGATACTCGGTCCCAAAGTAAAAAAAAGTATCCCTGCAACTACAAAAGCGAATAAAAGAAGAATACCGCTGATTTTAAAGAACTTTTTCATTCTATTTTCCTTTCTTATAAGTTTGATGATTTTCTCTTCCCATTTCCTCGCATCTTATTATAAAACAGTCAATAAAGACTGTTACTGGTTGGCTGTCTTTTTCATCTGACAGTTTTATATTACTCGTTCTGCTTTTGTAACCCACCATTTAACTCCCCATGTTTTAATTGTACAGAATTCCTCAAAAAGCTTACCATTTTAATATAACAGTATTAATAAATCTGCTAACTATCGATGTTCAGAAAGAATATCATCCCTGGTAAACCTGATTCGAATATGAATAGGCTAGTGTTAATAATTTTTGTGTTAGGAGTCGTTTTTGATACAACCGGATGTTCATATGTAATAAACAAACTGGCATTCCATCCTGATACTGAAACTGAAATATTAGCTGATTATCTTCCGAAAAATGTTCATGAAATTTTTATTAATACGGAAGATGATGTAACCCTCCATTGTTTTTTTATTCCGAGCACATCTTCCGAAAAAATCCTGATCTATTTCCATGGCAATGCGGGGAATATTAATCATCGTATATTTGATTTGTTGCAGCTAAGCAGTTTTCGAATCAATATACTGGCCGTTAGTTATCGTGGTTATGGAAAAAGTCAGGGAAAACCGAGCGAGGATGGGATTTATATCGATGGAAAAGCGGCTCTTAATTATGTGAACAAAACCCTTGGTTTCCCAATGAATAATGTAATTGTTTTTGGGCGTTCCATCGGAACAACTGTGGCCATAAACACCTCTCAAAATAAAAATATCAATCGGTTGATTCTTGTAACACCTTTAACCAATGGAGAGGAGTTTGCGGAAGCCATCGGTTTCAATTTTCTTTCTTTTATTGCAGGAAAATCCTTTGATAATATTGGTAAAATAGTAAATGTTAAGTGTCCGATTTTGATTATTCATGGAACTCAAGATCATGTTATTCCATTCGAAATGGGAGAAAGGCTTTATAATGAAGCCAAAGCAAAGAAAGAATTTGTAAAAATCGAAGGGGCAGGTCACAACAACCTGTCCACCATATTTGCAGAAACCTATTGGTATTCAATTTATAATTTTATCATGGAAAAAGAAAAGAAATAAGCTGATGAGTGTCTCAATCGATCTACAAAAACAGATAGATCACCTGAAATGTGTTTTTCCAGAAGTATTTTGTTTTACAATATAAAAATTTGTTTATAAGGCCATAGTATGATAATGTACCACCTGCTTTTATCCTGAGTTACATAATAGGTCGGTGACCGTTAGAATTTTTAAAACCTATCCATTTTCCTACAGATGGTGATGTTAACAATACATTATTCATCTGCTAGCCCTGTTATTTTTCATCTGTATTTCACAGGAATACCTCATGTTAAGACGATTCATTAGTTATTATGGTCCTCACAAAAAGCTATTTATTCTGGATATGGGAACGGCTTTTTTCGCTTCCTTGCTGTCTATTTTTTTCCCTTTTATTGTTCGCCTGCTTTTAAAAGAATATGTCCCGGACAAAGACACAAAAATGATTTTTCTATTTTTGCTTTTAATTTTAGCTATACAAGCGGCCACGGCTTTTTTTTCATACATCAGGATGCGTTGGGGGCATGTGCTGGGAGTAAGAATAGAATATGATTTACGGGCAGATATGTTTCGGCATCTTCAAAAGCTATCGTTTAATTATTTTGACAGTGTAAAAACGGGTCATATTATGTCCAGGATTACTAATGACCTCAATACAATTACCGAAGTAGCTCACCACGCACCGGAGGATTTATTGATATCATTAAGTGTCATCACCGGTGCTTTTGCTTTTATGCTTCATTTTAATGTTCAAATGGCTTTGATTTCTCTGTTACCAATTCCCTTAATGTTGATTTGGGGAGGAATTGTCGGGAAAAGAATGAAAAAAGGATTCAGAACTGTAAGAAAAACAGTCGCAAATATAAATAGTTCTGTTGAGAATTCAGTCCAGGGAATCCGGGAGGTTAAATCATATGCTAATGAAGAACTGGAGTATTCAAAGTTTGAACAGGTAAATATTCACTTCAGATCTGCCAAAGAACAAGTGTATGGAATAATGGGATTGTTTTATTCCGTCATGCATTTTCTAAGAGATATTTACTACTTTACAGTCATTAGTGGTGGAATATTCTTTATTTATAAAGACTCCATGGATATTGCGGATCTTGTTGGATTTCTTTTATTTGTTGGAATCATTCTACCACCTATTGAACGTTTAATAAATTTTACGGAGCAATACTACCAAGGTTTAACGTCCTTTGAACGATTTACGGAAATTATGGATATCCAGCCGGATATCAAAGATAAAAAAGAAGCCATTTCACTAGCCCGTGTGCATGGAACGATTGATATCAAAAATCTTTCATTTTCTTATATCAGTAACAACGACATTGTACTAAAAAATATTTCAATTCATGTCCCGAAAGGAAAGAGTATCGCCATTGTTGGGGAGTCTGGTGCGGGGAAAAGTACATTGGCATCCTTAATTCCAAGGTTTTATGAACCTGATAGTGGTGTAATCCAAATTGACGGACATGATATTATGAATCTAAAACAGCGTTTTCTGAGGGAAAATATCGGAATTGTTCAACAGAATGTCTTTCTCTTTGATTCCACAGTCAGGGACAATATTCTATATGGAAACCCCGGAGCGGATGAAGATGAAATTATTCAAGCCGCTAAAATGGCAAATATTTATGATTTTATTCAAAGTTTGACTGACGGTCTTGATACATTGGTCGGAGAACGGGGCGTCAAGCTTTCCGGCGGTCAGAAACAACGAATTTCTATTGCTCGAGTATTTTTAAAAAATCCGCCTATTTTAATATTCGACGAAGCAACTTCTTCTCTTGATACTGAATCAGAGGCATTGATACAGGAGGCATTGATGAAGTTGAGCCGGAATCGAACCACTATCATTATCGCACATCGGCTTTCTACTGTTAAGTACGTCGACAATATCTATGTGATGAAAAGAGGTGAAATTATCGAAAGTGGCACTCATCAGAACCTGATTGCGAACAAAGGATACTATTATAGTTTGTATTCCGATCTTTAATCAGTCCAGGTGGACTCTCAGAAAAAGATGCTCCTCATACTAACTTTGACGAGGAGCAGGGGGGCTGATGAGTTTATTGAAAGTACGTTGAAATGTATCCCATTAATCTAATAATCCGGTATCAGCTTTTTAGTGGTTGCTTTTTGCAGGGTGACCAATCCCAGTAAAACAGTCACACCGATACCGTGAAGAATCATGTTCGGCCACAACAAGAGGATTCCGGTTGCCAAGTAGAGAATGCGTAATATCCAGTTTAACGGATAAATATGAATTCCCTCAAAAAAGACAGCCATACTGAATAATCCCACCAGGGCCGTAGCGGTTGTTTCAAAAACTTGCCAGATTGGTCCTTCAAACAAAATCGGCGTATAAATAAACAGCAAGGGAATGATATAAATGCCCTTGGCCAGTTTCCAGGATTCGAAACCAGTCTCCAACGGCTTACTACCTGCAATACCCGATGCGGAATAGGCTGCCAGACACACAGGTGGAGTAACATTGGCGTCTTGTGAATACCAGAAGATCAGCATATGAGCGGCCAGTAATGATGTTCCCAACATCTCCAGTGACGGTGCTGCCAGTACAGCCAGAACAATGTACGAAGCCGTTACGGGCAAACCCATGCCGAGTACTAAAGATGCCAGGGCAATAAAAAAGACGGTTACCGGCAGGTATCCACCGGAAATACTCGAAATCAGGATGGAGAACTTGATACCGGCGCCCACCATTAAAACAACACCGACAACTATCCCGGAGCACAGTAAAATTACCCCGGTAGTAACCATGTTTCGAGACCCCATGGCAAAAGCATCCAGGATATCCCTGATACCCATACGACTGTTTTTATTAAACCAACTGGCAATAACAATGGCTGCAATCCCAGTACAGGCCGAAAACGTAGGAGTAAAACCGTACATTAGCAATCCAACCAGTACCAGTAATGGAATAAAGAAATTCCAGCCTTCTTTCAAGACCTCTCCCACCTTTGGAATGTCAGCAGTTTTCATGGGCTCCAGCCCCTGTTTCTTTGCCCGAAGGTGCACAAAAAACGAAACGCTCAAGAAGTACATTAAAGCCGGGATGATGGCCACACCAACAATGGTCAGGTAAGGTATCTGTGTCCATTGACTCATTATAAAGGCTCCTGCACCCATAATGGGCGGCATAAGCTGTCCGCCGGTGGAGGCCGCTGCTTCAACACCGCCTGCAAATCGAGGTGTAAAACCGACACGTTTCATTAACGGAATGGTAATCGATCCGGTTCCCACTGTATTAGCAACGGCACTACCTGAGACAGATCCCATTAAGCCACTGGCAAAAACGGCCATTTTTGCCGGACCACCGATCATACGGCCCATCAAGGCAATCGATAGTTTGATTATGAAATCTCCGGCACCCGATTTTAATAAAAATGCACCGAATAACACAAATAAAAAAACAAAGGTAGACGAGATCGTAGCGATGGTGCCGAAGATTCCATCCGGGGCAAAGTACATGCGGTATAACATACGCTCGATTTTTACTCCGGGAAAATTCCACATACCGTCGAAGTATTTTCCAAACCAAAGAGCATATCCCAAAAATAAGGCGGCTATGGTGGGGATGATTAAACCGGCGGTGCGTCTCGTGACTTCAATCATCAGTACCATGGCGATACCAGCGAAGATCAGATCGATCAGAATCGGTACTTCGTTTCTGGTGTGAAGCGCGTCTTCGAATAGAACCAGGTAGACGCCTGCGGCTATGGAAACAAATGCTAAAAATATATCCAGCGGAAAGCTTTGTTTGGCAAAGCGTTTATTCATAGGATAAATAATAAATGCCATAAATAGAATAAAGGCAAAATGCAATGCATTGCGTTGAATCTCCGGCATGATACCGATGGTATTTATCCATAAATGAAACAGAGCCATGCCGATTCCTGTCCAATAAATCAAACGTCCCAACATGTTGGGAAGTTTTCTTTGAACCGCTAATACTTCTCCTCCTTTGTCAGTTTCCGTTGTTTTATCAGTCATTTGCATGGTTTACCTTTAATATATTGGTTGAATAGCTTTTGGAATAGAGATACCCACTTCCCGGTAATACCTGGCTGCACCCGGGTGAAGTGGTACAGGTAAGCCATTGATGGCTCTATCAATACTCATGGCTTTGGTTGCTTTATGAATGGCTACCAGGAAAGGTAAGTTTTCATAAATAGTTTTGGTAATTTTGTAAACCGTTTCCTCGGATATATCGGGTCGAACAGCCAGAAAATTAGGCTGGGAAATGGTTTTGATATCTTTTTTCTGTCCAGGGTAAGTACCGGCTTTAATCACAAATCGGTTCCAAATTGGATACTGTTGCTGGATCTTTTTCAATTGACTATCTGTAAAGTCAAGTACCTGAACCCGTTTTTCACCCAGTTGGGCGTATAGCTGAGTAATAGCCGCAGCTGGAGGGCCGGCAGGGATATTTACACCGACAATTCGACCGTCCATCATTGCTTGGGCCGATGGATTGTAGGCCAAGTATTCAAGCACCATTTCACTTTCCGGGTTGATTCCCAAAGCTTTTAGAATTGCTCTGCCTGATCCTTCCGTACCACTGCCCCTTTTTCCAATGGAAAACTTTTTACCCAGGTTGTTCAAATCGGACATATTTCCTGATTTTACATATGATTCCAGGACAGCAAAATGCTCGACATTTTCCCATAACATGGTTACGGAACGAAAGGCCTTCATCGGTTTTCCTTTGTACGGACCAAGTCCTTTATAGGCATTTAGTCCAAATAATGATTGTAAGATGCCGAAATGTGCCTCTTTATTTTTCAACATCTGAACATTTTCTCCGGAACCGGCAGAATTAATGGCGGTAGCTACTATTTTGTCTTTATTAGCCAGTTTAATACTGATCAATGTACCAATGGCAACCCCAACAGGATAATAGGTTCCACCAGTGGTGGCAGTTGTAATGATCAAACTCTCTACAGCTGATGACTCTTTTGTCTGAATGCTCATTCCCAGGCAAAAAACCGATAACATTACAATCATTTTTTTCAGCATGTTTCCTCCTTTTTTGCTATATTGCTTCATATAAAAAAAACCGGTTGAGTGACTCTACCGAAATTAGGATGAATGACTCTCTCGGTTGATTTAAGCTGATATCAGCATAATTATTCAGCATAAATATCATGACTTATTTGTAATTCTGATAGGTTCTTAAGGCGACCTGAAGAATCTCAATGAATCCCAGACGACATCAGGAAATAACTTGATTACATGAATAACTTTCCCTACTAAGGGTCGGCTAAAAAACTGGTTCAAATTCTAATTACAAAATGTCCATTGTTTTGGGGACTTTTGAAAACAGATTATGTGAAGTTGTTTTTTAACGATCCCTTAACTAAACGACATCATGCCTTTGCGGAAATGGTATAAAGTCCGGGTAATGCTGAATAGTTACGAGTCAGCAATATAAATGCCAGGAGAAAAAACACATAATATCAGATTAATAAAACTTTGATATTGGCAAGGAGTGAGTAAAATGTGCGGAAACCGCACATGATTTGTGCGGATATTTTATACCTTATCGAACAATTTTGTTGGCCATGATGAGAAGGCACATGGGAATTTGAATCCCGGTTTGGCGGGCGGTTGCCATGTTGACCGATAGGTTGAAGTACTCAAGGGTGGAAGAAGGGATGTCAGAGGGATTTTCACCGTTTAATACTCTTTTTGCTTTATCGGCAGCCAGTTGCCCCAATTGGTAAAAATCCGGGACCAATCCCAGCAAAACACCATTTTCAGTGACCAGGCTTTCAAACGCAGTCAAGGCCGGAAGATGATATGAGTTGATATGATGGCTGATTTCCTTGCCCAGGGAATTGATGAGTGAATCAGCCGGAATAAAAACCGCATCCACATTTCCTTTTAAACCGGGAATCACTTTTATAATATCGGAGCGTTGTGTGATCTTATATTCAATCAGTTTAAAACTGAGTTTTGATTCAAAACTGTGGGCGATATCTCGTTGAATAGTAGAATTTTGTTCACGGGGATTGAATATGATGCCCAATCGGCGAAAATCGACTACTTTTTTAAGAGTACGTAACTGGTTTTCCACCGGTACTTGATTGCTTGCGCCAGTAGTATTGTTTCCTGATTTTTCCCAGCTTTTTATAATACCTGACGCCAGCGGTCTGTTAACAATGTTGAAGATGATAGGTGTTTGTTGAATATGTTTCATTACTGTTTTGGTGGCTGTCGTTCCAAAAACATAAACAAGGTGATAGGAGGTTTTATTGATCTCTCCAATGATGGATTTTAAGACAGTCAGATTCTGATTGGCATAATAAACGTTGAAATGAACGTTGAATTCGCTGCTTTTCATGGAATCCATAAATCCACGTTCCGCATCGGTCTCACCGCGCCAGGTGATAATGGCAATCCGATGAATCTTTCTTTGGTGGCTATTGCCTTCTGAAGTCGCTGTAGACAGCAATAGGAATAAAGCCGCTGTAATGATTAATGTGGTTTTTTGTAGCCAGGACATCATATTTTAAAATTTTTCTAATAATAACAAAAGGAAACACCTATTTTGCTGTTTAAATAACAAAAAACCGGTAAAGCAACCGAATAAAACTGATTTATCAACATTTTAAACGCTCCAGACGGCGTTTCAGCGAAAAGCGGCTGATACCCAGCAATTGAGATGCCTGTGATTTGTTTCCCCCTGTGTGTTGCAATGCTTCTTGGATGATCTGGATTTCCAATCGTGCCAGTGATTCATCAATAGTTTCACCGGGGTTAAGAGCTGGTGAAAAAACGGGTTCGTTTGTTTCAATCGGAGTGGTTTGAGAAAATTCAGCCGGTAAAATGCCTGCTTCAACGGTACTTCCCTGGCAAAAAATAACTGTTCGCTCAATAAGATTTCTTAATTCCCGCACATTTCCAGGCCAGTTATGGTTGTTAAAGATAGCTTTAACTTCATTGGATAGATGGAGCGATGGTTTTCCCATATCTTTACAAAATTCATTGAGAAAATGGTTGGCCAATAAAATAATATCCTCTTTTCGTTCCCGTAATGGTGGTAGTTGAATGGTTACAACATTTAAGCGATAAAACAGATCACTCCTGAATAATCCCTTTTTTATGGCTTCTTCCAGATCTTTATTGGTTGCAGCGATAATGCGCGCATCAACTTTCAAGTCTTTACCGCTGCCCAGTCGCTTGAATTGCTTCTTTTCAAGAAATCTCAATAGTTTAGCTTGGATGGTTAGAGGCGTTTCTCCAATTTCATCCAGAAAAATGCTGCCGCCGTCAGCCAGTTCCAACAACCCTTTTTTATTTTGTTTGGCATCAGTAAAAGCGCCTTTTTCATAACCAAACAATTCACTTTCCAGTAGAGATTCAGGTAAGGAGGCGCAATTGATCTCCATTAACGGTGCTTTATTACGTTTGCTTTTGTAATGGAGTGCGCCAGCCACCAGTTCTTTTCCGGTCCCGCTTTCTCCACGAATAAGAATAGTGACATCATCCGTTTGGGAAAGCACATCAATCTGCCTGTAAACCTCCAGCATTTGCGGACTCTGTCCTACAAGATCACAAAACCGATAAAAACGCCGTTGTTGATAGCGGAGAAATTCGTATTCCCTTTTCTGATTCCGACTATCCAAGGCATTCCGTATTAGTTGTTTGATCTCTTCCAGTTCAAAAGGTTTGTTGATAAAATTAAAAGCCCCCTGTTTAATGGCGTCCACAGTTGTCTGGGTGTCGCCATATGCCGTCATTATGATTACTGGAACATCTTCATTCCATTGACGAATTTTTTCAAGAACTTGAATGCCGTCGATTCCGGGTAATCTGAGATCCAGAAGAACTGCCTGGGGCATATACTCGTCAATTTTTTCGAGGGCGGATTCTCCGGTTTCCACCCAGTCGACATGATATCCTTTGTCCTGTAATTCCATGGATAGGGAACGGGCCAGAACTTTTTCATCTTCCACAATCAATAGTCGTTCAGGTGCCATGTTTTTTTACTCCCGGACTTTATTTTGTGTTACAGGCATCAGCAGCGTTACCTGGGTACCGATATTTTCCTGGCTGTCAATAAAAATATAACCGCCGTTTTTTTCCACCAGTTGGTGTACAATAGATAATCCCAATCCGGTGCCACTGGGGTAGGTAGTAAAAAACGGGTTAAAAATTTTTGCCATATCATCTTTTTTAATGCCGATTCCAGTGTCTTTGATAATTACTTCCACAAAGGCAGATCTTCCATCCGCATCGGATTTGTTAAACCGTGATAATTTTTCTTTTAATACTGCTTGATCCGTTTCCAAACGTGTAGTCAAGCTTATTTCACCGCTGTTTTTAACTGCTTTGATGGCATTTAATAACAGATTGAGTAAAACCTGTTTTACCTGCTCGCGATCAGCCATTATCAGGGTTAATTCTTTGGTATAATGTTTTTTTAAGGTTATTTGTGATTTTCTGATCTTTTCGGACATCAAATCAACGGTTCTATCCATGATAGAAGTGATATCAACCGGTTCAATAATGGGAGATGAAGGGCGAGAAAAAAGGAGCAAATCGGTAACAATACTGTTTAACCGTTCTATTTCAGATAAGATACCGTCAATTAATTCCTTTTCCGATTCATCTTTCATTCGATTGGTTAGCACTTGGACGCTGGTTTTTATACCGGCCAAAGGATTTCGGATTTCATGAGCGATACCTGCGGAAAGCTCTCCCAGGGAAGCCAGTTTATCAACCCGAACCATAATTTCCTCCATTCGTTTTCGCCGAGTGATATCCCTCATATCCGCTATAGCGCCAAAGGTCTTTCCCAGTTCATTTGATAAAAGCGACGTGTTGATCTCGATGTAGGTCGTTTCCCGGTGATTGTCGGAAAGTTTCAGTTCATACCCCAGTGAGCCTGAACCTGTATCCAGGGTTTGGGTCAACAGATCAAGTATTTGCCGAACCGGTGTCGGTAACGAAGTCGATTTATTAATTAAAACGGATTCAGGTGCATAATTCAGAATTTTTTGTGCACTTTTGTTCAAGGAAGTAATGTTGCCTGTACGATCAACCGTAATAATTCCACCGGTTACATTGCGCAGTATGTCTTCATTAAAGGTTTTCAGATCTAGTATTTCCTCCATGGTGTTTTTTAATGTTGCAGCCATCTTATTGAATTCGTTAGATACTGCCTTTAACTCATCATTAGATTTGATAGTAATCACATGATCTAAATTGCCGTTACTGACAGCCGCTGCACCCTTAATCAAACTTTGAATTGGGTTGGTAATGCTTTTAATAAAAAAGTATGAAACAGGCAAAATCAGGCAGATCAATATTAAAAAAAAGCTGATCATTTGACGTCTGAACTTATAAATATCGGCCATTAACTCCGATTCAAAAACAGAAATCCCAACACTCCATAATTGTTCCCGGCAGGGTCGATACACCATGTATTTTTCCTGTTTCTGAAAAGTATAATGACCATACCCCTTTTCACCGGCCTGCATGCGTTTAGTATGTTGTTGCATGCGGTCATCTCCCATAAACCTTGTATCCCTCATGATCAAAGATTTTTTCGGGTGATAAATCAGTTGACCGTTTTGGTGTAATAAAAAGCCAAAACCCTGGTTGCCGATTCGGACACCTGCAACATATTGGGTGAAAGAGGATCTTTCAATATCAAATGCCAAAACCCCTACGACACGTGTTGGATCTTCATAATCAAAAACGACTTTTCCCAGGAAAATATTCCGGGGTGACGTATTTTGTGTCATGTCCAAATCTGACAGATAAATACCTGTTTTTAAGGTGTTTTGAAACCAGAGAAAATGACTGAAGGAAAAACCGGGTTGCATATTGGAAGGTTTTAAAGAAAGAATAGGTTTACCCGTTAAATCAATCAGGTAAATATTATTAAAATGATTGCTTTTTAGTGCATAGTCTTCCAGCAGTCGTTTGACTGTATCCAGGCGTTGGTTAAATTCAAATTGCAGGAAGGCCAGTTGAATAAAGGGAAAGTCGGACAATAACTCAATCTCTTTTCGAGAGACTTGAAAAAAATTATCGACTTGTTGGGCGGTTTTTTCCGCAACATTGCCAAGCTGTTCCTGGGTTTGAAATAAAATAGCGTCAGCAGCGCTTTGATAGGACAAAAAGCCAGCCATTACCGGTGGTAATCCACCCAAAATGATTAATATCCAGATCAGTTTGGAACGGATGCTGGAAAGGGAAAACAATAACCTGATTCTACCGAAATTGCTCATTTTGGGTGGATATTAGAATTAAAATTCTATACTGTCGGCCAGAATCTCAATGGGATGAAAAATCGGTTTTTGACTGAACTGTTCCATCTGGATGCGACAGGTTGGACAATCGGTGGCTCCGATTTCGGCCTCGGATTGGTCCAATCGTTGGATCATCTGACTGCCGATGGTTTTACTGAGTTCAAAATGCTCTGCTTCCATTCCCCAACTGCCAGCCATTCCACAGCAGTGGCTGGCGAGATTGCTGGTCTTGATGCCTGGAATGGATTTCAGTAAATCAATGGAGGATTGAGCCTGGGGTTGTACTTTTAAATGACATGGCATATGATAGCCCACGGTCCGTTTTCCTGTTTTGAATTGTAATAAATTAGAAAATCGATTTATCAGCTCCGAGATATGTATCAGCTTTTTTTGAACTTCCTGAATGGCGTCGTTATTTTTTAAATATGCCCACTCCTGCAATAAAGATAAACCGCAGGAGGAACAGGTGACCACCAGATAATCCGCCGTTTTCAAATAAGACATCCATTGAAAAAGATTATGATCTATCTTTTTGGTAGCTTCCTTCACCATGCCTTTAGATAGCATGGGCAAACCGCAGCAATGTTGTTCTGGGGTAATGACTGTCATATCTAATTTTTTCAGAATTTTAATGGCAGTCTCGCCAATTTCGGGGCGAATATAGGATGCATAACAACCGGCGAAGTAGATCACTTTTGTAGATCCGGCTCCTTCAACCTCAGCCACCCGTTTCCTTAGCGGTTTTGATGAAAAAGTCACCGCATCTCGTTTGGCGGAGATGCCGAAAAGTCCCTGCATGGGCTTTTTCACCAGTGAAAGATCAAGAAACGGTTTTAAAACCGGGGAAAACCGGCCGGTTGATCGAGCAGCCGATTCGATAGCAGTGATAATTTTATGTCGCGTGGGGGCGCCAAACCTTTTAACATATAGTGCTTTGGCTTCCAACGACATTTTGGGGATATTCACATTGGAAGGACATTCCTGATAACAACTTCCACAACTGACACATTGGTTGATCACCTGTTGGAAGCTTTTTTCATAAAGCATCTGATCGTTTATGGCTCCACTGATCAGAGATCGTAAGATATTGGCTTTGGCTTTGGGGGCCGCAGTTTCATCGCGAGTGAATTTAAAAATCGGACACATGCGCGTGGCTGTGGTGATGGTGGTGCATTTGGAACACCCGTGACACATTTCCACCTGACGCAGGAAACCTTCGTTCCAGGTCAGTTGTATATCAGCAAGTTCGGTCCCGCAGTACTGGCTGCCGTAGCGAAGATCAGATGATACCTGGTTTGGATCATCGTGGGTGATTATTTCCGGATTAAGAAGATTGTCCGGGTCCAGAATCTGTTTGGTTTCCAAAAACAATGGGTAAATGTCCGGGTATCTTTTTTTGACATAAGCGCTTCGTATCCGTCCGTCCCCATGTTCTCCCGAGACGGTTCCTCCCAGCCTGGAAACCAGGTCATATACATCATCGGTTAGTTTCTTTATAAAAGAGATATCGGTGGCATCTTTCAGATTCAGTAAAGGCCGGGTATGCATCAATCCCTTGGCGATATGTCCATAGACAACAAATCTTAGTTGATAACCATTCAGGATATCATAGATTCCTTTAAAATAGTCCACCAGGCTGGCGATGGGAACTGCCGCATCTTCAATTAAGGCCAGGATTTTTTGTTCCCCCTTTAATTTATATAAAATTGGAACCGCTGCTTTTCGTACGGCCCAAAAGCGGGCTTTTTCCGATTCATTGGCTGCCAGATGGGCCTGGTTGGATAATCCTTCGGTCTCAATCAACGTTTTTGCCTTTTTTGCAGCCGCCACCGCTTCATTTTCGCTGTCGGCATCAAATTCAATCAACAGCAGATTGTCGATATCAGCAGGGATTTTGTCCCGGAGTTGGGGATCATTGTCTCGTGCTAATTGCAGCAGGGACTTGTCCATGATCTCAATCCCTGATGGTTTCATGGGCATGATTGTTTGCACCGCCTTGGCAGAGCTGATGATGTCATCGAAAAACGCCACTACAAGACTGTCAACAGCCGGTTTTTCAACTAATCTGAAACGCAGACGGGTTACTACACCAAGGGTTCCTTCCGCGCCAGCAAATAGGCGATGTAGTTTTAGCTTATTCTGCTGAACCAATCCCCGTAGGTTATACCCAGCCACATTGCATTGAATATCGGGATAGGCATTCTCAATTTTCTTGGAGTTTTTAGTATATAAATCAGATAATTGTGCCAGGTTTTCTGGAAGTTGATCCAAAGGTGTCTTTTCGACATCCGATAAGCAGAAGCTGGTGCCATCGGACAAACGTACCTCAGCATCCAGAATATAATCCGACACATTGCCATATTTGACCGAGTGGGCTCCACTGGCATTGGTGCCGTACATACCGCCGAAAGACGCATATTCCCCACTGGAAGGATCAGGCGGAAAAAACAGCCCACTTCCTGACAGCTCTTGTTCCAGTTCACCAAATCGATACCCCGGTTCGCATTCAAACCATCTATTTTCAAGGTCAACTTTGATTAATCGATTCATATATTTTGTAAAATCAATTACAATTCCATTACCCAGGGCTGAACCACACAAACCACTGCCGGTTCCTCGGGGATGAATCGTTAACTTATGTGCTTTGGCAAACGAAATGGTGCAGGCGATGTCTTCATTATTTTCAGGATATACAACGCAAAGTGGCAGTTTTTTGTAGATACTACCATCAGTAGACAGCATATGACGTCTTAAAGTATCCCAGTGGACTTCTCCCTTGATCAGTATTTTTAATGGTTCAAATGAAATATTGGCAGGTGACGTTGGTTTATTCATAATAACATTGTCGCTAGGTTTTGGTTTTATCAGTTTTATAATCAACCGATATCAGCAATATCGATGCCGTTATTTGGGGTGTGTTTATAAGCCTGCAAAAGAAGGGCTTTAAATCGCATTCTAACTGCTAATCAGTTATATCGCAACGATTGAATTGAGCGGAAACCGCACATTTTTCGGGGGAAGGTAGATTATTGTGTGAGATTTTATTACTTAAAAAAAAATACTAATATGAACAACAGATTAAAGTTCTTCTTTTTTATGACTGACCAACAAAACCGCAACTGTCATCCCTACTGAAATTCCATGGCTCATGGCTTTTTCAGCTATCGAGTTTTTATAACATGGCCAAAATTTGATTGTGTATTATAGGATCACCGGCAGCCAGGACATTTCCGTCTGATTCCAATGTCAATGGGTAACCGCGAAAATCGGTAATGATACCGCCGGCGTTTTCAACTATTGTTTTTAAAGCACAAAAATCATGGGGTTTGAGGTATTTTTCTATTATCACATCAACCAATCCCATGGCCAAAAGACCGTAACCACAGCATTCGGTTTCCCAATGGGTGAATAAAACTGCTCTTTTTATCATTTCAAATCGCCGGGCGTTTTCACTGTCAAAAATATCCGGTGAAGAGGAAAGCAGTCTTACATCTGCTAATGATATCTCTTTTCGGACCTTAACGGGGGTGCCATTAAAGGAAGTAGGCTTATCACCGGCAGCAAACCATCGATCCCCCACATAAGGTTGGTCGATCAGACCTAATACTGGTTTCCTGTTTTGGAGCAATGAAATTAAGACACCGAAAAAGGGTCTCCCCATAATAAAGTTCCTGGTACCATCTATGGGATCCAAGACCCAAACATAATCCGAATCGATTCCTTCTGCACCCCCCTCTTCTCCCAATATTCCATGATCCGGAAAGTTGGTCCTGATAACCTCTCGCATTCGAACTTCAATTTGTTTGTCTGCAATAGTCACCGGGGAGGCATCTGCTTTAAACGTTTCTCTTAATTCAGGACTTCTAAAATACTTATTTGCTAAAATCCGGGACTCATCAGCCATGTAGTGGGCTGTTTCGATAAATTTTTCCAATGTGCAATGTTTATGTCAGATTATTTAATTTGATACGATCTATTCCATTTCATGCCAGGTTTTTAATTTTTTTTCTTTTTCAAAACGTTCGATTGCCAGTTGAATTAACCGATCAATCAGTTCTGTATAAGAAACACCGCTGGCTTTCCACAACATGGGATACATACTGATGGAGGTAAATCCGGGAATTGAATTTAATTCATTAATAATGATTTCGTTGTCCTTTGTTAAAAAAAAATCAACGCGGGCCAATCCTTCGCAAGATAAGACTTTAAATGTTGCAACAGCCAGTTCTTGAATCTTCTTTTTGATGTCGTCTGGAAGTTTTGCCGGAATTTCAAGAACAGCGCCGTTTTCATCAATATATTTGGCATTATAGGAATAAAAATCATGGGTTGGGATAACCTCTCCCGGGACAGAAGCCATGGGGTTTTGGTTGCCCAACACAGAACACTCTATTTCTCTTCCTTCGACGTTTTCCTCAATCAGAATTTTGGTATCGTAGTCAAAACCTTCACGGAGTGCTGCATCGTATTCAATTTGATTGGACACTTTGGAAACACCAACTGACGAACCCATATTTGCCGGCTTTACAAAAAACGGTAATCCCAGCTGATCAACAACCTCGTTTAATGTGGGTATTTCATTTTCATCCATGACAGTTATAAACCGGCAGATGGGTAGCTTTCCATCCCGCAGAAGACGTTTCATCACATCTTTATCCATTCCCACCGCAGATCCCAAAACACCAGCGCCAACAAAAGGAATTCCTGCCAGTTTCAACAATCCCTGGACGGTTCCATCCTCACCTAACGGTCCATGTAAAACTGGAAACACAACGTCAACCTTGTCGGTGGATTCCAGTTTGGTCAAATTCATAATAGCACCTTTTTCTTGCGGCACAAATGCCACATGATCGCTCGCCTGATTCAGTTTTATCAGTTTTGGATTGTCAGCATTTAAGAGAAAACTGCTTTTATCATTTAAATGCCAGGTCCCGGATTTATCGATACCAATCAAGATGGGACGATACTTGTCCTTGTCTATGGCATCGATAATATTTTTGGCTGATTGAAGAGACACTTCATGTTCTGCTGATTTTCCCCCAAACAATATGCCGACATTTATTTTTTCACCCATATTAGTCCATAATTATAGATGTTTACGCTTCTAAAAAATGCTCAAAATCGAGTGATTTGTTTTTTTTTAGAACAGTCGTCTTATGTTTTTTATGAGCTTCAGGTTGGAATTGCAAAATCCACCACTCCATGTAAAAGATTCCTTCAAGTAAAAGAGATCATATTATTGTTATATAATATCCCTTTCATGGAGAAAAAAGCTACAATTTCCGTTCCCATTACACTCTCACCATCTGCCCACTGAAGGGTACAAAGGCCTGATAACCGGATTCATTAAGTTTATCAGCAAATTGCATTGATTGTTCTTCTTCTCCATGAACAACCGCTATCCTTTTAACATTCAGGTTAGATTCTTTCAAAAATCGAAACAATTCCGATTGATCTCCATGAGCACTGAAACCACTGATCATTTCAACATGAGCGTAGAGGGGGTATTCCTTGTTAAGGATTTTTTGAGTTGGAGCATTGCCTTTTCTACCGTTGTCGTTAAATTCTTTACCTTTTTCCAGGATTCGTCTTCCCAGTGTGTGCTCCGCCATGAAACCGACGATTAGGATAGTGGTTTTTGGATTGTGAATTTTATAGCGAAGGTGATGAAGTATCCTGCCGGCTTCACACATCCCTGAAGAGGCAATAACAATGTGGGGGGACTTTTCCCTGTTCAGGGCCATCGACTCTTCGACACTTTCAATAAACTTCAACTGTTTAAAAGAGAAGGGATTTTGACCGTTGCTTAAAAAGGTTTCGTGGGTTTCCCTATCATATACCTCCGGATGCTCACCAAAAACCCTGGTAATTTTACTTGAAAGCGGGCTGTCAACATATACTGGTATTTTCGGTACTGCGTTTTCATTATACAGTTCATGCAACAGGTACAGTATCTCTTGTGTTCTGCCGTATGAAAAAGCAGGAATCAGGATGATGCCCCCTCTGCTGACTGATCGTTCTATAACAGCTTGAAGTTCACCCTTTGTGTCTTTCGCCGGTTCGTGAAATCGATTGCCGTATGTACTTTCCATAACCAGAAGATCAATATCTCTATCCTCTTCATTAAAAAACAGGTTGGGATCTTTAATGATCGGTTTATCAAAACGACCGATATCACCGGTAAAACATACAGTGAATTGTCTGTTTTTTGGTTTATATCGAACAACACTTATTGAAGAACCCAAAATATGTCCGGCATCATATTGAGTACAGGAAATATGCTTTCCGATATCAACGGATTGTCCGTAAGGGACGCCTTCAATGTGATTCAATGCGTTTTCGGCATCTTTCATGGAATATAATGGACTCACCTTTTCCAGATGATACTCTTCCATTACTTCGTTAATAGCATCGGTGTTCAGACGATGACCTTCTTTCTTCAGGGCTTTTTTAATATCCCGTTTCTCCTTATTGGTATATTCCACACGGTTCAGCATTCCTCTGGCAGCTTTGTAGTTTAAATACTCGGCATCTGATTCCTGGATATGGGCAGAGTCAAGCAGGAGATATCGACAGGCATCTTTGGTGGCATTAGTGCAGATGATTCTGCCGGCGAATTGGTTTTTGACTAATAATGGAATACGCCCGGAATGATCGATATGAGCATGGGACAACACCATGTTGGAAATCATTCTCGGATCAAAAGCAAAGGATTGATTTTTAATCTGAGTTTCTTTACGTCGTCCTTGAAACATTCCGCAGTCCAATAAAATCTGGTCATCTTGTGTGCTGATCATATGCATGGAGCCGGTAACTTCGCGAGTTGCACCATAAAATGTCAAGTTCATTACTTAATCCTAAAAAATGTTAAATATAAATCATTGAAAAAACAGACTTATATTGTTTGAATGAAGAATATTGTACTCTCGGTTCCGGTCGTTTTCTTCAATATAAAAAGCTGTATATCGTTACAAGAATGATTGAATACTTTTCAACGGATGTTTGTCCATAAATAAAACATGTTAAAATCAAAATAGTGAATTTAAAATGCTGTATGGGCGAGACGTTAGATGTTTGATAGAATAAGGAATCAAGTTTTTGAAATAGTTTTGTCAGGCCAAAGCGGACTGAATATACAGGCAGATTCTTTGGCGGCCACGTATGGATTAATGTCATTGAGTTTAGCGATACTACCTTCTGTCATCCTGAGTGACATATGCTGGCAAGCCGGCAAAATTTTTGCAACTAACTTAGTTTTGGTATAATGGGTTTTCCACTTTATACTTGGTTGAAATTTATAATAAAAATGTCCAGTTAGTTAATAGGATGTCCGACGAAAGATCTTTCAAGGCCAAAAGCAAATGACTTCATTCAACACTTTACTGTGTTAAATGCAGAAAGCCGCTGTCAATACAGTAGACAAGGATATGCTCAAACCAACAGAGATGTCGCTTTGAGTTCTATTACCGGGCTTTCCCGAAATCGGGAAAACCAACTGTCCTAATTTCGGGAACAGTTTTATCTACATTGCCAAATGATATTAAAATATTCTATAACTATAGGATAGTACCTGTTGGTATTCATTTTGCGAAATGTCTTTAGTAATGTAAAACTGGAAACAGAAAGAGCCGAAAATGAATATTTCAATGAGGATAAAAAAATCAAACCGGTATATCGAAAATACTTGGTTAAACGGATGATATCCGTAGGAATTATTGTGGGGATTGTATTGTTGAGTAATAGCCCTGACCTTACAAAACTGTGAGTTTACTCAATCAGGTTTATGCGACATGCTGCCTTTATCAATGTTTACATATTATAGGAAGATTTTTTCAGACTTCTTCGTATTAAATTTAAGATGAATAGCTTTACCCGGAGTTTCTCATCGCTGGTTTGTTTTATTTGCACTCAATAATCGTCAAAAATGTTTAACAGTTAAGCATTAAAAGGAATGTAAATCTATGAAATCAAAACGAAAAATTCGGCAACTTGTTGTTTTTTTGGTTTTATTTTGTATCTGTAATTCAACATGCGGAGTTGAAAGCCACCTTCAAAAAACAGTTATTCCCGAAAAAACCAATACTACTATTGTGATGTTTGGAGATTCAATTACTAAGGGTGGAAAATGGGATGAGATACTGAACCGATCCAATGTGTTCAACGAAGGTTTAATCAGCGATAAAACTCAAGGTTTTATTTTACGCTTGGAAGATGTTTATATTCACAACCCCAGGATTGTATTTATCATGGGCGGGATTAACGATATTGCAAGTGGATTCAATGTTGAATATATATTTCTAAATTTTAAATATATAGTGGAAGCTTTCCGTTCCAGGGAAATTATTCCTGTGATTCAATCGACATTATACTCAAATAAAGATACCGAACGCTTTAATTCCAAGGTGGAAAAACTGAATCAACGGTTATCAGAATATGCCAAGGCAAACCAAATCGATTTTATTGATTTGAATAAGAGACTATCAAAAGATAAACGACTGATAAAAAAATACACTTTCGATGGCCTGCATCTCAGAAAAAAAGCCTATGACGTCTGGACAGAAGAATTAGAGGTTATATTAGATAAATATGGATTATAAAATCCGAAAATTTAAATTGAAAGCGGATGAACATAGACAACATCACCGCCTTACACAAGCTGTTCATCTGTCCAAAACGTTGAATATACAGGAAGAAATCATGAAAATGGAAAAAAGCACTCGGTCTTATTAAAATACAAATTGATACCTTGGGCAAAGAACTAACTCACTTTTTTAAACCGGCTTTCCAGCATTTTTTTAACATCAATGGATTTTAGGGTAAGATCGCAAACCGCTTCGGCTGTTTGCCTGGAGCCAAGAAGTGAGTTTTTCGAAATCATTGCGATTTTTTGAGCTAAATTGGCAATATGATTCACTTTCATGGATTCAGTTCTTCCGATAGACCTTCGTGTCTTGCTCGCCAGGTCTTTTGCACCTTGGCTTCCAGTTTTAATATATTTTGTTGGGTTTGTTGCATATTTTCAATGGTTTTCAAGAATTGCTCGCCAAGGATTGGGGAGTATTGATCAACCGATTTGTCAAGGAAAGTGGTTAAGGGATCATCCGATGGATCGAAAACGCCGATCTGCTTTTTGTTTTGAAGCAGATTCTCATAAAAAGTTCTCAGCAAAAGATTCTGTTGGGAAACAGAATGGTTTAATTCAGTCAAACACTCTTCTGTTAATTTTGTCAGCTTTATAGCATTTGCTACCTCCCGTTGAGCATTGGTAAATTTCTTCTGTGTTTTATTGATATACCAATTTGACCAAAATGAAATACCGCTCATAATTACAATGATGGTAATAATCGAAGCAAAACCGATTCTTAGTCGATTACGAAGGGCAAATGTTTTTTTTAATCGAATCTTCATGAGGAACTCATTAATTCTGTTAGATTTTGATTTGATAAGTTTAAAAGCCTTTTAATTAATAATGTTGAAATGAACTCGTTTTTTATAAACCACACAACTTTTTACTATTATCCCAGATCTCAAAGATATTAAGGGGCAAATTATTCCAAAACCTTAAAATATGCAGGTGACTTTTATGTTAAATCTACCGGTACAGCATGATGATATGATTAGGAAAACATGAGAATTTAGTTAGGCTTTACCGGAACAAAAGTTGATATCAATATATTTGTTTCATTGGGAGTCCAGGTTTAAAACAGTTTATCTGTTTTGAGAAAGAGAGAGGTTTTTATTCAGTAAGGTTTGAATGCAATCTTCCGTATCAGGGGACAAATGTGCTTGCATTTGGTTTTTTTTTAACCTACAGTTAAACTTTGTCACCCAATGTCAGACACAGGCATTCTTCCTTTAACATCAAAAGGCGTAAATTCAGGCGCTAAGGAGGTAATGTGCAGAGTGAGATACCAATAGAAAACGGATTTTGAGTTGGAGTGGGTGTAACTCCTACTCTAAATCAACAGTTTTGCCCGAATAGACTATTTCAATTTATTTGAGATAACTCTATTCGGGTTTTTTTATTTAATATCAAGAATATAAAGGGTTGTACTCCATCAGGAAAAAGCAAAACCATTTAGAAGATCAGCTGATATCTATATTGCTCCAATATCTGGACACCACCACATACGATTCTGAAGAAAGCAGCGGTTAATTTTGCACTTATGCCTTTAAGGGTCATAACGATGTGAAACATAGATTGTGATACTTCCTCAAATTGTTTGATCTCCGGCAGGAATCTTTGTATTATTACATAATTTTCATCTGAATATATCTCGTCTACTATTACTATATAATTTTACATGGAAGAAGACTTTTTAGTTAAACCGAACGGAAACCTCCCTCCTTTTATTCAATCTTCTTATATTGAAAAACGTTTAATTGATCGTCGCCAGATATGGGCTGCGAACCGGTTCTGGATGGAAATTGAGAATCTGAAAAGCAAACGGTATGGTAATAAAGGTCATCATCATTGGTACACGCTTTATTTTATGATGAATGTTTTTCAAGTGATGATAAAAACTGTGGGGTTATATAAAAAAGGTGTGGAGAATGCGAAAGATCTTTTGTTTCGAACAATTCCCTGGCATTTTCCCAATCTACCAGACGCTTTTGAGGCGTTTACCATTCTACAGCTTTCTGATTTGCATTTGGATGGCATGAAAGATATAGAAAAAAGTGTACTGAATGTTCTCAATAATCAGGAGGTGGATTTATGTGTACTAACAGGTGATTACCGGACGAAACTCCATGGAGTCAATCGGAAAATTATGGATAAACTGGAATATCTGATAAAGGGTATCAAAAGCAAACACGGTTTTTTCGGTGTTCTGGGCAATCATGATGATTGCCATATGGTAAATCCCATGGAAAAAATGGGAGTTCATATGTTGATCAATGGATCATGGATTATTAAAAAAGGAGAAGATCAAATTCGACTGATCGGTACTGACGATGTTCATTATTATTATACTGATCAGGCACTTCACGCCTTGGAACATGCCGACGCAGATTTTTCCATTGCCCTGATTCATTCACCCGAATTGTATGATGTTGCCGCCGAAATGGGAATCGATTTTTATCTATGTGGACATACACATGGAGGCCAAATATGTCTACCTGGAGGAATTCCGATTTTAAAGCACCTGGATCGAGGTAGGAAGTACTATCAAGGTGATTGGAGTTACAAAAAGATGCAAGGTTTCACTCACACCGGGATAGGGACATCGGGAATTCCTGTTCGCTTTAATACAAGGGGAGAAGTGGTTATTCATAGATTACATGTAAAACAAACACGATAATGATACCTGAAATGATTATAAATTGATGGTCTTCCAACGTGTAAAAAAAAGAACAATAAAAGAGAAAAGGAACTTCTCAAAAACATCTTTATCGGAGGCAGTATGATAACTGTAATTCAACAATGGCTGCAAAGCTTTGGGCTAACTACGGACCTTAACATAGCGATATCAAAAGGTCTCGGTTTTTTATTGATCCTATTTCTTACCATCATTGTTGATTATTTTACAAAGCGATTTCTACTTAAAGGTGTCTATCGTTTCGTTGCCAAAACACGATCCAATTGGGACGATGCCCTTCAGGAGCGTAACTTTTTTAAACAGCTTGCCCACTTGGCACCCGTCATTGTTTTATATCTCCTGATACCTCTTGTGTTTGAAGAGGATTCAAAAATCATATTTTATCTTCAAACCGCCTTGATAATTTATATGGTCATTTTGGCAATCCTGATTATTGATGCATTATTAAACGCTTCTCACGATATCTATAATACCTTCAACGTTTCACGGAAAATTCCCATTAAAAGTTTTATTCAAGTTGCTAAACTACTCAACTATTTTGTTGGTGGTATTTTTATCATTTCACTACTCATTAATAAAACTCCCATTTATCTGTTTAGTGGCTTAGGAGCTATGACGGCAGTACTTATGTTTATTTTTAAGGATGCAATTCTGGGATTTATCGCTGGAATTCAATTAACGGCCAATAAAATGGTAACGTTGGGTGACTGGATAGAGATGTCAAAATATGGAGCCGATGGCGATGTAATCGAGGTGGGATTAACAACGGTAAAAGTACAAAATTTCGATAAAACAGTCACCATGATTCCAACCTATGCCCTGATCAGTGAATCATTCAAAAACTGGCGGGGGATGAAGGAATCGGGTGGAAGACGGATCAAAAGAGCAATCCATATCGATATAAATTCGATTAAATTCTGCGATGAAGAGATGTTGGAACGTTTTCAAAATATTCAGTATATTTCACAATATATCCAGACTAAAAAGGACGAATTGGAAGCGCACAATAAAACAGTTGACGGGGCCAGTCAGATCAATCTTAGACGAATGACCAATATAGGTATTCTCAGGGCCTATCTAATTGCCTATTTGAAGAATCATTCATTAATTAATCAAAACATGACTTTTTTAGTGCGACAGTTAAAGCCCACAGAGAATGGACTACCTATTGAAATCTATGTTTTTTGTAAAGACAGTGAATGGGCAAATTATGAAGCTTTTCAGGCGGATATTTTTGATCATGTACTGGCGGTTATCCCGGAGTTTGATTTAAGAATATTTCAGAATCCAACTGGCAGCGATTTTAGAAATGTTTTCAAGGGAAAATGATAAGATTTTGATTATCGCCCACTGTTTTCCTTAATTGAGAACAGCGGGTTTGAAATACACTAATTTTGACTTTATGAAACTATCCTTTGTGGCAAGATACATACTCACTTACCAAAAAGCAGATGAAATAACCAAAATCGCCTTTTTAACAGATTCCTGGAAATATTAGTCAAAAATATCAAATAGTTCTTCAATAAAATGTTTCTTTTTTTTTATAGTACTTATCGGAGTCTTTGTATCCTCTGTGATGATCGTACCCTGAAGAATTCGGCTGGTCATAGCTTTTTGACCGATCGATAATTTTATCCAACTCTCCACTATCTAACCAAATTCCCCGGCAAGCCGGACAAAAGTCAATTTCTACGCCCTGTCGTTCTGTGATCTGTAAGGTCATATGACATTTTGCACAATTCACGGCTCCCTCATTTTGAATTATTCTTAATAAGTGATGAAAAGAGAAAATCGTGATGTTATGCCTGATTGATGTTTTACCTTTTTTACAGGTTTAGATTAAGACATTCAAATAGTTTGTTTTCATTATAGTTTCAATTTGGGTAAGACAGTCTTTAGTTAGCGAGTACTATCTTTCTGAAGAGTTTAAATGGCAACACAAATACTGTTAAAGGTACATCTATGTATAATCCAGCAATTCACGGGCATTATTAACCAGGCAATGGGTAAACTCATCCAACAACTGAGACTTTATATTCCAGCAATGCCAGTAAAGTTTTACATGGATAAAACTTCCCGGCACCAATTCCACCAGCTCACCTGATTTCAGATACTCTTGACTTTGGCGGTCCGGCAACAATCCGCAACCCAGCCCTGCCAGGATAAGAGCGACAAATTGTTCGGCAGAAGGAAGATAATGGGCTGAAAAATCTGATGGTGAGTCTCCCAAAGCCTGCTTGAAAAATTGAAGGTGAAGTTCATCTTTTCGATCAAAAATAAAAATAGGGGCTTGGCTGATGGTTTTAAGATTAACCTCACCGGGGAACCATTCTGCCATGTATCCTGGTGTTGCCACCATTCGGTAATCCATATGTCCCAGGTAATCCCGTCGGCAACCCTGGATCACTTGATCCTTTGAGCTAATGCAGCCGATGACTTCACCGTCTTTCAGCAGTTGATCCGTCTGCTCCTGATCGTCGGATCTTAAGTCCAGCAAAACCCGATGGTTTTTTAAATAATCAATCACCGTATCCGGAAACCAGAAAGCCAGACTATCATGGTTAATCCCGATTGCCAGGACAACAAACTGTCTTTGTTCCTGGGGAGTGAAAGTATCCAGTAAATCATCTTCCAGCCATTTTACCTGTTGATAATGTTTGATCATCCGTTGTCCGGCAGCAGTTGCTTTCGGTGGATTTGATCGAACGACAACAATCTGTCCGGTTTGTTCCTCCAGCAAACGAATCCGCTGTGATACTGCTGATTGGGTAATAAAAAGCCGCCGGGCAGCCTTATCAAACCCGTTTTCCTGAACTACCATGGCCAGCGCTTCGATCAGCTTATAGTCGAACATAAACAACAATCATTAGAGAATTTAATTTAGAATTAAAACAATTAATTTTACTTTAGAAAAATAGCAGAATTATACTATGGGGTAAATGGTGATTTTACATTATTTCCCCTCTTTTCTGAGGATTACAGCCGAAGTGGAGATTTTCAGGGGAGGTTCAAGCACCATGTGTTTCTATTACATTGTAAACTAAGGTAAGATAATGTTGAGTACTGATTTTTTGGCCGTAACTTATGGTCTTGGAAGTGCCATCATTTGGGGAGCAGCTGATTTCAGCGGCGGATTTGCATCCAGACGCGGAAATATACTGTCGATTGTTTTTTTCTCTCAGCTGATAGGTCTTTGTTTTTTATTATTTTTGAGTATTTTTTTCCCTGAACCAGAAATCGGTGTCAGATACATGGCCTGTGGAAGTTTGGCTGGAGTCGGCGGTGTTTTGGGGATCATCGCTTTATACACAGCCTTGGCTGATGGTCGTATGAGTATTGTTGCGCCTTTATCAGCCATTGTTACCGCTTTGGTACCTATCTGCTTTTCCTTTATAACAGAAGGTTTTCCAAAGATGACGCAACTTGTTGGAATGGGAGTGGCCATAGCTTCTGTTTGGATTTTGTCATGGCAGAAAGCAGAATCAGGAGTAAGCAAAAGAGAGTTATATCTGTCCATTTTTGCCGGTTTGGGGTTTGGCTTGTTCTTTATCTGTGTAGATCAGGCCAGTGAAGGAGGTATTATACGACCATTAATCGCAGCCAAATTCACTTCTGTTTTTCTATTTACTATGATTTTGATTAAAAAAAGGCTTGTTCCCGCACCAAAACCAAGTCAGTTTTTATATATCTTTTTAGCCGGTATGCTGGACTCGATAGGAAACGCTTTGTTTGCCTTGGCATCCAGCTTGGGGCGACTTGATATATCTGCTGTACTTTCTTCTTTATACCCGGCCTCAACTGTTTTGTTGGCGTGGCTGGTGTTAAAGGAACGTTTGCATGGTCGTCAGTGGATCGGAGTGTTCACTGCCGGTTCGGCGTTGTTATTAATTGCATTTTAAAAACTTTCAGATCAAGAAATAAGATGAAAATAGAACATTTTGCCTTGGAAAGATATTTTGCCAAATATGAATTTTCAGCCAAATATTTGCTTTCCTGTTCAGACTGCGAAGCACTGACTTTGAACGAACTGCTGGATATGGCAGATGCTGAAACACTGAAACTGTGGGAATCGTTAAAGCTGAGTTATACGGAAACATGGGGGCATCCGTTTTTAAGGGAGCTAATTGCTGATTTGTATAAGGGAATTAATGCGGAGAATACCCTGGTCATGGTGCCTGAAGAAGGCATTTTTCTATTGATGCAGACATTGTTAAAACCTGGGGACCATATTGTCTGTGCCTTTCCGGGGTATCAATCCTTGTATGAAATTGCCCGGTCTCTAGGCTGTACAGTGACTAAATGGATAGCCGATGAATCCAATGGTTGGGCGTTCAATATTCAACAATTGGATTCATTGATTCAGGAAAATACCAGACTGGTGGTGGTTAATTTCCCCCACAATCCTACCGGATATCTTCCCACAGTAAATGAATTTCAGGATATTATTACTCTGGTGCGGGAAAAAAACATCTATCTTTTATCGGATGAAATGTATCGCTTTTTGGAAATAGGAGAAAACCGGACATTGCCTTCGGCTTGTGAACTGTATGACAAAGCTTTTTCACTGTTCGGTATGTCGAAAAGTTACGGTTTACCTGGACTGAGAATTGGATGGATGGTTTCCCAAGCCAAAACAATATTGTCTGAAATGGCTTATCTGAAGGATTATACCACCATATGCAGTAGTGCTCCCAGCGAAATCCTGGCCATTATCGCCCTCATCAATGGAGATCAGATCATTTCCAGGCATAAATCCCGGATTCATAGGAATTTAAAAGTACTGACGAGCTTTTTGGGTCAATACAAAAAACATTTCAGTTGGAACAGACCCAAAGGTGGATCGATCTGTTTTCCTCGTATGTTAACAGTTGATAATACTCAACGTTTTTGTGACCAATTAGTGGAAAAAAGCGGCATCATGCTAGTCCCCTCCAGCTTGTTCGAGTTTGAAAACAACCATATCCGCATCGGTTTTGGTCGGGAAAACCTACCGGAAGTGATAGATCGTTTCAGTGAATATGTTGAGGATTATTTTGAGTAAAAATCCTGGATGGTCTTCGATTACTAAACGGCTAAAATTGTTGATATAATTTAAACAATTTCAGGGCGAATCGGAAAAATCGTTTCCAGATGCTTGATCTGTTGCGGATCAGGTTCGAAGCGATTTCATCGTCCCTACTCAGGATGACAGAGCTTGACTTATTGATATTATGCCTTCGCTGGAATGAGAAAAAGCCAGAGTAATTCTGAATAGTTACGATTGTACTGTTGTTACACAACTTGCACGTTTGGCAAAATGCCCTGACAAGGTTTTATGATATTCAGGTAATTTTAGAGTTATGGTATAAATTATAAGCCTGGAACGAAACGCTATTTCAAATTGAAGCGGATGTTTATAGGAAATTGAACAGGTTTGGCCAGCGAAATCATGTAAGGTTTCAGGAAATCTTCCAGATCTGCCTGGTTATCCTGAATCATTGTTTTGGCTGCTTGATCCAGGTGGCTGTAACGACTGGATTTTGCAATTTCAATACCGGTTAATTTTAGTTTTCCTTGTCCCTGTAATGTCAGGAGTAAAACAACTGTGCCTTGTTGATATCTTCTTTTGGCGGTCCTTGGATAATAATCGTCTTGATCAACCTGCCGGAAAAAACTCATCACAAGTTGACGCCAGTTCGGCTGAGGTTCTGTAGTTTGGCCGGATTGTTTAACAGTTGAGGCTTCCTTTTCTCCGGGGACAGTCTTGGATTGTGCTGTTTCTACTGATTTCTCTTTTATTTCAATTGGCTTGGCGATATCAAGTGGTGGTGTCTGTTTTTTAATAACAGGCGTTTCTTTTTCGGGAATGGTCTTTTCCACAGGGGTTGGCTTTTCCATGGTTTTGATGGGTTCAGGAATCTCTTTCTTTTTTAAAACAACCCTGTTTTCCGGCTGATGGTTTGAAAGAATGGGATCTATTGTTGGCTCCTGAATGGTTTGTTCTTTTTGTTTTTTAGTCTGTTTAATTTTAGATGATTCAGTTTTTTGAGGATGAACAGATGGTTCTTTGGGAGCTGTTTTCAGGCGTATTTGTAACGTCTGTTTTATAGGGATTCTTATCCCGGACGTCATTGGTGGTTGAATGGTTTGGGATAAATAAAGAAATACCACCAGAAAAACAGCTAATAAACTGCCAAACATAAAATTGGGTGGGTATTTTTCTAAGGAGTCCATTGGCTGACGATTTGAATATTGCTAAATCCATTCATAGAGAGGAAATCCATTAATGCCACCAGTTTTTCCACCGGTAGGGTTTTTTCCAGGGCTAATACCACTGGACGTTGTTGCTGATCTCCATATGATGTCAAAAACTGATTTTTGAATTGCGGAAATTCTTTTATCAGTTGATCATCCAACTTCCAATATTGCCCGCTTTGGCTGACCTCAACCACAATGGGATGGTTTTTCAAGTTGCTGGATACCTGTGATTTTTTCGTATGGGTAATGTTTATATCGGTCATGATCTGGGTGGTTCCCATGGTCAACACCAGAAAAATGATCAGGGTGAAAATCACATCGATCAAAGCAGTTAAATCAAGCCCATCGCTGGTATCGTTGGAGTTACTGTATTTTGAAAGTTGAATCATTTTTGTCTGTTTTTGAATAGGTTTGTAGTAGACAATTCTAATTCCTGCTGCATCTTTGGATAAACAGATTCATCAGGTTTAATTGCTGAATCAGTTGTTGCATCAGTTTATTCGCCCTCATCTGAAAAAGGGATAAAGGCACCAGAGCCAAAATGGCTAAGCACAGACCGACCGCCGTTGTTAAAAGTGCCTGGGAAATCCCCCCTGAAACCAGTGATGGAGTGATAGGTTTATTGATGGTTGAAATCAGTTTGAAAGAATCGATCATTCCCAGCACGGTTCCCAATAACCCGAGTAATGGGCTGATAGTGGCCAGTATCTTCAAAACAGGCAAAAACCGGGTCAAACGATGCTCCACATCCAGCAAACGGGCGGAACAATACTGTTCTCTTTCTATAAACGGCATATCGCTGTGATCCATTAAATCCAAAAGAACTCGACCAAATGGATTACTTTCCAGTGAATGTTTCAGATCTTCTGACAGTGACTGTTGCTTTTGCTTGACAATTGTATTTATCACTTGTTTGGATATGGGGTAGGTCAGAACAAAGAAAATAAAACGTTCAAACACGATTGCCAGAATCAGGCAAGTGCAGATCAGTAGCGGATAGCCCAACACACCCAATTGATCAATTAAAGAGTTATTAAAACTTTCAGTCATTAGTGCTCCTTCTTTTTATTCAGATATTCAAAACCAGTTCAGCCGAATGGAATCCCGGAATATTACTCTAAAAACGTTTGTATCAGCTATTCTGGCCGTTTTTTTTATTGAATTAATTGGCCATTTAACCGGAAGTGTGATGGATATGAATAAGTATCTCAAGCTTTCCATTATCCGGTGTTTTGAGATTGGCTTCCTGTTTTGGCTGTTAAAACAACGTTTTTCCCCTTTTAGATTCAATCAAATCAAATGGTTTGAGCTATTAAAACAAACTAAATTAGCTATTGTTATCAGTGCGATAATGGCGATTGTTGTTCTTTTCTTAAAAGTCGTTGACACCGGTTTATTATCTTTGATTCCACATGCTCGAATACCGTCCGGTATTTCTGGAGTTCAGTTTTTTATCATTGTTTGTATCCTTTCTCCCCTGGCTGAAGAACTGTTATTCCGTGGATTCATTTATAACTTTATCCGTCAATGGGGGAGGAGTCTGGCCGTTATTATCAGTTCCCTGCTGTTTTCCACCTTTCATACGTCACAATTTATTTTTCCCGTGGTGCCACTTTTAGGTGGCATTTTGTTTGCGGTGGTTTATGAATTGGAAAAACATCTGTTTTCACCAATACTCATTCATGCCGTGGGCAATTATTTACTATTTTTTATCCTTTTTGTTTGATTGAACCTGATGTTTTACAGTGTTCATAACGGCTGTAACAATCAAGGTAGAAAGTATTAACGTTATTAATAACAAATGGTTAAAGCTAAATTTTGATTTTGTAGTGGAGACAAAACACCCGCCATTTTCACCAATACCTGCTTCATCGCTTTTTGTTGGTGATTCTTTTTTAGTGACACCAATGCCGCCGACATGAATGATAATACCGTTTTTTGCCCCGTCATTATCACCGTCTTTAATTGAGCCATTTTTCAGCTTCAATGTGATTCTGTTCCTTTTATCATTCATAAAAGCATCGTTGTTTTCAGACCATCCCCCAATCTGATCATAGTTATACCAGTTAGTGTTCGCCGAAGCCTCTTTTGATAAATAGACAGTCAGGTAAACCACCGGTTGGTCGGGGTCTTCTACCTGGATTTTTAAGCCAATAACACCCAAGGGAAGTGATTTTGGATGGGAAATATCATCTGATAAATCAAATTCATCCGAATCATAGTTGATAATGGTTTCGATGGTATCGATATTTGAATCGGCTTGTACGCCGATGTTAATGGTTTCTCCTGCGGAATTAAATACCGTAATGGTCGGAATGTCGGCATCTGTGGAGCCGTCATTGTCCCAGTCCAGGGTAAAAACATTTGTATCAAGGGAAACATCAGCAGTAGTGAACTCGAAATGGTCGGACCAATCGGATGCACTGCCGGCAGTGTCATAAACACGGGTTTTCCAGTAATAAGTGGTATTTCCTGTTAAAAAAAGATGAGGAATGGTCAGGCTGGTTAATTGTGTCCCGGAGACAACATCTAAAATCAGCGCGTTAGAATCAAACGAACTGCTGGTAGCTAACTGCCAATAAGTAAACTGATGACCATCATCAACATCGGGATCGGAAAATTCATCGATGGTTAAAACCGTTGTCAAGGAAACATCGGTTGAAGTATCGGTTGGAGATAACAAAACCGGTTGATACGGTGGATTATTATTGGCGGACTGCCGAATCCCGACCGCCTCCAGATCAAAACCGGTGCTGTTGTAGGTCGGAAAAGGATCATAGATGGGATTCCCGCCTGAATCCAGGCAGGAACCATCTCCAATTACATCTATTATTTTGATGTGGGTTATGGATGTCAAATCAACCGTACCGTTGGTCACCGCTTCCATAAAAACAAGATCGACCAAATCAAACGGTGTTCCATAGCCAACGCGATATTTACCAGCCAGTCCATCAATATCGGTAGTATTAACAACTCCGAATCCTCCCACAGGTGATGGCGTCAGCGAATGGTTTTCAAATCGAACAAAATCGATGCCATTGGATGAAACCTCAACATATGCCAGTTCCAGAAAAGTATCGCTGAAACTGTTTTCAAAAACAGCAAAGTCCCAACCTGGACCATTTTGTATAGGCTGATCAAAGGTCAGGGTAATCGTGCCGCCCATTCCCAGAGAAACAATGTCTGTTGATTGGCCCGTGGCTGCTCCCAATGCCTTTGCCGGTGTTTTCCAAGTGTCTGTTACACTGTTTCCATATACAAGATTCATATATCCGGTTGCCCAAGCGCCAAATTCCGAACTGTCTTTGGAAACAGCTGTAGATCCATTCTTTCCCACCGCCGGTGCATAAGGCCCCCCAATAGCCGACTCACTTAGCAGTATAAAACTGAGAATAAGACAAACTCCCAAACGCCGATATGCATCTATAAATGTTTTTATATTCTGAAGTCCAGTCATTTTAGTAATTATCTCCAATATGTGATAACAAAAGTTCTCTTAAAACCAAAAATGAATGACGAGGTTTAACAACTGTCGTGGATGATAACATGCCAGTAATTTAGTCCATTTTATGCCAAATGAATTTCATGAAATCAATTTATTAATGTCGCCTTTGGCTTCCTTCCGAGTGACAATGGCTGGGCGAACCAGCCAACCCCTGAATAAAATTAAATTTTCCACCGGATTCCACAATAATAGTTGCGTGTCGGCATAGGATAATAAGTCTGGCTATAAGCCACAGTTGAATATAATTCATTGAAAATATTATTGATTCCAAAAAACAGCTTTCGTCCTTTTCTGAATTCATAGGTGACTTTACTATCAAAGACGCTATACGCATCAAGTTTTTCCCATTCTTTGTTGGTTTCATCGTTGCCGTCAAATTGTTCTCCCACATGAGTGCCTGTTATGGAGATGGCGAACCGGTTATTTATCGTCGCTTCCATACCAACGGTTGTTTTTATTTCCGGTACCAGCGGAATGGTGGTTCCTCTGCCTTCAAATTCAGCCTTTAAATAAGTGGTATTCCCCCAAAAATAAAGCAGATCAGTCGGATACCATTTTATTTCCCCTTCCACACCTCGACGCAGCGTAATATCGGCGTAGTTTCTGTTTTCAGGCAAACCGGTTGTTTCATCTGTCCCATAATAAATCTCATTCTCCATGCGAATCTGAAAAAATGAGACTGAATAGATAAAATTACCGGGATTTTCATAATGCCAGCCTAATTCAGTATGATATCCATGTTGCGGGCTCAGGTCCTCATTGGCTTCGGCAAATTCATCCACATTGGGTGTTCTGAAACTGGAGGCCTGGGAAAAAAACAGGTTTGTTTTTTTATCCATTCTATAAATAAAACCAATATCATAGGATTGATTAGACCAGTTTTTATCTTTTAGTTCACCGTTATTCCAAACATAGACTGGATTATCAAATGTTCCTGCATTTTCCCGTTCATCCTCACGAAATCGTCCATGGAATACATTGGATCGCCCTCCCAGGTTCATGTTTAATGCTTTGGTAAAATACCAGGAGTTCATCAGGAAAGCCCCCAGACTTTCCGTGTTGCTGTTGTGACGTTCGTTTTGAGATTTGGCTTCCCTGATGTAATGACTCCGGTAGTGATCCAACCCGCATTTGAAAGTATGCTGCAAGGCATTAACGCTATAGGGCTGGGTATATACAAGGTTAAAGGTTTTGGTATCTTCTTCGATATAAGCCTTAGCCTCATCCGTTGATATGCCGAGCGCCGCATTGTATCCCATTACATATTCATTATCCCGAAATCGATATCCACGCCGAATGGTTATACGTCCGTTACTTTCTGTTTTCCATTCCAATCCGGCAGTTAAGCGTAGATCTGTTGTTTCACCAAAGTCATCGGGATAATCAGTTTTGGTACGTTGATCTTCCGAATGTATATTATCAATATCCACAGCGCCCGGTAGACCATATTCATCGGAAACAAAAGACGTGACCAGTGAAGCGGACAGGTTTTTTGAAAGTTCAACCGAAAGGTTAATGCCGGCGCTTTTTTTATTAAAGTAACCGTTGTCCCTGTATCCATCCGTGTCATAGTAGGCGGTGTTAATACGCATATTTACGGGACCGATGGTTCGTGAGTAGTTTAAAGCGGTATCCGTGGTGTTGTAACTTTTCACAGTGGCCTGGAGATTTAGTTCAGGCTTTTTTTTGCCCTTTTTTGTATAAATATTCACCACACCACCCACAGCACCATCACCATAAACAACCGACTCTGCCCCGCGAATGATTTCTATTTTCTCCACATCATCCATATCAATCACAGATAAGTCAGCCCCGGAAAGATCGGGAGCATTCAGTCGAATGCCGTCAATAACTATCAGAACGTTACTGTTGGCCGTCGCTCCCATTCCACGCAGATCGATGGTGGATTGTTTGTCGTGGCCGGAGAAACTCATGATATTGATACCGGCTTGTTTGGACAAAATCTCAATCACCCCTTTTCCCGGTGTTTGTTCAATATCATATTCAGTGATAACCGAGACGCTTTTGGGTGTATTTTGAATCGTGTTTTCCAGCAGTGATCCTTCGATAACGATTTCATCCTTATCAAAAACATCAGTTGTCGGATCCTTTGTTATCGGACTGGTATCATCTTGTCCCTTGATAATACAGGGAAAAAGAAAAAAAATGCCCAGAAGCAATATATACGCTTTGTGTACGATAATGTTCTTGCAAAAATTCAATAATAATCCAGGGTTATAAGTAACTAATCGATTGATTTTCTGTTTAACAGAGATTCTATATTTTTAAGCTGCGACACAATTGGCTAAAACCGGTTTCAGGGGCGTTCGAAATTTCGAAAGCCAGTTGAAACAACCACTAAACAGTAGGACGAGATCCTATGACAATGTTATTATGGGTCGACTTAAAAATTAATTCACGTTCTGTAGGCAAAATGTCCAGTGATTTCAGTACGTATGCAAGCAGACTATGTCATATTATTTTTTAATGATCCCTGAGTTGAACAATTAGTCCCCCATCTTTATTCAGATTGGAGCATAAGACGATATGAAGAATCTCAATGGAGTCTATGCGATATTAAAAAAACAACATTTTCAAGGTGATAGATATTACCTTCAAATATGTCGATTGTTTTTTACTCCAAAAGAGATCCTTCATCGCTCAAAACTGCAATTAAAGTTTATGGCTCCTCATTGTATGGTATCAATTCAGACCATGGAAAGTTCCAATCTCCACAGCCGTTAATCGCTGGTGTATCTGCTGTTGGATCAGGTGCATTTCTGGCAGCATCGACGGAATCGGCATTGTAAACACTTTGGCAGTAGTACAGATCACCGGTGGCATCTTCTACCCAGTTAAAGCGGCTGAATGAATTAGGGAACCATGAATTGTCCGGATTGTTTTGAGCGACCATAAAATCGTTTGAAACATCGATTTCTAAAATAGAAAAGCTAAACGACTCATTGATCCAATGCAAAGCGGAAATTTCATGAACTCCACCATAATTATCTTTGTAATCTCCCCCAATTTCATCAAAAGCAGATAGCTGCCTCCAGGGATCTGAGTTACATCCGTTTACAAGATTAGTATCATCAGGAGCGTTGTTTAAATCACTATCATCTGAGCTATCAGCATCTTTCACTGTATGGCAAAAATATAGATCTCCACTATTCATTGTCCAATCAAATCGGGAATACAATTCGCCGTTTTCTTCATTATCGGCATCATTTAAAGCGATCAGATAATCTTCGCTGGTGTCGACGCTAAGAATTGAAAATCCGTTATACGGCCATTTCCAGCTGGTTGCAGATATAATATGCGGTTTAAACATATTATCGACATATTCTCCACCGAACTCATTTAAAGGTGTTAAAAGAGTCCAGGGAGAGCCGTTACAACCACCAACAGCGGGATTATTCCTGTCTGGCAGATCAGCACCTTCCAGATTTGAGGCTTCGTAATAAGTGATATTACTTTTGGCAATACAGAAATAAGTATCGTCTGAAGCATCGATCATCCAATCAAAACGGCTGTATATTTCGTCGTCAAAAGGATCATCAGGGTTAGGTTTTGACACAATGGCATAATCATCAATTGAATTCAGCATTGATATATCGTATTCATTTTCCCCAATAACCCATCCGGTAACGGATATGGTATGTGGAATTTTATTATTGTCGATAAAATCTCCGCTGATGTCTGTATAGGGTACCAGTTTTGACCATGTAAATTGACCGCAAGAATTATTGGCTGACGGATCATCACGTTCGGGAACAAACATTCTGGCTTCTTCTGCTGTATCTTCCTTATATGCAGACTGGCAATAGTAAATATCACCGGAGGTATCCGCTATCCAATCAAAACGGCTATATTTCCCCGGATTCCATTGGTTTCCCGAATCGTTTAAAGCAATCAGGTAATCATTGACAATATCGGTTTCAATGACATGAAATTTTGAACCTCCTGTATTCCATAGAGAAGTCGAATTTGAAACCGGAGTATTATAATTTTCATCTATATATTGCCCTGAAAACTCCAAGCCGCTTTCGGCTCTGGTTTTGGCAGATGTTGAACTGTAGAGCGACTTATTTCCACTGTTATCCATTACCACAATATTAAAATAATAGGTGGTGTTGCGGGATAAGGAATCAACCAGGAATTCAGGTGTTCCGTTTTCAGTATTACCCAATTCTGTTCCATTGTCGTCTATGGTATCCAGGTCATTTAGATTATCAGTTTCAGACATATAAACTGTGTACGTTAATTCGGATGATTTATCAGTGTCGTCGGCAGCTTCGTTCCATGTAAGTTTCAACATAGTGACATTGATACCTGATGTATTAACTGAAGAATCAGATATTGTTGGTGCAGATGTATCCGGTGAATCTTGGGTATCCTCATCATCATCATCCGATTGACATCCGGCCAATGATAAAACAATAAAAAGAACTGGGAGTAACCATTTTAATCGTTTCATAATCTTTGCCTCATACGAATTATTAAAAAGAAGTTTGATAAGCGGTTGGAGATTAATCCGGCTTTTTTCCTGTAGGTTTTATCGATTGCCTGCTCATAGCATTCAGATGGACGTTTTCAAAACAGGTATACAAAAACCCGGTGCAAAACGTCTGGCGGCAATATTGAGTTTTCAGTCTTTTAAAGCGGAATAAATACCATACTTGTTTCGGATAGATTCCCTTTTCCACGAGGAAATGCTTATCAAAGAAGATCTGGCTCATCGGACGCTTTTAAACAAAAACGTCCGCATCACAGTTGCGGGACAGCAGGGGATTCCCACCCCATTTCCACCTGTCTTATCGACTCCAACAAGTATCGCATGGGCAATACAAGAAGTGAATAACGGCAGGTTCAACAATGATTAAATGGTATCGTCACTTGATTATATTGTGCAAGCGAATTTTAACCAGTACCGTAATCCCTCTCGTTGTCGGTCACGATTTGAAAAATGCTTAAAATCTACTAAATAGTCAGCATAAAAACGTGATATTTTTTCATTCTAATGGAAATTTTAAGCGCAATGACATTCATTTTAGGAATCTTCGCATTCACTTAAGAGAATATAATTGAATTTATTGTCCATTTTTGATTAAAAATGGTATCTAGGAATGTAACAGTTAAGTTGCTACTTATAGTCAATTGTGCTTAGGATTTCATATTCTTATAAAACCAGAGATTTCAAAACAAACCTTTTCGAACTGTTAATAAAGAATAGGCACTTACGAAATAATACTGCTTTGGCAACTTGGCTTTTTGTGTTAACACCGATAACATTGAATTTAAGCGTTTTCTCATACGAAGAGTTCATCAGTTTCGAAACCATTTTGGTTTCTTTGTGAGTTCCTTTAACCCGTTATTATTTAATACTATCTAAAAAGTTATTGATTTTCAGACTAGGTTTATAATTGTTATGAAATCAGATGTTGTTAAAAGAATTAAACACTGTTCCGAATTACTTGGAATAGAAACCCAAAAACACATCAATGAATATTCACTTTCAGATATAAGATTTGATCAGCAATTATTAGAAAATGATTGTGTCCTGTTTTGTAACGATAATTTAGGCGTGTTATATTTTCTAAATCAAGAGGGCTTCCGTTCTGTAGATTTTTGTTACATAGACCCTCCATATAACACAAAAAACGCTTTTATTTATGATGATTCAAGAGTGGGAAACAAGTTGCTGCGGTTCGGATCTCATTCTGCCTGGATGTCGTTCATGCTTCCCAGGTTAATATGGGCACATGAATTAATAGCAAATAATGGAATTATTGCTGTTAGTATTGATGACTATGAACAACCGTTTATCAGGTTTTTACTTGATGCTGTTTTTGGAGAAGACAATTTTCTAGGCAATATTGTTGTATGTCGGAGTAAAAACGGAAAAGGAAGCAAGAAGAATATTGCTGTAAACCATGAATATGTTGTTGTTTATGGCAAGTCGGGAAACAGCAAAATACTAGGCTTACCAGATGATATTTCTAATTATAATAAAGAAGACCAATATGGCTCCTTTAGAATTGATGGTCTTTTCAGAAAAAAAGGAGATGCAAGTAGGAAAGAAGATCGACCGAATATGTTTTTTCCTCTCTATTTTAATGAGAATGGCGAGGTATTCACGGAGAATCACAATAATAAACTTAAGAAAGCATGGCCAATTGACAGCAAAGGAATAGAACGACGCTGGCTTTGGGGCCAAGAAAAGACCAAAAATGAATCTTGGAAGCTTTATGCGAGTCCAAAAGGCACTGTTTATGTGAAAAACTATAGCAGTTCAAAAAAGAGAATAAAAATACGAAGCATTTGGGATAACAATAGGTATCTAACTGAACGGGGAACTAATCAAATAAAAGAAATCTTTGGTGAAAAAGTATTTGAAACACCTAAACCAATTGAGTTGATTGAAGATCTTATTCTTTCTCAGACTAAAAATGACGCTTTAATTCTTGATTTTTTTGCTGGAACAGGCACAACTGCTCATGCTGCTTATAATTTGAATATTAGAGATAATGGGACAAGAAAGGTTCTTTTGATTGAACAAAAAGCTGAAATCCCATCAAACCACATTGCAAGAAAAATGGGATTCAATATCATCTCAGAAATCACTGAAAAAAGGCTAGAATACATATCTAAACTTGATAATTCCTTTAAATATTCTGTTGTAAGCTGAAAATTAAAAAATAAACGGTCATATATCTAAAAATAAAATTGATGAAAGAGATGTAAATAACCTTGCTGAAATCGTAATAATCGTTTATTTCCAATAGATGGGCGTCATATGTAATCAAATGAGTAGTTTTGCCGTTAATCGCACATAAAACAAATGCAATATCATCCTCATCAACCGGATACTTCTCTAAATGGAAGTACTTTATGTAAGTTTCTTCTTCGAGTGTTGTTATCAACTGATAAAGATACTCCTCTATGTTTCTCCAATAAACTTAATATGATTTCAGGATGTTTCCTGATTTCCACAATCGGCAAGGAAAAGATATTACCCAACGGTGCCCATAAGTGGCTTCACTGATTTCATATTTACGATTTGCTTGCCATGAAACTGCATTAACCACCACCGAAGGCGATTACGGTCCGCCTTGATGGTTTTGTTGGGCTATGCGGTGTGGGAATGTACTGCTTCTGCATGGAGTTTAATACCAAGTGCAGTAATAACTTTTAGAATTGTATCAAAATTGGGGTTGCGGTCACCTGAAAGAGCTTTGTAGAGGCTTTCTCTAGACAGACCAGCATCTTTTGCCACTTGGGACATACCTTTGGCTCTTGCAATATCACCCAGAGCTTTTGCAATAAGTGTGGCATCCCCATTAGCCTCTTCAATGCTGGCTTCAAGATATGCTGCCATTTCTTCCGGTGTACGGAGGTGCTCAGCGACATCAAATCGTGTTGTTTTTGTTTTTGCCATGATTATCTCCTAAAGATTATTTGCCAGCTGTTGAGCTTTTTTTATATCCTTTTTTTGAGTTCGCTTATCACCCCCAGCTAGAATTACCACAATCGTTTGTCCTGTTTTTTTTGAAATAAACGCGGTAGCCGGGGCCATAATCTATTCGCATTTCAGAAATATTTTCACCCACTGGTTTCACATCACCTGGATTACCAGCAGCAAGTCGCCCAATTCTGACTAAAATCCGTGCACATGTACGAATATCAGATAATCCATCAATCCATTTAGCAAAAGTTTCTGTCTTTCGAATTTCAATCAGGGATCAATTGCATCCGTCTGGCTACAGGTTGTCAATTCATCTTACTGTACCTTATTTTTCAAATCATTATTTACACTTGTTATTTATTAAGATTGCGTTTAAAAAAAGCCATTAACATGTTGTTATTACATTATTTAAAGTAATGCCACTATATTTATAACTACTAATTTATCGATTTTCAGTATCAGTGCATATTAGATATTTTTTCAGTTGAACTTTGATTTCAGTTGAGTTTTTTCGGAGATAAATCTTAATTTATAAAAGCATCATCCATCATATCGCAAGGCGTCAATGATATTTGTTTTGGATGTGAATCGTACGGTTAAACAGATACGGACTGGTTGGATGGATTTATATTGGAAAAAAGGGGTATAGTTTATCCCGAATTCAGGTTTATTGGTCATTTGGAGAACTACCCCCCTTCAGTAAAACGATGAAACTAAGAACCTGATTGATTTTTAAAATTCTTGTCAAGAAAACTGCCATCGATATTATTTACCATTTCAACAAATCGATTTGAAGGCACTGAAAATGATAGCATATCTTCAGGGACAAAATTTCTGACAAAGGATTCCATCAATCCAATGATGCTCTTTGGTCTCTTTTTGAATTTTTCATTATAAGGAACTGTAAAGACAGATTGACAACCTGAAGCAAAGGGAGTCAGCACATTATCCATATTTTTTTCCCTGTCGTAGTTTGATAAGACGACAAGACTTGCCAAACCTGTGGGATCAGGGAAAAGGTTGATGACTTCAATTTCTTTGTTTTTGTCGATATCTTCAATTTTTTCAATGTATAGATATTTCTCTTTGGGAGGTTGGATGCTTTCCAAAGACTCTTTATAATATTCCCGTGCAAGATCCCTGGTTTTTTTGAATCGCTCAGTATCTGCAATAAATTCTCCTCCATCATCCTTGTGTTCATTAAAGCCGAAATATTCAGGAGGGCCGGTGCAGGCTGCACCATTGTCTCCAGAAAAACGAATTTTTCTTCCCTTTATCATAGCCATTTTCAAGTACATGAACATGCAGACCCATTTATCTTTTTTAAAGACAAACGAGTTTTCTATTTCTTCCGAAGAAAAATACCAACCCATTGCAGGGTATTTAAAAGACAGGGTTTCTGACAGTTTATACAGGCTTTCTTTTATTATTTCTGAATTCATTTTGCCTCTTTTTTTGAAATTATTGTGATGAATTTGAATTTGCATTGAGTAGAAACAGAGGCAAATCACATACCAAATTGTTAATATGTTGATATTTAACAGAAATGAGAAATTCAATTGTCAAACTACGACATAGAACAGATAATTACCATTAAATATCGTAGTTTTTCGGTGTTCTACTTAATACCGTTGATTTTTGTTTAAATGATAAGAAAGGGGTGCTGTTTGGATGAATATCGATAAAAATCTGTTTTTTCAAAAGGTAACATTAAATATTTGTAGCAGTCTTGAAATTGAAAAAGCCCTGTCAAAAGGTTTTAACTATTTCAGACAGTATATTCCAGCAGATGGTTTGACATTTGACATCACGGAACCCGATGGTTCGCTGTTGAGCATTGCACGGGTAACTTCAAAAGGGGTCGAAATTGGTGATATTCGTGTCCTGCTTTCATCTGACAGTCATAAAGAAACAAAAGAAAATAAAAATGTAGAAGATGTCATGATTTTTAATGCACCTGATCTAAATCCCATCAGTATGGATTTTGCCAGAAGCTTAAAAATACAGGAAGCCTCTTACCTTGTGCTGAATTTGAACCTTGAAGATAACTGTCTGGGAGGTCTGGCTATTTATTCATTTGGTCAAAACATATACACACACCAGCATGCAGAGCTTCTTTCACTGGTGAAAGAACCTTTTTCTATTGCCATGTCCAATGCATTAAAGCATCGGGAGGTGCAAAAAATTTCGGAAAATATTAAAAAAGAGAACCAGGGACTTTACCAAGAGTTAATGGAGGTTTCAGGAAATAAAATCATTGGAGCAGAGTCAGGTTTAAAAAAAGTAATGACACTTGTAAAAAAAGTCTCTGCTACAGAGAGTCCTGTCATGCTTCTGGGGGAAACCGGAGTGGGAAAAGATGTTATAGCCAATGCCATTCATACACTTTCCGAAAGACGCAACGGCCCGATCGTAAAAGTTAATTGTGGTGCCATTTCAGAAAACTTAATCGATTCTGAATTGTTCGGACACGAAAAAGGTTCATTTACAGGGGCAATCTCTCAAAAAAGAGGAAAATTTGAGCGTGCGAACGGGGGAACTCTATTTCTGGATGAGGTTGGAGAGTTGTCTCCCGGTGCCCAGGTCAGATTATTAAGAGCCATTCAATTCAAAGAGATCGAACGTGTTGGTGGAACCAGAACCATTTATACTGATGCTCGTATTATAGCAGCAACCCACAGGAATCTGGAAGAACTGATTCGTTCCGGCAAATTCCGTGAGGATTTGTATTTCAGATTAAACGTGTTTCCCATTCAGATAAAGCCACTCAGAGAGAGAAAAGAAGATATACCATCGCTCGTTTTTTACCTTACGGAAAAAAAGGCCAGAGATTTGAAACTTTATTCTCCACCAAAATTTGCGGATCGCGCTATGGATCAACTTATGGATTATGATTGGCCAGGGAATATCCGGGAACTTTCGAATGTTATCGAAAGAAGTCTTATTTTAAATCGTGAAACACCGCTGTCGTTTAACCATTTAAAATCCTCCGGCCATGCAGTAAAAAAAGATGAAATGCAGGAAAATAATGGGGACGAAGACATTATTCCTTTAGATGAAATGATCTCACGATACATTCAAAAAGCTTTAAGAAAAACTGACGGCCGCGTAGAAGGCCCGAAAGGTGCGGCAACCCTCCTCAATTTACATCCGAATACTTTGAGGAGTAAAATAAAAAAGCTTAAAATTCAATTTAACAAAGAATAATCCGTTATTTACTATTGACAGCCCTGGTGAGAGAACGTATGTTCTCTATGTAACTTGGTCATATATTTCCCGGAGGTCAATGTGGAAAAAAGAAATCCTTTGGGATGGTAAAAAGTAACTTCACATAATCTGTTTACAAAAGTCCCAAAAACAATGGACATTTTATAAACAGAATATGAACTGATTTTTAAGCCGACCCTTTTGTAGAAACCTCTTTAAACAAAATCGCTTCTTAGATTTTCTTTGTTGATCCCAAAACAAATTTAGAAGCTGATCATATCAAAACATCATCAGAGCCAAGCATCTAATTTTCCATCGACTAAGCTGATTGAACCATTCATACACAAAAACTGACCACTCATAATCTTTTTGATCCAAACACGGCAAAAAACATGGGAGATTAGATCAGATTTTGAATTTTTATTAATTTTGTTTATCGATTTTTTTTAGGAATAGAAATGAAACAGATTTTGTCAGAATGCAAGGCATTGCTTCTTCTGGTTTTAATAGCAATAGTAGGAGCCGGTCATGTGCTGGCCGTTCAAAAAACAAATGTCACTAATGTTAAAATAATGGTGGTTTCTCCCAAAAAAATGAATATCTACAAATCATATATGGGATATTTGAAACCTTTTGATCGCGTGGTTGTAAAAGCGGAGACATCCGGAACAGTAGAAAAAATTGATTTCGAAGAGGGGGAAAAGGTTAAAAAAGGTCAAGTTCTTGTTCATATATCAACCAGTGAACTGGAACTTAGGAAATCAATGGCGAAAACCAAGTATGATCAAGCCCTGGTCAATTACAAATTGCAAAAGAATTTATTTGTCAGTTCTTCAAATTCCCAAGATGAAAAAAATCAGAACGGAAAAAAGGAGTATATTGCAACCAGACGACTACGGCTTCAAGAGAATTTAGCCAAATCAAATTATGAATTTGCTCTTTCAGAGTATGAAGCACAAAAAAAATTGTTTGAAAAGCAATTGATCAGCTCAAAAGATTTTCAGAAATACCGGAACACCATGGAGATAAATCTATTTCGATACCATGATGCCTGTCTTGATGTGCGGCAATCTGAGATAGCCGACCTTACACGATTGGAAGACTTTAAAAACACCTTGGAAATCAATAAGATTGATTTAAACCTGGCTGCCTTGGAACTTGATAAGTCAAAAATAAAAGCTCCGTTCAATGGGATCGTTAAAGATAAAATTGTTCAACTGGGCGGTTTTGTACAAAAGGGAAGCGATATTCTTGAGATTATGGACATCTCCAATGTACTGGCAAAAATTAACATCCCGGAAAAAGAAGTAAGATATTTAGACACAGGCAAAACGGTTTCTATCGGTTTAGATGCCATACCCGGTGTTGAATTCAGCGGAAGAATAAAAACCATGGGTATGGAAGCGGATCGGCAAAGCAGGAGTTTTCCGGCAGAAATCGTTATCGATAACACAGACCGGAGACTTCTACCCGGAATGATGGCCAGAATTGAGTTGTTGGCCAAATCAGAAAAAAACCAGGTGATTGTCCCCCGTCATGCAGTTGTGGAAAGAGAAAGAGGATCAATGGTTTACGTAGTGGAAAAAGGTGTGGCAGTGCAAAAACAGGTAAGAATTGGAGAAATGATTCGAGAAAATGTTCAGATCGTTGCCGGACTTGAGTTTGGAGATCAATTAATCGTCATCGGACAAGATTTGTTATCAAATAATGAAGCAGTTAATGTTGTTAATGCCAATAAAAAAATAGCCCAAAAATAATCATGGAATTTCCAATCAGTAAAATAGCAATAAAAAAACCGGCCACCATATTTCTTTTTATGGTTTTGATCGTGGTTGCCGGCTGGATTTCATATCGAAACCTTCCCAGAGAGGCGTCCCCGGACATTACCTGGCCCCATTTGTATGTAACGGTTCCATTTCCTGGCGCCACACCTAAGGATGTGGAATCGCAAATCACCAATAAGCTGGAGAAGGAATTTCAGAATATCGAGCACCTGGAAGAGATGAGATCCAAGTCAAGTAACGGACAAGTTACTGTTGATCTGAAATTTGATTTCGGCATTGACCTGGATAACGTCAGAGTAGATGTCCGAGAAGCTTTGGACAAAGTAAAATCGGACCTGCCCGAAGATGCAGAGGATTGGATAATCAGTGAGTTTAATCTCTCCGAAGAACCCATTATGACTATCAATCTCTCATCTGATGCTGGACTATTCCTGCTGAAAGAGGTGGCCGAAGATCTGAAGGACCGTATTAAAACCATTCCGGGTGTGCTGGAGGTTCAAAGATTCGGTGGACTTGAAAAAGAGGTTCAAATCCGGGTGAATCCTGAAAAATTGCGGTTTTTCAACTTGGATCTAAACAGTATTTCCGATACCATACAGGCAGAAAACCGGACCATCCCCGGAGGAACGCTGAAAGTCGGACCACGAGAGCTTTTTATAAATGTACCGGGTGAAGTGACTTCCATGTATGACATCAAAAATATGATCATCACTGATTATGACGGTGCACCGATCAGAATAAAGGATGTGGCGGATGTACGATTCACTTTTAAAGAGGTCACAAGCCGTTCCAGGTTGAATGGTAAGGAAACAGTATCTCTTGAAGTTTCAAAACGATCCGGGGAGAATCTGATTAAAATATCGAATACGATCAAAGAGATCGTCAATGAAACACAAGAAAAGTATGGAGAAAAGATTACCTTTTCTATCCTGAACGATGAGTCGGTGTCTATTTCTGAATTGGTGAGTGATCTGGAAAACAACATCTATACCGGGCTCTTGTTTGTTTTTCTGATATTGTTTCTTTTTTTAGGGAAAAGGAACGCAATATTTGTCGGGATAGCCATACCCTTGTCCATGTTGATGAGTTTCCTGGTACTAAGCTGGGTAGGCATTACGCTGAATTTTATTGTGCTATTTAGTCTTATCGTATCTCTGGGGTTGTTGGTGGACAATGCCATTGTGATTGTGGAAAACATCTACCGACATATCCAGTCCGGGAAAAACACCATAGATGCTTCTATCACCGGTGTTAGTGAAGTTGCAATTCCTGTAATTGCATCAACCTTGACAACATTGATGGTTTTTTTCCCCATGATTTATATGCCGGGAATCATGGGCGAATTTATGAATTACCTGCCCAAAACACTAATCATTACCTTGTCCTGCTCGTTAATTGTTGGGTTGGTTTTTAATCCGGTGGTTTGTTCGGTTTTTATGAAAAAACCTGTTTCAACCAAGGTAATAGATGAAGAGGAATTGGCTCTACAGTCTAAATTTCTGGTTAGATACAGTCATGTTCTGAAATGGACCCTGAAACATCCCTGGATAACATTATCCATAATGGGCATATTCTGGGTTTCGACCATCGCTTTCTATTTTACAATCAGCAATCCGAGTTTCAAAACAGAGTTTTTTCCCAAGGAAGAAGCCAGAGAAGCCGTTATTCGTATCACGTCGCCCCAGGGAACCATTTTGGAAGTATCGGATGGTATTGTCAAAGAGATTGAAGAGGCGGTAGCCCCCTACAGTAAATACACGGATTCAATTGTATCAAATGTTGAAGGCACCGATAGTAAGATAAAACTTGCTTTTCCCAATTGGGAACACTGGAAAGAATATAAACCTTCGGAGGTGATCGAAAAAATCAGGGCATTGCTACCCCAGTTTCTGGGAGCCGAAGTTCGTCTGGATCAAAAGGGCGGTGGTGGTCCCCCGGTTGGAAGAGCTGTGAATGTGGAAATCAGGGGAGAGAATCTCCAGGATTTAAAAAACGTTGCCGACGGTGTTAAAAATAAAATTAAAGATATTGAAGGAATGGTTAATCTTGAAACCAGCGCAGACTCTAATCGATCCCAGATCAGAATAACAATCGATCGCGAAAAAATTGCTCGTCATGGTTTGCATACGATTCAAGTAGCGACAATCATTCGAACAGCATTTAATGGTCGAGAGGTTTCGACTTATCGTATTGACCAGGAAGAGTACGACATCATTCTTCGCCTGGACGAAAAGTTTCGTCAATATGATTCCGATCTGAATGCCATTTATATAAATACCAAACAAGGACAGTCCGTTCCTTTGAGTGAACTGGCAACTGTAAAAAGAGAATTGGCGGGTGCTACACTGCATCATTTGGATTTAAAACGGATTATTACTGTTGAAGCGGATGCGTCCAAAGAACGTTCGGGTGCGGAAGTATTAAAAGATGTAAAATCCCGGTTAAATGATTATAATTTGCCAAAAGGGATTACCATTAAATACTCTGGTGCGGATAAAACCCAAAATGAAACCCAGGACTTTCTGGTAAAAAGTTTTGGCGTGGCCCTGTTTTTAATATTTTTACTTCTGGTTACTCAGTTTAACTCGTTCACCATGCCGTTTATCATTCTGGCTTCCGTTTTTGCATCTTTTGCCGGTGTTTTTATGGGAATGACAATTCATTCGTCTCCCATCAGTATTCTAATGGGGGGAATCGGTATCATATCCCTGGCCGGTATTGTGGTGAATAATGCAATTGTGTTGATAGATTATACCGGGCAATTGAGGAAAAAAGGACATTCATGTCATGATGCTGTAGTAATTGCAGGTATGGTTAGGCTTCGTCCGGTTTTGCTGACTGCTGCGACAACCATTCTTGGTTTGATACCGATTACCATGGGGATGGACATCAATTTCTATCGTTGGCCCAATTTCGTCGTTTTTGGGTCTGAAGGTGGAACTTTTTGGTTGCCCATGAGTTACAGTATTATCTATGGTCTGGCTGTAGCAACTTTTTTGACGCTTTTTATGGTTCCCATATTGTATACATTGAACGATAGGGCCAGTCAAAAGATCCAAACCCTTCGGGCAAAAATTTTTGCCGGTAAAAAGCCAGTTGAGGTTTTGTAGGTGATCTCATTGATATTCATTATATGAAATGTTTAAGGTGTTCATATAATGAATGTCTTATTTAGATATACAGATCGTTTTGAACTTCCAGAAATAATATTCATTTCATAATACCCTTACTTCCCACCTGTTTTTTTTCCAGTTGCTTTAACGGATTTTTGGGCAGGTTTTGCCTCTACTGTTTTCCGGGCAGACACACAGGCCTGCCCTTACGTAAATTGTGGATAAAACGATGGATTGGGGATTAGTAGGTAAGCACTAATGGCCTATTGATGGGGGATTGCCATTTTCCGTTACGGATCTGGACTAGTTGAGATTGATTGGTTCCCTGATGGCTTTTGGGACTATATGAGCGTGTTGGTCCGAAAAACGGACTTTTGTATGATTTTATACTCTCCATACCTTTGATAAACGTGTCCACAGTTAGTTTTCTACCTGCGTTTTGTAATGCTTTTACTGTCAAATTGGCACTCATATATCCGAACAGGGCAGCCTGGCCCGGGTATTTGCCATATTTCGCCTTGTATTCATCAAAAAAATCCTTACTTTTTCCATAAACAGATGAAGCTTCAGTTACTTCTATACCACTGATAGCAAAAAATGACTCCATGAGATCACCGCCCAGTTGAACGACAGCCTGTTCACAGGATGCGGAGCTGCCAACCATATCCACATCCCATCCCATTTTTCTGGCGGTTCTAAAAATAGCAATACTGTCACGCACCATTGTACCCATGATAATAACATCGCATTTTTTATCTCTTAATGATTTTAACGTATTGGTGAAATCAATATGATTGGGCGAGTGGGAAATTTCAGCCACAGATGGCAAATTCATTGTTTTGAGTTGATCCCGCACTCCTTGTAGAATCTCCTTGGTAAAACCGGATTCCTGGTACATGGTACAAACTGATCGTCGTCCCCTCTTTTCAACAAAAAACTTGGTCACTGCCCGAGTTTGGTCATAATATGTTGAAGATAAGACAAATTTCAGTCGATGAAACGGCTTAACCATTGATTCGGAATAGCTGGCAGGAAACAGGTTGGGGATATTTTTTTCAATTTGTTTGCCAATCACGGCGTTATTCTGGTCGGCTCCTAAAGACCCCAGCATAAGAAAAATTTTATCCTCGTCGATAAGTTTACTTCCCTTGGTGGCAGCCTTAGATACATTATAATGAGAATCTTCAACAATATATCGAATTTTTCGTCCATGAATGCCACCCGATTTATTAATGTTGTCAAATACGAGGTTTGTGGCATTACTTATACCAACTCCCCAATATGCGGCCATTCCGCTTAAGGCCGTGTGTGAACCGATAACAATTTCATCATTTGAAACCCCTTGTGTTTTTGTTGAAATGCCAGTGAACTGATCACAAGAAGACATTACAATGGTCGAAAAAAATACACTTAAAGTAACAAATAGTGATTTAGCAATTTTCATGTTTTTTCTCCTTTTTGGGTTAAACGCACATTCATCACCTTTCCTTGTTGCCATTTAAAATAACATCAATCGAAACGTCCGTGCCATATTGTGGAGAGGCATTATCGCGCAGCTCCCCTTAAATGACAGTGTATTAGCCCTCATAATGATATTGCTGTTTACACGATTATTGTTAATAATTGACAGGCTTTTTTTGTCATTCAGGCAATAAAATAAGCATAAAGGCCATTCTAGTCAATGGTCGATATCAATTTTTACAGGGTAATCCATTGATATGAACTTTGAACGGTTTATATTAAGAGAGCTTTTTTATCCCACCGGAACTGTCAAATTGTGATGATCCACCCAGAAAAAGCGGGGGGTTTACCCTATGTTAATTACTCGCTAGTCCTGCTTCATCCAGTACCAATCATTAAAAAGGGCCCCCTTGCTTCCAGAATTGTAGACTAAATTATCAATTCCTTCAGGGCTATAGATAAATGCGGACTCTATATCTTCACTCAGGATGAAAACCATTTGATTTCCAGAGTCCACACCGGATTGATGTCGAATATTTGTAGCCTTTGCGGAAAACTCATAAAGGCCAAATCGAACATCTTTGGTTAAAAGTTCGGGTCGGTTCTTACCTTTTTCAACCATTTGTATCATTCCTGAATATGCAGTTAGAAATCCAATTCGTAAAGGAAGTTTATTGCTAATCAAAAGAGTCGTAAAAAAAGGAATACTAATAAGAAGAAGCCATCTCTGCTTATATTGGATAAAGCTCTGAATACTTAATAGCAACATAAGATAAAACAGCGTTCCACACCATAGTAAAAATAAGAAAATCAGATCTGTCAGGTAATAAAAGCTTGGATAAAACCCCTTATTAATAAACCAAACTGCAACCAATGCGAAAACAATGAAAGTAATTAGCCCCGGAGGCTTCTTTATGGATTGCTGAGATGGTTCGGTATGATACTTTTCTTTTGAGGACATAAACAGAGCTAAAAGTATTGGAAAGGCACCTGTTTGTTATAAATTATTTTAACAGGTGCTAAATCTTCAGAAAACAGTCATCAGAATGTGTTTGATAATAAAAAATAACAAACGATGTTCAATTCATCCCATGACCACAAGTCGTGGGCTTTCTTTCACAAAGATCGTAACTATTCTGTATGAATGTGCTAAAAGTTAAACATCCAAATATCTATATGAATGTGTAGCTTTCTATAAGCAGGCTTACCCACTGGGATGTTGAATAGTTATGTATATTTTTAGTAAAGCGGACAGTTTACCCAACCGATGCTGCCAGGATTCACCCATTCAACTACATATCCCAGTTGTGCCATTGCTGCATTACAGCAAGAGGAAGCAGAACCATCGTTTATTGTTAAAGTGCAGCTATCCGGGACTTTCAGTGCATAGCCACAACCCCAACTTGATCTGTAAACCCCATCTATAGCCTGTGAGGGTGCCGCTGCCCAAATCAATGGTGTTGAATTTTCCGGTTTTACTGAGTATTTCCACCCGGGACCGCTTGGATCGGCAATATTCCAGTTTACTATTCCCGGTCCAAAGGGGCTCCGAATACAGACATCAGTGGTTTCGGCTGATTCCTTGTCAAAACCAGGAATATTGTCATCTTTTTCAGAACCAAAAATCCGGTTATCAGTATTGATACCATTGCCCTGGAATCTGGACATGTCCTCTTTCAGGGAGGACTGTTGAGAAATCCCGGAATCGTCATTAATATCAAGCTTGGATTCGTCAACAATTGCATAATATTGTTTCAGCTCAATGATTCCTGGTCCATACTCACCGAAATAAGCACTGATATTCTCAATTCCACCTTTCGGCAATGTCACAATACGAATGATCACCTTTTTTTTGTTCAACTTGATTTTAAGAAAACTCTCGCTATAAATTCCATTGGAGAGAATTTCAGGAATTTGATCATTTTTCTCACTTGACTGTGTTAATTGCCCCTCTGTCAAGAATGAAGCATTCCCTTTCATGATTTTCATGTCAACCCGATGACTATCGACTTCTACATACTCATCAAAAAAAAGATCAAAACTCAGAGCTGGAATTATATTTCCCTGCTCAACAAGAATCGTTTTGCCATAATGATCCATTCTTGTGGTCTCATTGTCGGCAAACACGGAAGGAGTAATTCCGAAAACCAGTAATGTCAAAATTGTTATTAATTTTTCAGGCATTTTTATACTTCCTTATTTGAGTTAAATAACTGAAGAAACCATTCTGAGACATGTTTTCTTTTCCTCTTTGAATAAAAGAAAGACTGTTTTTTAATACCTGATGTAAGATATTGATATCATAATAGATAAAAGTATTTTAATGTCAATCTTTTTCTTCTTTTTATTAAAAGTATCGAACCCGTTGTTGTTTGATGATTGAATAATCGGCAATGGTTTCGGTACTTTCCTTCTGTAATTTTATAAATAGATTAAGAAATATTATCAATATTTGAAAGTAATAATCACTATTGATAGTATTACTGGCGAAATTCGGTTCGATACGATTATGCTGACAGAGTGCAATAATATATCGGTCATCAGGAAAAGTTTTTCTTCAATAAGGATACAATGTCCCTTTTTTCCATAAAAACATCTGGACAACCAGGGATGTACTTAATAAAATTTCCATGTTATTTTGCATGTAATATCATATGATAAAGATAATTGTATATTCTGTAGCTTTTCCAACACGTTTTACCCATAGTGCCTGAAAACTGATTTGTAAATGAGAGATATTTATGTAAGGGGACTACGGATGAAGTGTTATACTTTATTAAAAAAAGAATACCAAATAATGAGAAATATAGTGAAAAAATTACCTGAAATTAAAAATTCCTGTGCTGACATCTTCAATCTTGTAAAAATGAATATGCATAGCAATATTCTGGTTACTGCTATCAAATTGAAGATATTTGATCATTTAACTGAATCCGTATCAGCTGAAACAGTTGCAGAAAAACTTCAATTTCATGCTGGCAATACAGAGCTTGTTCTCAATGTGCTTGCTGGCATGGAGATTATTCAAAAGAAGAACGGATTGTTCTCCAATTCAGGAAAAAGTGCTGAATTTCTAGTGTCCACCATGCCTGAGTATCTCGGTTCCTTTTTTCTCCATATTCATAAATGGCATGAGCAATTTGGATCAAACCTGGAAACTCTTATTAAAAACGGCCCGCCTGATAAGAAGGATGGTGATATGGCTGATGGTTCAGCTTGGGCTGAATCCGCACGCCTTTCCGCTGCATACCACTATTGTGGTCCAACAAGATATATTACTAAAATCATAAGTTCTTTCCCGGAATTTTCAAGTATGAAAAAAATGCTTGATCTGGGCGGAGGAACAGGGATTTACACTATCAGCATTTTATCCGCACACCCTGTCATGAAAGGCGTTGTTTTTGAACAACCGCCGGTTGCTGCTGTTACGCGTGAATTTATCAGGCTATATGATGCTGAAGATAGGATTTCAATTATAGAGGGCGACTATATTACAGATCCTATCGGAGATTCTTATGATCTGATTTTTGCCAGTGCTACACTAAACTTTTTTAAGGATCGTTTCGACGATTTATTCAAGAAAGTGTATAACGCACTTAAACCTGGAGGGATTTTTGTTACTCACCAGGATGGTATTACAGATGAACGAACAAAACCAGTGTATCGCCTTTCCGATTTTCTTTCCGCTGAGATGAACGGTATAGACTTTCTTATCCCACAGGGATTGATTGCTGATTCAATGATGAAAAGCGGTTTTAAATCAGTGCGAAGCATTACAACACAATCCGACTTTGGCGATATGGATATTGATATTGGAAGAAAATAAAAATGGAAAAATACATAAAAGGTAGATAGTTTTTTTTGCCATATGGTTATAGGTATCGTCCAAAAATGAACTCAAAGCTTGCGGTGTGTGACTTGACATTTCAATCTCCAGGTCGCACCGGAAAAGACTCAAGTACTAAGATTCAGTAGATTTCATCCAACAATGCGAAACAGGTTTACCTTCCCAGGCTTTTAGTTTTTTGGGTTCAATGACAGGCAAGGAATTTCCCGCTTAAAACAACGATGAAGTTCAGTTAAGAAAATCCGAACAAAGTTAATGAAGATCATGGAATGGATTCGGGGTTCAATCGGAACTTGCCGGAGAGGAAGTTTTTTCAGGTAATCAACGCCAAGCTTCACGGTCATTATAATTATTATGGAGTACGAGGAAACTCTCAATCGATGTGGACATATTACTATCGTGTCATTGGGACATGTTTAAAATGGCTCAGCCGTCGAAGTCAGAGGAAAAGTTACACCTGGGAACGTTTCAAATGTAACCTGAAATTTGAGTAATGCTTTGGAGTGCAACTTACCAATTACATTGGTAAATCACCCTACAGCACCACACTCGTTTGATCTGATACATGATAGTGAGACCACACGCGAGATTATCAGACAAATAGTGACTTTTATGCAGTTTCATCTCTTGGTATAGATGAAATGCAGGTCCTATGTATGCTGCCCAACATGTATATTAACCGGAGTGCTCTACGCCGCAGAGAGATTAGATTTATTGTTCTTAGCAAGATCACCTTAAAACGTTGTTTGGTGCAGCACCCGGTTATACTGGTAGCATAGATCGCAAAAACAATTATTGTATTGAGGATAAAATGGAAGTAGTAATATCTGAATCAAAAGATTTTGATGCATGGATTGCACTTGCAAGAGAAGTTGAGCATTTGTTTGGTCCAATGGCTGATGAAATATCATTTCAAGATGCATTGCGACAATCGATACAGCAAAAGACGGCTTTCTGCATTCGATCAGAAGCAAGTGAACTCCAAGGTGGTATTGTTATTTCAAAGGAAACAAATGAAATAGCATGGTTCGTAGTATCAGGAAATTATCGTGGAAAAGGACGGGGTAAAGAGTTGCTAAATTATGCAATTTCAAAGCTTGACCGGCAAAATGAAATATATGTGCAAACATTCGATGAAACGGTTACTGAAGGTAAAGTTGCAAGAAAGATGTATATCAATCTTGGCTTTACAGATTGTAAACCAGGTGGTTTAAACCCAGCAGGGGTTAATACAGTTATAATGAAAAAAGCAGAGTCTCATAATATCAGCGTATAACAAATGGCTAAAGTTGATGGCAATCACCCTTGCAGAGTTCGGATTCATCGAAACAAAAAACATTCAACGTGGGCTAAAGTTCGATGGAACCGCAACTTAGCTTGGTGTTAATTGCAGAAAGTTACAAAAAATCTTTACTTGTCCAAAATGTAATCTAAAGGTAGAATTATGGTATAGTTTTTATACTGTAATTGGAGAATCATGGAATTTGAATATGATTCAAAAAAGAGTAGATCAAATAAAAAGAAACATGGCATAGATTTCGAGGAGTCAAAGTCTTTATGGTCGGACATCAATCGACTTGAAGTCCAGGCAAGAAGCGATGATGAACCAAGATTTGCATTAATTGCCATGATCAAAGATAAGCTTTGGACTGCATTTTATACAATCAGAGACAGTCGCATCAGAATAATTTCTGTGCGTAGGTCTAGGCAAGGTGAAAAAGAGTTATATCATGAAAGCTAAAGAACTGGATAAAGTGTTTGATAGTGGTTCAGATATCACTGAACATTTAGATCTTTCGACAAAGAAAAGACCCGGACTCAAACAAAGACGGGTGAATGTTGATTTTCCTGACTGGATGATTGAGACTCTGGACCGTGAAGCTAGTAGGATTGGTGTTACAAGACAATCAGTTATTAAAGTCTGGATTGCTGAGAGAATCAAAGAAGAAGCCAGTAACAGCAGTTAACAAATAACTGGAGCTCAAATGCAAAAAGCAGGTTATTTTGTTATAGCATCATTCGTATTGCCTGAAACTTGCTGGAGATTGACGGCATATAACATTCAGGTGCACCAGATATAGCCATTGTCACGATTCCTGCAACAACGTTCGGCTATTCGCCCCACTCAGGAATCGCGCCAGCCAATGCCTCTTTTCACTCGGCCGCTATACATGTGACCTTCAGCGTTAATAGAGGAACAACCAAATCATGGATAAAAGAACTTCATTAGAAATAGAAGCTATTAAAGGCATAATTTTATCAATCAACGAGTGCTGGAAACTTAAAGATTATGAAAGTATTGGATTATACTTGGCAGATGATGTGATTGTCGCTCCTCCGAAATCTGACAAACGTATCCAAGGACGCGAAGCGTACGTACAGTCGTATCGAGACTATGATCGGTCAGCAGAAACTCTTGAGTATTTGGTTGGCGATCCAATGGTTGACCTCATTGGGGAAACTGCGGTTGCCGTCTGCCCTTTTGAGGTTGTATACAGGTTCCAGGGGGCAAAGCATCATGAGAAGGGACAGAACATTCTCGTTTTCTCTCACTCTCAAGGCAGATGGAAAATAGTATGGAGAACGATGACGGTTGAGACTATTTCAGAAAATGCCGATTAACAAGAGTTTGCAGTGGACCTTTTCTGGCGCAGTCTGAACAAAAAAGGCGCCATTAGGGGGGATGGAGAGACCGTGGAAGAATATGCCAGGAATCTTTGGATCAATATCTCCAATTTTGAACAAAGACTTAAGGTAAAGAAGTATAAGGTAAAATTAGTTAGACGAAAATACATTCCAAAGGATGTAAAAGGTTCAAAATTGCCCCGCCTTGGAAGATAAAATTGTGCAGGGAGCATGTGTTAAAATTATGAATTCGATTTATAAGCAGGATTTTATGCCATTTAATTATGGGTATCGCCCGAAAATGGGCTCACCTGGGAACGTTTCAAATGTAACCTGGAATTGCACTACACAATTTTGAAACCGCGAATAACAGAAAAGAAGCGTCGTTATGGTGTTACTTATTAATCTTGTTTTATTATACTGAAGCGAGTGCAACCGAGGAGCCCCGTGAGGGAAAACTTCATGCGGGGATCGTCCCGGGGCGACGAGTAATCGGCGTTCCTACCGGGACGATGTCAAAAAATAGAAGAATGGCAACTTAATAAAATAATCTCTTCATTTCATCGAAATCCCACTGTTTTCTTTCTATCCCGACGGAGGAAAACAATGTGCAGCCACCATTCATTACGATACCCCTACTCGGCCCCGCCCTCTGATTTCTTCCAATTTCTCAATCCGTTCCCGAACCTCATCTTCAAGGCTGTGGATAGTGATGCCCAAAAGTCCAAACATCATGGAAACCAGAGGAGACAGCCAATTAAACACGGCAAAAGGCATATAAGCCAAGGTTGCCACACCAAGTGATCCTGCCATATATGCTCCACAGCTATTCCAGGGAACTAAAGCACCTGTCACAGTGGCGCTATCTTCAACTGCACGGGAAAGATTTTTTGGATGCAATCCCCTTTCACGATACGCCTGGGAGTACATTCTCCCTGTCACTACAATTGCCATATACTGCTCTGCCAAAATGAGGTTTGAGGCAATTCCTGTAAAGATAGTGGCAGTAACCAGTGAGTTACTTGATTTTGTTTTTCTCAATACTGAGTCAACAATAGCTTTGAGTTGATTTGTCGCTTCCATTATCCCACCAAACATCATAGCACAGATGATAATTAGGATAGTGTATGACATGGAATCCAAACCACCTTTGGTCAGCAGTTTATCAACGGTCTCTACTCCACTGGTGCTGGTGAAACCACTAAAACTTGCAGTCAATACATCGCCAAAATTATTTCCCTGTAGGATCATACCTAATATTACGGCAGAGATAATTCCCGCAACAATACCTGGAATGGCAGGCACTTTCTTAAGCGATAAGACCAAAATCAATAGCGGTGGGAGCAGCAAAAGCACGCTAATAGTAAATTGTGAGGAGAGTGTTTGTAAAATCAGATTAACGTTCTCAACACTGCCCGCTTCACCACCGTAAATGAATCCCAGCCCAACTTCAATCAACAGGGTAAGGGCGTATGCGGTTCCTGTGGTGTAGGTCATATGCTTGATATGAGTATAGAGATCTGTCCCAACCATGGCGGGTGCCAGGTTGGTTGTCTCAGACAGTGGAGACATTTTATCTCCAAAATATGCTCCGGAGATAACAGCTCCTGCAACAACTGGTAAAGGAAAACCCAATCCCTGACCAATACCGACCAGGGCAATACCTATGGTACCTGCTGTACCCCAGGAGGTTCCTGTGGCAAGAGAGGTGAGAGAGCAGATGATCAATGTGGCGGGAAGAAAAATAGCGGGATGGAGAATCTGTAGACCATAGTAGAGTAATGTTGGTACCACACCACTCATCATCCAAACCCCAATAAGCACACCGATAAAGCACAGGATAATTACGGCCTTCAATGAATTTGAGATCCCATCCAACATTCCTTTCTCAATATCATTCCAGGAATACCCTGCTCTTAACCCTATCGTTGCGGTTACCAAAACACCGATTAAAATCGGGATATGAGGATCTGCACCAAACTTGATAATTGATACGCTAATGGCTGCAATCATTGCAATAAGAGATATCATTGCTTCCCATATATATGGATCCCGCTTTATTCTTTCTCCATTCATCAGTTTTTCTCCAGGTTTGATTAGTAAACCGCTCAAGTGTCTTTTGATATCAACCAGGCGGGCTTTTAGGTAAATGCTGTTCTAAAAATCTGACCATTTCTATATAATTCTTTTCCCCATCACAGAAGCGGCGATTTCCGCTGCAATCTCTGCGCTCTCGTTTTTATGATCTAAAATGGGATTAATCTCGGCGATATCCATTGATCCCATTCCTCCTCTTTCTGCTATGGTTTCCATAATCAGGTGGGCCTCTCTGTATGTGAGTCCTCCCGAAACAAGGGTTCCCACTCCCATTGCAACTGAAGGATCAAGACTGTCGATATCAAAACTCACATGAATATGATCGACCCGATCCTTCATATTGGTCAGTACTTCATCGATCACATTGTATGCCCCACGTTTATCTATATCAGCCATGGTATAGACAGGCAGATCAACTTTGAGAATGAGTTTTTTCTCCAATTCGTCAACACTACGAATTGCGATCTGTGCACAGTTTTCCGGTTTGACTTTGGGGAAAATATCCAGTAGCCCGGTGAGTTGATGATTGCCAAGGCCAAGAGAGGCTGACATTGGCATTCCGTGTATATTCCCGGATGGAGTTGTCTCCTCAACATTCATATCAGAGTGAGCATCAATCCATATAACTCCCAACCGTTTTCCAACCTTTTGACAATGGGACGCAATGCCGGCAATTGAACCAATGGCGATACTGTGATCCCCCCCGATACACATCGGAAAATGCCCTTTTGCAAGAGATGCTTCTGTTCTCTTGGCAAGGCTCAAAGATGCGGATACTATTTCATCCAAAAATTTAAGCTTTGGATTTGTGATAGCCTGGATCTCTTTGCTTTTGATCTTAATATCGCCCTGGTCGTTGACCTGATATCCCATTTCTTCAAGCTTTGTCACAAGACCTGCAATTCGAAGGGCTGTTGGCCCCATGTCCACTCCGCGTCTATCTGCCCCAAGATCAATGGGGAGTCCTATAATATCAATAAATTTTTCGTGAAAACCATTCTCCATGCAACAATCCTCCATAACATTTTACCATTTTGTGGCCAGTTTTACCGACCACTATTTATTAACATCACAGGTACAGTCGCCATCCGCGAAACCTTTTCGGTAACAGCCCCAAATAATGCTTTTTGTAACTTCGTTCCATTACCCATGATGATGAGATCAATGTTATTGGCTTCAGCATAATTGAGGATCTTTTTGTGTCTGGTTCCGGTCAAAACTTCTGCATGACCAATCTTGATGTCAGGCAGATATTGATCTCTAAAGTCACAAAGTTGTCGTTTTGCTTTCACTAAAATCTCTTTTTCCAAGTCACAAGCCAATCTTTTGATATCATGTTTAGCGGCTCCCTCTACATAGGTATCCACAAACCTGTCAAAACGACGCAACACATGCACCAAATGGACTTCTGCATCAAATTGTTTTGCCATTTCAGCGACATACGGTACGATGATTGGCGATATCCCGGTAAGAGCCACTGGGTACAGAATCTTTTTGAAGATTTTCATGCTTACTCAACTCCATATTACTCGGACCTTCATCGCAAGAACCCACTATTTGAAAAAGTAGATGATTGTCAAAATAGTATCCGAGTCGTGTCGATAGATGATAAAAATCGATCTTATTTGATCCTTTGATAGTCGACACATCATACCAAAGGATTACGTTAAAGATAACGACAACAACGTACTTAAACCATCAATGCAATCCCCAGAGGGAGGGGACAAAATCATGTCCTTTGAGCCATAAACGCTCAACTAAAGATCGAATTGTCGGAATGATTAACGCCTTGAATCAACCCGGTTTATTTGGCTTGGTGGCAAGAAGTAACTGCATCTTGATTCAAAAAGAAAGCCTTATGTGAGGAAAAGTTACTTGCCCGGATAACCTAAAACCACGTTTTATTCTTAAAATAATCTCGAAAATAAATAGATTACCTCTTTTATAGAAGAATGGATTATTAAATACCAATAAAAGTTGTTTATACAATGAATAAATAGGTTATATGACTTTGCTTGAATTTAATCTTAATCCGATCATTATTTTTAACGTGATTTATCAAAAAAAAATTTGACCAAAACAGTGCCTATAATTAACCCAACCCGCCATTAACCATTTATTGAACAAATTGCAAACCGCATTTGACGATCCTCTGTTCGTCAGAAACGGCTCAATATGGAACCCATTTCGCTGGCCGAAGAGCTGTCGATCAATTTTCAGATTAGAATTAAACTTGAGGCTGAAAGCAAAATTAAAGATACAAGAGGAAATAAGGGATTGCTAAAAATAACTCACATAGTCTGTTTGAAAAAGTTCTAAAAAAACACTGGACATTTTGTGAACAGAATGTGAATTAATCTTTGAGCCGCCCCTAAGTCCGCCGTTTTTTCGGTCACTCCATATAATCCGACGTCAGGGGGGGAATTCAAAATTCTTGTTGACAGTATCATTTAGTTGATTAAAACTTGATTGATCAACTATTAATCAAGGAGTGATCATGTCAAACAATAGTGATTTTATTATTAGTCTGTCTTTTATTCATTCGAAAATAATGAAGCAGATAGATAATAACCTAAGCCTACACGGAATCAGTTTTTCAGAATTCATGGTAATGTATTATCTGAATAACTCACCTGGTAACACGATGAAACGGATCAACTTAGCAGAGAGTATAGGATTAACTGCTTCGGGAGTTACACGATTATTAAATCCAATGGAAAAAAGAAAATTGATACAGAAAGAAGCAAATCCAAGAGATGCAAGAGTAAGCCTGGTAAAATTGTCCAAAGCAGGAGAAGAGATTTTTAAGGATGCCATGGCAAGTTTTAAGCAAATCTCTGACTCAATTCTTAAACCATTAAACAAAAAACAAACAACACAAATATCAGAATCAATAAGATTATTAATTTAATGTGTTTATGCTTGTTTATATTGTTTTAGTGAGAAGAGATTGAACAAAGAATGTTTTTTAACAATTACACAATTACATGTTTTCGATGTCCATAACAAATGCATAAACACTGGCTTTTTTCGTGGACTATGCTCTTCAAAAAAAGCCGGCTATGCTGGTTTTGAGGCTGTAGAATAAGTACAAGTTTAAATAGTAATTTGAAAAATCTGGTGCGGTGAGATGATTAAAATTAATTATCTGGATAAAACTTCAAAAAGATTTAGGTATAATCATCATTTTTTAACGTTTTTACGAGTAAAAATTAACTCGGGGACTTATTCTACAGCCTCGTTAGCGCTCCAAGCGAAGCTTGGTGTGTCTGCGGGGTAAAAATGGTTATAAAAACATCAAAACCAGTGAGGTAACCAGCCCACCCCAGAGCAAGGCAACCACACAATATCCCATGATATCGCGAATTCCCAAACCGGCAATACCTAATAAGGGGAGTGCCCAAAATGGTTGTACCATATTTGTCCAGGCATCGCCCCAGGCGATTGCCATTGCCGCTTTACCAAGGGGAACTCCCAACGCTTTTGCAGCCGGCATAACAATCGGTCCCTGAACCGCCCATTGTCCACCGCCTGAAGGTACAAAGAAATTAACAATTCCAGCGCTCAGAAATGTAAAAAAAGGAAACGTTGTCGGAGTTGAAATTTCAACAAACCATTGTGAAATGGAACCTGCCAGACCGGAATGTACCATCATGCCCATTATTCCTGCATAAAGTGGAAACTGAAGAACAATTCCCCCTGTATTGCGGATGGCTTCATTAACTGTTCGAAGATAGTTAGCTGGAGTCTTATGAAGAACGATTCCTGCAAAGAGGAAAATTAGATTTACACTATTCAAACCAAATTTACCGCCATTGGCAAAATAGTAAATGATATAGCCGAATCCTAGACATCCCAACAACATGGAGGCAATAACACTGTTTTCAATCCTTTCTGCCGGCGTCATATCCACTTTGCTAATACTAGTCGATGAAGTGTTAGACTCATCGCCCAACAATGAAGAGTCAAATTCCACCACATCTTCCGGTTTCGGCATCATCATTTTATTGATGATAGGAAGAGAAATAAGCAGAATGGCTATAATTAAAATATTCTGCCAGGAAAAAATCGTTTCTGATACAGGAATGACAGTATTTCCAGTGATCTCAGCCATGAAACCTTTTGACGTATCAGCCACTTTTAGTGGAATCGATCCTGAAAGGCCGGCATGCCAGACAATAAATCCCGTGTAGGCAGATGCCACTAAAAGTCCGTAATGTAATCCTTTGATATTTTTTGCCATCTCTCTTGCCAATAGAGATCCGACAATCAAACCAAATCCCCAGTTGATCCAACAGGCGACGAGAGCAACAAATGTAGTAACAATTATAGCCTGTCCCGGCGTTTTAGCAACACTGGCAATGGACTTAAGTATCGATTCCACCAGTTTTGTTTTTGCCAGCGTATGACCTGTAACCAGTACCAACACCATCTGCATGGCAAACGTCAGTAATTTCCAAAAATTGCTTCCCCAGTATTTCACCATATTGATCGGTGACTGACCCTGAAAAATCATTCCTAAGATAAAGACAACAAATGTTAATATTACCGCAAACAAAAAAGCATCCGGTAACCACTTGCGAATTACCTTTGTAAAAAAATTAGACATTCCTCTAATCATGACGCTCCCCTTTTTAGATGGATGAAAATTAAAAATAAAAACTGAAAAATTTACACAGGTTATGTGTTAGCCAATTTTTATTCTTGAATAAAGCGTTTCTTGATGATCATTTTTCGATAAACCATTATGAAACAATAAAGGAACTGCTTCTGCGACTTACGTGCCAAGAGAAAAAAGTGAAAGATGTCCATTTATGGCAGTAGCTTCCCATATAAAACCTCACTGAGGTTTCGTTGGTTTAGCCACTGATTTGCCTAAAAAGTACTCACTGTGACTAAAATTTACACACTTTTTATGCAGTGAATGGATAGATGGTAAAAAAAAAGGAAGAAAGTTATGAAACCAACTGAAATAGTAGCTGCTTTAGATGTGTGTTGTGTTATGTATATCTGAATTTGAATTTGTTCTTCCCTGGATTCCAACCGAATCGAAAAGAGAGGTCAACGCTGTGACAATGAAGATCATGCGGAAGGATCTTCGAAGTGACTATTTTTTACACGGTTGAGAACGAATTTACATTGCTTAAGGGGAAAAGGCCGAATCAGGATTCTTTGGGACGAAGATTATATTTTTCAATTTTATACAAAACGGCTTTGCGACTCATTTGCAGTTTTTTTGCTGTTTGCATTTTGTTCCAACCGGTTTCTTCCAGTGTTTTTCCGATGACTTTTCGCTCTACTTCCCTCAGAATCTCTTTTAAAGGTCTGTTCTCAAATGAAATACTGGCTTTACTGTTTTCAGAACCAGTTTGTAGATTCATTGGAAGATCCTCGGGCATGATTATTTTTCCCGATCCCATGACCACTGCGCGCTCCACGGCATTTTCCAATTCACGAACATTTCCAGTCCAATTATAGGCATTAATCAGCTTCATTGCTTCAGTCGAGAAGCATTGAAACGATTTTCCGGTCTTCTTATTAAACTTATTCAGAAAATAATCCACTAGCAGGGGAAGATCATCTTTTCGTTCCCGAAGAGGTGGAATAGACACTTGTACTACATTCAACCGATAATATAGATCTTCTCGAAATTCACCGCTCTTAACAAGCTCATCCATCTTTCGATTGGTTGCAGCAATGATTCTCACATCGGTCTTATAAGTCTCCAGACCGCCGACCCGCTGGAATTCCTTCTCCTGAATAACACGGAGCAATTTTGCCTGGAGATTCAGTTCCATCTCACAGATTTCATCAAGGAAAATCGTTCCCTCGTGGGCATATTCAAATTTACCTTTTTTCTGGCTGGCAGCACCGGTAAACGACCCTTTTTCATGTCCGAATAATTCACTTTCCAATAAACCACTGGGCAGAGCTGCACAATTAACATCCACCAGCGGCCGTTCTTTCCTGTCACTGTTGTAATGAATTGCTTTGGCCACCAGCTCTTTTCCAGTACCACTTTCTCCTTGGATAAGCACTATTGCATTTGTTGATGCAACCTTGCCAATCATTTTGTACATCTCCTGCATTTTAGCCGATTTTCCAATAATACTGTTTATGGAAAAATGAGATTGAACCTTCTGTCTCAGTTCCTGCAACTCATCGGTCATGTTTCGAATGGCCAGAGCACGTTTAACGTTTAGACGGACTTCTGCATTATTAAAAGGTTTGGAGATATAGTTAAACGCTCCCAGTTTCATGGTTTCAATTGCAGTATCCACGCTGGCAAAAGCCGTCATCATAATAAAGGGAATATCAGGATATTTTCCACTGAGGATTTTAAACGCCTCGATTCCATTCATGACTGGCATTCGGATATCCATCAACACCAGGTCAAAAATGGTTTGTTCCATCTTTTCAATTGCTTGTTTGCCGTCACCCACAGTTTGTACTTTGTATCCTTCCTTTTTTAGTATTTCCAGCAGCAGGCGTTGCACATGTTTTTCATCATCAACAACCAGTATTTTCTTTTGATTCCATTCCATTCGTTCCATCCGTTTTTTTAATCGGCAAATAGACAGTGAAAGATGCACCTTTCCCAAAGATGCTTTCTGCATAAACTTGTCCGCCATGAAGCTCAACAATCTTTTGAACAACTGCAAGTCCCAGACCAGTCCCTTTTTCCCTGGTAGTAAAAAAGGGATCAAAGAGCCGCTTGATATTTTCCTTTTTTATTCCAGAACCGTTATCGGCAATCACAATCTTAACAGATTTTCTGTCTACGCTCATTCCTGTAATTACTCTGATTTGTCCATTTTTTTTCACTGCCTGGCGACTATTGATCATAAGGTTCAGAAAAACCTGTTTGATCTGTTCCTCGTCTACTGATACCAATGGAATCTGACTGTCATATTGTCTTAGAATATTCACTTTTGTTTTTGAATTTTCAAAGTTAACCAGACGCAAGGAGTATTCAAGTACCTGGTTAAGATCGACCAAAATCGAATGGGATTCAGATGGACGAGCATAATACAGGAGTTCCTCCACAATCCGGTTCAACCGATTTACTTCTTTGAGGATAATCCTTGTAAATTCACGCCTGGAATCCTTTTCTGAAAATTCTTCGTCAATTAATTGAACAAATCCCCGAACCGCCGTCAAAGGATTTCTGATTTCATGGGCGACACCTGCGGCAATTTCTCCAAGAGTTGCCATGCGATCAGCTCTTTGCATCTGCTCTTCCAACTTTTTTCTTTCCGTCAGTGCCCCTGCCATTTCGTTAACAGCCACGACAATCTCTCCTATTTCACCTCCCATTGGCGCAATTCGGCAATATAGATCTTTTTGAATATTCTTTAATCCATGTTTTATTACATTGACTTTCGAGGCGATATTATTTGCGATAAAGGTCGTACCTGCAAATGAAAGTATAAGTCCGATAAGTACTACCAGGTAAAACCGATTTAACATTTGCTGAATCTGGATATTGATATTTTCTACCAATTCGTTTGACCAGATATAACCTATCGTTTTTCCATTCCGAATAAGTGGCTGCATGCAGTTCATGATTTTTCCCCGAACCAGTTTAGCCGTCTGAACAATTTTATCCCCGGTCCGCATGACCTCGCGTCCCTGGTGTGTTATGGAAATAGACTGGCCAACTTTATGTCCCAGGTCTTTGCTTGGTCCATATGTGATGATGGCATCCAGGTCTTTTGAATAATATCCAATCCCAACACCTGATTCGGAAGTTGCTATAATATCAGTAATTTTGCTCAATTTTCTGTTCAGGATTTTTATTTTCTCTTCTCGGGTGCTATTTAGTGCGCCAGCTTCCTCAAGGATTTCATCAAATGTTTTTTCCAGAGAATCGTCCATAATTTTGGCCAGCGCATAAAGCTTGTGTTGCTTTTCTTCCAGTAGCGCTTTTTGTGCTTCCTGAACCAAAACATAACCAGTCCCAATAATTGAGACCATTATTATCCCTGCCAGAATCAGGGTCATATAAATCCGCAGGGAAACCTTCTTCCTGACAAACGATACGGAGGTTATAATAGATAGGGCATTAAGTCTCATTTTGTTTTTAGATTGGCTTGTAAAGCTTCTTTCCTATAACGTTCAACTAAATTTGAACACTTGTGCTCATAAAAATTAGTACACCTCAATGAACGATGAATCAACCTGCTATTTGATAGGTTTCATCTTTACAATCAGCTTTTAATGTCGATGATATTCCCCTTATTCAGAGAATAGCACTGCAAGCGATTTACGAATTGGAACCACTTCTACCGGATAGATGAGAACAGATCTAAAAAAGACTTTTTTGGGAATAAAAGCCCTGTTTTTCCGGGATTATCCAGTAATGATGAAGTTCTTGGAATCATAGAGATGCTGCATGTTTTGAATGAAGGAATTCAGAATATCAGGCTCATCGACGAATTGAAGACCGTATTTAAAATGAGTCATTTGGAGATAGTAAGGTTTCCCGGAAAAAAGGTAAAATCTCGTTAAGTCTGCGCGATGCTACATCATCAAAGAAATGGGTGAGTTCATCATGGAAAAATCTTAGATGGTTCGTTTCCCGGTTTATTCCTTTATGTTTTCTACGATAAGACCGTTTAGGTATCTAAACGGTCATCAAATCCCAGGAGGTTGACGAATTTATATAGGCGGTATTGCCTATTCTGGTAGTATGATCTGAGGATCTTCCTCCTTTTGTTTGTATAACAGCAGAGTTTTTCCAATAGATTGAGCCAGCTGACACGGTATTTTAGAGGTGAGTTGGTTTGTTGTCTCCTCCATATTAGCTGGTGAAGATTTTCCAAGTTTTATCTTGATTAATTCGTGGGTATCCAGCGTCTTTCTTGCTTGATCGATGAAATTGTCTGTTATACCCGTTTTTCCAACCTGTAATAACGGTTTTAAAGAATGGCCTAAACTTCTCAAATAACGAGCTTGTTTACCGGTTAGTTTTTTGTGGGATTGTGACATAGTTGAAACCAAAAAAAGTTATTAAATTATATACATAATGCAGGTAATAATAGTATCATTGAACCTACCAAATTTACCGATGGATATGTTTTATCGTAGCTTGTTAAGGATAATTCGACTATCGGAAAAATCGCCTCGGGTTGACATAGCGTTATCCAGAAGATCAAACGGTTAAAAACCACGATATATCGATATAGACATTCAAGTTAGCTGAAACCATTAGCCGGTATTACTTAAGGAGCCTGATTTATGAAACAACAAAACAAAATAAAATTCGATTTAGACTCATATAAGGCAATTAGTCACGCCATATCTACCTATGAAGATATGAGATTGCTTTTACAGCACTTGGTAGAGGGCATTTGCCGGACATTTGATATCAAGGGTAGCAGTATACTTTTATTTGATGAATCGGAAAGACAGCTGTTTCGTGTGAGTAGTCATGGCTTAAGTGATAACTATATCAGTAAAGGAGATCTGTTTTTAGATGAAGAATTTAAGGAGTTTCAGCAGGGGAAAATCGTCATCAGTGATAATCTTAAAGTCGATTCTCGTATCAAATATGCAGAAGCAGCATCGGCTGAAGGTATTGAAGCTATTATTTCCATTCCAATAAAATTCAAAAATCATGTAGTTGGATTACTTAAAAATTACCACGGCAATAAAATCATGCCACACGAGGAAGACATGAATTCGATCAGTGTATTAATGCAACAATTAGGTTTGGTAATTCAATTAAATGGATTATGCAATTTTATTTCTACCATAAGAATGGCTGTGGACAATCTGCCTTCTCATGTTATTTGTGAGTCATTTTGATGAATGAAAGAATCATTACTGATACAACTGAGTTTTGTGATATCGATTATAATGATATTGTGCAGTTGGGTGATAAAAAATACAAAATAATCGGCAATACCAAAGAGATGCGCTTTGGTATTGAAGATCCTAAATTCTGGGTAAAAAAGGCGGTTGATCTGGAAACAGGAGAACGAAAAATAATTAAAATGGTCTATTTTGAAAGTTTCGATACAACACTGGGCGGTGTAAAAATAACTTGTTTTAGAGATCCGGAGAAAGAAGCAAAAATACTGGAATTGGTGAATGATCATCCGTTATTTATGCACGGCAAATCATTTATTGATGAGAAAGGCAATAATGTTCGTGTATTGGATGTGGTTCGTGGTACCAATATTTTTGTATATATAGAATCCATTCAGATAAAACATGAGGAGTATTTTTATGGAACTTTACCTGATATTTTATCCCAGTTGGTTAAAGCTTTTGAGGGCATTTTGTTTCTGCACAGAAACGGCTTAAGACACGGGGATATTAGAAACGATCATTTATATATAGAAACCAATACCGGTAATTATGTATGGATTGATTTTGATTATGATTTTGATGCCAAAGAAAATCCATTTTCCCTTGATTTGTTTGGCTTGGGTAATATCTTGCTGTATACCATTGGTAAAGGTTTTCATTTATACTATTCCATAAAAAATGATCCAAAATACGGTAATTTAATCAACCGGGTATCTGCTGAAGATTTTTCCATGCTCGATCCGTCACGCTTTCTCAATCTTCAAAAATTGTATCCTTATGTTCCGAAACTGCTAAATGACATTTTAATGCATTTTTCAGAAGATGCTGATATTTATTATGAATCAGCTTACGAATTGATCGAGGATTTGAAACGGTGCGTTTATTCGGTATTTTAATTTATAGGAGGTAGCTTTGAAGCACTCAATTCTGGTTGCGCTAAGTGAATCCATCATTTCACTATCAGTATTAGATTATCTAATCAATTTGGGACTAGATAAAAAAAACCTGGAAATATCATTGGTTCACATATTCCGTAGACCTGCCGCAGAAGAAAAGATGATGGGGAAAAAATTTGTCGCTGAACAACAGCCCAAAATGATAAGCATGTTGGAAAATGCAAAAACAAAGCTGATGGAAAACGGGTTCAATAAAGAGGTAATTAAAACCAATCTTGTTACCGAGCAATATCCAACTGTTGCGGATGGTATCATCGATCAATTCAAAAGGGGAAACTACAATATGGTGATGATTGGCAGAAAAAAAATGTCAAAATCAGAAGAGTTCGTTCTTGGAGATATCAGCATTAAACTAGTGAGAGCGTTGGAAGGAGGTGCCGTTATAGTTGTCAAAACAAAATAGGAATTCCAGTTCCTGTTTTCAGTTATACATGGATAACGAAAGTACATTCTCAGATTTCATAGGTACTGTTTCAAGCCTATTCCAATCCACCAGAGTTTTACTTCTTTTCATCTGCATCTGTTTTTTTCGTCCAACCAGGCATTTTTTAAAATAAGGCTATTGTATCAATTATTGCCTCAAGCGATCTTTTTTGTTTTAATTTTAAAAATTGTTGCCTAAAGTGATCTTTTTTTGCTTTACTTTTCAAAATGATAGATGAAAAATTCCCAGATGGTGGTTTTTCAATTTATTACAATTCAAACCAAAGACGTACTATATTTATGCCAACTCATACTTTCAGGATTAAAAAATGGAGAATCGTGTATAGCTTAAATATCATAGATCTTTTCATCCATAAAAGGCTGAAACATACACAACTGGACGAAGCCAGGCAAACGAGAACGGTTGTTGGAATGGTTTTAGCGATGATAGTGTGCGTGTTTGCATTTTCGATATTGTATTATGTTCAGGGAAGTATAGGTGCTGCCCTTTGGCTGCTTTCAGGACTTCCATTTGGCGTTTTGGTATTGACAGCTCTCCGGTCGGCTAAAAAAGTCAGAGTTGTTGCTTATGCCGGATATGTGGTTTTTTTGATAATGATAATTGGTTGCTCCATACATCTAGGTGGATTCAATTCACCAACCTTGATGTGGATTGTTGTGTCACCAATGCTGGTACTGTTTATAACCGGCAAAAGCGCAGGCAAAATTTGGATGTTAATCTCCGTTGCCGTTTTAGTGGGATATTACTTCATACATAGAAGCGGGGTTTGTTTTGATCAGGATTTGGATCAATCCGGGCGAGATATGATTAGAATATTCAACCTGATTGGCCTGCTGTTTTTGCTCTTTATTTTTACCTATATATTCGAGTACTCACAAAAACAATACCAATATCAAATAGAACGCGGTAAAGAGGAGTTGATGATGATTCGCAAGGCCATTGATGCCAGCAGCGACGCCGTCAGTATTACTGATAAAAACGGGCGGATCTTTTTTCAGAATGAAACATTTCAAAAAACATTTGGTTATTCCAATATTAAACAATTGAATCAGTATGGTTTAAGCTTACTATTTACTGATGTGGAAAAAGCCAGGGATGTATTTAGTGCTACGCAAAACGGGAATTCCTGGAAAGGTGAGGTTGAAATGGTTTCGCACGACGGAAAAAAATTCCCGGCCTTGATAAGCACGGATGCAGTAAAAGATGAATTCAACAAAATCGTAGCCCTGGTAGGTATATTTCGAGATATAACACATAGAAAAGAGGTGGAAAATGAGTTGCTGAAGAATGAAGAAAAATACCGTATGTTGGCTGAAAACGTCACTGACGTTATCTGGATCAGGGATCTGGATTTAAATCTGATTTATGTAAGCCAGGGAATCGAACGTACACGGGGATTCACACAGAATGAATTCATGAAATTGCCCTTGGAAAAATACATAACTCCTGAATCCTTAAAACTGGTTCAAGAAACATATAAGAGAAAGCTTCAAGATGAGGCCGAAGATCTTTCCAGAGGGATTATTTTTGAAATAGAACAATACCGTAAAGATGGATCTACCGGATGGTTTGAAATTAGTTCAAGATTTATAAGGGACGACAAAGATGTGCCGGTGGCCATAATTGGAGTATCCAGAGATATTTCCGAACGAAAAGAAACCGAAGCTAAACTCCATGTAGCTCGGGCAGAATTGATTGAAAATGCCCATCGGGCCGGTATGGCAGATGTAGCTGCCGGTACTCTCCATAATGTAGGCAATCTGTTAAACAGTATTAAAACATCTGCTCATTCAGCCGAAAATGTAATTATTAATTCATCTCTCAGCGATCTGAAAAAAGCCAATGAGATGTTAAAGGATAAACTGGGGAATATTGAAGACTTTATCAAAAATGATCCCAATGGAATTAAATTATTGCACTATTATTTATATTTGGAGAGCGAACTGGATTTAGAACAAAAAGATATCCACAATGATATCCATCGCATCAATGAAAAAATCGATACTATTACCGATGTTATTGCTTCACAGCAAAATTATGCCGGTTTTGGTTCGTTGGTTGAATTATATTCTCTTGAAAAACTGGTCAATGATGTCTTAACCATTGAAACGGAATTGATCGACGGATCTAAAATAACTGTTTATAAAGATTTTAAAGAGCTTCCCAAAATCCTGATTCAAAAAAGCAAATTGCTGCATATTCTATTAAACCTGATCAAAAATTCCTCCGAAGCCATGGTTGGAATTCCGGAAGAAAATAGAAAACTACACATATCCACGGAAAAAAGAGGTGGCAACGTCTATCTTAAGGTCACCGATAACGGCATAGGAATTGTTGAAAACGATTTAACAAAAATTTTCAGCCATGGGTTTACTACCAAAACAGATGGCCATGGATTTGGTCTGCACACTAGTGCTATCTATATGTCCGATATGAAAGGAAAGATTTGGGTAGAAAGCGAAGGCAGAAACAAGGGCGCCACATTTGTCCTGCAATTTCCTGTTTCTGAAACAGAAGAAGCTGGTTTGGGTTAAAACGGAAACATGTTATGGATGAAAAGCATATTTCTCTTTCACCTTTAATCAGATTGGAAACCGGTAGTTAAATTTATTATCATTGATACGATAAACGGCAAATCCGATATAAGAATGAATTTAAAAACAATGCAGCTTCAAGAAGCAGGTTCTGGAAGCTGCATAGATTTGTCAAAAAGGTGGGAATTGATGCTCCATCTAAAAAACAAATTTTATGAAATAGTTTCAATCCAATCGGCTGAAGGTGCTATTTGGTATTATTGGCAAATCCATTTTCAACCTTCGGAGTCATCATAACGATTTCCTGCTTGGGCAATTCAATACTGAAAACCTCTTTTATCAGATCTTCAATAGTTTCTACGAATAAGAAAGAAATCTGTTGTTTAACATCCTCCGGGATATCCTTTAAATCCCGCTCGTTTTCCATGGGTAAAATCACCCTTTTTATACCGGCGCGATGCGCTGCCAAAGCTTTTTCTTTAATACCTCCTATCGGCAGAACCGAACCTCTAAGAGTAATTTCCCCGGTCATAGCCAGTTTTGGATCTATCTTTCGTCCCATGGCTAATGATGCGATGGAAGTAAACAAAGCAACACCGGCTGAAGGACCGTCTTTCGGCATTGCTCCACTGGGAACGTGAATGTGCAAGTCTTTTTTGGCAAAATCGAAACTGGGCAGATTAAAGGCTAACCTGGAACGAATAAGGCTCAAGGAGATTTTAGCCGACTCTTTCATCACATCACCCAGCTGACCGGTGAGCGTTAATTGACCAGTACCCGGCATAAACATACTTTCCACAAACAGAATTTCACCACCAACATGGGTCCAGGCCAAACCGGTGGCCACACCAGGAGGATTATCCGCTTGTGCCACATCGTGCCTGACAATAGTATTCCCCAGGATTTCATCCAATTTATCTTCGCTAACATGATAAGGCAACTCGACTGAGGACGATACTACTTTCTCAGAAACAACACGTGCCGTTGATGTCAACTGCTTTTTTAATCCTCGAACTCCAGCTTCCTGTGTGTATTGGTCGATAATTGTTTTCAGAGCTTCATCATCGATTTGGATTTGCGTTGAGTCCAAACCATGCTCCTCAAGTACTGAAGGAATTAAATGATCCTTACCGATGAAGAACTTTTCATTGGACGTGTAACCGGAAAACTGAATAACCTCCATACGATCTAAAAGCGGAGCGGGAATACTACGCGTTGAATTGGCGGTTGCCACAAAAAAAACATCCGAAAGATCATAAGGGACTGCCATATAGTGATCTGTAAAGGAGTTATTTTGTTCGGGATCCAGTACCTCCAGCAAAGCACTGGCCGGATCACCATGAAAGGCAGATACCAACTTATCCACTTCATCCAGGACAAAAACCGGATTTTTCTCTCCAGCTTTTTTCATTCCCTGAATGATCCTGCCCGGTAAAGCACCTATGTAAGTTCGTCGGTGTCCCCTGATCTCTGCTTCATCCCTGACACCGCCCAGGCTGATACGAACATATTTTCGATCCAGAGCTTCAGCGATGCTTTTGCCGAGACTGGTTTTTCCTGTACCCGGAGGTCCCACCAAAAGCAGGATGGAGCCTTGTTGCTCTTTTTTGAGTTTCATTACCGCCAAATGCTGCAATATCCGGTCTTTTACCTTGTCCAAACCATAATGTTGATCATTTAAAACAGATCGTGCTTTTTTGATATCAATCTCTTTGCTATTGTCACTCTTCCAGGGTAGAGCGATTAACAGGTCCAGATAATTCTGAATAATGGGGCTTTCATGGCTGGAAGGGCCCTGAGCTTCCAATTTATCCAATTCTTCAAAGGCAGCTGTTTTTACTTCATCAGGCATTTTCGAGTTTTCGATGGTTTCCCGATAATTTTTAGATTTGGACTCTGGGTCACCATCTTCATTGAGTTCATTTTGTATGGCTTTGAGTTGTTCTCTTAAAAACGTTTTTCGATAATTTTTATTGGATTCCTCGGAAAATTTCTGCGCCATTTCCAGCTGTAACTTAACAGCTTCCCGTTGTTGAATCAAAATATCCATAAACTTGATGCCTCTCTCTTTGAGTGAGTTTATCTCTAATACGGATTGTTTTTCCTGCAAGGAGATGTTCATGAAAGGCATCAAATAAGCCAAAAACTGCTGAATAGATTGAATATTGCGAATGGTTTTTATATAAGGATCGGATCCGGGCAGGTTTTTACCGATCTCAAAAGTTACTTCTTTCATGTAATCCAACATCTTTTTTGCATTTGCCTCATCGATGTCCATTATATCGAACAATGGTTTATGATGACCAAATAGCAGATTGTCTTGGAGCACTATTTCTGAGATTTCCACACGCCCCATGACCTTAACAATGAATCTATATCCACCGGAAATCGGTTGATGTGATAGTATTTTTAACAGGGTTCCGATGGTGTGTATTCTCTCTTCAGTCAATTTTGCATCAGGTTTATTCTCTTTTATGGTGGAACCGATGGCAAAATTATCGTCATTGACGATCTGCTGCCTGACTGCATCAGCTGTTTTCTTATCCAGCTTAATTTCGCTTTTTGATTCTGGAAATAAAACAGTTTGGGCAAGGGGGATGATGGCTAATCTTTTGTTTATCTGGGAGTTTTCCATTACATTTATCCGTTGTTTATTCCATATTATTGGAGTTATGGTCTGAATTTAATAATGATACTTGATGGATAGATATTTTCTCCGATATTTTTACGGACCGGTGGAACTGTATTAACACAAATTGTTAATCTGTTATTACCTCCTTAGTAATGCTTCCCTGGAGTTTTAAATTGTTTTCTTGGCTTTCCCCCGAAAAAAAAAAGAAAACAGGTAAAAATGAGTTTAGTAATTAGTTCTGTCAAAACTAACTAACAGGTGTTTTTTCTTCATCTTCTTCTTTTGACATGTTAAAAGATTATTATATTCAATACTATTACAGCTTTCGAATCAAAGACACCAATGCTTCAATTTCAGTATGGCTCAGTCTGTTTAGTATAATATCTACCAAACGTTGTTCAGTTAAATGAGAAACTCGTGCGATGTTTCGACCTTTCTCCGTTAATTGGATAAAATAGATCCGACGATCTATTGGTGATTGGATTTTTCTGACACAACCCACATTGATCAACCTGTTGACTATTTCCGTAACCGATGGTTTGGTCAATTTTAAGATATCAGCGAATTGACCAAATGTTAAATCCACAAATCGATCAATGATTTTCAGATAATGGAGTTGTCTTAATTGCAGTTCTGACATCCCCAACCTATCGGAAAGCTCTATATTACAATCTTTGGAAAGATCATTGATTTTTCGTACTGCAATCAATACCAGCTCACGAATCTCCATTTTTCCTCTCTTTGTTTTTCGTTAGTTTTAATCTAACTAATTTAATTCCAGCTGTCAATCATTGGATTTTCATTATCGGTGATGTAATCATTGGACTTGTTTTCTGAAGCCATGGTATCTATCAGAAACGGATACAAATTTTATTCATAACAATTTTCTAACAAAAGGTGTGGCTTATGTTTATTGATGGAAAATGGGTCAAAGCTGAAAGTGGGAAAACGTTTGGAGTGATCAATCCTGCTAATAACAACATTATCGGTCAGGTAGAAGATGGGGGAGCAGAAGATGCTCTATCGGCGATTAATGCAGCTGAAAGGGCCTTTACACAATGGTCTGTTTTAAGTGAATATACCCGGTCTGAATACTTATACAAGGCTCACGAGGTGATGAAGAAGAAGTTGGATCATTTAGCCGAAATCATGACACAGGAGCAGGGAAAACCATTAAGAGCATCCAAGGCTGAAGTGCGTTACGGTGCGGATTTTTTATTGTGGTACGCAGAAGAGGCAAAAAGGTTATATGGTAGAACCATCCCTGCACCCCGTCCTGATCAACGTTTTTTAGTCAGATATCATCCTGTTGGTGTAGTGGCGGCCATAACACCGTGGAATTACCCGGTATCAATGATTACTCGTAAAGTTGCTCCGGCATTGGCAGCCGGTTGCACGATTATAGTGAAGCCAGCCGAAGATACGCCGCTTTGTGCCATTGAGATGATGAAAGTATTTGAAGAGGCAGGAATACCACCTGGTGTTGTGAACCTGGTGACTGGTAAAAATCCGGTGCCGATCGGTAATACATTTATCAATGATGAGCGGATCAGAAAGCTTACGTTCACCGGATCGACTGAAGTGGGTAAGATGTTGGCCCAAGGTGCGGCAGGACAGATGAAACGGATCTCACTTGAATTGGGTGGACATGCTCCGTTCATTGTATGCAAGGATGCTGATCCGATCAGTGCAGCCAAGGGTGCGGTTTTAGTGAAGTTTTTAAATACCGGACAAGCTTGCATCAGTCCTAACCGGATTTATGTGCATAAAAGTCAAATGGAGACTTTTATGGGTGAATTTAAAAAAAGAGTTTCCAATATGAAAGCGGGAAACGGTTTTGAAGAAGGAGTGAGCATCGGCCCTCTAGTGGATGCCAAGGCGGTGGACAAAGTAGACCGTCAAGTTCAGGATGCCTTGACAAAGGGCGCATCACTGGAAACCGGCGGAAAGAAATTGACTGAAAATAACCTGGATAAAGGATTCTTTTTTGCGCCGACCATTCTCAGTGGTATAACAACTGACATGATTATCTATCGGGAAGAAACATTTGGCCCGGTAGCTGCTGTGATTGAATACGATGATGAAGATGAATTGCTGACACTGGCCAATGATACACATTACGGATTAGCTGCTTATGTTTATACTCAAAACCTGTCCACAGCCATGAAAATGTTTGAAGGCCTTCGTTTTGGCATTATCGGAATTAATGATATAAATCCGACAGCGGCGGCGGCGCCGTTTGGAGGAATGAAAGAAAGCGGATTGGGGCGTGAGGGCGGACCGGAAGGCATTATTGAGTATCTTGAAGTCAAAACCGCTGGTATTTCATTGAGATAAAAACGTTTTAATCACATAAAAAGAGAAATCATGGTTAAAATCACTAAAGTGTATACTCGAAAAGGGGATAAGGGGCAAACCAACCTGGTTGGCGGGAGAGAGATTCCCAAGGACGATCAGCGAATTGAAGCCTATGGAACGGTAGATGAGCTGAACAGTATTCTCGGAATTGTCAGAAGCCTGTTGATTGAGGAAAATCTGGATAAATGGTCACTTCTTTTGGCGGTTCTTCAAGCTATTCAACAGAAGCTGTTTGATTTAGGATCTGAATTGGCTACCCATGTCGATGATGAATATGAAGGACAAATTAAAATTATCCCAAAGGACATAACATGGTTAGAGACTATCATTGACAGAATTAATCAGGATTTGCCTGATTTGGAGAGTTTTGTATTACCTGGAGGTTATTCGGTGAACGCTTTTTTGCATCAAGCCAGAACTGTCTGTAGGCGGGCGGAACGTCAGACCATCCGGCTTAATCGTCAAAATGAGATAAATCCGGCCACTATCTCTTTTCTTAATCGTTTATCAGATTTGCTGTTTGTTTTGGCACGCTGGGTTAGCGCTCAAAAACAAATTTCCGAAACACTCTGGCAACCGGGATTAAAAAAGCCGGATTGGGAAAAACCATTTTGAGAATCGTTAAGAATTCAGTGCCCTATTTGCATTACCAATTCTCAAGTTGTTGTCTGATGCTTTCAAAAGCCTTTCTGATATACCAATCGCTCACACTCAGTGAATGGTTGACGTATTTGTATCGATTGGGTGAATACCACGTTAATTGAATGATTGAAGAGGGGTTGATTCTATTGCTCACATGGTTCATAGCGTTGTGATATTTTTTATATATCGTCAGCAGGTGTTCCAGAAACGATTTGGCTATATCGGAAACATGACCATATCGTGACATATATTCATAGTAAACCGGAAAGCTTTTTAATATAACCGATTTAAAATCTTTTCCATTTTGAAGAAAAGCTTGTAGAATCGTATCAACCACCTGCTGATCCTCGATATTTTGCTGAGTTATTTCAGTATATTTCATTAAACCGTAATCCTCCAGCAGGTCGTAAATCAGGCTACTTGAAAGTGATCCCAGTGGCGCTTGTCCGAATGTGATACGGGGTATTGTTCCGAGCATGTAATCAGAAAAACAGAATGTGTCCAGTCCCAAGAGTTGCTTTTCATGTGTCAGGCTGTCAATAGTAGTGATATAATTATTTAAATTTGTTTTGATTATACTAAACCTATCGGTTTCAAGCAGAGTGTCAAAGTTTTCCATGACGATTGATCTGTTTATTATCACTGTGAAGATTTTGATGTCAGGCGGCAGTGATATTTTTAAGATATGGGCTAACAATATGGAGGCGGGGGTGCCGTCAAAATGAAAGACAAAGCCTTTTTTTGCATAAAGACGGGTGTCCTGTTTTACAATATTCAAATAATTGTTGATGAATTGGATGTCCTGGAAGCATTTCTTAGAAGACTCATCTTCAAGCAAAACGACCTTTTCAATAATAGCATGCTTCAAACAAAGATGATAAAATATTGATCGAAAAGCGCTATCCATGCTTTGAAATTGTCGTTTTTTACGTTGTGCCACCGTAGAGAACATCTTTTTTGCTTTCCTGGTTTCCGGTAGTTTGTGTAGTTGTTTCAAGTCGATGATGATTTCGTCTTCTTCAAAGAGTTTCATATGTTTGTAGATAGCACCATTATATAAAACTTGACTGTAGCCACCTAAAGTCAGTTGCCCTCCGTCCAACCCGACAATACCAAGATATAAAACGGGTATGTTATAATCCCTTGATATTTTTGAAAGGACATTGTAAATAATATCGTCCGTTTTGCCCAAATAAAACGGGCTGCTTGATATGTTAATAAAAATATCCGGTTTTTGGTCAAGCACTTGTTGTACCGGATTGTGTTTGAATTGTCTGACTTGTGAGAGTGCCTGCCAACTGTCCTGACATATATTGAATCCAATTTTGAGATCATCAAGGATTACCAGTTTTAAATCCTCAATACGACCGTTCTGTACATATAAGTTTTCTGTCAGCTCTTTTTCAAAAGGTATCAGCACTTTGTTCTGTGTATATTCTTGTGATTCAAGGTTTTTAATGCCCGGCGGTATATAACAGAAAAGCGAATTGTTAGCCCATTTTTCACTCTGTCGGGTATTTTCTCTGTAGTATCCAAGTATGACACCGATTTTTAATATGTTTGCAGCATATTTGATGATTTCCAAAGCTTCAGTACTTTGGTGATAAAAATCCGGATTTTTTAATTCATCAAAAATGCTGTAACCTTGGAGAGCAGTTTCACCAAACATGATCAATCGTGCCCCACTTTTACGAGCTTTAAGCATTCTGGTGACAATCTCAATGGCATTTAAAAGAGGATTTGAAGGAGTTGGACGAAACTGACACATCATCAACAGTAAACGGAAACGGCTGTTTTTTGACGATGCAGACGAATTTGAATGATCATCGGTGTTCATCAGAATCCTTAAAAAAGGTTCTCCAAAAACAACTACATATTTTTAGAAAACCACTCTGTTACTGTATTGGATAATTTTGCAAACTCTTGATTATTGAGATCCATAAAGTCATTGTGTTTTCCATTAATAAAATAGTAAAACGCAGTTGGAACAGCTTGTTGAAGTTCTTCTACAAATTTGATGGGATGTAAGTTATTTTGCTTTCCATGGGCAATTAGAAGAGGTTGGGTTAACCGACTGGCTGCTCTTATTGAATCGAACAACAAAATCGATTCAGCCAATTCAAATGATGTTTGTTGCTCATAGTTTTTAACTGGTCGTAATTGCTTATCTACTACAGCCTTTGTATCAGGATCAAGAGGATATGCCTTAAAGGGATCAGTGAACTGGTCAGTACCTTGGAAAACACGATTCCTTCTGTCCGATTCGATATTTTCCAATAGATTTTGGTAGCCTGCTTGAGAAAAAGAAAATTTAAAAAAAGATTTTCCATTATAAAACCCGTTTATTCCAGCGACTGCTTTAATGTCCGGATTTTTTTCCGCCGCCGAAATTACCAGCCCGGCTCCCATGCCCCATCCCAGCAATCCAATTCCGGTCAATTTAAAATACTCCTGGTATTTTATAAAAGTGATGCTATTACGAATATCCTTGACCTGCTCTTCCAGCAGTAACTTACCTCTTTCTCCTTCACTTTCGCCACAACCCCGGTAATCAAATCCAAGAATAACAAATTGTTTTGCTGTGAAACTTTCTGCAAACAGCCTGGGATAAATTGCATTTAGGCCTGTATATCCAGAACATACGATCAAACCCGGACATGGTTTTGATCGATTAAACTCATCGGGGTAGTATAAGCTGCCCCTGATTGTAATTTTGTCACTGAAAAATTGTATCTTTTCTTCTTTCACAGAATTGCCTCAATGTTTGCTTGTTAAAAAAGCCTTCTACGATGTGTCGGATGTTAATTTAAACGGATACTACAATGCTAAATTCCTAAATATATTATAGCAATGGAATACTGGAATAATCTAATCATTTTAATTTCGAGGTCAAATTTTTTTTTGTAAAACGGCAATTCTTAACAGTTCAGTTTGGCATTTACTTATAGTTATATGAAATCATGAAACAAATAATGGAAAATATTTGTTGTCAAATTATATCATTAAAATTTGCATCACAGTTTTGATGATACATCCGGTACGCATTTGCCTTGATCCGGTTTTGATTGAATGAAGTATTTTAAAACAAAAAGAATTTTGATATTTAATCCTCGATTTGATTTTTCTCTTCTTTATTTTGGCCTATACGACTGAAAATAATGACAATAATTAGATTTAGCAATTTTAGTTATAATGATTAGTATAGAAATAAATTCAACAAAAGTTACAACAGTATTGATGTGGAAAAATGCAAAGAGTTTATTGCTGGTCCTTCGTTTGAAGTCCCAGCAAGTATCTGTCATCTTTCCCCATTCCAGATGATCAGGTAAGGAATTATGAAAAGTATATACATCGCAGTCTTTACTGATGTGACGGAAAAGCTGAGTCGTGGAGTCCTAAAATTAATGAAAGTGGAATAGGAAGACGAATAAAACAGAAACATCATTCTTTTGTATTAAGACCACTCTGCTGTTTATTGATCGCTTAAATCCATTTTTCAACCGAATCCTCAATGCATCCTGTTTGGAGAATAGGTGCCGCATCGATTTCTTCCGCTTCCATTAACTCAACAATTCTTGTTAAGGAAAGAGATATCGTTGATTGTTCCAAGACTGATAATTGGGAAAGAGAGTTTCCAAGCTTATCCTGAAGGGGGGAGGGTGCTGTTTGGGCAAATTCCATTCCTTTTGCGGTGGCTGTTACCTTAACAACCCTACGGTCTTTACTGTCTCGATTCCTGGTCACCAACCCTTTCTCTTCCAATCGATCCAAAATTCCGACAACAGTGCTTGGACTCAAGTGGATTTCTTTTGCCAGGTTGGCAACAGTTAAAATTTCTTTTGCAACGATGGTTAACAAGCAAACCAATTGTGGTGCTGTAATATTACATTTCTGTTTCAACTGCCTGGAATGGATATCTACAGCTCGAATGATTCGTCTCAAAGATTGTAGAATCTGTAGTTGATACAGGTGATTGCTGTCATTATGCTCAAAATTATTTTTCAACGGTTCCTTTTTTTGTAGGGTCGTTAATTCATTTTTACAAAAATAAAAAACACTCTATGGCTTATGTTACACATAAAATTATATTCAGTAAGCAAATAAAGGGTTAATCACTGTGTTTATAGACTATAATCAATTTACTCCTCACTCTTTCTTTAGCGTTTGTTTTTGTTGTTTGAATCAATTTTTGCATTAAATTAATAAACTACAGGATTAAAAACGTTTACTTGACTCCACCTCCTGAAACTTGCTAAAGTAATCGTTTGAACACAAATATTTTTCATTCGAACTAAATTACATGCAACACACTTCTGCTGTGGAAGTATCGTTTTCTGCAAATGACCTTTTTTTAATACGAATCGGAACAAAAAACAGGTTTTATTAAGCGGTTATTTTATTTACCGGTCATGAACGTTACCGGTCAAATGACTCTGATTCAAGTTAACCCGCCGTTGCCTATCGATGATATTCATTATCAACAATACGATTTCAAATTATGACAGAACACATAATATTCATATATTACTATTTCGAATATCCTATTAATAAAAATTAGTTTTATCTATTTAAAAGCCCTACGCAACAATGTAGAGTCCGTAAACAGTTACATCACAGGAGTTTGCGATGAACACACAAGAAAAAATAAAAGTAAAAAACCTATACAAAATATTCGGACAAAATCCAAACAGGGCAATGAATCTTTTAAAACAAGGTCTGGATAAAGATGAAATATTTGAAAAAACGGGATTAACGGTTGGTGTGCAGAATGCTAATTTTACAATCAATACAGGAGAAATATTTGTCATCATGGGCCTTTCCGGTTCCGGAAAATCAACATTGGTTCGGATGCTAAATCGTTTAATAGAGATAACCTCCGGTTCTGTATTTGTTTACGGGAAGGACATTGCAAAACTGAATGTCAATGAATTGAATGAACTCAGAAGAAAACAGATGAGTATGGTTTTTCAGTCGTTTGCGTTAATGCCACACCTCAACGTTATAGAAAATGCAGCTTTTGGCTTAACACTCGCAAAAGTGGAGAAGTCAAAAAAAAACAAGAGAGCAATGGAAGCTTTGGAACAAGTCGGCTTAGAGGCTTATGCAGACAGTTCTCCTGATGAGCTTTCAGGAGGGATGAAGCAAAGAGTAGGTCTTGCCAGGGCTTTAGCTGTTGATCCTGAAATCCTGTTGATGGACGAAGCATTTTCTGCTCTTGATCCATTAATCCGCACTGAGATGCAGGATCAATTGCTCAGCTTGCAGGATAAACACCAGCGGACGATTGTGTTTGTCTCTCACGATCTTGATGAAGCAATGCGAATTGGAGATCGTATTGCGATCATGGAGGGGGGGAAAATTGTTCAGGTCGGAACCCCCGATGAAATTTTGCAGAATCCTGCCAACGATTATGTCCAGGCATTTTTCAGGGGTGTTGATCCAACTTGCATTTTAGTAGCTGGAGATATCGCAAGGGAAACTCAAACAACTGTAATTAAATATCCTGGAAAAGGCCCACGTGCCGCTCTCCAAAGACTAATCAGTCATGATCGTGAATTTGGATACGTTTTGGATAAATCAAAACGCTTTTTAGGTATAGTTAGTACTGATTCATTAAAAGAGATGATCAACAAAAACGAAAAAACAGATGGTTTTGAAGATGCTTTTTTAAAAAATGTAACACCGGTCGATGTCAACAAGTCCATGCAGGATATACTCAGTGAAGTTACAACAAAGCCATGGCCGATTCCGGTCTTAAACGAAAAAAATGAGTATATTGGGGTTATTTCGAAGAACATTTTTTTACAAACCTTGCAACAGAATCCAATAGAAGAAAACTAATATGAGCTGGTACGATTTTGAGGAAAAAGTCATCCCAATGGATGAGTGGATACAATTTGGTGTCGATTGGCTGGTGGAAAACTACCGAGGTTTTTTCCAGTTCATCAAATTTCCAGTAGAACAATCTTTGGAAGGTTTGGATTGGTTGCTTAACATGATTAATCCCTGGCTGATAATTCTTGCTTTTGCCATTCTAACCTGGAAATTTGCCGGAAAAATAATTACTGTTTTTTCAGTTTTCACTTTAATATTGATTGGTCTTCTCGGTCTTTGGGGTGAAACAATGACGACGCTTTCCATGGTGATAGTGTCTGTTATTTTCTGTGCTCTGGTGGGTATCCCCCTGGGAATAGCTTCGGGACGGAACAATCGAATGGAAGCTATTTTGCGTCCCCTTCTCGATACTATGCAAACAACCCCGGCATTCGTTTATCTTATCCCGGTTGTCATGCTTTTTAGTATCGGTACAGTGTCTGGAGTTATCGCAACGATTGTATTTGCTATGCCCCCGATTGTCAGATTAACAAGCTTGGGTATCAGGCAGGTGCATCCTGAATTGGTTGAAGCCGGTGAAGCATTCGGAGCAACATCAATGCAGGTGTTGCTCCAAGTACAAATTCCCCAGGCTTTGCCTTCAATTATGGCCGGCCTGAATCAAACGATTATGATGGCGCTATCCATGGTCGTTATTGCTGCTCTGATTGGTGCTGGTGGACTCGGTATGCCGGTGTTTCAGGGATTGAACAACCTGGATATCGGATTGGCAACAATTGGTGGCTTGGGCATAGTTCTGTTGGCAATGGTCCTTGACAGGATTACACAGGGAATGGGGCAATAAAAACCAATTCCATGGTTTTGCCCGGTACACTTAGGAGTTTTTTTATTAGGTATTATTTCTATTTTAGCAATAATATCCGAATGTTAATATAATTAGGAGCAATATATGAAACGTCTGTTAATTGGGCTGGCGGTCGCAGCCATTGTTGTGGGATCGGTCGTTTATTATTCGAATGTAACTGATGAAACCCCCGGTAAGGGCAAAATCGTTCGTCCGGCCAGGGGCACCTGGAATACAGGTTATTTTCAGGAAGCTCTAATTCGAAAAGGATTGGAAACACTTGGCTATGATGTAAAAAAAACAAAGGAACTGCAAAATTCACTGTTTTATAAAACCGTCAGTTTAGGTGACGTGGATTATTGGGCAAATGGTTGGTTTCCAAACCATTGGGGACAGACACCAAAAGATTTTAAGGAAAAAGCCGGGATTTATGGTAGTGTCGTTGATGCCGGTGGACTTCAGGGCTACCTGGTTTCCAAAAACATGGTGGAAAAATTTAATATCAAATCACTGGACGATTTTAAACGACCAGAAGTTAAAAAAGCCTTTGATACCAACGGAGACGGAAAAGCTGATCTTGTTGCCTGTCCTCCGGGTTGGGGATGTGAGAGTGTGATAGCCCACCATTTTAAAGTGTACGAATTGGATAATCATATCAATCCTATTCAAGCGGCATATTCGGCAAGCATGGCGGAAGTCCTGGCAAAACACAAAGAAGGTAAACCGGTCTTCTTCTATACGTGGGCGCCAAACTGGACTATTTTTAAGCTGAAGCCGGGAGAAGATGTTATGTGGATCAATGTACCAAAAATCATGCCCAAACCCAGCCAGGAATCTGGAAGGGAATTGATGACTGCTTCCGGCATAAAAGGAGCCGTAACCGATCCCATCAAACTGGGCTTTGTGGTCAGTGATATCAAGATTGTCGCAAATAAAAAGTTCATGGATGAAAATCCTCCGATTAAAGCGTTTTTTAAAGCTTATTCCCTGCCTCTAGAGGATATCAACGAACAAAACACCAAAATGCAGGACGGTGAAAAGTCTGATTCAGATATTAAAAGGCACGTTGATCAGTGGATCGCCAAAAATCAGGAAACATGGAATAGTTGGCTTGAACTTGCCAGGGCGGCCGAAAAATAACTGATACAAAGGTTTGACATTGCGTCAAACCTTAACATCTTAAATCAGATAGTATTTTACAGCATCTGTTGCTTCAGGCGAAACGGACTCTAAAGTATAGGAAAGAATGGCGTAATCATATTCCATTGCTTGAGGCACTCCCCCAGTTTGTCTGCACACACTAATCAGGATTTCCCTTTTCCTGTTTTTATTATATTCCATTTAGTTTTTCTGCATCCTCCAGTTTGAACCGATTTATCCTCTCGACTTTAATAAACATAAGTTCCTTGGTTTTTGTTCATTAAAATATCATATCACTTCATTCAGGACGTTTAGATAAGTAAACAAATCCATTCGATTTCATTTTTTGTCTATTAATTCATAACTACTCCTTTAAAAAGGATGATTTTTGGGATAAATGGAGATTGTATCGTGGTTTCTTCAGTAATATTATAATGGAATTAGTAGACTTATTTACATCAGTAGATAATTGCACATTTATTCCTGTTTATCCAAAAGATACAATTTTTGAAGGGGATACTGTTAAATGAAAACGTCATCTGTTTTAATGGTTTTAATTGGTACATTTTATTTTAGCTCATGTTATGTTACGCTTCCTCGAAGTAAGATATTGGATTCGAAAGAAAATCCGATTCCGGGAGCTATTATTTATTATGAAATTTTCTCTGTTACCAAAATGAAATCATTTGAACCTGATCTTACTATGTCGGTGGCAGATGAAGAAGGAAATGTCCCGCCATTAGATTCACCGCCTATGAAAGTGAAGTGGCGACCAAATTACTTTTTACATGTTGGAGCTTTTTCTAAAGGAAAAGTGCTTTTTTCCTATTATGATCACGATGACATATTAGATAAAGGGGGATTCACTATCAGGCTCAAATCAGTAATTGAAAGCGATGATACCTGTCAATCTGGGCTACGGTATTTTCAATATCCTTTTCTTCCGATCAAAACTTATGATAAAATAGACGAGGTGATAGACTATATCAATCTTCATGAGCGTCCCCTGGCCTTGTATATTTATTCAAATAATAAAAAAGTTCAGGAAAAACTTCTTACTCATACTATGTCAGGAGGAGTATCCATTAATGACTGTGCCATGCACGTAGGACAGCATGACATGCCGTTTGGAGGTGTCGGAAACAGTGGAATGGGGCAATATCATGGTTTGGAAGGATTTATGGAGTTTTCCAAGATGCGTCCTGTGTTCAAACAGGCAAAACGAGCATTGTCGCTGGCTCCACCCTATGGTGATAAAATTGACAGGATTTATAACTTTGTCACCAAAATGAAATGGATTAGCTAAAATATTATAAAGATTATAGCTGCCAAAGTCATGCCTCATGAACTGATTTTGAGGCGTTGTAACAGTTAGGAAGGGGTCAGAAGGAGTAACAGTTGAGCTGGGTTGTCTCCGCAATCTGGGCATGGATATTTGACAGCTTTACCAGCATCGGGATGGATGGCCAGGGCATGGCTGTAAACCATGATTTGACTGACCCGATCCGCCAGGGTATTGCCGGGCATCATGTCAGCGGTTTGGTTCAGGCGGACATATGCCATCATGGCAAAGTCATCTGCATCGACAGTATCGTCGTTGATGGTGGCGATCCTGCCTTTGCCTTCCAGCATCACATGTTTGGTGACCGTGGCATTGCTTTTTTCCGAATCGATTCTGATTTCAAAGGTGG
>JBFFHJ010000022.1:0-106024 GCA_041556995.1 bacterium | reverse complement strand
TTCGCTGAATCCCGAAGGTTCCTCGTCTGACTTAAATTCAAATGTACAGGCTGATCTGCACTAAACACATATAGAGGGTCTGTTTTTTGTCCATTTTTCTCAATGAACGCCCTAGAATCTACTTTGGCTACCTTGTACCGTCCTTTTCAAATGGTGAGGTTTAAGCAAATTAAGTATCTAAATGCTTTATCCAGTTAGTTACAGGTTCGGGGAAGGTGCAGATTTAAAACCACCGTATTAAGTTAATTACCAGGTACTGAGCGAAGCAGCATAAAACTGGAGTAATCATCCACTTTGGCGTTCTTTTCTATAAACCATTCCACACTTTTCCATCCTTTCGCTTGAACTGAAATAGAAAAAGAAATCAGACGAGGCCTTGTCAAAAGGCTGACAAAGATAAGAGGAAAATTAGAATTCGAATTCCTGGAATTCTAATTTTTTATATACATCGGTATGCCCATATAGACTTTTGGTGTTGTTCAAGACGGTGGTGAGCACTTCCTTTCTGGAGATGTTCTTTATTTCAGCAATAATGTCAACTGTTTGCATTATATTTGCAGGAACGTTTCGTTTATCTGGATCGGGGCCTAAGGCTGGACAATCTGATTCCAGCAGAATTGAGGAGATGGGTATTTTTTTTACCAGTTTTTGTTTTTGTTTTGATCGAACAATTGAAGGAGGGATTGAAAAATAATAACCGGCTTCCACGGCTGGCATCGCAGAGGAAGCTTTGCCGTCAAAGGCATGGAGCTGGACTTTTTCAGCGTTTTTTTTCAGTAATAGATCAATAGCATAATGTCCGGCCGATCTGGAATGGACGTTCAATGGAAGGTTGAGGCGAAGTGATAAATTAATGAAATTCCTAAAAATTTCTTTTTGAATCTCTCTATCCGATTTTTTTTTAACAACCCAATAATCAAGCCCTACCTCACCGATACCCACCAATTTTTTATAATGCTTATTGATAAACCCTTCCATTTGCTCAGCTTGTTCTAAATCGACATTAGCTGGGTACAGACCTGCTGCCGGAAGCACTTCCGGGTGGAATTCTGTCAGTTTTAGATTCAGTTTTGCATTTTCGAGATTCTCGCTTACCGAGAAAACACAATAGACTCCGACAGAACGAGCTTCAACCAGGACATCGGCACGATCATTAATAAAAGCTGAATCGTACAAGTGAGTGTGAGTGTCAATAGCAATTTTGTTTTCTGAACTCAACGATTCGACCGGGAAACAGTTTATGGGATGGTTTGACCTGCCAATGTTTGCTTGTGGGCGATTTTATTATAAACAGGTTTTTTATGAATATAACTATTATAACTATTGGATATTACAATATTAGATAGATAAAACTATACGAGCCTATATTATCCATTATCAGTTAAATTATTGATATTATCAATGTAAATATAGTTACCTTGGGGTTATATTTATAGTCATTGAATTGAAATAATAGGCTTTTTAGTTCTCTGCTTTAAGCCAGTTTACAGAGGAATACAACCATGTTTGTGCTCTTTATGAACCGGTTTTTTATTTTTTGCTATTTCAAAGGCATTGATTAATTTTCGCCGTGTGTCTCCCGGGTGGATAATATCGTCTATATATCCCTTAGAAGCTGGGTTATAGGGGTTTGAAAACTTTTCTTTATACTCTTCGATTTTCTGTTGACGGAGCGCATCCGGATCTTTCGCTTCCCTGATCTCCTTGGCAAATATAACACTACAGGCACTCTCAGGTCCCATTACAGCGATCTCAGCGGTTGGTAATGCAAACACAAAATCGGTTTTCAGGTGTTTGGATGACATGGCGATATAGCCACCTCCATAGGCTTTTCGTAGGATAATACTAACTTTGGGGACTGAAGCCTCCGAGTAAGCATAAATCATTTTTGCTCCATGGCGGATGATGCCTGCATGTTCCTGATCGGTCCCCGGCAAGTATCCTGGTAGGTCGACCAAGGTCAGTAACGGGATGCCAAAGGCATCACAAAATCGCACAAATCTGGCTGTTTTATCGGATGAATCCACGTCCAGACATCCGGCCTTAAATTTTGGTTGGTTGGCAATAATACCGATGGCATTGCCGTTAAGACGGCCAAATCCGACTACCACGTTTTTGGCAAACATTGCTTGCACTTCAAAGAAATCGGACCCGTCAATGATGGTTTTTATCACATCCTTAACATCATAGGATTTACGGGAGTCATCGGGGATGACTTTTGCAAGGTCAAGATGTGTTTTTGGTGGAATAACTTCTACGGCAGGTACTTCTTTGTCCCAGGCTGAGGGCAGGAAACTCAGTAGTTTACGAATCTGTCCAAAGGTTTCGAATTCGCTTTTTGAGTAAAAATGTGCGTTTCCGGTTTTTGCATTGTGTACTTTTGCGCCACCCAAATCTTCGGGTGCTACTTTTTCACTAAGTACTGCTTCAATTACTTTGGGGCCGGTTACAAACATCCTGGATAGATTATCGACCATAAATACAAAATCGGTTATAGCTGGAGAATATACTGCTCCTCCGGCACAAGGGCCCATGATAACGGAAATTTGTGGTATTTTACCACTGTTGAGGGTATTGCGCAGAAAAATATCTCCGTAGCCGGCCAGGGAATCGACACCTTCTTGAATTCTCGCTCCTCCAGAATCATTGATACCAATTACCGGGATTCCCATATCTGAGGCCATATCCAATATTTTGGTGATTTTTGCAGCATGCATTCTGCCCAGAGATCCTCCTTGGACAGTGAAGTCTTGGGCGTAAATGCAAACCGGTCTACCGTCGATCTTGCCAAAACCGGTTACAACACCATCACCAGCAAGCTTTTGTTTATCCTGCCCAAAATCTGTACCGCTGTGTTCAACAAATAAATCGATTTCATTAAACGAATCTGAATCCAGCAGTTCATCGATTCTTTCCCGGGCAGTTAATATCCCGCTTTTTTTTCTTCTGGCAATCTTTTCCTCTCCCCCTCCTTTTCTGAGAACGCCAACTTTCTCCAGGAAGGTGGAAATTTTTTCAAACATTGGATTAACTCCGATTAAATTGGTGATTATGGGGCATGCCGTTCACCTGATTAGAAATCAGGACTGTTGGTTATTTTTGATAACAGATCAGTGGGCAAACCGCGTAACTAAAAGCATACTCCTCAATTTTTAAAAAATTAATAAAAGCAATTCTTGATCCAAGGTTTTCCTTCCTTTCTTTTATTCTTGGAAAAGATTATGGTAAAAACCTTTTTTGCTATTTGTCTACTTGACTTTTAAGGGCGCGAGATTCCAGCATTTTGCCCATGTACCTATCGAAGGGATAGGATTGTAAATGTGTGAATAAAAAGAGATTATCATTGTTTTTTCTCAGCTGCTTCAACTGTCTGGGTAATTAGAGTTGAAATAGTCATTGGCCCTACACCACCGGGAACAGGTGTATATGCGGCACATCTATCGATAACGGACGACAATTCAATATCACCAATTCCACCCGGGTGGAACCCTGCATCTATCACAACAGCATCGTCTTTTATCCATGATCCTTTAATAAATTCCGGTTTTCCCACGGCACCCACAACAATGTCGCCCTGTTTGACCAATTCTTCCAGATTTTGAGTTTTTGAATGGCACACAGTGATGGTGGCATTAGCATTCATCAGCATCATGGCCATGGGTTTTCCTAGTATCGGGCTTCGGCCAATAATGACCGCATGTTTTCCCTGGATGGGGATATTGTAATGACTCAGCAATTTCATGATTCCAGCAGGTGTTGCTGAGCCGTATGCGAATTCATTCATGCTCATTTTACCAAATCCCCAGCTTGAAACACCGTCAACATCTTTGGTGAGATCGATTTTATCAAAACACATTCTTTCGTTTATCTGTGGAGGAACCGGGTGCTGAAGAAGGATACCGTGTACATCGGGATTATTATTTAGTTTGTCGATTTTTTCCAATAACTCTTCTGTAGATGTTTGATTGGGCAGGAGCACCTTGATGGATTCCATTCCAACCCGTTGACAGGCATTTCCTTTCATTTTTACATAGGTGGCGGAAGCCGGATCGTCTCCTACCAGTATTGTGGCTAAAATTGGTGGTTTCCCATTATTTTTTTCTCTTAAAGCTTGCACCCTGACTGCCAGATCTTTTTCTATTTGTTTTGCCAGTGTTTTTCCATCCAAAATCGTAGATGTCATTCTTTACTCCAATTGGGTAAAATTGTCTGGCTTTTCGCTTAAATATTGATGAAAAGCCGACAATTGTTGTATCTTTATATAATTGTTTTGATTGATTTACCTTGATGTTTTCAATAAGTTTACTGTTCGGTTGGGAACATTAAAACCAAACCAAGAGAATTGAATTTGATCGGAGTCATCTTTTGTTCGATCAAAAATTCAATTCTAGCTGCTTGGAATCAATTATGCAATTTGGATTGAGATACCATATTGTGGATGAAGGGGGTTATTTGGGGAAATTAATTGTAAAAACAACACCTTCCCCCAATTTGCTGGTACACTCGATGGTGCCGTTGTAGTTGTTGGTAATAATATCCTTTATAACCTGTAGGCCAATACCCGAGCCTCCTTTGTCTTTGCTGGTGGAGAAAAAGGGATCAAATATTTTGGAAAGGTTGTCCGGTGCTATACCTTTTCCATCGTCAGAATATATCATATTGATCATATCATTGTTTTCTTTGATACTGAGCATGATTGTTCCTTCATCATCTTTATCATATGCATGTTGAAGTGAGTTCAATATCAGGTTGGTAATTACTTGAGAAAATGCTCCGGCATAATGGTTCAATTCCAGATTTTTGTCACATTTTATTTTTACTGACAGGTTGGTTTTTTTTAGTTTTGACCCCATGTTTATCAAGATGTCTTCCAGGTATTCACCAACATTAAAGCGGCGTCTGGCTTCGGATGACTGATCAACTGCCAATCTTTTAAAGCTTTTAATCAGTCGGAATGCTTTCCTTAGATTGGAAAGAATCAGTCCGGATATTTCGTCGCTAGATTCGAGAAATTCCTTGAATTCCGATTCTTTTTTCATTTTTTCATAATAGCGGTTTTTTATTTTCCGAATTTCATCTCTCATATGTGATGCGCCGGTAACGCCAATTCCAAGCGGTGTATTCACTTCATGAGCAATACTGGCAACCAGTTCGCCAAGCGCAACCATTTTTTCCGATTTAATCAACCTGTCCTGTGTTTTTTTCAAATCTTCCAATGCCACTTTTAGTTCAGAGTTCGATTCTTCAAGTTTTGTCTGAATTTCTTTAAGTTCTTGTTCACGCTTTTTTCTTTCTACAAGTTCACCTTTCAGACGTTCTGTTTCTTTTACTTTTTGAATACGTTCGGCAACATTTGTTTCAATGATCCCAAACAGCTTATTAGCAGCAGAAACCAAATAAAAAAACTCATCATCGGTATGTCCTTTTGGTACTCCCAGTCTTGTTTTTTCTGGGGTTGTGGTACTAATGGCCTCAAAATCCGCTTCCAGTTTAACAAAAGGTTTTGTTAGGAATCGATGGAAAAACAGTAACAGAAACAAGGCCAATAACAAGTTTCGAATCATACCAAAAGCCAGTAGTAATCCGGATCGTTTCAGAAAATTGATACCAATGGGATAAGTATCAACTTCCACACGTAATTCGCCGACTTTGATGATTTTGCTCATTTCTTCAAACCTGAGCGGTGGAGGTAAGGTGATAAGGGGTAGGACGAATATTCTGCTTTCTCCATAAATCTGATTAATGATATCCCGCAAAGCCCCCTGCTCTTTACCACCTCTGATAGTAGCCAGCGTATTACCCAGATCATCTGTGATTGATGCCTCATAAATCGGTTTGTATTCAAATAAACCGCTTATTAATTCTTCGGCGAACTCTTTATCCAGGCTATATGCGGCTTTGGAGGCTGTCTGTTCAACAATGTTCAAAACTTGCTGTATTGTGGTTTCCAGGTTTTTTCTGTCCTGACGATAATCCCAATATATTTGAAGAAAACTAAAAAACAGTCCCAGTATCAGAGCGATTAAAACAGTATATTTGGCTTGTTTGTAAGAAATTCTGTTGCTGAGTTTGAGTTTTCTTTTCCTGAATTTAGGTATTTGATTTTTCATGATATTTATTTTCGTCTCTGACTCCGATTTGATACTGTCCGGAGGCCTAAAATGAAACCGAAAAATAGAATCAATAATTAGGGAATTATTTGATGACGATACCTTCGTTACCGTACCTGTCAATAATTGATTTTAATGCACCCGCTTGTTTTAAGTAAGCTACTGCTTTGGCGACTTTTGCAACCTTATCGAGGTGTTTTGATTTTTTGGAAAACTGAAGCCAAATGGGAGTCTTTTTAAGTACAAAATGGTTGTTTATATTAAGATCCAGTGATTGTTTTCGTATTAGATGGAAGATAGAAACACCGTTACCGGCAATAGCATCTAGTCTGTTCTGAACAAGCATATTGATGAGGATTTTATGATCGCGATATGATTGTTTAAACAGGGCGACGTCACTGTCAAAGTCGGGGTCCAGCTTGGCGCTCCGGACTATACCAATTCGTTGGTTGTAAAGGTCGTCGTATCTTTTGATTTCCAATCCTTTTTTGGGCATGACAATGGATGAAGTAATAAAAATAAGAGCGGTGTAAATGGTCTTTTGATCAGATGATTTGGTTTTTGCCAGAAAGCTTAAATCGATTTGTCCTTCTTCCAGGTTTCGAACCACTCGAGCATAAGGGGCTGTGGATTTCTTAAAATGGATGTTGGTCTGGGCAGAGATTAAGTCGATGACTTCAATCCAAATACCGCCAAGTTCTTTAATACCTGGCAGATGTTTTTCCTGGCTATTTTTTAAAAATCCCCAGGGTTCGGCTAATTCGATTTGAATTTTTAAAGGAGTGGCAAAGGTAGAGGTAGAGCAGGTGCAAAAGATAAGGATTAATATACAAAGAGATCGGTAAACGCTTTTTGCCATTGCATTTTGATGATTAAGCTCAAAACAAATTTTTTGTCTTAGACCTCAAAGATAAATTTGGCGCCTTTATTGGAACCTTCACTTTCCGCCCAGATGGTTCCATCATGAGATTCTATGATGTACTTTATCATCGCCAGATTTAATCCATACCCACTTTCGTGTCGATAGTGCTCTTCAACATTGTAGGCTTCAAATATGGCGTTCAAGATTTTCTTGTTAATCCCCCTGCCGGTATCAGAAACCGAAAAGCAGGCTTTGGCGTTTCGACCTATTTCAGCAGCGATTTCAATGGTTCCGTTTTCAGTGGAGTATTTTATAGCATTATCCAGTAAAACATTAACGATTTCGGGGAAATAGTTTGGGTCAATCATGATGCGAAGTGAGTCAGTTACATTCACTTTTACTGACAGGTTTTTCTCTTCCAGTTTTTGGCGATATTCCCTGACCAGCATATCCACCTGTTCCTTTACTGCAATGGGTTCAGGTTCGATGTCCAAATCACTTCCCATAAATTCGAAATACCGTAAAAATGCCTTTATCATATTGTCAAGCCGAACAAAACCGCCTTTAACCATTTCCAGTATTTCCAGATTTTCCGAACTCATGCTATCCAGATCGAATATCTGTGAGGCGCCGATATGATTTAACGGTGTCAGCAGCTCATGATATAAAAAGGTTATAAGCTGCGCTTTTTCTTCACTGAGGGTTTTTAATCGATCGTTAGCTTTTTTTAGTCGGTAGGAAAGTCGCTGAAGCTCTGCGATACTGTCTTTCAGGGCAATCAGATCGTTGTAGCTTCGCAGGGAAGTTGTCACTGTTGTCATCAATCGGCGGTTGGTAATATCCCCCTTTTCTATATAATCGTTAATGACATAATCCTTGATCACCCGTTCCTCTGGAGCTGCCCCCGGGTGAGCCGTTCTCAATATGATGCGGACGGTTTCGTTGTCCAATTCTTCGCGGATGTATTCCACCAGTTTTAATCCGGCGTTTTTTTCTTCCATTACAACATCAAGCAATATCAAAGCGATGTTCTCGTTTTCAGAGAGGAATTGCTTAGCTTCACCGGCTGAAAATGCGCTAAAGAATTTGATTTTCTGTCCCAGAAAAGAATAGTTTTTTAAAACCATTTTGGTCATTGAGTGGACATCCTTTTCATCATCAACAATAAGTACTTCCCACTCTGAATCAGGCCCTGACGTATAATTTGTTTTCATGTAATTAGTAAATATTAGAGCATCATCTGTGCCGCCCATTCCGTTTGAAGATGAAACAATCATAAAAGTATTACCGGTTGAAAAAGATCATAGTGTCAATTAGTTATGATATAGAGAACCTTATTAAGAATATTTTTGTCCATGACAGAGATCGGCTTTTAGGATCAAATTTTTTTGTAAAATAGCATTTGAAATTTTCAAAGCAGTTGTTGTCAAAGACGATAGCTTTTTTATAACTGGTTTCAAAAATGGAATTATGCAGCATACGCAACCGGTGCAGCATACTCACTCATATAAAAATAGTAGTTCCAGAAAAAGGATAATTGGTGGGAGAGAGTTGCTAACCGGATAGTCGAGAAATAGCTCATTTTTGTTTGCAGATGTGGCTTAACTGAATCCATTGCCGAGTTAATTGGTAAATTAATTCTCCACTTACCCTTGAACCTTAATTTGTCGGAAAACATAATTAATTCCTATTTCCCGATCTTCTTGATACGGGGGGCGATTCAATTACAACATTAATTTCCTTTTTTAGGCATTCGTCAAGCTGTTCGCATATTATTAACAAATAGGTTGATAACCTGCAATAATAAAATCTGGGGGATACAAAATTATGTTGAAATATGAATCACATAGTTAACTGCTAAAACAACACATTTTTGGTATAATTTTATGTGCTTTTCCATTAAATTTCTGACAGTTAAACCATAGTTTGTTGCTTCATGTCCATTGAAACCATGTTACCAGGCAACGGCTGTGGCCTATGTTGCGTCATAGTGCGGTACTACTTAGATTTTATTGATGCTTGACGACGTTTATCGGTTATATTAGAGATATGGCTGTGTTGGTTTGTATGGTGTTTTAACAGGAATATTTATCGAATGAAAGGATTGTTATGGAAGGGTGGAGTGAAAATGAAATCAAAAACAAGGACCTGATGGCACCTTGTGGCTTATACTGCGGTGCATGCGGCGTGTATATCGCAACAAGGGATAATAATATTAAGTTCATGACCGTAATGGCGAATCTATATGGAACAAATCCGGAAGAAACACAATGTCAAGGATGTATGCAAAAAGATCCGTCCCGGAAACAGTATGCTTTTTGTAAAAGTTGTGATATCCGAAATTGTGTTAAGGAAAAGAATTATTATTCATGCCATCAATGCGAGGAGTGGCCGTGTGATATGATTAAAAATTTTGGTTATGCTACTGGCGTTCGGGTAATGAAACGGGCCATTCCTGTTTGGCGGGAGAATGTGAAGCAATTGGGTATCGAGGAAGGTTGTATAGAATGGGCACGATCGGAATGTGAACGTTACCATTGCCACAACTGTGGAAAGCCTTTATTTAGAGGTGCCCAGAGATGTCGATCCTGTAAGGAGCCTGTGGCTGAAAAATTGGATGGAACCTTGTGACTTAAACATCTTCATAAACCGTTGTTTTCATCTTTAATTCATTTGATTCGAAACTCTATTGATCATTGTATGGAAGCACCGGATGTCAGACAGATGCTTGGAAAATCCGATGAGGGAAATCTGTTCATTTATGCTCAACAGAAAAACAGTCGATTATTGTTGTATATAGTGTCCGATGATGGTAGAGGTCTCGATTGTGATGCCATTAAAAAAATTGTAGTGGAAAAGGATTGATTACGGTTGAAGAATCGGCTATCTTATCGGAATCCGATGCCATCGGGCTGATTTTTGAACCAGGTTTTTCACTGGTGAATCCGTTTCCGTCCTTTCTGGAAGAGGATTTTGGAGGGATGCAGTGGCCAGGGAAGTTGAAGCTTTGCGAGGCAAAATCAACGATACAACCAAACAGGATATGGAGACGATGTTTATTATTTCATTAACAACACTGTGAATTGGAAATTTTAGTGATAGTAACATCCCGATATGAAAAAACGAGCTGTTTTTTTCCGGATCTTATTAGGGCTGCTGTTGATTTTGACGGTATTCCTGGTCTATTTTCGGTTAACATCCGAACCGGTTGAGATTCATTCTTTTTATTCCGGTTTTCGATTTGATGTTATTGCTCATAGGGGTGGACGGGGGATAATGCCGGAAAATACCTTGGAAGCATTTCAAAAATCAGCTGATATGGGGGTGGATATCTTGGAGATGGATATTCGGATGACAAAGGACGGCCATCTGGTGGTTATTCATGATAAAACCATAGATCGAACCACCAACGGATCAGGATTAGTGAAAGAAATGACCTTGGCAGAGATTCAATCTTATGATGCTGCCTATTATTTTTCAACCGATAAAAAATTCAATAATGTAAAAAACAAACAGGATTATATTGGTATCTCCAATGAAAAAGCTGTATTTCCTCTTCGTGACAGCGGGGTAAAAATTCCTACTTTGAAACAGATCTTCCTTCGTTTCCCCCAAAAGAGGATGATCATTGAAATGAAACAGAAAACGCCTTCCATTGTCAAGCCGTTCTGCAAATTAATTCAAAAAAGTAAAAAGGAAAACCATGTATTGGCCGCCAGCTTTGACCAGGATACCTTGGAAGAGTTTCGTCAGCTTTGCCCGGAAGTCACGACTTCGGCTGGTGCTAAAGAGACCTTTCAATTTTTTCTACTGCAAAAATTAAGTCTGTCAAGTGTGTTGTCTCCCACAGCAACGGCCTTGCAAGTTCCCGAAGCACTGAATTTTTCGTTCGCCGGTTTTTCTATCAACATACAGGTGATTTCCGACGATTTCATGGAATCAGCACATAACAAAAACATGGTTGTCCATGTTTGGACAGTCAATGAAGAAGAACAAATGAAACGACTGATTTTTCAGAGGGTTGACGGAATTATGACTGATTATCCCGATCGACTGAAATCACTGATGAATTCAATGTAAAGCTGAAAATCAGTTTATGGTAATATCAGCTTCCGGGTCATTAAAGTTTCCCCCCAAAATACCGATAAAGATTAAATTAGGATGTTTTTAACCGAAAAAAACAACCGGAAATTTTGTCTTTTGATTTTTATAAATTATGATGGGGGATAACTATGAGAAGTAAAAATATTACCGGAAATGAAGCTGTGCTGGAAGAAGTCCATAAGGTCATAGATGTTGTGGAAATTTCCAAAAAGGCGAGGAGAATACGGAATTCAAAACGTTTTTGGGCCAAGGTATCCAGATTGGTTCCTTTGCCCGGAAAAACAAAAATATCCTTGAATATTCCCGTGTGCAAAAGTCATTTTTACTCGCCCCATCCTCAAAATTAGTCCTATTAATGGTATCAATGGTTTACTAAAACCGAAGATGCCATTGGTTTTTCTTTTTTGGGTGCCAAGATCCCTGAGCTGGAGTTTACATTAAATTGGTTAATAACTGTAAGCTTCCAATCCGCACAACATAGCTCCTTGTACAGTTCCATCAATATGATCATCTCCGGGGATAAAAAATTCATCTGAAGAGTAACTACCACTGCTATATTTATAAATGGCAAATATCCACTGATTCATATTTCCAGTATATTCCAGCCGACAAATGTGGCCAATATTTCCCTCATCACTTCTGTCCAGATACAGGAACCTTCCTTTGAATCTAGCAACATATTCCATGCCAGAATTTGAAAGCTTTTTTTGATTGAACTGCTCAATTAGTTTTTGTACTTCTTCTTTTATGCTTTTGGGGATTGATTTTGTTGTCATTATAATATTTTTCCTTGAATTTGGGTTATTAATGTGTAGTTTTCCTGCTAATCGGTAAATCCGGGGGCAGTACCTTCGGTTGAAGCAGGTTCTTTTAGTGGATATCCAACCTGTTTTTCCTTTGTTTTTAAGGAGATGTTTAATCCTTGGCGTTTTCCCTGTTCCTTAAAAGATCCTTTGGATAGTCGAATGGCGCTCATGGGAGTAACAACGATGGCGGAGCGGTGTTGTGCAGGACAATAGTATTCACAATATCCGCAACCCGAGCATTTATCCTCTTTCACTCTGGGAACTGTCACCGGAATTCCCATTTCTTTTTCAAAGATAATGGCGTCAAAGGGGCAGACTTCATCGCACACCATGCATTCCTTATCATGTTCCCAAGCCAGACAACGGTTCCGTAAAATTGTGGCTGTTCCTGTTTTCGCCCAAATACGTTCAGATGCAGGCAACTTTCGGATGGCTTCTGTGGGGCAGACATCGGCACAACGATGGCATTCGGGATCACAATAACCTCTTCTAGTCACAATGGTTGGTGAAAACAGTCCCGAAAAACCCGATTTGAACCAGTCAGGCTGAAGTGTGTTGGTGGGACAGGCTGCCATGCATTCACCACAGCGAACACATTGGGATAAAAAATCCACTTCCGGTAGAGCGGCTGGTGGTCGAATGAGCATGGGTGGTAGTACATGACCTTCACCAGGATCTCCGTACAACGAATGGAGACCAGTATAACTCAGGGCTGCGGTTCCAACACCGGCTAATCCCGAGATAATTATTTGACGGCGAGCTGGTAAAAATGCCGGTTTGTCCATTACCGGTTTAGATTGACCCAGACCAAAGGATACACATTCTTCGGGACATACCTCCTCGCATAACATGCAAACGATACACTCTTCATGACGGGTGGCTAGTGGTTGATCCTTGGGGATCGCGTCCATGGGGCAAAAACGAACACATTTCCCGCAATCAGTGCAGTTGTCGGTAACCCGACGTTGAATTAGTGGTTTTATGGAAAATAGGGCTAAAATAGCGCCTGCCGGGCACAAGTACCGGCACCAAAACCGAGGAGTGATTCGTGCTGATGCGAATAGGGTGATAAAAAATATCGATATAAAAACCTGGGTTGAAAAACGGGGAGTATCGATATGCAGGAATAACAAAGTATTAAAATCGAACCAATCGAATACCGGGCTTATCAAAAGCAATACTTTATTTAAGATCAGCGCCAGAATCGGTTGGATCAACAACCCGTAAAACCTCGTTATTAGTGACAGTGGAGAAGCGATGAAAACCAGGGAGATACTGAATAAACCGGAAGTAAAAATGAACAGCAGTACCAGGTATTTTAAAGGTCTGATATTACTAAATTTTTTCTGTTTTTTATATGATTTTGCAAACAGGGAATCACTGCCGTCCAGGGTTGTACCCATAGGGCAGATATGTCCGCAGAATATCCTTCCGAATAAAAGGGTGACAGCTAAAATAGCAACCGCTGGAATAAATATGAGTTTAAAATCCCTGGCTGATATAGCAGTAGTGAATACCAGGACCGGGTCCAAGCGTAAGAAAAAATCCTGTACGACAGTAGTGAATGTCCCGGTGATGGCTGCTGTTAACAACAATAAAAAAACAAAAAGACAAAAAATTTGGGTAAGTCTTTGAAAACGCATTAGATTGTAATGTCTTTAATTACCAGGTTTTCCAGGTCCATTCGACCCAGACCGCGCTTGTGTGCTTCGAGAATATACTTGACTTGCCTGGGCTTGAATTTTTTTCCATACCAGGTAAATTTGGAAACTGCATATGCATCGGCCGCAACCATATCTTTGGAGGCGATGATGGTCTTTTCATTCAAAACTTTTCCTGGTCCCCGTGGGCCATTGGTGGAAAGTACTCTGCTGCCGTCGATGACCGTTAAATCGGCTTTCAACACTGTACAAATATCCACGATTCCAGAATGCAGATTTTTCCAATGCATGGTATTGCGATCCCATATCAGTCCCATCATTCCTTTCATGGAAAGACTGACACCTGTTGACGAATGAGATTTGGCTACCGGGGCGGCGATTAGAACATCACTTTTTAAAACCTCTTTTAAAATCTGTGTTTTGTGGGTACTCGTTGCGTTGGGAACATTCACATCCTGGTAAAGGTTACTGTCGTTGACGGCGAAAACGATGTTACGTTCAATGGATTCGCTGGCTTTTCTAATTCCGGATCGTTCCATACATGCTTCTCCGGGGGCCAGGGTATGATCCAAGATAAGGATTTTACTTGCATCCGCCTCCTTGCACATTGCAATGATTTCACGAATGACTTCCGGGTTGGTATTGGTAGCTTGTTCCGGCGGGCTGGAAAAACTCATGTTAGGTTTAATGACGACCCGGCTTCCAGGTTTTACAACGCTTTTTATTCCGCCTAACATTTCCACAGCAGCCCGTGTTGCAGCAGCCGTTTTTCCTTTTACTGAAACTACATCGGGAGTGCCGGTAGCCAAGATTGTTTTTGGCAGCATTAGTCCAGATGTTCCGGCAGCCAACCAGAGAGCGCCTTTGGCTTGGTATTTCAAAAATTCTCTGCGATCCATGCGATTCTCAACATTTTGATTTTTTTGTTTCTTGTGTAAATTAGAGTGACCTGTTTTTCTTTTTAAAACGAATATGCAGCAGATTTAATTATACTAGAGCCGAAGAAAAATATGTAAACCGATGGAATTGGACCTCCTGCGGTATACAAATCCATTGAAAAATTATCTACTTATAGCATGGTTTTTCTGATGTTTGATGTAATTGAATCAAAGATGGGTTGAAAATTGATGGATTTTTTGGCAATAACAGCCATTAGATAATTTTCAAATGATTGAATATGGACATTATCGTCCAGTTTGCTTTTTGGTGCCACTTCAGAAAGCTGCTTTTTAGAAGCATATTTGAACAGGGCAATTTTGTATTGGTCATAAAAACCAATCGCCCCTTCGTTGAAATCGGTTATGCTTCCAGCAATAGATGCTTCAAAGGTGGACAAAGCCAAGTTCCCTTTAAAATATTTTAACACAACTTTGGTTTTATCAGATTTTGGTAACAGCTTCATTAGAACCGGTTTATTTCCTTTGGATTTGATTTCAGAATCTACTGCTCGGGCTATGGTTGCTAAATCCTCTTTGACTTTTTGATCAGGTTGTGAAACTGAAACAGTAATCTGAAATTTGTCTTTCCACAGGTTCAGATAATAATCCTCAAATAACGCACCCTGCCCAATGGACATGGCTTCTCCTGAATCGTCTGTTTTATAAGTATGAATGCCATAGGCTGTTTCCGAGGAAGTCATTTCAAAAATCTGAAGGTCGATAATCTGTCCCTGTGTGTTCTTATATGATGCGATAATGGCGCGTTTAAAACCGTATTCAAAATAGATTTCTGCTCCCCCGTTGATTAGGATAAACAGATTCATACCCTCTGCAAGCTGAGGTTTTCCGGTCGCTTTATAGTTAGACAGTTTGGACATCCCTGCCAGCAAGTATGAGAGGTCGTTATGTTCTTGGTCGGCATTGATGCCGTTGCTACTACTGAATAACAAAATCATAAAAAACAACATTGCCAGGCATGTATTTATTTTCATTGTTGATTACCTATATTTATTATCACTTGTCAAACTTACACGGTTCTATTATCGAATTGTAAGGACAATTTTTCGTAATTTATCTTTATACTTCCGGTAACGTGAATGCAAGCCCCAAATGTGAACCTGATAAACGCCGCCTTTTCCTTTGAATAGAATTATTTGTATGATGAGAAGGGAATACATCGACTATCATCATGATTTTAGTATATCATCACAGTTTTAACGACATTTCGTGCCATTCGAATCCACCATGATTGGATTGTGATCTGGAGATGTAGTTAAATCCGAATTTTTTGTAAAAATCGATTAGATCGGTTTTACATATCAGAAAGATATGTTCCTTGGTCAGCCTTTTCATGGTTTGGATAAATTCATCTATTAATAATCCGGCGATGCCTTTTTTTTGATGTGCTTTATGAACCGTAACTGACATGATGACAATATTTTCTCCATTGGGATCATGTCCGATTAAATCTTTGAAATCTTCATCCGCCAGATCCACCTGGTGTGTAGCACCACTATTAATGAAACCTACCACTTCGTTATCCAGTTCCGCTACCAGGAAACCTTCGGTGAAAAGTTTGATACGATTTTTGATTTTTTCTTCTGTTGCCGCTTCCGACGATTCATAACAAGAAGCTTCAATCAAATGACATTGTTTTAAATCATCCGGTTCAACGTGTCGTATTATTAGATTTTTCATGTTTGGGGAGGATATTGTTAAGAAACAGGCTGTTGTAGTTGCTCGGATCAGTTTTTTAATTAAGGATGTGATGTCTTTTAATATACATAAACCAAAAGAATCTTGCCAACACACTTAATCAAGTTCTTATTAAAATAATATGGGTGAGAAGATGCAGTGCCGTATTATGTTATTTAATCAGATTGTAAACTGTGTAGTGTTCAGAATACCTATTGAAAATCGGTTTTTATTATGATTCTCTCGGAAAAAATAGTATATTAAGTATCAAGCGCTATTAAAAAAGGTGAAAGCTCAAATAGCTTGCATCAGGCTTTATAAAGTTGAGGAGCAGGAAAATGAAAACACTAGTCGTTGATGATAATCTGGTTAATCGAACCAGTATTGAAAAAATTATGGAAAAGATAGGTGAGGTTGAAATTGCAGAAAGTGGGAAGGATGCTATTGATTTATTTGAGCTGTGCTTAATTCACGGAAATCCGTTTGATTTGGTACTTTTGGATATTGTTATGCCGGAAATGGATGGTATAACGGTTCTAAAAAACCTTCGACACATTGAAGAGGCTAAAAAAATAAAAGAGAAGGATAGGGTAAAAATTGTTATGGTTACATCGCATGCCCATAAGGATATTGTGATGACAGCAATGAAGGTAGGATGTGACGGCTACATTGTCAAACCGTTTGAAAGAACGATTATTATTGAAAAACTCAAAGAATTGAATATGTCGTTTACTATCAAGGAGTAATACATTCAATCAAGTTTATAATTCTTGATGCTGGTTCATGTATTCAGTATTTTTACTATCAAATTATAAATTTCTTAAGACGTCACATTAAAATGTCTTTTAGTATCTCATAAAATTCCTCACGGGCATTCTTTTCAATCCATGGCATGTGCCCACAGTTTTTGAGCAGATAAAACTGAAATTTCTTCAAAGTGAATGACAGTGGATCTTGTACGCCTTCATAAGGATGCGGATCATAGTCGCCATGGATAGCAATCACCGGGCATTTGATGAGTTTCCCATAGTTGAGCAATTTACCACTTTGTCTTAGCGTGGTTGCTTCTTTCCAAACACTCTGGAAGATATCGGCACGACATTCGACATGGTTGTGATCAATTTTTATCGGATCATAGGTGTCGGCTTTTGAGAACAATGAACCGAATTTTGCAAGAATAGTGTTCTTATCCTCGATCTGCGGGTCTTTAAGCTGTTCCATGAAAATCTGAGCTTCAGTTCGCTCTTTTTTATTGAGGCGATTTAAGCGCGTAGCCTGAATGGTAGCGGTATATTTTTGTAAAAAAGGACCACTGGACACAAGAATCAGTTTTTTTACCAGGGTTGGAAAAATAGCAGAGAAAATGTAACAAAGCCAAGCACCCCAGGAAAAACCGATCAAATAGACCGGTGGATTGGCATTGTTTACTAAGATGGTTTTTAGTTCATTGATCTGTCCTTCGATGGAATGTTCAGTTTGAATTGGTTCCAGCACTCCACAAAAGTCAGAAAGATATTGAGCAACGGGTGCCATTTCGCCACTTGCTCCTGGTCCACCGTGTACAACAACGGTGGTAAATGGTTTTGTTCCATATATTCTTGGGTTTTTCATGAGTCAATTAAAATATATTGATTTTTATGGATATATCTTATTATTCGATAAAAATAAAGAATTTGATTTTTGTCCAAAACCGTCTTAAGAGCAGGTTATTTGAAACAGTCTTTACAGGCGGTTTAACATCTTATTCCATATTATGTTCCGCCCAGATGTGATCTTCTACATCAGCTTCATTTCTGACTGGCAAGGTGATGGTAAAAGTTGTCCCTTTACCTTCTTTACTTTCGACATAAATTCTACCTTGGTGGTCTCTTATGATACCGTAACTGATAGACAATCCCAGGCCGGTTCCCTTTCCTGCTTCCTTGGTGGAGAAAAACGGGTCAAAGATTTTTTCCAACTCCGGTTTTCCAATCCCCATGCCATTGTCGGTGAAGCTGATGGATACATCGCCTTTGCCGATTTTTTTTGGATGAAATTCCGATTGGATGATTAACCTGGCATCATTCTGTCCTTCCATGGCATCTCTAGCATTGGTCAGCATATTAATAAAAACTTGCTCCAATTGATGTGCGTTGGCCAAAACACTGGGCAGATTCGAACTCAGATGCTTTTCGATTTTAATATTTCGTAAACGCAGTTGTTCGTTGATTAAGATAAGACTGTCCTCAAGAACATCATGGATGTCAATGGAGATAAGTTCCAGGTTCATCGGTCTGGCAAAGTTGCGTAGGTGATTGATGATAGTCATCATGTGATCGGTTCCTTTCTCGATGTCTTCCAGGGTTTCTTGCAGCGATTCCGGATCAATTCCGTCTGGAACATCCATCATAGCCAATTGTGCACTGTTTCGAATATACATCAAGGGTTGATTCAGCTCGTGTGCCACACCGGTTGCCAGTTCACCGATGGATGCCAATTTGGCGGATTGAACCAGTTGAGATTGTGTCTCTTTGAGTTCTTTGTTGGAGGCTTCCAGCTCCTCATTAATGGAAAGCAGTTCATCCTCTATTTCCCTGCGTTCGCTGATTTCCTGTTTCAGTTTTTTGTTGATCTCCTTTTGATCAGCGTAAAGACAGGCATTTTCAATTGAAATAGCTGCCTGGGATGAAAGCAAATTCAGCATTTCCAATCGGTCCGGGGTAAAGGCCCCAATCATCAAATTGTTTTCCAGGTATAACATGCCGATTATTTTGGCCTGGTGAAGTATAGGGGCGCACAACATCGATTTGGGTTGATGTTTAATGATATAAGGATCTTTCATAAAAGCGTTTTCCCGGGTAGCATCATCCAAAACCAGATTTTGACTGGTTCGAGTCACATAATGGAATACTGATAATGGTAGGGGCGAATCATCTTTTTTTACAGTCTCCAGGGAAAAACTTTTCAAAACAATGCCTTTATCAGGGTCGATGGTTCCGGACGCTTCAATGGTCCATTTGTTGTCTTTTTGAAGAATAAGAAATCCTTTTCCGGCTCCGGCGTTTTCAATAACTATCTGCATCAGGTTCTTCAAAAGTTTATTCAGAACAATTTCACTGGCAATAGCTTGGGATGATTTAATAATGGTTGCCAGATCAGGAGCCCCCAATTTGTGATCGGTCATGGTATCCAATGTTGCATTATCAATGGATTTTTTTGAAACAAGTTGCAGATAGTCGTTTTTCAGTTGGCTGGCTTTGGCACTGGCTCCCCATTCGGAATATCCGTCGAAGGCATCTTTCAAAAAAGTTTGCGAAACCTTTTCCATATTTTTGGTCAAGTAAAAACGGCCCACTAACTCACACGCCAGGGCTTCGTTCTGGCGGAAGCTGTTTGTATGGGCGGACTGGATAGCCAAATGATAAAGTTTAATAGCTCGATTTTCATTGCCGTTGATACGGGCAAGTTCAGCCGCCATTAGAAGCGATTTGTGTTGAAAATTTTCCGGACAGTTTTCAGTCCAGGCATCCATTTTTTTCTGGTTGGATTGCAATGTTTTCTGGTATTTAATTTTATCGGTAAGTTTTGCAACGGGGAAAAGAGCTGTTATCGCAAGGGATTGATAAAAATAGTGTTCCGGGATAAATGTCTGCCCCATTGAAGTATTTAATAAGGCCTCAGATTTTTCAGCTACTTTGATCGCTTCCGTATATTTTCCGAAAAGGTACAAATTCTGAAGTTTTTTGACATAATACCAATTCAGCGGAACTGGTTCACTGCTTTTTTTCATCTCTTGAAGAAAGATCTTCTCTATAAACCGATCATCACCGAAGTCAATGGGGCTATGTGTTAATCCTTTCAGGCTGAGCACCTGCCGTTGAGTTATAATGAAAAAATTGGCACTATTGGAATCTTTGATAGAGTTGGCAAAATCCAGGTATTTTTTTGCTTCTTCATAAAGCTCGTCCAATGGATCTCCGTTAAGGGACATGTTAAAGATAAGGGAACTGACCGAGTATCCTGCATACACGAACGTTCCGCTTTCCACCAGCCTGAGAAACCCGTTGATCAGGTATTTATTGCTGGTTTGAGCTGGTTTTATCCAATTATTGATAAAACATCCGAAAACAAAATTGCTGAATCCAATCAGTTTGGTGTTATTGTATTTCTCTGCAATTTCGATTCCCAGCTTACCAAATTTGTACCCGGTCTGATATCGACCGAATGCTGAACCGATAAGAAAACCAAAGGCGCTGTAGGCATAGGGCGAGGAATCTTTGGCATTGCCAAAACGCAACGTTAATTGAACAACTTTTAAGATCAGCAGGGCAAAAAGGTTTTGATTGGTAAAATAGGATGGAGGATATAGGTCCTTGATAATGTTCATGATTGCCTTTTTTTTCTTATCAACCATGTTGGGTAGTTGGATTAGGTCTTCGATTTTCCAATGTTGAAGCTTCCACACGACTTTTAACAATTCTTTAGCAATGGCAAATTTACTTGGATAGATAGGGACAAACATACCTAGTAGTTTCAACCCTTTTAATCCCAGGGCAACTGCTTCGTTGTTCTTTCCTAAATTTGTGTATAACACTGCTTTAGTTGAGAAAATATCCGCCTTTTCCAGTGGTGATTTAACATGGTTCAGAATAATCTCAAAGTACTTCTCCGCATTATCAAAATTGCCGTTGAGATATTCACTTTCAGCCCGTTCTCGATACAGCACTGAAGTTAGATCATACTTCTCTTTCCAGCAAACTTCATGGTTTTCATTTTTCCGATCATTTTTGTTTGGTGTATGATGAATAATATCCATGCCAATGGTCAGATATTCTAGAGCCGATTGGTATGCTGTTGAGTCTTTGGCTTTTTGTCCGGCCAAAAGGTTGAGCTCTGTCAATTTAGTCAGTTCATCCGTTTGGGTAATCAGTTCAATTCCTGTATTTAGCTGGCTGAGAATGTCGAAGACATTTTCTTCAATTTCATCATCAGAGCAGTGTTCCAGCATCAGGCGACCGATTTTCAAATGAATTTTTTTGCGCTCTTCCTCTTCTATCAATGAGTAAGCAGCTTGTTGTACCCGGTCGTGGAGAAATTTAAAATTGGGTTGCTCTTTATGCGATTCGGTCAATTGCCGGTTGTTGTTTAACTCTGAGATGGTATGGGAAATCTGAAAGGTAAAATCGGAGATAATTAATCCTTCTTCAATGGTTTTCCAAAGTGATTTGGCAGATTCCGATGGTGATTGTTCATTGGCCAGGGAAAGAATGTGAAAGTTGAACTGATTACCAATACAGGCTGCCAGTTTTATAATATTCTGGGCATCTGGCGCCAATTTTTTTATTTTGGCGCTCATAAACTCCACTACATTGTCGGTTAAGTCCCTTTTTTGAATTTCCTCCAACTCCCAACACCATTTTCGCTTTTTCAGATTAAACCATAATAACTTATCCTCAAATAATGAGGTTAAAAACTGATTCATGAAAAAGGGATTGCCATGGGTTTTTTCATAAATCAGTTGTGCCAAAGGTTGTGCTTCTTCAACGGAACAGAGAACGGTATCCGCACAAAACTGGGTGACCTCCATCAGGTTTAATGGGGTCAGATCGAAGCGATGAGTTCGAACCTCTGCTGATTCAATGTTCTTTAGTGTTGGATGTAACGGATGGGTTTTCTCTACTTCATTGTCTCGAAAAGCTACTACCATCAACAGGTATCGAACAGCTGGATCGGTTATCAGCAATTCGATCAGCCTTAAAGAAGCGGAATCCGCCCATTGTAAATCATCCAGGTAAATCACCAGCGGGTGATCTGCCTTGGCAATGGTATGTACCAGCTTTTGAAAAACCGTGTTGAATCGGTTTTGGGATTCATCCGGCGGTAGCTTCTGAGTTGGCGGCTGTTTTCCGACGATTAATTCGACTTCCGGTATGACATCAATGATGACCTGCCCGTTTGGCCCAAAGGCGTCCTGAAGTCTATCCTTCCAACCGACAATCTGTACATCGCTTTCGGTGAGAAGTTGCCGAACCAGTTCCTGAAAAGCTTGAATCAGGCAATCATACGGGATATGGCGCTGGTATTGATTGAATTTTCCCTGGATAAAATAACCCCGATGTTCAACGATGGATTTTTGCATTTCAGAGATGAGAAAAGACTTACCGATGCCGGCATAGCCGCAAACAAGTGCCATTTCGGATGTCCCTTCTCCTGCGACTCTTTCAAATATCCCAATAAGATCATCAATCTCCCGTTGTCGTCCGTACAGTTTTTGGGGAATTTGAAAGCGTTCTGAAATATCATGGAAACCGGGGAAAAAATATTCAATCCTTCCTTTTTCATTCAAGCGTTCCTGACAGTCTTCCAAATCCTCTTTCAAGCCATAAGCGCTTTGATACCTGTCTCCGGCCATTTTTGACAAGCATTTCAGAACGATGTCGGAAACAACTTCCGGGATTCTGGGTTTGAGTTTATGGGGAGGAAATGGTGTTTTGGCGATGTGACAATGAATCCATTCCATGGGGTCATCTGCCAAAAACGGTAGTTGTCCGGTCAACATCTCATAAAATGTTATTCCCAGGGAATAAAGGTCAGTGCGCCAATCGATATCCCGATTCATCCTCCCGGTTTGTTCAGGAGACATGTATGCCAGGGTGTCAGCTGACCAGTCAGTGGAGTTGATATGCCATTTACCGATGGACAATAATGAGGCCACACTGAAATCCTTGATAAAAACCTTGTCAGTGTTGGCATCAAAAATGATATTTGCTGGTCGTACTTTCATGTGGATGAGAGGATGGCTATGAATCTCATGTAGAATCGAGGACAGTGAAATAGCCAGTTTCAGGAATTTCCTTAATGGCATACCGCTTGCGGGTATTGCCCTGTTAAGGGGTAGACCTCCCCAATCTTCGTAAATGAGTGCCGGACCGTTTTGAAATTCTTCCAGACTATCTGAGCGAAGGATACCATCTATGGATAGCAGATTAGTAATTTCGTGTTCATGTCGCAGAAACGATGTATCTTTGGCGGAGGTGTTACTATTGGATAGTAGCTTAACTAATACGGATTTACCATCCTTTAATCGTTCTGCACGAAACAGTTGAGCCCTATCCGTTTTCTGAACAGTTTCTAAGATTCGAAAGCCGAGAAGTGCTGTGATAGGTGCTTCCATCATTCGGTTTAATCCGAAGGTATTTCATTGTTGAGATAAAGATTTCGACATTTTTGGCGCTGTATTTTGCCACTGGATGTTATAGGAATATTGTTTTTATCAGTTAGTACGATTTCCTGGGGTGCCAGTCCAAAAGCCGTATATACCTGGTTCCTGATCTCTTTGGTCACTTTGTTGGAATCTATGTTTCTGTTTACAGCTGCCACAATAACCAAATCGTTGGTTCCTGTTTCCGAATTGGGGATGTCAAATGAAATAATTCGACCGGGACGAACATCCTTAACTCGCTGAACCTCTTTTTCGATATCCGAAGGATAGTATGTATTTCCGGCAATCTGGATGATATCTTTCAATCGATCAACGATATATAAATGTCCATCGGCCAAATATCCCAAATCTCCGGTTCGCAATTCATCCCCATATGCTTTTATTAAATTTCCAGGTTTAAAATATCCTGGTGTAACTGATGGGCCTTTTAAACAGATTTCTCCAATCTGTCGTTCGTCCAGCACGCGGTTACTGGAAGATTCTTTAATTTGAAGTTCATGATCAGGGATGCAGTGTCCGTTGGAAACAAATTTGACTGTGTCGGTACTATCATCTTCAGTCGGTAGGGCTAAACCATCTTTAATCAAAGTTGATCGTTTGACTCTGTCGATGCGAGGCTTTTTGCCGGGTTTTGGGAAAGTAATGGCCAGGGTTGCTTCGGCCATCCCGTATACCGGATAAAAGGTGCTTTCCTTAAATCCGTGGGGACCAAATTTTTCATAAAACAGCCGCAGGGTGTTGATATTTACTGATTCCGATCCGTTGTATGCCAGTCGCCAACAGGAAAGATCCAGCCCTGGAATTAGTTCTGGTTTGATATGGCGGGCACACAGGTGATAGGCAAAATTATTGCCGGTCGACAGTGTAATGCGATACCGATGAATACTTTCGATCCAAACAGCAGGTCGAGTCAGAAACGAAACAGGTGATAAAAGGTATAATGGAATACGGTAATATGTATTAAATAATAGACCACCGATCAGGCCCATATCATGATAAAAAGGCATCCAGCTCAGGCAGCTGTCCGATTTTTGGCCTTTGCTCGTTGAAGTTATTGCCTGCGATGCTTTACTAATGGCTTGAATGTTAGCCCTGAGATTGCCATGGGTTACGATGACGCCTTTTGGATTTCCAGTACTACCGGATGTGTATTGAAGAAATGCAATGGTTTTTTTACTATGGAGAACCGGTTTGGAAACAGACTTCAGATCAATAGCAGTGTCCGGATTGAGTAATTCCTGGCAATTCCAAACAGAAACCTTGCTGGATTGAGGTGTTAAATCGGTATTTCTGACTTCCATTGTTAACTCTTTTCGTTGCTCCATAAAAATGGCTCCCCGAGGGGTACAATCGGCAACCATGTGGACGAAACGATCTCGGAAAGCTTCTTTTCGAAGTCCGGGCATGGGATTGATTAAAGGGACCGGAATAGCTCCGATCCACCATAATGCCAGAAATATGACAGGAAATTCCGGGGATGTCGGCAAGGCAATGATTACCCGATCATCAGGTTGTACGCCTTTTGATTTCAGGGCCGCCGCCGCCAATTTGGCTTTCTCGATCCACTGCGCCACTGATATTTCGTGTTCTATGTCACCCAGGTGGTTTAAAAAATAGAAACAAATATGTTCCGGTGAGGATTCTCGATGAGTCAGTATTTGTTCAAGAAATAAGTGTTCCTTATTGGTTGTCTGATTATTATCCAATGCTGATACCTCCATCCACATTAATTTGGGTCCCGAGCAGATACGTTGATTCCAAAGTTATTAGCGACCATACTACTTCGGCTACTTCCCAGGGGAGTCCCAATCGTTTTGCTGGAATGCGCCAGACTGCGGCGGTTTTTAGTATTTCTTTGTGAGAGTCCAACATAGCTGTATCGATGTATCCCGGATGCACCACATTTACCTGGACATTGTGTGATGCCAGCTCATTGGCCAGTGATAACGAAAGTGCCGTTACCGCTGCCTTGGAGGCTGCGTAGTGACCTCCGTTCATCAACCCTCTTGTCCCAGCGATAGAACCGATATTGATGATTTTACCCATGGACTGTTGAACCATCACATTTCCGAAAATCTGGCAGGTGCGAAAAACTCCCAAAACATTTATATTCAGCATCCTTAAAAAAGCGTGTTCGTCCATTTTCAGCACTGGAGCCATGTCAAAAATACCTGCATTGTTTACCAGTACATCCACCCTTTTCCAGCGGCTCAATACTTCGACTTTAACAGCCTCAATCTCTTCGGGATCTTCCACATCCATATGGCAAAACATAAAATTGTCTTTATTAAAATCGTCAGCCAGATCTTTTTCAAATCCATTCAGTGTTTTGGTATTTTTATCGGTGATGCAGACCTTCATGCCTTTTCTTAAAAATAATTTAACAATAGCCGAGCCAAGCCCGCCTGTTGCACCGGTGACGACTGATATTAGATCCCTTTTATTATTCATTTGTTTCATTTCTGGTCTGGTTTATAAAAACATATTACCAAAGCTGCACTAAATCGAATTTGCAGCATTGATTAATAGTAGGGTGGGCTTTGTCAATATTATTCAGTCAGGAGAACCATGCCTTTTAGTCTCATTCAATAGATCCCAAGCAATATCAAGGATTCCAGATAGATACTTTTTAATTAAATTAAATGGACCACTGTTTTTAACTCACCAGAATGTTTTGCAATATTATTTGGTCCTGGGAGATCCTTTGTCGTACCTCCTTAAAACGACAAGTGGCAAAACCTGATTTAATGATATTGAAATAGAGCCGCGCAACCGTTTGTTCCGGATTCGATCAGCACCTGTTACTTGACAAATGGAAAATCTTTAACTTAATGGAATTGGATCGACGACCTGTCGAACCAGTTTTATTGGTCGATTTATTTATATGGCAATGCTTTTTATATATTTACTGAAGTTTCCATGGGACACTGGAAATCCAAATAACTGTTTTAATATGAGATCGACTTGTGACGTGTGTTTTAACCGTCCTTCCTTTATACATTGTCGACCCTCTTCGTGAAGCGGAAGCAATAATTTTTCCAATAGAAGCGGAAGCTCTTTTCCAAGTGATGGATCTCCAAATGTCTGGTTTTGTGTTTCAATGCCAAGGGATCGACCTACGTCCAATGGAAGTTTTTCAAAACCAAAACACCAAAGGGTGTGGTATAAATCGGTGAGGTTTTCCTTTTGTTTTCCAATCTGCTGTACCAATGTTGTGTAAGTTTTTATAAAACGATTCAGAACGCTTTCTCCCGGTATTTTATTAATCAACGGTTCCCACCCCAACTGAAACAGTAAAATGGCCAAGGGTGTAATAAATGAACAAGTTGTCTCGGTTGTCCAGATTTCACATAATCCGCTTTCTTTGTTGGGAAAATATAGGCAGATGCCTTCGGAGAAGACTTTATATCTATCATATCCCCAGGTAACATCAACAGGATGATAAGTCCGAGTATCGGGGGCCACCAGGTATAAATCCGAAGTTTCATTGATATCAGCAATATCTGCGGATGCTTGCTGAACATTGAGTCCCCGGATTTTTTTTTCCAGCAGGATTTTTTGAAATGGTTTTACTATGGGTGTTGGTGGCAATAAAATTTCTACATCTTGATCCGGTATCAGAGATGATGTTCCTAAAGAAGCTGTTCTGGCCATGGCCTGGAAAAAGAAAAAAGTGCTGGCATTTTTCCAGGAACTGTCTGGTATTGAATTAAAAAGATGTTCCAGCTTTACAGTGATAGCTGCCTGGGAGAGATCCTCCGCTAATACCTCATACATGATCTCAATACATCCTTTATGTAGTTTGTGTCGATTTAACGGCAGTTGATTGATGTTTGCCAGTATATCATTTTTGATTAATAAATCAGTTTCATTAACTTGTATCTTAGGTCTTTGAAATTTATCCATTTCATGGACAACCCGGATTAATAATGCAGTTAATTCCTCAGAAAATTGGTCTGCGGCAAAAAGGTGGTCAACCAACCGATGATCCAAGGCATCCTTGCCCGACCATGTTTCTCCCGAATGCACAAGGTCAATGGCTGATTTGAATCCCATTAGACGAGGAAGACGGTCCAATCCTCCAAAAACAGGAGGAATATGGTAGTCAATTAACTCGGTCATAAAAAATTTGGTGTCACTCGAATCAGAAGCAACCCGAATATCACAGCACAGTGTAAATTCAATACCACAGCCATAGCAGCAACCTTCGATGGCTGCGACGGTTATCACCGGGGAATTTGATATCATTCCATATGCAAGGCGAGTGGGTTCGGTAAGGATAACAATATCCTCAAAACTCTTTATAGAAGGAGCAAGAACCAATTGTGTACCGTTGATATAGCTGTATGGTTTTTTACTGCAAAATACCACCACATTGGTTTTATCTGTATCCAAAGTATTAAATACTTCAATGATCTGTTCAGCTGCTGCTCGTGTAAAAATATTTACTTGTGAACCGGGGGAATCCAGCGTCATATACAAAACCGATCCCTCGCTCGTTAGTTTGTATGGAGGTTTCATATGCCGTTTATCCTGTTTCAACCATTTAATTGCTCTTTTACAAAATCTATAAGGGCAGATACAGTAATCTCGTATGGATCTCTAAAAGATGCCAATAAATCGGGAATGAAAATGGGATGACTAAAGCTGTCTTCCAAAAGAATGGATAATTCGGCCACCTTAATTGAATCGATGCTCAGATCGTTAATCAGGGACATTTCCAGATGGATGTCAACATTAGTATCTGGCGGTAACAACTGTTTAAGGATATTGGTTATTTTTTCGTTTATTTCATCATTGCTTATCATGATTCATTTCCTTTTCTGGCGTGATTTTAAACTCATATCCGGGTATTCCACCTCAAAAGGTCGTCTACCGGTTCGTTGATCTAATATCGGGTAAGTATAACGTCGAAATGGCTCCAAATTTTGTTTTATTGGTTCTTTATCCCTGCGTTTCATCTCTTTTTCCGCTCTATTAAGGATTTGATCCTCTATTTTTATTTGAAATTCGGTTTTAGCACCAAAAATTTCTTTATATTGCTTATCCAGTGTCTTAAGTCTGGTTGTTACTTTTTCTGAAGGAGAGAAGGTGAGAGCAGTTTTTAACAACGGATGATAGCTATTGCATCGATCTTTAAAAAACTGTGATTTTTCCTTTGCCAGCAAGGGGTGTTTGGATTGGATACAGGTTTTATATCCGTTCAGGTTAACTTCCAACACTTTCATCATGGCCGGACCGTTCTGCTGATAAATTCTTTGATACATGAGATGCAGCTGATCTAGCAATTCCTGGTGAGTGAAGTTTTTAGGAACATATGTTTTTCCATAGAGGTGGTAGTCCCTCCATTGAATATCGTGTGGTATCCGGCCCTTATGGTTCAATGATTTCCATAGGCCGAGTGTGGGGGAAACGGTAAGGATCGATAGCTGCTGAAATGTGGAGTCAAGCATTATAAAAAGTGCCATATCATCCTCTATATTTTCAGGAGTTTGAAAGTCTTCCCCGATTATCCAGGATCCCACTGTCTTAATGCCTATGGAATGAAGTAAATCGAATTGATCTTTGGCAGTTGTTCCTTTGGTTTTGGGCAATGGCGAATATTTGGATTCCACCCCTACCCATAGCGTGTCGATACCATTAAGCAAAAGCTCTTCCGGTTCATATTTAGTCAGTGCACTCAGGGAACCAAAGGCAAAATAGTTGTACTTTTTCAGGCCGTACTTTTTATCTTCTTGAATGAGTTTTCCCAGTTCGGATACCTTATCCCGGTGATCTATAAAGTTTTCATCATAAATAGTGATTGAGTTGGTAAACGCCGTATTTTCCCAGTACCCTCTCATGGCTTGATAAATCTGGCGTGCAGTCATCACTTCTATGTATTTTCCTTTGGTGTAGGCCGATGTGTTGCAGAAAGGGCATTTAAAGGTACACCCCAGGCCAGAGAGCACAATGCCAATTGTACCGATCGATTGAGGATTAAGCCAAGACAGGGTGGAGCCAATTTTGGGCAATTGACAACGCATTTCCGATGTTTCCGGTTCACCAAGTAAGCGACGCATGTATGAGACACCTTCCAGATCACAGACAAAATCATATTTGTCTGTCCAAGCGGGGTCTTCCTGTAAAATAGAGGTGCAAATAGTGCCGTATCCGCCAATGATGATTTTTGAAGAGGGTGATATACGGCGAACCAGATCGCACATATCATAAAGTTGTTCAATGTTACAGATCTTAAAAGAGATTCCGACATACTCATATCCTTTTTTAACCTCGGCTTCAAACTGCTCCAGGGTCGGGTATTCCAAAACGATGGAGCCCTGGGACAGATTCTGGGCAATAAAGTGTAAAGCGGAAAGATGCGTGTGCTCGTACATTACAAAAAGTCCCTGATCCCGAGTCAAGCGAAATGCCATCTGATCCGAGGGGGCAAAACCGTCAATTGTCATGTTGAACGATTTACAAACGGATGAAAAAAGTATTTTTGGCTTCATAGGGCCGACAAATCATAATGTTGCTTACTCATAAGTGAGGCGAAGCAAAATCATCAAACTGAAATATCATTTACTTTGTACAAGGAAACTGTTATTATTATTTCAATTTCCCGTATGGATGTAAAGATAAAAAAAATTGAGGATAAAAGTATGTCGGCACAAAAATCGGGTAACAACAGCGATCTGTTTGGTGATTTTGGCGGTACATTTCCGTTTGATCAACATTTTATTAATCTGGACCAGGGAAAAATGCACATGGTAGATGAAGGCCAGGGAGAACCTGTGATTTTGCTTCATGGAAACCCAACCTGGTCATATTTGTATCGTCTTTTTATCCAGCCTCTTTCTGAAAAGTATAGGGTGATTGTACCGGACCTTCTGGGCTTCGGACGATCTGAAAAACCGGTAGGTGCGCCATACTCCCTGAAATGGCATATTGAAAATATCACTGAGATGATACAAAAGCTGGATTTGAAGGACGTTACACTGGTGCTTCACGATTGGGGTGGGCCTATTGGACTGGGTTTTGCCGTTGATCATGTGGAAAGCATCAAACGTCTGGTTATTATGAATACCTGGGCATTCAGTATCCCGGCAGACATAGTTTTACCGGAGTTACTGACATCCGTTCGCAAACCGGATTTAGGAGAAAAATATGTTCTGGAACAGAATATAATGGTGGAACGAAGTATACCGGAAGGAATATATGACAAGAGTAAGGTGACGTCTCAACTTTTGGAGGCATACAGAGCTCCTTTTATTAACCCGGCATCCCGTCGATCAACATTGGCTTTGGTGAGAGAAATTCCAGTGGGCAACCAAGGCGAATCAGCAAGCATCATTGCATCTATTCATAAGCGTCTGCGGTTGCTTAGAGTACCTATGGTGATTATTTGGGGGGTGGAAGATAGGGTTTTTCCGGTGGACATTGTCAAAATGTGGCAACTGTATTTTCCATCTTCAGAAGTTCATTTGATTCCCGAAGCATCCCATTTTCTCCAGGAAGATAAACCGGAAGAAGTTGTGTCCAGAATCCTTCGGTTTTTAGAAGAATATTAAAAATAGCAGTCAATTGGATGCTATTTGATGGAGGTGTTATACCTTCAAACAAAACAAATATACTATATAAAAACAAGTCGAATATGGAACAATTTGACACACAATTGGCAGCTAAACTCCTGGTGGTTGACGACGAGCCCAATATTCGTAAAATCCTGCTGCGCATTCTGCAAAAAAGCTCGCCTCATGAAGTAGAGACAGCTATTGATGGACAGGACGCGTATGAAAAATTCTCCAAAAGTGTCTATGATTTATTGATTGTTGATCTGAAAATGCCTCGTATGGATGGGGAAACCTTGATACAGGAGATCAGAAAAACCGATCCTGATATTTCCCTGATCATTCTTACCGGGCATGGAGAGTTGAGTTCAGCTTATAAGTTGTTAAAAGAGTCTCGCATCTCCGATTTCCTGTCTAAACCCTTGCAAAGTCCGATGCAACTGCTTTTTGCTGTTGAGAATGCTCTGGAAAAACGGCGTTTGAGGAAAGAACTACAGGAAGAAGTTAAAGCTCGGAAGCAGGTTGATGACGCTTTGCAGGAGAATCGTCGGGTTTTAGTAAACCTGATGAGTAATCTGCCCGGAATGGTTTACCGTAGACAAAACGATGAAGAGTGGAGCATGGAATTTGTAAGTGAGGGGTGTTTCGAATTGACAGGGTGTGAACCCCCCGAGCTGCTTAGTGGAGAGCCACAATATTCCTATATGAACTTGATTCATTCCGAAGATCGAGAACGGGTCGTAAAAACGGCCAATGACGCCCTGAAAAATAATAAATCCAGTCAGGTTGTCTATCGGATTATCACGCCCAACAATCAGGAAAAATGGGTTTGGGAACAAGGCCAGGGGGTTTTTTCCAAAGATCATCAATTGATGTCAGTGGAAGGTTTTGTCACTGATATTACGGAACAAAAAATGGTGGAGAAAGAGCTTAAAAAAGCCAAGGAGGAGGCTGAGTCTGCCAATCGTGCCAAATCCGAGTTCATCGCCAAAATGTCCCATGAAATGCGCACGCCTTTGAACGGAATCATCGGCTTCACCGAGTTATCCCTGGCAACGGAGGATGTAACAGCCCATCATAGTTATTCCGAATTTGTTCTGACAGAGTCAAAGGTGTTGCTGGAGTTGATCAACAGTCTGCTGGATCATGCTAAAATAGCTGCCGGTAAACTGGAGTTGGAAAATCGCCCCTTTCGCTTGGATCAATTGATGGAAGAGCTGGCATCAATTATGAGTGTTCGTTTTCAACAGAAAAAACTGGATTTTGACTGCTTTTTATCCCCGGATGTACCTTCCTGCGTTATTGGAGATCCAGGCCGTTTGCGCCAGATTCTTCATAACCTGTTGAGCAATTCTTTAAAATTTACAGAAGAGGGTAAAATTGCCGTTAATGTGATTATCTTTTCTCAAACGGAAGACACCGTCAATCTCCGATTTTCAGTTCATGATACCGGAATCGGGATTGAAAAGGAGGCGCAGAAATACATATTCGAGAGCTTTACCCAGGCTGATAATAATATTACTAGAAAATATGGTGGTACTGGATTAGGAACTACCATTTCCAAGGAGTTGACCGAGCTGATGGGTGGTGAAATAGGTTTGGAAAGCGAATATGGCGAAGGAAGTAATTTCTGGTTTATTGTTCCATTTAAAAAGGTGGAAGATCCAACAATTTTGAACGGATTGGAAATAAAATGGGGAAAAAAGGAGAATCTTAATTTTAAAAAGAAATGGAATGGAAATGTGTTACTGGTGGAAGATTATAAAACCAACCAGATGGTTGCCACGAAAGGACTGGAAAACGCCGGATGTACCGTAGAGCTGGTCGAAAATGGGAAACAAGCGGTTGAAGCATTTGAACCGGGTCGTTTTGATCTGATTTTAATGGATTTGAATATGCCGGTGATGGATGGCCTGACAGCCACCAGGCTGATTCGTGAACACGAAGCATTAGGCAAAATCAAAACACCTGTGATTGCTTTAACAGCCAATGTATATGCCAGTGACCGAGAGAAATGCCTGGAAGCTGGAATGGATGATTTTCTGGGAAAACCGCTACAGTTAAAACATCTTTATTCCATCCTCGAAAAGTGGCTGCCTGAAAAAACGGTTGCATTACCCGGATTAAAACCACCGGACAATCCAAAATCAGCTGGAACAATGGAGGTAAAAAATCAGGTTTCAAAAATAAATCTTCCCATGGACGAGGAGCAAGCATTGGAAATGTTTGCTGGTGACAGCGAAACCATGAACCAAGTCATTAAAAATTATATTAAAGATATAGGCCAGCAGATAAAAAGAATGGAGGAAGCCATTCGCAAACGGGATGGCGAAACCGTCAGAAAGGAAGCTCATTCCATAAAAGGCGGTGCCATGACCTTAGCGGCCCAAGATCTGGTTGATGCGGCCTTCAATCTGGAAAAATCGGGAGAGTCTTTTAAAATAGAAGACATGCCCCTGCTACTGCAAAAAGTTGTGGAACAAAAAAAACGTCTGGAAGATTACTTTAACGACACCCGAGGTAAATAGACGACTGATTCCTCTCACATCTGTCCGAATTATCCTAATTCTGTTTGATTTCCAGCAACTCAGAGATCCGCTTCAGGTTTGAAAATGAGGTTTGCATATTTTCGATGTCGAATTGCTGGGCATATTCTTTAAGATCTTTGCCAATAGATTGTAATGTAAGACTATTATGTTTTTCCCCCAGTGTGATTAGAGTATCTGAAAAGGTTGTGACTTCAGGAATACGCATGGCTTTTTTTAGCTGCTCACATTTGGGAATAATGGTGTCTCTCATCGACGATACCAGTGTAGACAGATTCTTTATAGGCTCATCTGTTATATTTTTCAGACTGGTATCCTCTTCCAGGTCGATTTTGTTTTCGATAAAGGTTTCATCATACGCCAGAAGGTGGGCCAATTCCTGATAAAGGTTTTCAGCGATAACAGGTTTAGGAAGGTATTTAACAAAACCGGACTTTTGGAGTCTTCCTATCTCTTCCTTCTGTATGGAAGCTGTCAGAGCTATTACCGGTATTTGACTCAGTTTGGAGTCCTCTTTTAACACCTTTATAGTTTCGTATCCGTCCATCACCGGCATTTTGATGTCCAGCAGTATAACCTGGGGGTTAAATTCCCTGGTTATGATGATACATTCTTGACCGTTTCCAGCGGTCAGAACGTTGAGATTAGCTTTCAAAAGGAGTTCTTCCATCAGACTGCAATTGAGTTCAACATCATCGACGACGAGAATACGTTCATTATTAAAACAAATCTTTTTGTTACTGAAACTCTTTGTTGTAGATATAGTCGGACTTTCTGTGAGGAACTCAATATCATGAAAGGTTATTTTAAAGCAGCTTCCCCGGCCAATATTACTTGAGATGGACAAGTCTCCATTTAACATTTCTATCAATCGTTTGCTGATGGTTAATCCTAACCCTGCACCACCGTATTTTTTAGTGGTTTGTCCATCCCGCTGTTTAAAACTCTCAAATATGGTTTTGAAGTCTTTTTCTGAAATTCCAACCCCGGTGTCTTTCACTAATATGACCAAATCCATTTTGGTGGATTCTGGTTCATGGAAGACAGTTTGGGCCGACAATTTTATAAACCCATTATTGGTAAATTTAACTGCGTTGCCAACAATATTCAGCAGGATCTGTCTGAACCGAATTTCTTCAAACAAGATTGATTTTGGTAGTTTCGGATCAATTTCAACAGACAGTTGAAGGCCTTTGGATACGACCCTGGCACTATAAATCTGTTCTATTTCCTGGAGTATTAAAAATGGATTCATAAGGCTGTATTCAACACCCAGCATTTTGGCGTCGATTTTGGCTAAATCCAAAATGTCATTTATTAGCGTTAACAGATTTTTACCAGCGGTTTTAATTGACTTCAGGTAACTTTTTTGTCGATTGTCAGTCATCAGGAGGGATAATAATTCACTGAACCCGGTAATGGCATTTAAGGGTGTTCGTATTTCATGGCTCATATTGGCCAGGAACTCACTTTTTGCCCGATTGGCTCTTTCTGCTTCCTCTTTGGCTAATTCAAGGGCATGGGATTTTGCTGTCAGTTCTTCGTCAAGTTCTTTTCGTTCCTGAATATCACGGGCGATAGCAAAAATCAGCTCTTGCTCTGAATCAACATAGGCATTCCATGACAGCCATCGATATGTTCCGTCTTTGCAAATGTATCGGCTCTCCGAATGAACCAGACTATTTGATGTGAGAACGATGTTAAAATCATCCAGGGTGCTTTGAACATCATCGGGATGGACAAACTCAATAAAGGGTTTTGACATTAGTTCATCAAGTGACCACCCCATAATTTTAGACCAGGCCGGATTTAACTGTTTAAAATAACCGTCAGCAGAAGCAATACAGATTAGATCCAGGGGAATATTAAAAAACATATTCCGTTCGCGTTCGAGGATCTTCGAGGTAGTAATATCCTGAATAATGCTGGTAATATGGGTTGTTCTGTTACCTTCTCGAATAGCCTTCCCGATAGTGCGAGCATACCGGTGGTTTCCTTTGGCTGTGATCCATCGGAATTCAAAATCAAAATCCTTGCCAGTTTCAAAAGTCTTTTTTATTTGATCCCGAACCATTTCGACATCGTCGGGATGAATGAAATTTTGAATGATATGGATGTTCAACTCCTCTTCGGGAGAAAGTTCTGCAATGACTTTTAGTTCATCTGTAAATGAATAGGTATCCTTTTTTACATCATATTCCAATCCCCCGATTTTACCGATGGCTCCCACGGTTTTTAATAATTCACTGCTCTGATGTAATGCTTGATCGGCTTTTTTTTGAGCTGTTTGGTCAAAAATAACGCCATCCATGTATAGTGGTTGGTTATCACTTCCATTAATGGGCCTGCCATTTTCATGAAAAAATCTTAATTCACCGTTTTTGTGGTTTAGATAGTATTCACATTCATAGGCTTTTCCGGTGGTGATGGCTTGTTTTATTAAATGAACAGTTTTATTCTGATCTTCGGGTATCACCAGCGATAACATGGGGACAATGTTTTCCTGCTGTAGTTCACTGGGGGTATAACCGGTCAATGCTTCCAGCATATTGTTAAGATATTCAACTTTGTGATTTTCCCGAAGATATACTCGGTAGGCGATACAGGGCAGATTTTTGACCAAGGTTTGATAGGCTTCCATGCTGGCCTTTAGGGCCGACTCTGCTTTTTTACGGGCTGTAATATCATGGATGATTGAATATAAAAGTTTATCTTCTCCGATGGTTATGGGACTACTGTGCACCTCAACCTCTCTAATACTACCGTCAGCAAGTCGATGCTTTAATTGGAAATAGTGCTGTAGATCGGATGCTACATCTTTTAAATTATTAAGGACAATTTCTTTAGGCAGAGTATTGATGTCGAAAATTGTCATCTGGGTGAGTGTCTCTTTGCCATATCCATAAAATTTACAGGCGGTTGGATTAACATTGATAATATTCCCGGATTTTGGCTCAATAACCATTATGATAGCCGGACAATCTTCATACATTTTTCGGTAGGTTTCCTGCTTTTCGGACAAAACTTTTTGATTTTGATTTTTAACATCAATTACCTGCCAGATAAAATGCAAGGGGTTTCCATTGGTATTCCGAATCAGGGAAACGCTGAGATAAATCCACAGGATATGACCTTTTTTATGATAATAGCGTTTTTTTATTTGAAATGATTTGATATCGTTGTTTAAAAGTTTTTTAGTCAATTCAGCATCCATTGCGATATCCTTCGGATGGGTAATGCTGTGAAAATCCTTTTTTAATAGCTCTTCTTCTCCATATCCAATCATTTTGCAAAAAGCCGGGTTGACCATGTAAAATGTTCCATCCAGGTTGGTCATGGTGAATCCCTGGGAGGCTGCATTAAACGTATCCAAAATGCTAACTTGACTGGCTGCTTCATATTTCTCATATTTGTTGACCCATTGGCTGGCAAAGCCCACTTCAAAACGATCAAATATATGGTTTAAGAATACTATGATTTTCTCCTTTTCCTCCGGTATCTGATCAGTATCTTTGACTATTTCATGAAAACAGATTCGATAATGTTTATGTACTCCAATGATATTGTTTAATTTTATTTGTTTGTTTTGCAGCCTGTTAGCTTCCAGAACGCCGAAAACAGTTGCCGGATCTTGACTCAGATCAGTATCAGCATCCGGATTTTGCAGGGTATCCGCTATTTGACAGGTATCCTGAATTGCCCGATGCAATCCTTTAATGGTGTGCCGACATTCGTTTTTTAGATTCGGGATATATTGATCGTATCGGTGATCTTTCAGAGCTGTATAAGCATCTATGATCAAGCGATCTTGGTTGTCTTTAACCAGGTTGGCAAGAGGTTTCATTATGTGCCCTCATTCCGGTTTTTTGAGAAAATGGATAGGGGTATTATATCATTTTCTTAATCATTTTAGCATTGATTAAAAAAAAACCGTCATGAATTTTGGGAGAGTGGAAAATGATCGTCCGGAAGAAAATCCTTTCTTTATTCCCAATCGATGTCTTTTAATTCATCAAGCTCATCCAGGTCGATAAAAATGTCCCTATTATTTATTTGAATATTAAGTTTTTTTAGAAAAACACCTTTTTCTCCATCCAATTCACCGGTGTTGATGTGATATCGCCACAAGTGACGGCCACAGGTGATATGTCCACCATCCAAAAAACCACTGTGCCCTAGTGAGGCGCCATCGTGCAGACATTTTCCACTGAATACGGAAATGATTTCTTCCTGCTTTACAACAACCAGTTCAATACCTTCTATTGTTACCGGTGTAAGTTCTTCTTTCAGTTGGTCAAGGTTAGTTAGTCTTGATAATTTCATGATTCAATGCTTTTTTCAGGTTGCTTTTTTAAACGATTCCATAAGGTCTCCAGATCAAATATGGTTCGTTTTATTGCTGAAATATCAAATTTTTTGGAAGAGTGTGGCAGCTCCTCTCCTGTTAACATCAAAATCCGGGTGTATATGAGTTTCCAAGAGGGTAATCGACTTATATTCATCAATTTCCATAATAAATTCAAGGTTTTTTTCATCTATTTTCATACAAAAAATCTGCTCTTTTAAGTCTGGCACGATAAAAAATATAAAATGATCATTTACGCAAATGGTGATATGTTGTTTGTTTCTCCGGTTTTAGGATTTCTTATCCTATCCCGAAAGCCAAGGATTCCTGGTCTGTCAGTAAGCAAGTCTCCTGTCATTCTGAGGAGGTATGACGAAGGATCTCTCAGAGGGCCAAAAGCAATAGATATTGATGATTACCTGGAAACATGTTTGTTTCAAGTCCTATGAAACCAGTAACAAAAAATCTTTTTAAAAGTATGGAGATTCTTCAAGTCACCAGGACTACCATCAGAATGACACATGTTTAAAAAAAAACTGAACAGGTAAAGGTCAAACTTTAAAATGTGAGTTATTTGATAATATGAGTGGCTTATGTGATATAATGCGCTATAATGAATTTGGCTTGATCAGATTAATGTTTATATTAATTGCCGCATTTGATAAAATACGACTCATTATTGCCTTAAAAAAAAATGATAACTTGATCCCGAAAGGAAATGGAAAATTATGAAAATGCAACATCTGATAATGCCTTGATTCTGGTTGTGGATGACAATCTTCAGAATATCGAAGTGCTAGGTTCTGTTCTCCAGGATGAGAAATACAATGTGGCGTTTGCTACCAGCGGATCGCAAGCTTTGGATTTTTTAAAAGAGGAGCTACCGGATCTTATACTACTGGATATTATGATGCCGGGAATGAATGGATTCGAAGTCTGTGAGATCATTAAAAATAATGCCGTTTATAAAGAAATTCCGATTATTTTTCTGACGGCAAAAGGCGAAACAGACGACATTGTTAAGGGATTCGAGCTGGGTGCTGCTGACTATATTACCAAACCTTTCAGCTCCAGGGAACTTCTGGCGCGGACTAAAACTCATATTGACGCAAAACGAGCGAAAGAGGAAATCAAAACCCTGCGGGGGATAATCCCCATTTGTGCTAAGTGTAAAAAAGTTAGAGATGATCGGGGGTACTGGAATCAAGTGGAAGAATATATTCAAAACCGAACCAATGCTGTTTTTTCCCACGGTGTATGTCCGCAATGTTCTGATGACCTGTATGGTGAAGAAAAATGGTATCAGAAAATGAAAACGGAAGAAAAAGATGGATGATTATTAAGTATTGCTGTCTTACCAATGACATGTCACCTGCAAGTCTCTCTAATCCGGTGACAATTTTCTCCTTGAAATCATGTTAATTCTTCATACTACCCGGCTCTATTCAGAATGATAATATAAGGTTAATGGAGCTTTCCGGGTGACATTAGCGTAGTGTGTAACCTTCATTATATTTTAAAAAAATTCAGATAGTTGTCCTGGAATTTTAAGAGAAATCGTTTACATTTTGATAAATGGTGCGTTAAAGATAAGGAGTTAATATTCTGCATGTTTCCAGAGACATAAAATTGGTTTTTGGATGACAGTACGAACTCTTGCTTGTGAGAAATTTTAAAAAAGGAATAAATTCATGGATGAACGTAAATTAAAAAAGACAAACGGACGTGTTCCCCTTCCCCGTTATCTTCATTGTTTTGTTTGCGGGAAACTAAATCCCATTGGATTGGATTTAGAGTTTTGTTATTCAAATGGTAGAATTGAGACAACATTTTTACCAAAGATTGAACACGCTGGATATAAAAACACGGTTCACGGCGGTATCCTGGCCACTCTTCTGGACGAAACAATGGGATGGACGTCAGTTATTTCTCAACCGGCATTGTGTGTAGCTGCAGATCTGAACGTCAGATACAAACTCCCAACCCGGGTTGGGGAAAAATTGATCATTTCAGCCGAATTACTGTCGGATAAACGTCGATTGATTTCGGCCGGTGGAAAGATCGAGAAGGAGGATGGCACCGTGTTATGCACCGGAGAAGGGAAATATATGATTCTACCGCCGGATGAAATGGATGATTTGATTCGATACGCCAAGTGGGAGGATTCCTTTATGCCTGCCTTTGAGCAAATTCAGACGTTGCGTGAAAACCAGGCTTCAGCTGAAAGGCTGAGAGTGTTCTAGTAGCAGTGTTATTCCTTTCACAGATAACTGATTGAAATATCGAACATACCATTAAGCTTTGTTTTTGCCAGTAAAAAGGGAGGCTATTATGGAACAATGCAAACGCATCGGGTATTTTGTCTATTTCTGTTTTGCCCTGACATTTTTGTTGACATTACACCTGCGTCCCTATCCGTTAGATTATTTAGTAAAATCCATACCTGTTTTTTGCCTGCTTATTATTGTATTTTTTAATGTTCCAGGGAACAAAGGAAAATTACTCAGCATTGGTTTTATTTTTTCTGGAATCGGGGATATTTTGCTACAACTGGATGAGGGGACACATTTTGTTTACGGCGTAGGCGCCTTTTTACTGACTCATCTTTTTTATATTGCCGTATTTTTACGTGAGCCGATTTTTACTGTCAGGCGAATGATTATGGTTTGTGTGATGGTAGTATTCGGTATTATGATATGGGCTCTGTTACGACCGAAATTGGGTGATATGCTACTTCCGGTAACGATTTATTTGATTGTGATTGTTTTGATGGGGATTAGTGCAATTTTGGGTAAGAATAATTCTCCATTAATTATCATTGGTGCCTGCCTTTTTGGTGTGTCTGATTCCATCATTGCCATAAACCGGTTTTTAACCCTCATTTACCAATCCTCCCTGTGGATAATGATTACTTACTATATTGCCCAATTTTTTATTGCATTCGGGGCTCAACGACCGGTAGATGAGTCTTGATTTTATCGGTCGGATTTTTCAATTGCAAAGTGGATATGTCAAGGTTTGATGAACCGATGGAAGGAATAGGGGAATATCTTTAAAACACCGGCTATTGAATATGACTCTGCCAAAAATTCTTTAAAATATCAGATAGTTGTTTGCTATTTTTGACAATATTCATGTGTTGCCATTCTGTGGGGTATAATCTTTGGTAAAGTGGTGAAGAAAATCTGTCGTCAATCAGAAGAAGAGAACCTTTATCGGATTCTGTGCGGATCAGCCGACCGGCGGCTTGAAGTACTTTATTCATTCCAGGAAAGGTATAAGCATAGTGAAATCCACTGCTGGATACCGAGTCAAAATAATCCCGAAGCAGATTTCGTTCCTTGTTAACCTGAGGTAGGCCAACACCCACGATAGCAACTCCCGTCAATTGATCTCCCGGCAGATCGATGCTTTCTGCAAAAATCCCGCCCATGACCACAAAACCGACCCGAGAATGAGAGTCATTCCTTGTAAAATCGGCCAGAAATAGTTCCCTGTCCGGTTCCTTCATGTAACGCTCCTGTCGCATCATCTCCACATCTGAAATTAATGGGGTGCATCGAGCATAAATCTCTTCCAGATATTGAAACGATGGAAAAAAGACCAGGTAATTGCCCTGTTTTTGTTCTACATATAACGAAATCGCTTCGGCCACACTATCATAAGTTTTCTCTCGATCTCGATACTTGGTGGAGATGGTGTCAATCAGGTTCAGGCACAAGTTTTCAGCAGGAAAGGGTGACGGTAGCTGAATAAAACGATCCTCCTCTGTTCCTCCCAAAAGCTGGAAAAAATATTCAGTCGGTTGAAGAGTAGCGGAAAAAAAGATAGTAGAAATACTTCTTCCCGACATCTGTCCTATCAACTTCGAAGCATCGAGACATTGAAGTTTGATTTTTAGATCACTTCCTGATCGGGTGGATGTTACTGCATAAGCTTCTGATTGTTTTTTCAGCTGATTGATTTTAATAAAAAAACTACTTCTGAAATACAACTCCTGTATTTCATCTTGAAATAACACTGCCTCATTTCGCGATAGCAGTTCTTGTCCCACTTCAATGAAATCAGTGAGATAATCGATGAATTTATCTGGGACGTTCGTTCCCACTGAAAAATTTTGCTTATTTTCAAATCCGTCTTTTCGCCATTCCAGCAGGTATCGATCCATGGTCTGTAAACAATCATACAATTTCGGATGTTCTTTTTTATCCACTTGTCTTTTTAATTGAAGAAACTCCTTTTTTTCCAAATCCGTTGAAAACATGTCCCTGGACCGTTCCACCAGATTATGGGCTTCATCCACCAGGAATAAAAACGAGGTGGTCCCTTCAGAGAAATAACGAGCCAAGCGAATTCTGGGATCAAATACATAGTTGTAATCACAAATAATACAATCCGCTGCCAACGAAAGATCCAGAGAATACTCAAAAGGACAGATTTCATGACTGCGGGCATAGGCTTCGATATTTTCTCTTCTAAAGTGATCGTTGACAAAAATATCTTTGATCGCTTTTTCCAGCCTATCGTAATAGTTGCGGATGTATTCACAATAATTGGGATTACATATCTTCTCGTTTTTAAAACATATCTTCTCTTTAGCGGTAATAGTGATGGATTTTAAACGTAATCCATTATCCCTGAGTTTATCCAGGGTTTGTTCAGCAGTTTCTCTGGTGGTTGTACGAGCGGTGAGATAAAATATTTTTTCACAACGCCCCTGACCAAGAGCTTTTATTGAAGGAAGCAGTACTGAAATAGTCTTTCCCAGTCCTGTGGGCGCCTGGGCAAACAACCGACATCCGTCTGCTATGGCATGGTGGACCTCATTAATTAATGTTTCCTGCCCTTGACGATAGGTGGGAAAAGGAAATTCCAGGGATTGGATGGATTGGTTGCGTGTTTGATACCAATGATAAATTTCTCTGATATCGTCTAAAAATGTATTGATGGTTATTTCGAAAAAATCCTTCAGCACGTCTATGGAATACTGTTTGGAAAATATTCTGGTTTCACGGGTACCCAGATGAAAATATGTTAGGTCCACTCCTATATTTTCCAGATGATTATTGACGGCAAACAGGTAAGCATATATTTTGGTCTGGCAGAAATGGCGATGGTTTTCCTGGGGATTTAACCGGTCAAGAGGTTTATTGGTGGTTTTAATTTCCTCAATAATTGTCCGGTCTTGGTCTTTATATAAACCGTCAATCCTGCCATGAACAGTTAATACAATATTAGATTTTGTGTCTTGAATGGAAAGATGGATCGGAATTTCTGCCTGATAATTATTGCCCCTGGATTTTTGTACGGTCTGATGCCCCCGGGTCCCTTGTATCGCTCTTTGGGGACTGATAAAGGCTGAAAACAGGTCGCCGCTTTTGAGTACCTGTTCCACCAGATCCCTGACGGAAATCCTGATCTGGATTGGCTTATTTTTATTGATTGACTGGTGCAATGGTGTCAGGCCCTATTTTAATGTGTCATTGTGATAAGAATTTATAAATAATATCAACAGGAATCAAAGTTTTTTTCAGTTGTTTTCGGCCTTGAGAGATCCTTCGTCGTTCCTCCACAGGATGACGGATGGCAGAGATTAGCTTATTGACATTATGCCTACGTCAGAATGACCTGGAGTCCAGGGTAGCGCTGAATAGTTGCTATTAATTTACATTTGTTATGGTGGCAGAAGGATATTTGCCAGATGAATGAGCCTTAATTCACACCACAAGCTTTTTTTATGATTACACAGATAACACAATAAAAATGGTGTAATCAGTGGTTTCAATTTTTTATTCTGATATTAATCGGTTTTGATAATAATGCCACAATCTTCGCATCGAAATTGGGATTTAGCATTGGCATCAGCTTTCATCTCCTCAAAATCATATTGTTTTTTCCCCTGAGTTTCGAAACATTCAGGACAAAAACCGTTTTCCAATTCATCCTTTGAAATTGTCAAATGGCAATGCTTACAGCGCATTTTGTTTTTTTCCCGTGGAATTAATTCCAGATTGGTATGCTTGCAAAGAGTCATAGTTTTCATGGATTAAAGGGTATCGACAAATGTTAGCTCAATTTTTATTTATATATTGATCCGAGGGGAGTTTGCAAGGAAGGAAAGGGGGAAAGCCGCCTTTATCTTTTTTTAACATAGCAGGGAACTTCAGTGTCAAACAGGTAGGTTGTATTAATGTCTTTGGCAATTATAATATCTTCCTTTTGTGTCATAAAGTGGGAATAAATCTCATTTTCAAAAACCACGTTTTTACCGGAGTAGCATTTTACGTAGAGAACATGGATATTTTTATTACTGTTTGTCGGGGGCTCTGTTTTGCTGCATCCCAGTAAAGCAAAACAGGTGATTATTGCCAACAGCAACGCTCCCAGCGCATTCATATTTTTATCAGTGATCCGACTCATTTTACTCCTTTTGAAACATAAGGGTTTCAACCACGGAGATGTTTTTCTGCCGTTGGTATAACGTTTTTGACTGTTTAAATCCCCGATGAAACAGGTTATCAAATGGATTAAAGAACGCAGTTTCTTCTGACAATGTTAAACGATCCACATCTTCTTCGGAGGACGAGATGGGCTTCGATCAGGATTTTGCTTCTACATATCTCCCAAAAAGCATCGTTTGCTTTTTTCATTTGAGACATCTCTTCACTACAGGTGAGTTTTTTTGTCGGATAATTTTCACATTTGATCATTTGTCTACCCGAAATGTGATCGGGATTTTTATAAATCGCCCTGAAAGAATCGACCACTTCATATTCGCACAAGTCATTCTTTTTTCTCTTCTCCACTTCCATCGGTCTTGAACACGAGATCAAAAAAAGAATTAAAGACAGAGTGACGGATAATTTTGCAGCAATTTTCATATTTCTTTGTTGATTCATCGGGAGCAGTTTCTACGGGAATTACCGATGTTTCTGCCTTTGGTTACAAGAGAAGCATTCATTAGTTGGTCACTTTTACAGATATCGCCAAAAATATCATGAGCCTGGCTCCAGTATTTCTTTTCTTCGTTGGGGGTAAGTAAACGGGAGACGGTATTATAGCATTTTCTAGTTACTCCTCCGGAGCTTTGTGTTTTATCGGAATAGGTAATAACAAGTCTTTCAACCACGGCCAATTGGCATACGTCGTTCCATTTGTCATCCATATCTTCTGAAGATGATGGAACATTCCAACTGCATGAAGCTAAGATAAAGGATAATAATAAAATCCCTGCTGAAAAATGTCGTTTATATTTCACGTTTCTCCTATTGCCCTCAATATCTGTTGTTGTGTGGGGCTTTTCTGTGTTTCTTTATACAAGTAAAAATAGTTTCATTCCTGATTTTGAAAAAACAATCTAAATCGGTGATTGAAAATCGTTAGTGACAAAATAAACCCTGTTAATGTTTATAAAAAGAGACATTCCAATCAAATACGATCGAAATACACCCCGGTCATAATAGCGATAATTAAAAAAAACTTGGGATGATTGTCTTTGATTCGAGCCTGAATTATTTTCTGCCCATAAGCAGAAGATTAATGATGGCCGATATTTTCAGGGTTATTGTGGCTTGGTCGACGTTTTTGCTGTCTCAAATAAAAGACTCGACCGAATAATTGTCAATACGTTTTTCAGAAACGATTTATGGAAATGTTGTCTTGTCTTGAAGAATTATGGGGACATCATGCAGTAAAAGGGGGTATTTTGTCAAAAATCAGGAGGCAGTTTAATTCTTTAAAATGTATTAGAAAAAATATATATTATCAATGAATTAGCTTTTATGTCATGAATTGATTTTGAACCTGTTTCCCCCTGTTAAGTCAAAGAGATTGCCTTTTTAAAATAATATACACATTTTGGGATTTGGATTTGACTTTTACTTGCTCGAATTTTTTCAAAAACCAGTGTCATCCTAATGAGAGCCCCGGCAACCTAAAAAATCTCGGTGTTTTTAGCGAGATCTTTTGTTACTGGTTTGACAGAACTTGAAACAAATATGTTTCAAGTAATCATCAGCTTCTCTTGTTTTTACCCTGAGAGATTCTTCATTGTACGCCCTCAATTCTCAGAATGACGGGAAACTTGCTTACTGACCGGCCAGGAATCTGTGATCATTGGGGTTGAATAAAGAATCCTAAAATGTGAGATAAGAGACCTTACTTTTTTTTCATGCTTTCCAATAGAAGCAGGATTGTTTTTTTAAATTTTTATCGCTCAGGCATTTGGTGTTTGGTATAAAAAGTAAATAAATTAATGGCATAACATCACTTTGACACCATATAAACATCAACGATACAGTTTATAAGTTAAGGTTGTTTTAACAGAATAGTGGCCAATTCACTCCGCTTTTACGTGATATTATAGTCTGATATTGAGGAATATTAATGCAGAAAATCCCGGGTTTACCGGCTAATGTTGAAAAGCTGGAAACAGATTTAAAAAAATCCTTAGAACGATACCAGTCGCTGCTGGAAGAGATTGAAGACGGGTATATCGAACTGGATCTGAAAGGCAATATAACGTTTTTTAATTCTGCTTTTGCCAGATTTCTGGAGTATTCCCCGGAAAAATTAATGGGCATGAGTTACAGAGAGTTTATGAAAAAGGGGGATGTGCAACGGGTCTTTAAAGCCTTTAATCATGTGTATCGAACCCTGACACCTAACAAAGCCTTTGATTATGAACTTGTCAGATCGGATGGCGGTATTGTGATTGGGGAATTATCAATCTCCTTGCGAAAAGCTCCTGATGGAAGACCTGCCGGTTTTCGCTGTATTGTTCGTGATATTACAAAAAGGAAACAGGTAGAGCGGGAGCTGGAAACCCACCGTCGTCGTCTGGAAGCCATTTTCGAAAGTGTCAACGATGCCATTGTCACAGTGGACAATAACATGAATGTGATGGAAGCCAATGCAGCCACTCATAATATTTGCGGCGTTACAACGGACAATCTGGTTGGGAAAGTATTAACCGATTGTGCTGGTGGATGCAGCGGGATGTGTCATGCAGTTTTGCAGGAAACATTAAAAAATAAGACAGCGGTCAAGGATTATCAAATCGAATGTATTCACGATGCCCAGAAACACCAAAAGGTAAGTATTTCCACATCACCGCTGTTGGACAAGGACAACCGATTTTTGGGTGCTGTATTGGTGATTAAGGATATTACTCGCATCAGTGATCTGGAGCGGGAATTAAAAACCAAGCATAAATATCATAATATCATCGGCAAAAGTAAAAAAATACAGAATATCTTTTACCTGCTGGAAGATCTTTCTGATATTGAGACAACCGTGCTCATCACCGGTGAAAGTGGAACCGGCAAGGAACTGGCGGCCAGGGCTATCCATTATGGCGGTAGAAGGGCATTTAACCCGTTTGTTACTGTTAATTGCTCGGCTTTGTCGGAAAACTTATTGGAAAGTGAGTTATTTGGTCATGTTAAGGGAGCGTTTACTGGTGCTATCAAAGATACCCAGGGGCGATTTCAAACCGCTAACGGTGGAACCATTCTACTGGATGAGATCGGTGATATCTCCCCGCGTATCCAGTTGAAATTGCTTAGAGTTCTTCAGGAAAAGGAATTTGAAAGAGTCGGTCAAACCGAATCGATAAAAGTTGATATTCGGGTCATTGCCTGTACTAACCGGGATTTAAAAGAGCTGGTGGGAATGGGGCAATTTCGGGAAGATCTGTATTATCGTCTGAAGGTGGTCGAAATAGAATTGCCTCCCCTGAGAGAGCGCAAAGAGGATATTGGATTGCTGATTGATCATTTTATCCAGCTTTTTAATAGAAAATTCTCAAAGAATATTGCCGGCGTATCGGATGAAGTGCGGAATGCTTTTGTTAATTATAATTGGCCGGGTAATATCAGAGAGCTGGAACATGCCCTCGAACGGGCATATGTTTTATGTCACGGTGACATGATTGAATCGGTCCACATTCCTTCGGAGATCAAACTGCAAAAGTCGACAGGAAGAATAGTCGGCAAACGCAATATCGATGATTCGTTGCGGGAACTCGTTGTAGCCCTGGAAAAAACAGGTTGGAATAAAGCAAAAGCGGCCAGGCTGCTGGGAATCGATCGACGAACAGTTTATCGCTGGCTTTCCAAATATGATATTTCAAAACCCCACGATTTAATGTGACATGTCACATAAATGTGATGCATCAACAATGTGGCATGCCACACTTTTCATGTATTTTGATTTAATCCATCTTCAATGCTTAATTCGCTAATATACCGAGATTTTGGAATAATACATTTTATTAGATATTGTTCATGGTATTGGCACGTCTCTTGATACAATAAACCCCTTAAGCCATGATTTTGCAAATGTGGGGTTATTCCGAACTGGTGATATCAATCGAGATTCCCATTACATTACTCCTCCAAACTTGATGTAAATGTCGGTTATAACCCCATACCCCTCAAATTTCAGTATTCACCACAAAAACGGCTCAAATATTGCTGTATTGAACTGTTTATCAATTCATAAAATCCCAACGTAGCATTTCAATATTCTAATTACTGCCGATTGTCGATGAATATGGTTTAATTGATGAGGAGACAAGTTTGCTGCGGATGCTATTTATCCCTTTAACTTTTTATCAGGAGTTGTTGTGTCGCATTTACCGGTAATTGTCGGTTTTGGCGGAATAAACTGTGCCGGACGGACATCATTTCACCATGGGTATCTCAGGTTGGTTTTTGATAAATTGTCAAAATCCCTTCAAACAGAAATGTTTATGGGGTTGAGTACGTTAATGAGAGTATTGAAGTTTAACGAGGGACAATTTTTGGACGGGGAAGGGATTTCCTGTACGCCGGATGATATTTTAGATCGTTTCAGTGATGTCATCCTGAAGAATACGCTGCTGCGACGAATCGGTGTTGATCTGTTCGATGCGGATCATGTGCCGTGTAATAAAAAAATGCGTCTTAACATCTGTAATGGTGAATCTGTTTCATTTACAGTGAGTCGACGCGAACTGCCGAATCAGATTCCGGCTAATTGGAAAGTGGAAGATATTTCAGGTGACTCCGGCCAGGTTAAGGTTACATTTAACGGAGAATTGGATCTGTTTTTACCCGATGAGCGCAAGATGCAGGTTCAAACTGGGGGGCAATTACCCACCGGTTTTGATCCGGCAGAAATGTACAATTCAAAACACCATCCACGTGGGTTGCAAATGGCTTTGTTTGCAATTACTGACGCTATCAATTCCTTGGGTATGGGTTGGAATGAACTTAAAAAAATAGTCGCCCCGGATTTGATAGGGGTTTATGCCTCCAGTGGTATGGGGCAACTTGATGCCACCGGAAATGGCGGTATGATGAAAGCGGGTGTCCTGGGTCAACGCACATCATCCAAGCAGTTGGCCATGGGATTGGCCCAAATGCCAGCGGATTTTATCAATGCCTATGTTTTGGGAAATCTTGGTCATACCAGCGCCCAAATTGGTGCCTGTGCCACCTTTTTATATAACCTCAGTGCAGCTGTCCGGGATATTCAGTTGGGTAAACGAAAAATAGCCATTGTTGGCAATAGCGAAGCACCGTTGATTCCAGAGATATATGAAGGGTATCGGGCCATGAGCGCTTTGGGCGAAGATAGTAAGCTGCTTAAACTGGACAAGAATAATCAAACCGGTATTCCGGATTATCGAACCGCCTGTCGTCCTTTCAGTGAAAACTGTGGCTTTTCACTGAGTGAATCCGCCCAGTATTTTGTTCTCTTTGATGACGAATTGGCAGTGGAAACAGGCGCACAGGTTTTTGGTGCTGTGGGTGATGTTTTTATCAATGCCGATGGCTATAAAAAATCTATCTCTTCCCCGGGATTTGGTAATTATATTTCACTGTCCAAAGCTGCCGGTTTTACACGATCCGTTATTGGAGAGGAAAGTCTGCGTCATCGAACGTTTGTATCGGCTCATGGTACAGGTACTCCACAAAATCGTACCACAGAATCCCATGGATTAAATGCAGTGGCCAAATCATTTAATATAGAAAAGTGGCCGGTGTCTGCAATAAAATGTTATCTGGGGCATTCATTGGGTGCGGCTTCCGGTGATCAGTTGGCGGCAGTGCTGGGAACATGGTCCCATGGTTTGATTCCGGGGATTTTTACCTTGGATAGTATTGCCGAAGATGTTCACCAAAGTCATCTCCATTTCAGTCAGGAGCATATAGAGGTTGATAACGATACTTATCAAGCTGCTTTCATTAATTCAAAAGGTTTTGGCGGGAACAATGCTACCGGCGTTATCTTATCTCCACAGGTTGCCTTAGACATGTTGGAGCAAAAACATGGCAGGAAAAAGATCCAAACCTTTCAAAATCGGCAGGAGAAGGTGAAGCAAAATGCGATGGTTTACGATAGTGAGGCGATCAAAGGTCATATGACATCTACCTATATATTTGGTGAAAATGTCCTTGACGAAACTCATTTGGATTTGAATGATAGGAAAATCAAAGTGCCAGGTTTTGACCAGGCCGTAAATCTGGATGTGTCTTCTCCATACACGGATATGGACATCCGGAAAGAGAATTAATTCCAGTACTCTTCTTTTATCCGAACGCGCAGCAATCTCCGACCGTTCTGTTGATCTGGAGATTGCCACGTCGCTCCGCTCCAAACAAAGCAGTTTTTCTGATGACCGCTGTTTCACCCACTTGTTGGATTAATTCCAGCTTATCCCGGATGCATAGTTTTACAATATTGAGAATCCGATCATCTTTTTTTCCCATCCCATCAATTTGGGCTTCCTTTTGATATCTTTGAGCCCAATCATCACTTCCTCCTGTTAAATTAATCCGGGTAATCGTTGGATTAACTGTATCTTAAGCACCTGGTTAAAAATCGGACCAAATTACACTTTTTAATCTAATATCATTTTGGTAAAAGATCCTTGTTTTCCTGCCAAAGATATGCCAGTTAAAAAAGAGTAAATAAATTAGTTATTTACAACTGATAAGATGTTAATCGTGTTTTTGAATGAAAGGTTTTGAAAGGTTTACAGTTGTTTGTTGGTTTTGATGAAAGAAAATGAAAGATATTAATCCAGTACTTTGTTGTGTCAATGGTGGATTTGGGATTATAAAAGCATGTCTTCAGTTTGACTGGGGGCCGGAAAGACGCTTTGCTGAAATTTTATTAAATGTGACTGATTTTCAGATTATTACACAGCCTGCAAGTTCGTCATGATGCATGTTTATTTCTAACCTTATGAAAAAGTATGATGCCCTCGCTCCAAATATAATGAAGTTTTAACAAGCATCTTGACAAAATGAAGTTCCTAACCAGCATCTTGCCAGGTACTGATTTATAATCCCAGGAGTCAGCCGGTGGGGCATTTTCATTCGATTATCCAGGCTAAATAAGTTCATATGTTGACAGGTTGGTGGATAAGTTGGGTATAATATCCATATTGTTAACCGCATTGCACCATGTGTATTTGTCAATATTTCCAAGACAATACCAGTAAAGGGATGAGATCGATGAACAATGCCGGACAGAACAAAATATTAATAGCGGATGATATTAAGGCGAATGTGACCATTTTGAAGAAACTGCTTGAGAAAGAGTATGATTTGGTTTGTTTGTTTGACGGTCAAAGTGTGATAAAATATGTTGCATCCAATTCAGTTGATCTGATTTTATTGGATATTTTGATGCCTGGTATGGATGGATATGAAGTCTGTCGTCACCTAAAAGCGGATGAAAGAACCAAGAATATTCCGATCATTTTTATCACTTCCAAAAGCAAAGACGAAGATGAAACCCTGGGTTTGGATTTGGGTGCTGTGGACTATATTACAAAACCTTTCAGTTATCCTGTGGTTAAAGCTCGAATCAAGACACAATTGGCACTGATAAATGCAGTTAGAGAACTTGAAAGTCAAAACGAAATGCTTCGTGAAGCGGCAGTCTTGCGCGAAGATGTAGAACGAATTACTCGTCATGACTTAAAGAATCCGCTGGTAGCCATTATAGGCTATTCGGAATTAAGTCTTATACAGGAGAATCTTCCACAGGTCCTCAGACGATCTTTGACGATCATAAAAGATTCAGGGTATAAAATGCTGGAAATGATAAATCTGTCCCTGGATCTTTTTAAGATGGAGAGGAAAAACTATCAACTGAATGCTGAATCGGTCGATGTTTTATCCGTGATTCGTAAAATTGTCCAAGAAACCAGTGAGTGGGCAAGAACTAAAGGTGTTACCATAGATATAGAAATAAACGGTACTCAGGCTGTGGATAATGATGTATTCACTATCCAAAGTGAAGAGCTGTTATGTTATTCCATGATGTCCAATCTAATCAAAAATGCTATTGAAGCATCACCCCATAAGGAGAAAGTAATCATTAGTTTAGATGAGGACGATGAATTCCTGATTAGTATTCATAATAAAGGCGCAGTACCCCTGGAAGTACGGGATATTTTTTTTGATAAATATTCTACAGCAGGGAAAAAGAAGGGAACTGGCCTGGGGACTTATTCAGCAAAATTGATTGTTAAAACCCACGGTGGTAATATAGATTTTAAGACATCAGAAGAGTCCGGAACGATTATATGGGCCCGTCTGCCAAAACAGGTTAAATAATGTAAAACCTCATTTGACCATTATCCGTTCAGTCAATTCTTTTATGGAGAAATCTCCATGTTTACCCTTTCCGGTTACAGCACCACAGAACAAATCTATGAAAGTTCACATTCTGTGATTTACCGTGGCGTGGAAACAAATTCGAATAGACCGGTAGTTATAAAGAAACTGAAATCTGATTACCCTTCAACTGAAGAGCTGGCTGCTTTTAAACGGGAATATGAAATGGTCTGTGGACTGGATATGGAAGGCGTGATCAAAGTGTATGACCTGAAGAAGGCCGGCAAAACCATGGTTATTATCATGGAGGATTTTGGTGGGCAATCACTGGCTGATATTCTGGAGAAAGAACGTCTGAACCTGGGGGTGTTTCTGAAGGTTGCCATCCGTATCACCGGGATTTTAGGGCAGATCCACCAGCGAAACATCATGCATAAGGATATCAATCCTTCCAACATCATCTGGAATAGGGAAACGGATGAGATAAAGATTATTGATTTTGGTATATCAACCATGCTCTCCCGCGAAAGTCCGGATATTCAAAATTCTGAACTGACTGTGGGGACTCTAAGTTATATGTCACCGGAGCAAACAGGTCGGATGAATCGGGAGGTTGATTATCGAACCGACTTTTATTCTTTGGGGGTGACCTTTTATGAAATGCTGACAGAAAAACTTCCCTTTGAAAGCGATGATCCCATGGAGTTGATCCATGCACACCTGGCCAAATCTCCCACCGAACCATCCATTATCGACTATCACATTCCGAAAACTGTATCCAATATTATACTGAAATTATTGGCAAAAATAGCTGACGATCGTTATCAGGGAGCCTTTGGTCTGATAGCCGATCTAAAGCGGTGTTTGAAAGAGCTTCAATCCGATGAAACCATTAAAACGTTTCAGATCGGTTCAGAGGACATATCAGAACGATTCCAGATTCCTCAGAAACTGTATGGGCGTGATAAGGAACTGAGTATTATTAAAGCTGTCTTTGATAGGGTTTGTCATGGAGGAAAGGAGTTAATTCTGATTGAAGGGAACCCAGGAGTGGGAAAAACAGCGCTGGCTTATGAAATGTATCAGCCGGTAACAGAGAAATTGGGTTATTTTATCGTGGGTGGTTACGACCAGATCAAAAAAAGTGAGCCATATGCCTATATTGTTCAAGCTTTCAGAGGACTGGTTCAGCAATTGTTGACTGAAAACGAAACGGAGCTTGCTTTTTGGAAAGATCGAATTCTTCGGGCTTTGGGGTCAATTAGTCAGGTAATTATTGATGTTATTCCTGAAATTGAGCTGATTCTGGGAAAACAACCGGATGTTCCAGAATTACCAAGCCTGGAGTCAAAAAACCGGTTTAACCTGGTTTTTCAAAATTTTGTCCGAATATTTGCAGTAAAAGGACGTCCTCTGGTGTTATTTCTTGATGATTTGCAATGGGCTGATTCTTCGTCTCTCAATCTTGTAGAGTTGTTGATGGTCGATCTTAGAAGAAAAAATCTTCTGATTTTAGGAGCTTATCGAAAAAATGAAGTGGATAGAAGCCATCAGCTGATGAGTAAAATTGATGCGATCAAAGAGGCCGGCGCAAAGGTAACCAGTCTCTGCCTTCACCCCCTGGAAAAAAAGCAAGTCAGCCAATTGTTAGTGGAAACTTTGTCCAGCGATTCCGATGCTGTAGATCTTTTGGCTGAGATATGCCTGAAAAAAACACTCGGGGTTCCCTTTTTTTTGATTCGTTTTCTTACCGGCTTATATAAAGATGGATTAGTCGATTTTGATCAGAAAAATGGCTGGTGGCAGTGGGATATAAAAAAAGCTCAGGAGAGAGAACTGACGATCAATGTAGTTGAGTTGATGGTGGATCAAATACAAAAGCTTTCGAAAAACAGCTTGGATGAATTGTATTTAGCTGCGTGCATAGGTATGCAATTCGACCTGGTCACCTTAGCCAAGGTAAGTGAAAAGAGTATGGAGGAAACAGCTGCCGATTTATTGGAGTTACTGGATGAAGGTTTGATTGTCTCCAGGGATGAAGCCTACATGTTAGTTAGTATTAGGAGTGAAAAACAGAAAATAGGAAATACGGAGTCCTTAAGCCGAAATCCGGTTTATCGATTCCAGCATAATCGTATCCAGCAGGCGGCATATTCGATGATTCCCAAGGATATAAAACAGTCAAATCATTTAAAAATTGGTCAGTTGTTATTGAAAACGTTAGAAAACAAAGACCTGGAAGGCAATATTTATGAGGTGGTTAATCAATTAAATCTGGGGATGCCGCTGTGTACCGGCAAGGCAGATTGTCTTCAGCTGGCGGAACTAAATCTAACAGCAGGAAGAAAAGCAAAGGATGCTGCGGCTTTTGAACTATCTTTGGATTATCTGAAAGCCGGTATCGATATATTGGGTAAGAATAAATGGGATCAGCATTATAAAGTAACACTGGATCTATATACCGAAGCTGCTGAATCTGCTTATCTTTGTGCTAACTTCGATGAGTTTAAGTTGTTGAAAGGCCAGGTATTACAACGAGCTGAAAATTTGTTGGATCGAGCTAAAATATATGAACTGGAGTTGTTGATCCATTATGCTGAAAACAGACCATTGGATGCCATTGAAAGTGGATTAAATGTTTTAAAACTTTTGGGTTTGTATTTGCCCAAATCTCCTAATACTTTTCAAATTTTTTGGGAATTCTTAAAGGTAAAAATACATCTAAATAAAAACAAATTAGCGGAATTGTCTGATGCTGAAATGATACAAGATCCAAAAATACTAGCCATTATTCGTATTCTTGATCGTTTGGGAAGTTCGTCCTATTTTGCCAAACCAAAACTTTTGCCCATAATTATTTTTAAATATGTTTTGATATCTTTGAAATATGGTTACTCACCGATAACAGCTTTTGGATTTGCAGGATACGGAATGATACTATCCGGTGGATTGGGAAAATTCGATGAAGCCTGTTTATATGGTCAACTTGCACTATCCATGGCAGAACGACCGGACAGTAGAAAGTTCAAAGCCAGGATCTGGTTTATTGTGGAATCTTTTATTCAGCACTGGAAATACCATCTCAGGGAATCGCTACAGCCAATTCTGCAAGCCTATCAAACGGGGCTGGAAAATGGAGACATTGAATATGCAGCGTTTTCAGCTTATCTGTATTGTGTTTATCTCTATTTTATCGGTGAACCACTGAAAAACGTGGCAGGAAAAATGTCGTCCTTTCTGGAGGTCATCCGTCAGTTTAAACAGCAGAGTATTCTGAATATATTGGGAATTTATGTTCAAACAATATACAACCTGTCAAGTGAGGTTGAAGATCCGCACTATTTGGCGGGATCAGTTTATGATGAAACATTGATGTTTCCCAAACATGTTGCGGCAAATGATCAAACCGCCTTGTTTTGTCTCTATTCCAACAAGATGTTTCTGTATTATCTGTTTGGTAATTTTGATCAGGCAATCATCTGCTCTGAAAAAACATGGAGTTATATTGAAAGTGCATTCAGTTCGGTTCAAGCCAACCTGTATTATTTTTACGATTCATTAATTCGATTGGCGGCTGTTTATACCAACAAGGAGGGGGACTGGAAAGCGTTTTTGAGAAAAGTGAGTAAAAATCAAAAAAAATTAAAAAAATGGGCGGATCATGCTCCGATGAATTTTTTGCATCGATGGCACCTGGTAGAAGCCGAACGTTGCAGGGTGTTGGGGAAACATCAAAAATCTTTGGAGCATTATGATTTGGCTATTTCAGTAGCTGCAAAACAGGAATATATCCAGGATGAGGCGCTGGCTAATGAACTGGCGGCAAAATATTGGTTGGAAAGAGGGAAACATAGTTTTGCCATGCTTTATATGAAAAATGCCTTGTATCTTTATCAGTTATGGGGAGCGATAAAAAAGGTAAATCTACTGAAAGAGGAGTTTCACTTTATTTTTGAATCGCAAAGGGAGCTGGAGGCAGCTTCCAAAACCTCATCCATCTATAAAAACGATTCAATCAATAAACTCACCACTACTGCCTGTCTGCTGGATGCGGAAACCATTATGAAGGCATCTCAGGTATTGACTAAGGAAGTTCGTTTGGATCGATTGCTGGAGAATATTGTTCGCCTTGTCATTGAAAATGCTGGTGCCACCAAGGGAACTTTGATAATAGATGATGACGGCAGCCTTCAAGTGCAGGCTGAAGGAGTAATACCTTTGGAAACAATCCGAACCATGATCAATATTCCGGTATATGAATACAATGATATTCCGATTTCGGTGGTGAATTTCACCGCTCGTTCCCTGATTCCAGTGGTGATAAATGATGCCCTGACTGATAAGATTTATGCCAAAGATGCCTATATCATCTCCCGAAAACCGAAATCCGTTTTGTGTACCCCCATCATTCACCTGGGAAAACTGCTGGGGATTCTTTATTTGGAAAACGATTTGACTATTGGGGCTTTTACTCCCGATAGAATTGAAATATTAAAAATCCTCTCCTCCCAGGCGGCCATCTCTATGGAAAATGCCAGGTTTTATAACAGTCTGATGGATTCGGAAAAAAAATTCCGAACATTGTATGAACGATCAATTGAAGGTATTTTTCAAACTGAAGTCAATGGCCGTATTATAAGTTTAAATCCGGCCCTGGCGAGGATGATGGGATATGATTCAATCGACAATGCTGTTTCCAATGCCAGTGAATTCTCGAAACTTCCATTTGCAAATAAAGAAGATCAAATCGAATTGAGTTGTCAGATATCAAAAAAAGGACAGGTGATCGGGTTTGAAACTCAAATGCAACAAAAAAACGGTAAAATTATATGGGTTTCGGTATCAGCGCAAGCCATCTTAAATCCCGACGGTAGTATTTGTCATTATGAAGGTTCCATGCTTGATGTAACGGAACGAAAACAGAAAGAGGAAGCCGAACGGCTGAGGCATATGGCCGAACAAGCCACCAAGGCCAAAAGTGAGTTTTTAGCCAATATGAGCCATGAGATTAGAACTCCCATGAATGCGATCCTGGGAATGGCTGAATTATTGTCGGAAACCGATCTGACCATTGATCAAAAAGATTATGTTCAGATGTTTCAAAATGCCGGTGAAGAGTTGTTGAACATTATAAATGATATCCTTGATTTTTCTAAAATTGAAGCCAGCCAAGTAAGCTTGGAATATATCCCCTTTGATCTTAATGAATTAGCGGAAAATGTCATTAAGGTATTATCCATCGCTGCTCATGATAAGGGATTGGAGTTGGTTTGTCGGATCTCACCAGAATTGAATCCATTTCGGATGGGTGATCCCGGCCGTCTAAGGCAGATTTTTATTAATCTGGTGGGCAATGCTATTAAGTTCACCCTGGCAGGTGAAGTGGTTTTGGAAATCATTTCAGATCCGAATTCCGGTAGTCTGGATGCGTTGAGGTTCTGTATTCGAGATACGGGAATTGGGATTCTCCCGGAAAGACAAGATGCAGTGTTTGAAAGTTTTGCCCAGGCAGATTCATCTATTACTCGTGAATTTGGTGGAACTGGGTTGGGATTGACCATCAGCAAACGCTTAGTACAGTTGATGGGAGGACAGATCTGGATAGAATCTGAAGTGGGAAAAGGCAGCGAATTCATTTTTACCTTAGATTTGCCGCAAACAGATCCTTTACCTTCGTCCAAAGTTGTACCTCCAGACGATCTGAAAGATATTAAGATGCTTGTGGTAGATGATAGCAGGACCAATCGGCTGATATTGCTCGAACATCTGCACAAATGGGGTGCTTTGGGAGAAGAAGCTGAAAACGGTGAAAGGGCTCTGACTTTAATCAAGCAGGCCGAAAAGATGGGATCTCCATATCGTATAGTATTATTGGACTACAATATGCCGATGATGAACGGTTTTCAAACTGCTGAAAAAATTGACACCCTGGATTTATCGGAAACGCCGCTATTTATCATGCTAACATCGACGGAAGGGGCCGGGAGAAGAATAGCCAACAAAAAAACCTATCTCAATGGATACGTGGTAAAACCGGTTAAACGTGATGATTTGTTATCAGCTATCCATGCAGCCTTGGGAAGGAAAGTGATTGATTCAGAATCGGAAAAAAAGACTTGGATGATCAATTTGCCGCCGTTACGAATTTTATTGGCCGAAGATATTGAAGCCAATTGGAAAATAGTAAAACTAATGCTGAAAAATTCCTTCGTTACTATTGATGTTGCGGAGAACGGAAAAATCGCGTTTGAAAAATTTAAAAGTGAACAATATGATGCCATTTTAATGGATATCCAAATGCCGGAAATGGATGGATTTGAAGCCACTCGTCAAATTCGTAAATGGGAATCGGAAAATAACGTGTTGCCCATTCCTATCATAGCGCTTACAGCCCACGCATTTAAACAGAAAGAGTTGGAATGTTATGATGCCGGCTGTTCCGGGTTTTTAACAAAACCATTAAAGAAAAAAGATCTGATTGATGTTTTGATCGATCTGTTTGAAGCCAAACCAGCAACTGCTTTGGCTGATAAAAATCAGGATAATAAACAAAACCATCCACCGGAAAATGCTAAAGAAACCGTTTCAACTGAAGCCCTTGCCATGGAACGACTTTACAAAGCCAGTGTTAGCGCTTTTTTAGAAGATATTATTCCCGAGCTATTTGATGAAATCAAACATGAGATGATCAATATGCGTACTGCGCTGTTAGAAAACGATTTTGAGGTCTTGAATCGTCTGGGACATGGGTTCAAAGGGGCTGCTCAAAATTATGAGTTGAATGAGTTATCTGATCTGTTTTTATCCGTTGAAAAAGCAGCCAGGAATTGTGACAAAGTGACAATCGATAAATATCTAAACGAAGTAATGTATTTCGTAAACCATGTAGAAGTTGTATTTCACCAATAATGGAAATTTTGGATGATGAAACTGAAGATATTATTTCAACGGGTTGTTTTCGTATTAGTGTTGTCTGGTATGTTAACGCCGGCCCTGTTTATCTTTCACAAAAAACTGGTAACAAAAGATCTTATACTCCTCAACCCAATATACTGAGAAGTCTGTTTTTGACTCAACTTACGATTTCTTTCATTTATTTAATCGCTGATACATTTTAATGTTATTCTTATAAATATTCAGGTATTCGTCGAATAACTCATCGTAGAGCTTTCTGTTTTCCGGAAGAGGTTCAAAGGTGTTTTGGATTTGAGTATGAGCGGTAATTTCTGAAAAATCATATAATCCAAGAGCAATAGCGGTCGTATAAACAGAACCTTTGGCGTTAGCCTGGATCGGGTCCTGAACTTGCTGTATTTTGCGGTCCAGTATATCAGCGTGAATCTGGCACCAGACATCCGAATTAGCCCCACCACCAATCATATTGATGTGGGGCATTTGGCGTTTAATAAACTTCTCCACATATTTTAATAACCATTTATGGTTAAATGCCACCCCTTCTAAAACAGCCCTTATAATATCTCCACGGGTGGACTTTAAGTTCAGATTGTACAAACCGGCTCGAATAGCTTGGCTGTCTACGGGGGTGCGTTCACCGTATAACCAGGGTGTAAAAATCAGTTTATTGGAACCGGCCGGAATCCTTTCTGCGATTTTGTCAAAAATTTTAAAAACGTCCGGTTGTTTTTTCTCCTTCAATAACTCATCTTTGTGATATAAAATATTGTCTCTCAGAAAATTCAGACAGGCACCTGATGTTTCTTGCTCGTTACCGATAATATATCTGTCGGGAATGGCTGAAGGTATTGATGCCATATTGTGGAAGATATCTGTTTTTTTAAAGGGAATATGAGCTGTTAACCAGGATGAAGTGCCTATATAAATGTGGCCTTCATAATCACCGATAGCACCCGATCCAAGGGCCGCAGCTTGTACATCCGGTGAACCCATAATCACTTTGACATCCGGGTTTAATCCCAGCTCCTTGGCCAGGTTGCTTTTTATGGTGCCTAAAACGTCAATGGATCTTTTAAGATCGGGTAGTTTTTCTCGATCCAAGGTGGCCATTTTAAGCAGTTTATCGTTGTAGTCGACTTTTGACAGATCACGATTATCGGTCACCCAATGAATGGTAATGGAATCGTAGGAAGCGGCAAACTTACCGGTGAGACATAAATTAATATAGTCTTTAGGTTCTAAAAACTTGTATGTTTTGGCATAAATATCAGGGTATTGATCTTTAATAAATAAAATGTGAGCAATGGAATCTTTCCCCGAAAGACTGGGCGCTCCTCCTGTTATTTTTATCCATTTGTGCAACTTGGTGATCTGATAACCTTCAAGTTTTATTGGGCCATTAACGATTTTTTTGATGGCATCGGCCCCCCTCATATCCATCCAGATGATAGCATTCATCAGGTGGTTACCGTCTTTGCCGACTGCCACTGTGCCTGACCATTGGGTAGAGGCGCAGATGGCAACAATCTTATCCCTGGGAATTAGCTCTTTGTCCAACAGATTTTTGGAGGTGGCCATAACAGCATTCCACCAATCGTCGGGATTCTGTTCGGCCCCACCTTTGGGTAAAAGGTGCAACGGAACGCTTTGGAATTCAAAATCAATAATATCTCCGTCCGCTGTGGCCAGGGCTGTTTTACTGCCTGAAGTCCCCAGGTCAATTGCCAGAATGTAAGTATTTTTTAAGTTAGTCATGGTTTTATATCTCTAAAAAGCTGGTTTGAGTTTTTTTAACCATTAGTATGAAACCAGGATTTTAAATACAATGGATAAAAAAATTAGGACAATACCATACCCAGACTTTTCTTATTATATTAGCTTTATCATCGTCAAGGTGATTTGGGTTTTTAACCGGGGTAATCAATCAAATCCTGGTCCACTTTATTAACATATTGCAAACACAAGGTTTAACAGTCACTCTCATCAGAATGGTATTAAGAGGAAGGATTGAATAAATTTCTATCATTTTGAAATTAAAAAAAGAAATATTTGATGTGATTGCCCTGGGGAGAGATAGCCCTAATTTTTTCCTATCTCATTTTCATAATTTTGGAGCAATACGAGGTACAGATCCCACAAAATTGTATCCGGGATTTTTTGTTCGCTTTGGCGTTCTCTCTTTTTTTGGGCGCTTTTATGGAATTTGGCATTTTGAGAAGGGCCAAGGAATCTGACGTTCTGGGTATGATCATTATTATTGGAATGGAATTTATCCTTTTGGGGACGGTTTCATGGAAATTCAGTGCAGATCAGCGAACCATGTCGTTTCCCATCAAACTTTTTTTTGGATTGGAAGTGGCTGGTGTATTTTTCAGCAAATCCTTTGCATTCCTCCTCAGGACGCCGCCTCACCCTCAGGATGACAGGTAGCAAAACATAAATAAATGACATTGGGTTACTACTGCCATGATTTTCACTTTTACTTCAAGTGCAATTACAAAAATCCCGAGGTCACACAATAAAACAATAATTAATGGTTGGTTGTATTCAGGAGATATTGGGGAGCTTGATGAAGGAGGTTACTTGAGAATTACTGATCGTAAAAAAGATATTAATCGTGACAGCCGGTGGAAAGAATGTTTTTCCCCGGCATATCGCAAGCTGAAAATGAACCCGCTCATCAACGATGCAGTGATCATCGGTGATAAACGTAAATGTCTGACAGCATTAATCAAGTTGGATGAGTACACTGTGGTCAAATATGCTTAGGACAATAAAATCCAGTTTCCAATTACCGGGACCTGGCCGCAGCATGATGAGATTAATATGCTTATCCGGAATGAAATCGATGGGGTGAATAAGACTTTGTCCCAAATAGAAAAAACAAAAAATTCAGTATTCTTTCAAAAAACTATTTGTGGAATATGAAGAGGTTACCCCGACCATGAAAGTCAAGCACAGTTTTATGAATGAGACCTTTAAGGATTTGATTGAGGTCATGTACTAAATATTCTTCAACTGTCTACCGATTATTTTTTTAATCTTCTCGTAACTGGGTGGTGGTCCGGTATTGATATTTTTGGTATTCACATACAAAGCGTCGGATATTCCCCACTCTAAAAACGTTTGTCGGTCGGAGGTGTCAATCGTTTTATATTCCACATAATTTCCAAAGTCAGCGCAAGCCCTTTTAGCCCTTTCATGGGCAATATTTTGTGCTGGACACCAACCGTTGATATATGATGTGACTACTACTTTCCCGGCTTCTCCTTTTGGTTTTTTATTCTGCTTAACCCATTTTGGTGGTTGAACATCATCGGTAAACGGTTTCCACATCAATACTCGGATAGAGTCCCGATCTGCTTTTTTGTATCCCTGTTTTTTAAACCAGGAAGCTTTCATCCATACAGGAATCCATAATCCCCATGCCACCATACCTTTCCCACCCAGGCTTTTGACGTCTTTTTCAGCAGCTTGAATCAAGGCCCGCCCCATGCCTTTTTTTTGAAAACTGCCTCTACCTTCCTTGTACCCGTGAACCCAGATGCATAAGATGAAATACAAGTCTTTACCCTTGGCAATAGAATGTTCAATCGGCAAGTACTGAATCATTCCCCCGACCTCCCCATTTTCATTCAACGACAATTTAACCCGCAGTCCTTTGTCTTTGTATTTCTCATACCAACATGTTTTGTGATTGCCAGACTCCTTCATTTCATCAGACCAATCCTCCAAACATTTGAAATAGAGTTCATGATGTTTCTTTTCGAGGTCGATAATAGTCATGATATACTCCTTTAAACGTTTCTAACAGATTCACTTTGCTTACGTTGCTCATTAATCATATCAGGAAAATTCTTTGTTGTTTTGCCTGATAATAATATTTATTTATATTAAATAATATTAGATAGTTGCAGTTATTGAAAGGGGTAAGAATAGCGTTCAGGTCATTTTTAAAATTATATAATTGAGTCCGCTCCGAAAAGTCATTTTTTGATTTTTCGGGAAAAATTCGAGTCTCTATATCGCACGAGGATTTAAAAACTCAACATCCCGAAGGGTAACCCTAAAACTGCCAATTTTTGACCAGTTTGGACTTTTCGGAGGGGACTCATAATTCAAGTTTGATTTTTACAGGGTTGCCACATAATGTACTTGTATCGCTCGGCTCACAAAGCCTTTTAAAGCGGGATACAACTACCAAAGACGAAGTGGGGGAGATAAAACACTGGATAAATATACCCGATTCAAAACAGTGCTCCCTTTTTTCATTCTTTATTTTTCCCAAATCCAGCCTTAATTCAAATTAGTTTAGTATGGATCAGATCAGTATAGGAATCCACCTGAAATGAAGCTTTCAATGACGAAATATATGTCTTGAGATTCGTATATTTGGAACTCAAGCTCATAAGTTTATTGTAAAGATGTAATCTATTCATATATAATATGCCCAACACGTGGATCAGTGGGGGATGGCAAGGAACTCAGTCAATCCATGAATTTGAACAGAATCTAGTAACTTCAAGCTATTGCGGCGTTATTGCCCTCCGCTGTATCCAATTGTTAATTGTTAAATATAGATTTAATCAAAAACTTAGCATTCCTTGGACTTTCACCCACACGTCTGACAGCATACGGCCACCAGTCTGTTCCGAATGGTAGATAGAGACGTACTTGTTCTCCATTTTGAACAAGTTTCTTTTGATATTCTCTTCTAACTCCCAAAAGCATTTCAAACTCATACTCTTGTTTATTCCAATGTCTGCTGTGGGCGATTTCAATGATTTTGTCAATTATTCGGTCATCGTGGGTCCCAAAAACGGGATAAAATCCATTATCACGTGCTTCTGTTGATAACATCAGATCCGCTAATTTAAGATAATTGATATCTATTTCATTACGTCTCGTAAATGCTATATTTTTACCTTCCGCAAAGGCTCCTTTGACAAGTCGAACAGATCCCCCATTCTGAATTACCTTCTTTAGGTCGTTTTCTGTGCGATATAGATAAGCTTGTAACGTTATCGCAGCAGGAAGAGATTCGGATCTCAGTTTTTCATATAACTCTACCGTTGATGGTGTTACTGAAGAGTCTTCCATATCTAACATAAGATAGTTTCTAAGTAACTGATGATTGGTATCATTCGTGAGTTTTCTGATTTCTTGCGCTAAATCGACTGCATTATCATGGCAAATTTTTGTGTTTATTTGGTATCCGATTTGAGTTGGATCCACAGAAATATGAATATCTAATCTGGCTTCAGACAACAGCTTCACAATTGATTTAAGTTCAGTAACAGTTTGAGCGATTATTGATAAATCTTCTACATATTCGCCTAGATAGAATAAAGAAGAGGTAAACCCTTGGTTTTTCAACAGACTAGCTTGATCAGCCGCACTGGAAACATCTCTTCCGCCGACAAATCTTGTCGATAAGTCAGAGATAATTGCCCGATTTTGCATAAAGTTCTTCAATGAATTATTTCGAGCTAGAAATATCATTATTTGTTGCCATAATCTCATTAAGTATCTCCTTTAAGTTTTGACACCGGCGTCACTCGGCGCTGCGCTGATTTTGATTAAATGACGAATATGTTATGCACACTGTACTTCCACTCACCGAGGGAACCATTCCATTGATTGATTGCGCTCTGGTAGATGTTTTTGTTAACCCGGCTTATAGGTAAAGTTTGAAATCAAGAACCTGCTGCATTAATTGAAAATGCTTGTCCAAAGTGTAAATGAGACAATCATTTTGAATTGCATTCTGAGCAATGATTAGATCTGGAATTCCAATTCCGTTAATTCCAGATTTTAAACAGATGAATTGAAAGTCTCTGATTTGTTGCCATTCTATTGAAAGGGGTAGCTTTGAAACTTCATCTATTGCGCTAATGAGAGATAGATGATGTTTTAGTCTAAGAAAAGGAACTAGCTCTGTAAGAATGAGTTCATTAGTAAAAACAAAATTATTATCAATAAGATAATCTAATTCGTTTGTCTTATCTCCTGACCTGAAGTATTCAATCCATACAGACGAATCAATTAGTACTACCATTCACGATCTCTCAGTTTATTGAGATCTATATCTAATTCCACTTTACCTTTGTACTTTTTTATTGCAGAAATCTTTGATTTTCTTACCAACTCCTCCAAAGCAAAAGTAATAACTTTTGTTTTGGTTTTTATGTTGGTAGCTTGCATTGCTTCATTGAGCAATTCTTCTGATAAATCTAATGTTGTTCTCATATCGCACCTCCTTATGCATAGTTTTTCTGTTTTATGCATACTCGGTCAAGATGATTTCTATTTTTTAGGGTCGGGTAAGAGGACGCCGTCTCCGGCGGCCTCCTCCCGAAAAACTGTATCTGAGACTTTCACCTCAATACAGCTCAAGCCTCTGAAAAGGTCTCCCTTGTGGGGATTCCCGCAAATTAGTTAAACTTTACTTCATGTTACACAGTGGTTGCCGGAGTAACCCGAAGATATGCAAGGCGCACCAGTTAGGGAATAAAACACCGATCACACAGTGCTTGGTAAGCATGCCCATGTAGGGATTGGTAGGAACATACCAGGTATTTCAATTAACTATTATTAAATTAAATACACTCAAACTATGCGATTTCGTGTCGCGCGTTAACATCAGTTTCAGCTGCGTTGTCCAGAGCGAGGAACGAGTGGCGGGTAACCATAAAACCTACTCCTTTTGATTGAAACTATTCAACTTGATTATGTAACAGTTAAGCTGCTATTATAGCCAGGAATAACCGCAAACTATAACGAAATACCAGCGAACAAATTGCTCAATTTTCTTTATAAACATCCCATTTAAAATAGAAAAGACAGTTATACATGCACAGAGTGCAGAGACAACCCAGCTTAACTGTTACCCAGGTTTTCCGGATGATCAAGATTATTGATCTCTTGGGCATTCAAACCAATATTGGTTTGAAGAAAACCGAACCCAATAAATACTCACTCAATGGCGATATCAGCCAATGGCTTGACCCTTACCCGACGAGACATGCGAACGGCAGATTCGCAACCAGAGTAGTATCGTGGAATCACCTCAATGTCACGAAAACCGAGTGATCTATAAAATGCCCTGGCGATTGCATTTTTTTCGCGAACTTCCACCTGAATCAGCGTATTCCTGTATAAATACGCTGATTGATTCAGGAACTCCACCAGGCAGCGACCGATACCGGTGCGTTGGTTTTCTGATTTTACAGCCAGCAATTCAAGATTGGCTACTGTTCCCCCGAACTTCATAATAGCAAAACCAACCATCTGATCACCCGCAACCGCTTTTAAAACCAATGCATTGATATCCCGTATTCTTTCAGCCACTCGAACCGGATTCCATGACCAGCCCCATAGACCGCCTTCAATTAAATCTTGAGAAAGCAATCCAATCTTTTCGGCATCCGCTTGTTCAGCCAATGTAAACTTGATGCCCTTAATTACCGGAAAATCTGGCCATATTATTTTAAAAATATCCATAAAAACAATTTATTAAAAATGTGGAAGAGGAAAATTCATCCATATAAAAAGCAAAAAGTAGCTTTGTATGACCGTATTTTACACGATTTTTTCATTAAACACAAAGTAACCCCTTCCGATAACAGGATTAATTGACCTTCCCCCTCCAAAACCACTATTTGTCTGGGTTTAGGGATCGTAAAAAAATAACTTCACATAATCTGTTTACTAAAGTCACAAAAACAATGGACATATTGTTAACAGAATGTGAACTAATTTTAAGCCACCCCAGTCAGATCCTTTGTTGTTCCTTCTTGGGACTTCGCCTCACTCTTAAGATGACAGGAAATCTGCTTTCTGACCGACGAAGAATCCGTGGTCTTTGAGATAGGATAAAAAACACTAAAATAGTAAGTTATTTTTTACGATTGATAAGGTCTTTTAGTAATGCAATATTAAATTGTAATCTTTCCCGGTAGGATTTTTTATAGAGTTGTTCTGTATTGGTATGCATTCCTTTACCGTAAGGTCCCAATCCAACCAGGATTTTTATGGATTGGGGTAGTACAGATAAATAGTTACCGTCGCTACCGTAGCCGACATGTTGATGTTTGAAATCCATCCCGTAATCGGTCGCAACTTTTTCAGCTATTTTCACAATTTCTTTTGAAGAGCTATAGTTCAAGCTTGGTAGCTCGATTACCGGTTTTAATTCCGAAGTTGTGGGTTCATTATTTCTTATCGAGTATACATGGCTGGTATTTGATATTTTAGTGATATTATTCATGGTAGTGGCCAGATCATTCCTATCGACATAACGAATATCGATCCTGGCTGTTGCATTTTCACAAACAACATTCGGCTTGGTGCCGCCAGAAATAACGCCTACATTAATGGTTAGCTTTCTTGAGTAATCAGTTAACTCGCTTATGGATATTATTTTTTTTGCTAACTCGACACAAGCATTTACGCCCAAATCAGGTTCAAGCCCGGCATGTGAAGCTCGGCCTTTTACTTCCAGATTAATCCATTTGACGCCTGATTCCGAAGAAATAAATGATCCGTCACTGAGGCCCGGTTCAAAAACCAACGCATAACGGATATCTTTTACCAATGGAATGTATACCTGACTTGACTCAAAAGATCCCACTTCTTCATCGTCATTTAATATAATTTTAACTTTTTTTCTGGTTTTAACATCCACAGATTTTAAGATATCCAGCATCAACACAATCCCTGCTTTCATGTCAATAATTCCTGGACCGATTATTTTGTCACCTTTATCCTGATACTGTTTGAATTCTGTTTTTTGGGGAAAAACAGTATCAACATGTCCCATATAAAGAATGTGCGGATTAGAACCGGGATATTCGAACATCAATACTTTCCTTCCTTTTTTTGTGGAATGAATAGTTTCCGTATATCCAAGTTTTTTAAATTCCGGAATTAGTATTGACCGCATTTTATCCAATCCCTTTTTATTTTGACTTCCAGAATTTGTTTCCACCAGCTTCTTTAATAGCATACGAGAATCCTGATTGATAAATGCATCGGATAAAACCGTATTAGATCCGAATATCAAAAACAGTCCCATTACTAATAAGTATTTTACTCTTGCATAGATCTTTTTCATATTGTCTCTTTTTATACTAACTCACATTATGATTTTTTTATCCAACCCCAATCCATGGATTCTTGGTGGGTCAGTAAGCAAGTTCCCTGTCATCCTGAAGATGAGGCAACGTCTTGAGGAGGGACGACAAAGGATCTCTGACGAAAATTTTCAACTGTTAAGTTACAATCATTGTAAATTTAATACAAATTTCTGTTCACTGACTTTTACCCCCCATTGTTCGCCTTCACTTTGATTTGCCAGCTTAAATCCAAATTTCTCATATAAATGGCGAGCAATATTCAACCCTTCAAATGTATGAAGATAGACCGTTTTATAATTATTCCATCTGCAAAATTTCATGGCCATTTCCATTAAATCGTTGCCAATCCCATGCCCTTGTGCTGACTGGGATAAAATGAACCATCTTAAATGGGCACCTTCAACATCTTTACCTTTTATACCATCTATAATCAATGATCCTATTATTTTATCGTTATTGACTGCTGTCCAAAATCCATCCTGTTTATCATCAAATCGGTTTATAAAACTGGATAATTCAATGGCAACTTTGGCTTCAAAAAAATGTCCAAATCCCCAATGCTTATGATAATAAGTCGCATGTAGTTCAGTAATCCTTCCAATAACTCCCGGATGATAACCTGTTTTAATGGTATAATTCTCCATATTATTCTCCCGTTGGTTTTTATATCGATATACGTCATATTCGATATCCATACCACAAAATCAAAAATGTTTTAACCCAAAAGATTGTTATTAAAAACTGCAAGCCGGATTTTCTGGGCCCGATTATGGAAATTCGCCTTTATTAAAATAAACGCTTATAAATTTGATCAAAAATAAAGAGGAGTATTAAAAGAGCTAACGATCGTATCTCCTACCAGAAGTTAAACCAATAATAATACCTTGCCATTTGGGCCCGGATCTATATTCTGGTCAGACAAGGTATACTCCAAATTATTCCCATCATTGTTTCCAGCGATATGTAGCCGTTCCCCATGCCATTCCGGCACCTACGGTTGGCATAAGTATCCAGTCTCCATGTTTAAATATATTTTCCTTACAACATTGATCAATTGAAACAGGAACCGAAGCACTACAAAGATTTCCATGTATATGATAAAATATTTTATATTTTTCTTTTGCTATTTCCATTTGATTGGAAAAATCCTCAATAATCTTAATTGATGCTTGATGGGGCACTACCCAGCTGATTTCACTTTGATTTAATCCTGCTTTATCCAAGGCCCCAATCGTACCATTAATCAAACGATCCAAGGCCCATGGTGCGATTTTTGAAAACTTCAGTTTCCAAAAATGTTCTTTTTTATCCAGCACCTCTTTATTAAAAGGCATTCTACTACCACCAGCCGGGACTAAAACATACTCGCCAATATTGCCATCAGAACCAACATGAAAAGATTTAAAACCAAAGTTGTCGTTGTCGTTAACTAGAACAACGGCTCCGGCCCCATCTCCAAAAACCGTTCGTGCTAAAAAATCTTGTGGATCATTCAAAAAACTTGGCGATTCAGCTCCTATAAGCAAACATTTTTTATAATTGTAGACTTTCATCATGCTGCAAGCTACAACAGCACCGTCTATAAATCCTGAACAAGCGGCATCAATTTGAAAAAACTTGGCCCTCGGATTGACGTTAGCTTGAACATGACCAACTGCCTGCGGTAGACGATGATCACCTGTAAATGTTGACAATATTATAAGGTCTATTTCCGAAGATCTGATACCTGCATCGTTAATTGCCTCTTTTGCAGCCTTTAACGCTAAATCGGATGTAGCCTCTCCTTCTTCAACCACATGACGAGATATTGCACCATGATGCTTTCTAACCCATTCATCCAGGGATTGACCTTTGACTTTTGCATCATATGAACTGGTAGATTCAATGTCATCATTGTAAACCACTTTTTCAGGTAAGTAGCTCCCCGTCCCTATTATTCTTACACCCATAATGATACTCTCCTTTGAAAATTCATCAACTAAGGGTCAGCTAAAAAACTAATTCACATTCTGTTTGCAAAATGTCCAGTGTTTTTAGGAATATTGCAAACAGACTATGTGAATTAATTTTTTACCGATCCCTAATGATACAATACTTATCCAATGTCATTAACTTAAGCATCCTTGCTTATCATCCTAAGGGTCGGCTAAAAATCAGTTTACGTTTTGTTTGCAAAAAAAACGTTGTTTTTGGGACTTTTGTAAACAGATTTTGTAAAGGTCTTTTAACGATTCCTAGGTTTATAAATCGATTTCCGGGTAGATATTGGTAAAGAACTTGAATTCTACATTATATTGATATTACTTGTGATAAATTCATGTTCATTAATAGGAACTTGAGATGAAGAATCTCGACCTTTTTTAGAATTGAGAACCCTTAGGGTTGACTCAAAAATAACTTCCCATAATCTGTTTGCAAAAGTCACAGAATCACAGGACATTTTGCATACAGAATGTGAATTAATTTTTGAGTCGACCCTTAGCTCGCTATGGTGCCCTTCAGAATGACAAACAGCTCTCTTTTTTAATTTACGGATGCTGGCCTGGCTGATTATATATATACTTGTCTATTTTGAGTTCTCCCTGATTTACATCCACCTCTTTAAAATCTGAACTCAGTCTTTTATGAATTGCTACCAATTTTTTTGTGTTTTCCTTCAAATTGATAGAACCAGAGAATAAATACATCACATACAGAGTCGTTAACCAGTTTGTAAAATCCTGCAAAGTATTCATGTGTAGTTTCTTGTTAATAACAATCCAAGTTATTCTGGCCCAATTGTTATAACAAACCGAGCAGTCATGATCTTCACCAATACAGCAACGACGGATGCTCTCCAAATCAGGATAATATGCATTAAAATGTTTCACAAAGGGGAATTCGTTACGTAATCTCTTTTCATTTTTGCTGCTGTCACGACTAATCGTCGGGCAGACATCATATCCCCATTTTTGATCAAACAGGCTATTTGAGGTCGCCACTTTATTGACATATGATGTCGTAATAATTCTATCAGGATAACGGTCAATCATTTTGTCGATTTCAATTCTTACATTTTCAAACCCGGATTCGTGACATAGGTCTCCACCCAATCCAGATCGATCTTCATAATAACTGAACTGTAAAAAATTCCCGTTGTTAATACATTTTTCTGTAACATGTTCGATTTCATAATGTCTGCCAGGGGTGGTCGTATAATACCAAATAACCCTCGGATCATCTTTGTAGTTTTTTAATGATTGGGAAAAAACGTCTTTTTTCCCATTTCCCCGTAATTCTTTATCCAGCTCATGATCTCCCCAAAGAGAGAGCGCGATGGTCATATCTTCAAACCCGCCATAGGGTATAAGTTTATATCCATTTGTAAAGGTTAGGATTTGAAAGTTGTCATACAGTTTTTTCAGACGTCCAGGAACAATAGCCGGCTCACCACCCAGTACAGTAATAAAATTTGTCCCTCTTGCTTTTTCTTTTTCAATAAATCTGTCAAATTCGAAATCTTCTTTAGGGGATGAATGTTGATTCATATCCTCTTCAAAAAAATAACATCCCTTGCATCGCAGGTTACAGGCGTGAGTAATATCAACAGTTATTGATCTGAGAGGACCAGCCTCCCGTATTTCATTATACAGAGATAATAAAAATGAATCCTGTAAATAAAAATTCATCTTTTCATTAATTTCCATTTTAATTCTCTTTCCAAATCAATTTATATTAGTTTACACATATTGCAGAGTTTTGAATTAACTATCGTATTATCAAGACCTATTTAATCCTCTGTCATCCCGGAACCTTAGCGATATTCGGGAAAGGATCTGACAGAGGATCTCTCAAGGCAAAAAAAAATATTACCGATTACGAGGAAACATGTCTGCTTCAAGTTCTGTAAAATCAGTAACAAAATTTTTTTTAAAATCATAGAGATTCTTAAGGTCGCCAGGGTTTCATGTCAGAATAACACTGGTTTTAAAAAAAATGATCACGTAAAGGTCGAATCCAAACCGTAGATATAAAAATATATGAAATTAATGTATAAAAGACTAATGTTATGTTATTAGTAATGAGTTGGATCCATTACTAATGAGAAAAACAACCAAAACTAATATCGATATTTGATATTAAAAACAACCATTAACAAACAGGTTTGATAGAGATTAAGCTGATTATGTCAATTAAGTTTGTATTATATTTTTGTTCGATAGGTGAAAACATAATGCAAATATAAAATACCATTATTTACCGGCAAATAAAGAATATAGAACAATAGTGTTGGATAACAATATGGTATAACATCAGTCAATAAGCTGACTGTATAAAAGGAAAAAAGTTAATGTCAATTAAAATTTTTCTTTGTTTTATTAACTTGACTTAACTATCTGTCATAATCCTGCATAAAGAAAGCACTTTTGTACAAATATCACATAATATCAATATGTTTAACGAAATTGATTTAAAACAATCTAACAAAACATGTGGAATGAATGACAAAGAATTGTTTATCACTATTCATTTAGGGATACTATCGTTTTTCAAAAAACTTCCATGTAATGATTTGAGATATATATCTTTTTAAAAGGATATGTTGAATCTTATCATCCTATATACTTGATTAATGTAGAAAAAACAGGATTAGTAACAAAATTTCCAAATTATGTATTTTTTGATGTGTTTTTTACGAAAAATAGATATTATTATATATATATGTAAGATGATATATTTCAATATTGATATTATTTAAACAAATATAAATAGATAAGAAAATGTTGAACAATTTTTAAAGTGACATCACAAGATGTTCTTCATCTTGTTAAGAAACATATGAGTTTTGCTAATTATTATAGCTGTATACCTGCAAACGCATTCCAGATCTATCTTTTTAAAAATATCTGTTTTTATGTATTCCTTATAAATGAACATTTTAAAATGACTATTAAAGTATAAACCAAATAGCTGTTTGTTTTTTGAGGTCAAACATGTTTTTGAGTATTGCTTTAACAACATTTGGTATCTTAGACATCATCCAACTATTGTTGTTTTAAAAAGATGCCGGACAGATTTCTGAATATTTAAGAAATTTTATTAATTGAAGGAATATAAAAGCGGTGACAATCGACTGGCAAGGTTATTCAAAATGGCTGCAATCGATGGAAAGCACGATTGAACGAAAAGCAGGAATAAATAAAAATCAAAATCCGCGATTTCAAACTAAGAGTCTGCTAAAAATCAGCTCACTTCTGTTTACAAAAAAAACCATTGTTTTTTGAACTTTTGTAAAGTTATCTTTTAGCGATTCCTAAATCGCAAAAAGTAGAAAAAAAAAAGCTACAGGAAAGAATTGACGATGGTTGCATAATCCGCTAGATATAAAGCCAAAGGCCGCATTATGAAAAGGCGGTTCAGTTATATTCTCTTTTGTTATCTTCGAGAAGCATTGTTTTTGCAGCATGAAGTAGTTTTTTGGAATATTCTTTGTTTACACAATTCAACCTGTTAATATCTTCTACCTCTTCAACAATTTTACCATCTTTAAAAAATAAGACTCTCTCGCACATATAAGTAATTGTCATTAAATCATGTGAAATAAATATATAGGCGACGCCTGTTTCTTTTTTCAGCTTAATGAGCAGATCCAGTATTTGAACCTGAACAGCTGAATCCAGGGAACTTACTGCTTCATCCAGCACAACGATTTCTGGATTTGTAGAAATGGCTCTGGCAATACACACTCTTTGCAACTCTCCGCCGCTAAGTTCATGGGGATACCGTCCAAGGTATTTCTCTGACAAACCCACCTTTATCAATAAATCTACTATCCTGTTTTTAATATCTTTCCTGCTTGATTTATCATGTAATAAAATTGGTTCGGCAACAATTTCGAAAACCTTGAATAGTGGATCTACTGAAGAGGAATAATCCTGGAATACAATACTTGCATGTTGTTTAAGCAATCCGGCAGTAGATCGTTTCAGTGTAATACCGTTGATAATAATATTTCCCCTGTCCATTTCTTCAATACCGATTATTATCCGGGCCAAAGTGCTTTTACCACTTCCACTTTCTCCAATAATCCCAAGGCATTCACCCCTGTCTACTGTAAAAGATATTCCTTTTAGAATTTTAATTCTTTCCTTTCTAAAGATTCCCAAGTGTTTTATGTAACTTTTATATATATTATTGACCTCTAGTAGCATTATTTTTCTTCAATATTATTGTTGCTTATATTCATACAAGAGTTGAATTTGTTAATCAACGCATTCCGAGTGTTAATTAAATATCTTGTATCATCATTTACAGGATTAGAAAGGATTTTGTGAGTTTCCCCCATTTCCATTACCTCTCCGTCTTTCATAATGACAAGATCGTCTGCTATTTTTGAGACGACGCCCAAATCATGAGATATGAATATCATGGATGTATTGAGAGTCTCCTTTATTATTAAGAATTCTTTTATGATGTTAAGAACATTGATAGCATCAACTGCTGTGGTAGGCTCATCTGCAATAATAATTTTTGGCTTTAATATAAGGACAATACCAATCATGACCCGTTGCAACATACCTCCGCTGAGTTCATGGGGATATTTTTCCAGTATGTTTTCCACGTTCATTTTTTCAAGGGCTTCTATTGATAACTCTTTTGCTTCCTTCCTGGTTGTATTCAGATTTTCCACAAACGTTTCTATCATCTGACTGCCAATACGGTACAAAGGATCAAAAGAGGTCATAGGAGATTGTACGATCATGCATATTTCCTTTCCTCTAATTCCTCTGATCATTTTTTTGTTGTTATCCAGAATAGGTTTACTGTCAAAAAATACATCCCCATTAACATAAAAATTACTATCAAGTACGCCAAGAATTGCTTTGCATGCAATGGTTTTACCGCAACCACTCCCGCCGACAAGGCCAAGGCAGTGACCTTTTATTAATTTAAAAGATACCTCGTTCAGGATATTTATACGTCTCTTATGTTTAGTTGTAAAAACCGTTAAGTTCTTGACATCCAAAATAACATTGCTCATATTCGTTTTCCTGTTATAATTCCTTTGGATCAAGTATGTCCCTCAGTGAATCCCCAAGAAGATTGAAGGATAGTACGATTGTCATTATAGCTAAACCGGGTGCAAGCATGTGCAATGGATTGATTGTCATTGCATTTTTTGCATCGCATAACATGGCGCCCCATTCAGCCATGGGTGCTTGAACTCCCAGCCCCAAAAAAGAAAGCGTGGAAATGCTGATAATGACCCAACCCATATCAAGAGTGGCAAGGGTAATGATTTCAGGTAATATATTGGGGATGAGATGCCTGATAAAGATATATCCTGAACCTCTTCCTATTGTTTTGGAATAAATGATAAAGTTTTTTTGGTTATACTTGATGATAGAGGACCGAATTATCCTGGCATACCAAGGCCAGTTAACACAGGCAGTTGCTATGATTACATTTTGAATTCCCACTCCCAGTATTCCTACAATGGCAAGTATGATCACCAGCTTGGGGAAGGAGAGGACGATATCGCAAATCCTCATAATAACCTCATCAACCTTGCCTCGTAAATATCCTGAAGTAACACCAATAATTGTCGCCATGGTAAGAGTCCCTGCCATGGCAAGAAGGGATAAGAACAGAGTTGGCCTGATACCGCAGATAAGTCTTGATAGCATGCAGCGCCCGAGATAATCAGTCCCCAGGGGAAACTCTTTTGTTAAGCCGGAATATTTATTCGAAATATGTATCTCATTCGGATTATTCGGAACAATCTGATTGGCAAATAGACCTGCAATCATAGTTGTTAAAATGATTGTCAGTGAGATTACCGCAAATGGTCGTTTTAATAACTTCTCAATCATAGCTGATTCCTTTCCTTATTCCAGCTTATACTGAGGTTTGGGATTAGAGTGTTGAAAATTCAATAGTAATAGAAAACAGCTGTTGTTATATCCCATGATAATATCAATAAAACTCCTGATGAATAAGAACTGTTTATTATCATTAGAATCAAAAATTGGGTTTTATGGAGCCTGGATAAAAACCTGTTATTTTCATTCTATTGTCATTATGAACGGAGTGGAAAAAATCTCTTGTTTATCCATTTAGATCCTTTTATCTCTTCGTTCTTCAGTTTGATGCCGTAACAAGCGTACTACGTATAATTACCTTGAGTTTACCGAAAAACAATGATTACCGCTTGTGTGGGCATAGTAATATCTTGCTCATTTTATTGATTATATCGCTTTTAATTTTTCAGCCGGGGGTCCAAAAGATGATGTATTATATCAACAAACAAGTTTGTAACGACAAAAAGCATTCCCATCATCAGTATATATGCTTGAATGATAGGATAATCCCGGTTAAAAATGGCAGAAACACACAATCGCCCTACTCCCGGCCAGGAGAAAATACTTTCAATCACAACAGTGCCAGCTAAAATCCCGGCCATACTCATTCCTAAAGCTGTTATACAGGATTGAATAGAGTTCTTTAAAACATGTTTCAAAATGATGTTTTTTTTTCTTAACCCCCTTACCCTTGCATAAAACACGTAGTTCTCTTCCATATTCTCAAGCATACTATTTCTTATGATTTTTACATAAATTGCAATATAGGCAAGACTAAGACTGAAAGCAGGAAGAATTATTGAATAGTTTCCACTATTACCGCTAATAGGGAAGAGCTTTAATTTAACGGCAAATATCCATATAAGGAATAACCCCTGCCAGAAACTTGGCATGGATGCTCCGAGATATATCAGCACACGATTACATCGATCAAAGAAGCTGTCCTTAAAAACAGCACTCAATATTCCTACCGGTAAACTAATTAAAATAACAATGCCCAAAGAAACGGCTGCAAGTTTGAGTGTAGCTGGCATACATCTCCCGATCTCACCTGAAACCGTTCTGTTTCGATTGACATATGAGTTTCCAAAATCCATATGAAGAGCATTCCCAAGCCATAGCAGGTATCTTTCATGATAGGGTCTGTCCAACCCTAATTCAATTTTCATGCTTTCTACAGCTTCTTTCGTTGGCCTGATATCATTGACCCTTAAAACTACTTCGGAAGGATCTACCGGTATAAAACTTACAAGAATGAATGCCACAAGAGTAATTGCAAGCATTGTTGTAAATGAAACAAGAATTTTTTTAATAATATATGGATACATACCGGTGGATTCTCCTTCGCCATAAACTTCCGGATTTATTTTCTATTCATTTTCCCAAAAGGAATTTCTTCCATGCAAGGATTAAACGTTACGTTTTTAATATCTTTCTTGAAGACGGCCCTGTTTCTTTGATAAGTCAAAGGGACATATACCGCTTCCTTATGTAGATAGGAAAGAATATAGGTGTATAGTTTCTGCCTTTTTTCTTCGTCGGTAATGGTTAACGCAGATAAAATGCTCTCATCCAGTTTTGCTTTATCGGCCAGACCTGACTGAGCATGGTAATCTCCATAAACACCTGGAATTCTCATATTTGTCATATAAGAGTGTGGATCATAGGGTTCTCCTAAAGTAGCGAATGTGATAATATCAAAATCTCCGTTTTTCATTCTGTCCACATGCACCTGTTTTTCTTCGCTAAAAAGATTGATTTTTATTCCACATTTGGCCAGTTCGTTCTGGAAATATTCCACCAGGGTTTTGTTAACAACATTATCTGTGTTGTAGTGCAGTCTTGCTTTTAGAACCATCCCGTCTTTTTCCCGGATTCCGGTTTTTTCATTTATAATCCAACCGGCGTTGTCCAGCTTTTTTTTTGCTATTTCAACGGAATACTCATAAGGTTCGAGATCAATATTGCAATAGGGTATTGTTTTAGCAAACAGAGTATTAGCCGGCTCTTCCAACCCGTTAAAAATCTCTTCCGATATCTCTTCCCGGTTTATTAAATGGTTAATGGCTTGTCGCACGGCCAGCTCAGACAAGACAGGATTGACTGTATTCAGCAGAAACATCCGGGTTGAAAGAGGTGGTGATAACTTCGTTTTGTATCTGTCATCTTTTGAGAGTCGTAAAAAAGAATCGGCATCAATAAGAGCTGAACCATAGATCATATCAATCTCACTATTTTCAAGGGCCATTAATCTGGACTGATTATCCGGGATTACTTTTGTAGTAATCATTTTGATTTCAGGAAGTTCCCCCCAGTAGTTTCTGTTTATTTCAAATACTGTATACTGGTCAATTTTATGCTCTGTTATAACATACTTTCCTGTTCCTATGTATCCATTCACTCCCTCTTTGGTATTACCATCAATAAAACAATTGGGAGAAATAAATCTGTAAGGTCTTGTTACGCCCAGATCTGTTAACAGCGGATAGTATGGTTTCTTAAGTCGAATTTCAAATATGTAATCCTCAACGGCTGTAAAACTCTCGGTTAGACGAATACTTTCCAACCAGCCGTGTCTATCCTTATTTTTATGGAGAGCCCTGAAATTATCTTCCGCTACCTTCGCGTTCCATCTGTATCCATCGGAAAAAGTGACATCTTCTCTCAAATAAAAAGTGTAAACAAGTCCATTTTCCGATATATTCCAGCTTTTTGCGAGACAGGGTTTAATCCCTTCACTGGTGATCATGACCAAGCCTTCAAAAACCAGGTTTTGAGCAAAAAATTCTCCTCCATACAAGTGTGGATTCAAGTCTCTTGTGTCTCTGAAATTCACATGCACAATCTCACTGATATTAACATTATCCGCTTTTTCAACACTTTCGGAATTTCCGCCGACAAACATACTGGTTACTATAAAACCTGCAACTATAAATAATACAAAAGGTAGTATCATCCATTTTCTATAAACCATAAGAATCTCTCATTTAAATTAATAAACAAATATGAGTTTTCAGTAGTTGAACGATATCCAACTACTGTAAGGAATATGCCAATGAAAATGAGACACGAATCTAAATAATTGAACTCTTTTCATCAGATCCATTGGGTGGGTCCCTTAAACTTTATGATAGTCCAAGACCGGACCTGGTTCGACAAATTGCCGACACCCCCGACCTACTCTACTGTGTTAGAATCTCTGTACGATGTCCTGTAATTTGGCCATGCCTCGATGAGAAAATATAATGAATCAACACAAAGAAGCCATACTTATATCGTACTGGTGGTGCCATTTAATGCTTTTTTATGAATATGATTATTTTAATTTTTTAGTTTCTTACGCATTTCTCTTGAATAATAGTTGCATGTTTTTCGGGATTCTGGATTTTCCCTGTCTTCTTACCATTGGGGAGCTTTAATAATGCCAATCCAATACTGCTTATTATGCCGATAATCATGAAAACCAACCAGGGTAAAGCAAGAAAGTTCCAGTTAATAGATACATCTACAAGCCATCCGCCGACGACATTCCCTAAACTCCCACCAACAGCCAGTGAAATGGCACTAACCCCTAAATAAGCTCCTAGAGCATTGTGATTTGCCAAGGTAGCGTTAAGTGTCTGCTGCGTGGGTCTTGTAAGTACCCCACCCAAAGCAAAAAGAACCACACACGATATCAATAAATTAATATTGCTGGCAAAACATAATCCACCAATCCCCAACGATATTAATGTTGAGCCAATAACAAGAATTTTTTGCGGATGAAGCCATCGTTCAAGAATGCGAATAAGCGGGTATTGAAAAATGGTTGTTATACCTGCATTCAGTGAAGCTATCAAACCAACATATTTAATATCACCGGTTAATCGTTTTACAAAAAGCGGTATGGTTATGTTAATTTGTATAGCTACAAACCAATATCCCATTAATAGAGCAGTAAATGCTAAAAATGTTTTATCATTCTTAATCAACCGTAATCCTGCATAAGCGGATTCCTTTTTTTTATCCTGTTCTATTTTGGGTAGAATAAAAAAGGCCACTATGAATGTAATAAAAAAACAAAAGCTTGCAGCCAGACAAACCAGTTTAAAATCAAACCGAAGCAAGACAACGCCCAACAAAGGACCACCTGTAGTGGCAACGCCGCCCACTAAATTACTTAACGAGTAGTAACGAGGACGATTTTCAGTCGTTGTGAGCATGGCAATGGATGCTTGATAAGGTACTTCAAAAAGAGCACCGCCAATTGCCGAAAGGATCATGGACAACATTAACATGGGCATGTTTACTGCCAATGCAAGACTGGCGAAACCGACTGACCTCAATAAAACTCCAATACATAAAAGATTGCGAACGCCAAAACGGTCCGACAATGTGCCCCCAACAATTCCCAACCCTTGTTGTAAAAGTTGTCTCACAGCCAAAGCCAGACCAATCGAAGCTGCCATCCAGCCAATATTTTCTACAAAATGCACTGCAATCAGTGGCATAACCATGGTGAAACCAGTAACCATAAAGAATGTAAAAACCAGCAAGGCATTTAACCCTCTTCTACAAGTTCTATCATCAATGTTCATAACTATCCTTCTTAATAGCCTTGGCTATAATCTGCGTGCGACGATGAATTGCCAGAAACAAAATCGTTAATGTCAGGTGCCGGGCTATTAAAAACAACAACAGATTTTAAAACCATGGTTAATATCAAGTACACACTTTCCAGACATAAAATGCGACAGCACCATGTGTGTGAAACGAGCCATCGAGTTATTGCGATCAGGTGCTAAAGCATTATATATAGGGGTTATTGTGAAAATAGTTATCCGGTTTTTCTTTTAGCATGAAATCGTATCCTTAATGAGAGTGATAGCAATAAATGGTTGTTGGTTCTGCGCTAAACTGAGAAAATGGAAAGCTCTCTGCTGAAATGGCACTCACGCCTTGATCAAGAAAAAATGGAACAATTGCGCTACCGGTTTGTGCATAAACCACCCATGGAATGCCTCTTTCCCGTACACGCTTTAAAATCAGATCAAATGAGTTGTTACCCAGAGTCATAGCGGTACTGATTAGCATTTCACATTCGTCAAGAATTTGAGTCATATCACTGGCGACAGGATCTCCCCACAACGTTTTTTCCATGGAAAAATCGCAAGGTAAACATACTCCACCTTGATCACGAATTGCTTTGACTAACGGGTTAACAACCCCAATCAAACCAACTTTTTGTCCAGGATGTATGGAAAGCAAACTGACAATTGCCTGATCACGCGCGATCGCCCTTTGTTCCGATGTTCCAAGTGGCAAAGTTATCTTTTTAGCATTAAACGCTTCTCGATGTGGCACATTTTCACCCAGAAAAGCATCCAGGACAGCTATTCGCACAGCCAACTCGGAATTTGTTAACAGTTCTGCAACCTTGCGTCCCACTATTTTTTGTGCAATTTCCGGATCAACTTGACCTTTCTCTACACAACAAGCCCCGAAAGCTTTTCCAACTCGCAGTATCAAATAATAGTTATTATATTTGGGAACACTTTCGGAAAAACGAGTGTGTTGCTGAATCCAGCAAGCCCCTGTAACTAATTGATCTTCAGGGTTTATGCCAAGGTTTCCTGTCAAGACGTACTTAACCAGATCGGAAATTGAATTATATTGAATGGTTTTCTCCTTTCTTTTATTGTCAGCATTAATTCCACATTGGCAGGGTTCAATGCGGAAATTCAAAGATGACAATGCCTCATCTGCATATTTACCTGCATTATGTCCCGTACGGTCCACAGCAACCACATGACCCAGGTAGCAAGCGTTATCTATGGGCGCTTTGACGTTTTTTCCAAGAACCGGACTAAACGAAAATCGCACAACATTTGAGTTTTTGTCCAAAATATCCGTATTATCGAAATTAACGACTGTACCATCTCTGGTTGGAACTAAAAATCTGATTGCAGCACTTGCAAAGCTGTTTTCTACAACGGTGAGATCAGGTTTTTCCCCAATTGCAAGATCAATAAAAATATTAACCAAGTCGATCCCAGTCACATAATTAACTAACTCTGTTATATAATTTCCACCTGGCCTTGGGTTAATCTCCACAATCATGGGCCCTGCCTTAGTAAGCTTAACCTCAGTGTGACCAATACCGTGTTCAAAACCAACCTCGATCAAGATACTTTTTACCAAATCTATTATCTGTTTTTCATTTTTTTTACTCAAATCAGCGGGAAACATATGTCCTTCTTCTATAAAAAAGGGTTCCCCCGTAACACTCTTATCAGTAATGCCCAGAACTGTTGTCTCTCCGTTGAATGTACACGTTTCAACGCTGAACTCAGGACCATACATAAAAGCTTCAAGTAAACAAAGATGCTCACGAGGTTGATCCCGAAAATTCTGTTGAAATTTTTCCATTGCTTCATACGCCTTTTTCAATTCATCTTCATTTCCAACGAGTTTAACGTAAGCACTGGAGGCTAAATCACCAGGCTTTATGACCAAAGGGTATTTGATACGGAGTGCAGCTTCACGTGCCTCATTCCATGATCTAATTACTTTAAATTCTGGATTAGGAAAACCTGCATTTAAAATTACCTGGCGAACCAGATGTTTTTGACGAACCTCATTAACCGTATCAAAAAAAGGCATGGGTAAATTCAAGGCCTTAGCAACTTTCACCACTGTATCGATGTAATAATCACAAACGGTAATCACTCCATCAAAATGTAAAATTTTATTCTGGGCTAAAAGGAAAGGAATTAATTCATCTATATTATTTGTCTCCGTTGTGATAATGTGTGTTGCATTTTTAATAACGGGATGTATTATATCGTTTGTAGAATCGATATAGTGTTCAAGTTTTCGAGTAACAAACGTATATGTATAACCTCTTTCCCGAATTTTGACTGGAAGAAGACGTCCAGTACCTCCAATCCAGCTTTCAATCATTAAAATATTTTTCATTTTTCCTTTCTATTATTAAAAAAAAGTATCAATATCAAACAGATTATATTAGTAACCAAAATCACATGTTTTTTAGGATTGTATTTGATCTTTACTGGGTCATTTTTTAAAATCCGGTGTCATTATAATGGAAGCCCTGGCGACCTGAAAAATCTCTTTGTATTCAAAGAGATCTTTTGTTACTGGTCGCACAGAACGTAAGCAGACATGTTTCCCGGTAATCAGCAAAATCTTCTGCTTTGGGCTCTGAGAGATCCTTTGTCATTTCTCATCGGGACTTCGCCTTACCTTCAGGATGACAGAAAACGTGTTTACTGACCGATCAGGAATCTCTAATCATTGGGTAGGATAAAGCCCTAAAATTTAAAGTGATAGAATTTGATTGAATACCTTACAAAAATTTAACTTAAAATTTATGGTTTAGTTTTTTTAGTTTTAATAATCTCATTAATTTATATCAAAAATGAGGCTATTAAATGAATCATAAAATTAAATTAAAAAAAATAAAAACTTCAATTGGGTATTGTAAAATTTAGTGCTCTTAACTCTTCATTTACCATTATGGTGGTTTGTGGAATGTCAAGCTGTTTTTCCAGATCCGAATAATTGTGCCTTTTGTGTTGTATTTTAAATGGTTTTATTTCATTTGCCGATTGAAGTATTCCAGGGATTGTCCAATCGGAAATCAGGTTTTGTTCTTTTATCCATTGATCAGAATAGATTGTATCCAGATAGCGGTCTCCACCGTCGGCAAAAATGCACAAAATGTTGGCATTAGATCCCATTTTCTTTGCAAAATGAAGAGCAATGAATGCAATTGCACCACTGGATGCTCCAGACAATATACCTTCATGCTTAGCCATTGCTCTACATGTATGAAACGCGTCAATATCAGGGACTTTAAAAGCATAGTCCAACAGTTTTAAATCAATATTTTCCGGTGTCCAACCAAGACCAACACCAGCCATTTTATAGCTTTTCGATTTTCCTCCAAACACGGCTGATCCAACAGCGTCAACCCCCACAATTTTTATATGAGGCAAAAACCCTTTGCAATAACGTGCAATGCCGCCCAAGTGACCACCAGTACTAACAGCGGCAATAATCATGTCAACTTGACCATAACAATCATTTAACAATTCTCTGGCTATTTGATTGTAATGAGCTTCGCGGTTAAGTAGGCTAAAACACTGATCAGGCCTGAACGATCCGGTAATTTTTCTGGCTAATTCATTGGCTTTGGCAATACGCGTTTTGTGATAGCTCCCGCAATCATCTTGTTCAGTTACAACAATTACCTCCGCTCCATAAGCTTTTAGAATTGCCAGATTGTTTTGTGTTGTTTTCGGGTCAACCAAAATCAGTACTTTATATCCCTTGACAGCACCAATCATGGCCAGAGAAATACCAAAGTTACCGCTGGATGATTCAATTATTGTCCCTCCGGGTTTTAACCAGCCTCTTCTTTCCGCTTCAGCGACTATATAGTTTGCCGCTCGGTCCTTTATGCTTCCACCTGGATTTGTTCTCTCCTGTTTAATCTGGATTGTGGCATAATCTGTTTCAACAATATTTTTTAACTGAATAACAGAGGTGCTTCCTATTGTATCAAGGATTGTAAACATAAATCAGTCCTCCCAGTTTTTAAATAATTATATAATTATAATTATTGTTGCTTTAAATAATTAATAAAAAAAATAGGGGTTGGGTTTAATTTTGGATACTCTATCAGGTTGATTCCAAATAGTGCCGGTTTGATAGTTTATACTCACTGACAAAGTCACATATTAATTTTATCTGCCGAAGTTAGAGCTCTTCCCCAAAATAAAAATGTGGCATGATGTTATGAGCGTTATATGTCAGATAAAGTATATTCAATAAAATAACCAAATTTAATCCCAGGGCCAATATGAAAAAATCTGCCAGGAAAATCCTGAACTCAGCTCCTGTTGTGAACTATTGTTGATCATTCCTCCTTATTTTTAGCGTATAAATATTTAAAGTATCCTTATATTTTTTACCGCTTTTTTTAAAAAAAGCAGTAAAAATTCACATTTTAGAGTTTTTTTATCCTACTCCAATGACCACGGATTCTTTGAAAAATAGAGAGGCTAATTCCCCTGCTATCCTTATCTTAAGCAAAAAATCATTCTTCGCTTTTACTTAAGATCAGCCTTAATAGGGCAACTTCTATATTCCTGATCGTTCAAACTCCGAAAAAACGTCTCGAATCCCTTGGAGCTGATCTCGTTTGCATCGTTTTTTTTGGGACGTGTTCAACCATCATTAACGACGTTTCAGATCAATTCCGAAAGCTATTGGCAGAAGATCTTCTACAAGAACCAAGCAACTATTCACTGAAGTAAATAGTTGCTTAATTCAAAATGTTAGCTTGATATAGAATGCTAATGCGCATTATGAAATGTGTCAATGGGAAAATAGATATTTTGTATATGCGAATAATAAAACATAATATATTTGGTAATGATATCAATAAAATACATAGACTGCGATGTGCAGGTTTATTCATTTATCAAAAGCTGACAAATACCAATGAAACTGTTAAAAAACCTTATCAAGTAAAAATGCATATTTTTCAATTATTTTAGTTACTATTCATTTAACCATGAACTGCAATCAAACCCTTTTTTCATCGACATATAGATCAATAATCTGTTTATTTGGATAGTTATGGCCGTCCCTTTGAAGATTATATTACTCTCTACTGTATTCCTGATCGTTTTATCCCATGCTCAAGTCAGCGCAGAAAGCCGGAATCTCAGGGGGTTATCTGAGAGTAAAATACGAACTGAGTCAAATACTTTGTTCAGTCCTGGAAGATCTACTATCATTATTGCATGTGACAAAAATTTTATGCCGTACACCATGCAGAATTCTGAGGGTGAGCCGGCAGGAATATTTATTGAAATCTGGCGACTTTGGGCCCGTAAGACCGGATATCCGATTGCGTTTGACTTCAGTGACTGGAATTCAACCATAAACCGTATTAAAACCGGGGAAGTGGATATTCATTCGGGTTTGTTCATTAACGAGCAACGACGTCAGTTCATGGATTTTTCCAAACCATTTTATGAATCCATGAACTCGGTTTTCTATATCAGAAAGAGGGGGAAGATTTCATCGATAGAAATGCTGGAGGGAGAATCCGTCGGAGTTATCGAAGGCTCAGATGCCTCCAATTATCTTCGTTCCCAACATTCCCATATAACTCTGATAGAATTTGATAATCCCAAAACACTGATAGAATCGGCGCTCAATGGCAATATTCGAGCAGTTGCAGACGAGTCCCTGGGATTTCTTTGGACGTTGGGACATATGGGGCGGGCGGGGGATTTTAAACGCATGGAAAAACCGCTTGGAAGAAAAAAAATGGTTGCAGCAGTCTCAAAAGGTCGTCGAGAGCTGTTAGAGTTGATTGAAAGTGGATTAGATGCGATCAGTATTCAGGAATTGGATGAGATTGAAAGCCGTTGGATCTATTTACCGGAAGCAAGGTATTTTAGAACGACTGTTTCCAGAATTCATTTATCAGACCAGGAAAAAGCGTGGCTGAAATCACATGGAATCGTACGGATCGGAGTGAAGCCCAATTATCCTCCATTTGAATTTTTGGACAAGGAAAAAAAATATTCAGGAATAACATCAGATTATATTCGTCTGCTTGAAAAACGTCTCGAACTGGATTTTCAGCTTATTAAAACGGGATGGCCCATTGAGTCCGTAATGACAGATGATGAATCGAATATTGATCTATTCTCTTATCAACCGGTGAATCCAGAGATCAGGCAACAACTGGCATTTTCTCAAAGTTATTTGAACTTTCCAATTGTTATTATCACCCAGTCCGTTACTCAATATATAAGAGGTCTTGAAGACTTAAATGGAAAGCAGGTAGCAGTCGTCAAGGGATCTTCGAGCCATTCTTATTTACAACGACACTTCCCATATATAAAACTATTCCCTTTTGAAACACCTTACAAAGGTCTATATTCAGTAACCACCGGTAAGAGTTTTGCTTTTGTCGGGGATTTGGCTTCTGCAACCAAACTGATAAGTAAACACGGTCTTCTAAATCTCAAAGTAGCAGCTTCGACACCATACAGCCATGAACTATCCTTTGCCATCCGACTGGATCAGCCCGAGTTGCTCAATATCATTAACAAGGGACTGGAAAGCATCTCCTTGAAAGAAAAAAATGACATATCCAAAAGATGGTTATCGATTAAACGTGAAGATGATACTGATCGTGCCATGTTCCAAAAAGCGATTGTAATAATTAGTGTATTGGCAATTGCTATTATCCTGATCATTCTGATTTGGAACTACCGAATTCGAAAACGGGAAGGGCGATTCAGAAGTTTAACAGAAAAAAAAGTGGACATTACTCAGGCTTTTTCCAAAAACGGGATTATTGTATACCAGAGTCCGTCCCATAACAGCCTGTTGGGCTATCAAAACAAAGAACTTCTTGGGCGATCCATTAATGACCTGCTTCATCAAGAGGATCATGACAAGTGGAAGGAATCTCTGTCTCGATTACAGGAGGGAGAAGGATCGGTTTCCTTAATACATCGTCTTCGCCATAAAAACGGGGAGTATAGATTTTTCGAATCAAATTGCATTGATATGACAGGAGATAAGGATTTGAAAGCAATTGTCATCAATGCCAGGGATGTAACGGATCGGCTGATCGCTGAAAAAGAGGCGCAGAAATACAAAACGGAGTTGGAGAAGCGGGTTCGGGAGCGGACCTATGAATTGACACTCACGAATAATCAACTCAACAGGGAAGTCCAAAGACATGAAAAAGCCCGAAAGCAAATTTTAAACTATCAGGATTCATTAAGATCTCTTACCTCCGAATTAGCGCTTGCAGAAGAGAGAGAAAGGCGGAAAATAGCGGTGGACCTTCATGATCATGTGTCGCAAAAGCTGGCGCTATGCCGCTTGAAGCTTGGATTACTTGAAAAACATACCACTCATGTTGAAGGCAGGAAAATCCTGAAGGAGGCGGTCGACCTTTGTCAGCGCTCATTGACGGACACCAGGAATCTCACTTTTGAAATCAGCCCGCCTTCGTTATATGAATTGGGACTCGAAGCTGCATTAGATGAATTAATAGAAATTACTCAAAAAAAATACTCCATCCAGGCAAAATTTATAGATGATGAACAGCCAAAACCAATGAAAAGAGATATGAAAATCACTCTTTATCGGATCGTAAGCGAACTGATCATCAATACTGTCAAACATGCTCAAGCTGACAATTTGACTGTCGATGTGGCAAGGAAAGATGCGTTAATCCGCCTGACTGTATCCGATGATGGAATTGGCTTTGACAGTTCAACAGTGAATTCATACAATACCCGCACAGCATCTTTCGGGCTTTTTAGCATTCGCGAAAGACTGGGAAAATTGGGTGGAAAAATGGATATCATATCCCGACCTGGACAAGGAACGGTTGTCGTATTGTCGGCTCCATTACTGGAAGAATCTTAGTAATAACAGGTGTCTGAAAACAATGAAAACAAATCCAACTCGGTTGTTATTGGTTGATGATCATAAACTGTTTAGAGAAGGTCTCAAATCATTGCTTGCATCCAATCCTGAAGTTGAGATTGTGGGAGAAGCGGCCAATGGTCGGGATGCTGTTCAGCTCTGTTCCGAAAAAAAAACGGATGTTGTCATTATGGATATTGCCATGCCCGAATTAAACGGGATTGAAGCAACGCGACAAATTTTAATGAAAAATAAGGATATAAAAATCATTGTATTATCCATGCATTCCAGTCGCAGATTTATTGTGGAGATGCTTAAAGCTGGTGTTTCCGGTTACCTGCTGAAAGACTGTGCATTTCAAGAACTGAATATGGCGTTGACAACCATTCTAAAGAACAAAATCTATATTAGTCCCGAGATTGGCAATATTGTAGCGGAAAGCCTGGCTCACTCATCTGAAATTGAAAACAGTATGCAGGTTCTTACCCGCAGAGAAACAGAGATATTGCAACTCCTGGCCGAAGGGAGAAGAGCAAAAGAGATAGCCGGAATGCTGAACATCAGCGTGAAGACGGTGCAGACCCATAGAAGAAATATTATGGACAAACTGGATATCCGCAATATCGCTCAGCTGACCAAATATGCCATTGATAAAGGGCTAATTCACTAAATTTTTTATCTTCCCGAACTTTTTACATATAGCCAGTACATTCAATCAAAATGAAGTTGTTTTGCTTTTTTTTCTCCTTTGTGTCCTCCGGGGATCGTTAAAAAATAACTTCACATAGTCCACCACTCATTCCCATCAGCTATTCCATGGCGTTTTTACAATAACAATAAAAACAGCAATATATAAAATTCCGGCTTAGGCAATAGGAAAAAGTCTTAGAGAGTTCTAAGCCAAAAGTCCTGCTAAAATACTACAAAAAGCCGATTGTCCGCTAAATGTTTGCCATGTATTAGAATATCAAATGATCTGTTTTGGGTTCACCATGTGAGCTAAAAAATAGAGCCATCATTAAGGTGGAAAACGGATCATTTTATTTTCATACATCTGCAAGAATTTGTTGGAATAGTAATCATTTTTTTAATAACGACCGGATAGAAAGGTTTATTCGCCAATCATTCAAGGGATTCTCAGGAGAAAAAAATGAAATATTTGATCAAATTTAGAAAGCGACTTCTGGTGGTATACAGTGTTTTCACTTTGTCAGTTATCCTGGTGTTGGCTACCAATGTTCAAGCAGCCCAATGGAAAATAAAAATGTGTTACAACGGGCCACCGGATTCAAAGACAAATGCTGTACATCAGTTTGCTGTCAATTTTAAACGTTATGTTGAAACAAGAACCGACGGCAGAGTTGCCATTGCCCTGTATTCCAACAGTCAGTTGGGTAACGAGGAACAAAGAATGGAACAGGTGATGACCAGCCCGATGATAAACATAGCTTCATATGGTGGTGTGGCGCCGGTTTTTCCTGAATTGTTTGCTGCTAACATACCTTTTATGTTCGATAGTTATAAAGCTGCTCACTGGTTTTTTGACAAGAGTGAGTTCTGGAAAAAAGCCCAAAAGGAATTTAAAAAAAGAACGAAAACCGAATTGCTTGAAGCAGTGGAAGAGGGTGGATTTTTATCATTTACCAATTCAAAACGAGAGATACGATCTCCCAAAGATTTTAAAGGCCTGCGATACAGGGCCATGGATGAAAGCCAGATTGCTTTATATAAGTCGTTTGGTGCCAGCGGAACTCCAATTCCCTGGACTGAAGTGTATATGGCCTTAAAAACCGGTGTTGCTGACGGCCAGATGAATCCTCCCATGTACATTATCATCGGCAGTCTTTATCAAGTTCAAGAGTACTTAACGATGGCAAATATCCAGTATTCTGATCAATTCCTGGTTATTAACAGCGATTGGATGAACGCCTTGCCGGTGGATATACAACAGTCTATCAGAAAAGCAGCCCATGATGCCAATGTTGTCAATCGAATTGAGGTGGAAACCCTGGTGTCAAAAAGGGTTAATTTTTTGATTGAAAACGGAATGAAGGCATATTATCCAAATGCTCAAGAGATGAGCCAATTCCGTAAAACCGGGCAACCAGGCTATTTGGTGTGGCTGAAAAAGAAGATGAGTCAGGATTGGATAGATTTGGCTTTGGAATCCACAAATGAAGCAAACAACAGTGTACGATGATCATGGGACGATCTAATAAAAATAATAGTTTCGTTTATTATTGCAGGCGTTTATCAAATCAGATAGATGTCATCAGTATTTGGGGGGCGGGAATTCTGTTGCTGGTGAATGTCGGTGATATCATCATGGGCGTTTTTATGCGCTACATTTTTCACAGTGCTCCAGTCTGGACTGAAGAATTAGCGCGATTTACGCTGATTTGGATGGTAATGCTGGCTGCCAACAGCGCATTATACAGGGGTGAGCACATGACAATCAATATCATGCTCAAGTATATTCCCAATCGGATTAACCGGGTATTGAACGGAGTTCGTATTGTGGTTTTCCTGGGTGTCATTGGATTTATGAGTGTCATGGGATTTAAGTACGCTTTTAAAGTATACATGTTCACTACCATGGGCCTGGGAATCACAAAAACAATCCCAATGCTGTCCCTGCCTGTAGGTATGACCTTGCTACTGATCCAGTACCTGTTGATGCAGTTAACTTCCGATAAAAACGAGGCAAACTTGTTATCGCAAGACTAAAGAGGAGATGATTGATTATGGTGATTGTAATGTTATTAGCGTTTTTTGTGCAAATCATTATCGGAATTCCTCTTTTTGTAGCTCTTTTATTATCGGCATTAAGTGGTTTTTTGTATCTGGGTGACTTCTTTCAGCTACGGTTGATGGTGCAGCAGTTCTTTGGCGGATTGGACGTTTTTTCATTGATGGCGATTCCCTTTTTCATCTTCTCCGGTTCATTAATGAACAACGCAGGTTTGACAAACAGATTGTTAATTTTCGCACGTGCGCTGGTGGGCCATCTGAAAGGTGGCCTGGGTTATGTAAATGTAGTAGGAAGTATTATTTTTGCAGGAGTGAACGGTTCTGCGGCTGCTGACACATCGGCCCTGGGATCTATTCTCATACCTGCCATGGAGAAAGAGGGATTCAGTCGTCCCTATGCAGCAGGATTAACCGCTGGCAGCTCCCTGATTGGCCCTATCATTCCACCCAGTATTTTTATGATCCTCTATGGGACCATGACCAATACTTCTATCGGCGGTCTGTTTGTTGCCGGGATATTACCTGGTTTATTGCTGGGACTGGCATTCATGATCATGAATTACTATTATTCGGTCAAACATGGCTTTCCAGTTTCCGGTCAACGATTCTCATTTAAAAATCTGTTTGATGCGACAGTCCAATCGATGGTCGCATTAATAGCACCGTTCATAATTATAGGCGGAATCATCTTCGGAATCATGACGCCTACAGAATCCGGTGCTATTGCAGTATTGTATGTGTTGATCGTCGGTTTTTTCTGGACACGGGAACTTGATTTGAAGGGACTGATCAACTCTATATTCGAGACAGCCCGTCTGACCAGTGTAATATTTGTCATAATGGGTGCTGCAACTATCATTGGTTGGTTGTTGGCATATGAGCAGGTTCCGCAACGATTTGCCGGTATGATTATGGGATTTTCCGACAACAGAATCGCCATTATGCTGATCATCAGTGCTATGACGTTTATTGTCGGAATGTTTATGGAAGAAGTGGCATCCCTGGTGTTATTAACTCCGGTATTTATGCCGATTGCTAATGCTGCCGGGATCGATCCGTTCCATTTCGGTATTGTTATCGTTTTAAATATCACCATTGCTTTAATCACTCCACCGATGGGAGCATGCGTCTATATAGCATCTGCTGTCGGCAATGTACGGCTGGAAGCACTTTTTAAACATATCTGGCCATTCGTGGCAGTGGCATTAATTGTTCTGTTCATTATAATTATTTTTCCACCAATAACAGTTATGTTGCCCCAACTTTTCGGACTATAAAGGAGAAAAACTGTGACGATAAGTCTGAATCAACTGACAGAAACTCCGATTCCAGAACAAAAGCCGGTCGACTGGGATAACATCCGTGACCAGGATCTTGTTGAGTGCCATGAAGATCTTGTTCCTGCCAGCCTGATGCCAAACAGAATTCTGGTTCGGCCCCAGTATTTTATTCAAAAGCTGCGATCAGCTTTATCTGAATGCTATGTCCGTCAGGGTGTACTGAACCGGTTGGTTGAAGCCGTAAAAATGCTGCCGGATAACAATAAGCTGGTTCTTTTCGATTCCTGGCGATCATTGGAACTCCAACAGGAGTTGTTTGACCGTTTTCGTACCGAACTCGCAGCCGTGCATCCGAATTTGAGTTATGATCAATTAACAAAAAAGGCCATGTGCTTTGTTGCGCTACCCGTTGCAAACTCAGAAAACGTCTCTCCACATATTACCGGAGGGTCGGTTGATCTTTCAATCGCTGATTCAAACGGAAATCTTCTTGATATGGGAACCGGTTTCGACGACACTACTACCCGATCTTACACCCGTTTTTATGAAGAACTGACCGAACAGAAAATACAAATCACTGAGAAAGAACAAAAAATTCTTAATAACCGCCGATTGCTCTATAACACTATGACAAGCGTTGGATTCTCAAATTATCCCAATGAATGGTGGCACTACGATTTCGGCAATAAAATTTGGGCATGGAGTAAAAGCAATGGCTCAGTGGCACGATACGGTCAGGCAAGTATCAAGTTTCGTTGGGCTTAAAAAGAGATGGTAAAGAACTCTATTGGAGGGAGGGAAATTCAACAAAAGCACCAACTTTCCTGATAAATTTGCCTGCCCCTGGGATCACTTCCAGAGGAAATAAGCCTTGACCAAGGGGAGGCAAATTTTTTTGCTGACAACGATTGGATCACAAGTCCAGGAAAGGTTGGATGTTGATATTACTTTGATTTGTATCGATACCAGCTTTTAATAAGAGGTGTTACGGTAAAAAAGAGGACGCCGATTAAAAGTACCAGGCTGATTGGGCGATTGACAAAAATCATTAGTGATCCTTTGGACAACACAAGGCTTTGGTAAAGCCCGCGCTCCATCATGGCACCCAAGACAATAGCGAGAATCAGAGGGGAATGGGGCATATTGACTTTGTTGAAAATATATCCCAGGATTCCAAAGAAAATCGCTACCCAGACATCAAAGATGCTATTTCCCACTGAAAATGCACCAGTCAAACACAATACTGAAATAACAGCTCCCAGTAATTCCTGTGGGATTTTAAAAATCAACCGGGAAAGAAACCGTCCCAGTAGTAATCCCATGGGTCCCATAATAATATTGGCTACCAGAAAACTGACCACGATCAGGTAAGCAATTTCAGGAGTATCATTAAACAATGATGGTCCGGGCCGTAATCCTTGAATTAACAAGGCACCGAGAAATAACGCCGACGTTGAGTTGCCGGGAACCCCCAAAGAGAGTAACGGAACCATTGAACTTGCCACAACTGAGTTGTTAGCCGCTTCAGGGGCAGCCACACCTTCCGGTACACCGGTGCCAAACTTTTTATCCTTGTTACGCCGGATAGCTTGATCGTAAGCCAAATAGATGGCCATCAGCATTCCCGCTCCCGGAATAATCCCGATGACATTTCCGATAGCCGAACTTGTCAACCATGTTGGTAAGAGCCTTTTAACCATTGACAGTGATGGAATCATCTTGCCTTCCATTTGGACCGATTCGTTTGACTGTTTAGTGCCTTTTTTACGCTCTTTAGCGATTCGCTCCGCCAATTCCAATACGCTTGTTACTCCGAAAAGTCCGATTAACATGGGGATAAAAGGAACTCCATCGAATAGATTGGGCGTGTCGAATGTGAATCGCGGATAACCAGTCAATGGACTGATACCAACAGTGGCGATAAACAGACCAATAACACACACAATAAGACTTTTGACCATATTTCCACCGGACATTCCGGCAACGGTTGATAATCCGAGTAAGGCCAGGGCGAAATATTCCGGGGGACCGAATTTAAGAGCATAGCTGGCTAATATGGGCGCGAAAAAAAGCAAAATTAAAGAACTGGTAATCCCCCCGAAAACCGAGCTGGTTGTGGAAATACCAATAGCTTCTCCGCCTCTTCCCTTTTTAGCCATTTGGTGACCGTCCAGGGCGGTGACAATTGAAGATGCCGTTCCTGGAATTCGTAGCAGGATCGCAGGAATGGAACCTCCGTAACAAGCCGAGCAATAGATACCCACCAACAGAGGAAACGCATATCCCGGGTCCATGGAAAAAGTAACCGGTATCAATACGGCAAGAGTAATACTATCGTTCAAACCCGGAATCGTTCCCACAACCAGTCCGACAACAACACCGAAAAATAGAAACAAAAACACTGTGGGATTTGCCAGATGCATAAACGCTTGTAATATATGTTCCATAAATACCTTTATTAGTGATTTGGATTCAATTATTCAATGAAAAAGGGAATTGGCAAAGGCACTCCTAACAGAAGGCCAAAAACACCATAGACAATTAAAACCGTTATTATCGAAATCACTAAAAGAAATCGGAACTTGCGGAATCCCAAAAACCAGCCGACGGCTATCATCATAACGATAGAAGATGGAATGTACCCGGCGAATTTAAGCATAGCGGCATAGCCAACCATGCTTACGCATACCAACAACATCATCGAATAACTGCCGTTATGTTCGGCTACTGTATCATCTTCTCGTTTAGTCTTAACCAGGGCGCCGGCCATAAGAAAAAGAGCTAAAATAGCACATATAATGGCCAGTAGTTTGGGGAATTTGGACGGCATAGGGTCATAACCGATCGCCGTAATATAAACAATTACACTAAATATCAAAAATATTAAAGAAAGCCAGAGATTGACATTACGCTGTCGCATGGTTGCACTCAATAAATGGGGTTGGACTTTATAAATTTAATAAATATCTATAAACCTGATACTAAATTAAATAAAACATGATTTGTCTTTAGGGATCGTTAAAAAATAACTTCTTATAGTCTGTTTGCAAAAGTCCTGAAAACACTGGATATTTTGCAAACAGAACGTGAATTAATTTTTGAGCCGACCCTTAGTAACCTCTTTATCCAAAAACCAGTTTACTTATCGCGCGGCTACTTTTTTTTCAGTGTTGGCAAAATCTCCCGCATAACAACCGCGACGCTTTCCACATATTCTTCAAACTCTTTTGGTCCTCGAAAAACAACCGGATAACCCGCTTTGCTCATCGCAGCGTTAAATTTCTCATCAGCCAGGACTTTTTTAAATGAATTCGCTAAATAGGAAACCACGGCTTTTGGTGTGTCTTTTGGTACAGCCAGGCCTCTAAATGTTCCCCATTGCATGTTGACGCCACTTTCTATGAAAGTCGGAATTCCTTTAAATTTTGAATTACGATTTTGTTCCATAATACCCAGAACGCGAAGAGAACCATCCTTCATATATCCCAGGGCTTCACCGGAAGACATAAATCCAACGTCCACATGTCCTCCCATCAATTGTTGGATTTGCATAGCGGCGCTTTGATTATGAATATAACCGAACTTAATGTGAGCCTTTTTTTCCAATACCAAAGCAGCGATGTGATGAGAGGTTGAATAGCCAGGAGTCGCTACACTTAATTCGGTTTTTTTTGCTGCGGCGATTAGCTCTTCCAATGTCTGATAGCGAGAACTGGACGGAACAACAAGCACTTCAGGGTCAAAACAGTACATAGATACTGGTTGAAACGATTTGTGCGTATATGATGTTTTTTTGGTAATCGGGTTATTCACAACAGAAGATGTGTAGGCCAAAATCGTATAACCATCCGGTCTGGCGTTTGCCACATATGTTTGTCCGATAACCGCACCTCCACCCGGCATGTTCTGAACAATCACTTTTTTACCATCAAAATACTTAATCGCCACATCGCTGATTAAACGGCTGGTGAAGTCAACGGCACCACCCGGAGCAAAAGGAACGATAATCTTTGGATTGCGTGTTGGATATTTCGCATATGCCGGTATGCTGATTATACTGACGGCAAGAATCAATGAGACAATCGATAGTAAACGCTTCATAGGGTTACTCCTCTTTTCTGAATGGATTGATAGGACTACATTTAAGAAAACAGGCAGTCCTTTATTTTATGAAAAATTTCCATCAAACGATATAGTAAACTGGTTTTTTATTGGTTAAAACAAACACATGTTCGATTTCAGGTTAAAAAAAAGGAAACTTCCAACAATACTCCACATCAAGCAATTCATGATGGAAATTCCACATGATACTTGGCTCCCAATACGGTGAATCGATCAATTAATTCCGAATCAAGAGGAATTCCCTCTTTAATCCGCTTCTTTTCTTCCAACCCGGAACGATAACCAGGATAAACGACCGGTTGTGTCGGATCTGACGGTTTCAGATTTAATACACGACCTAATTCTTCATCCATTCGTGCCTTAAACTCATTAACCGGCATAAACGAATCTATTTTCATAGCCATCATGAAATGACCATTATTCGATTCTCTCTCCTGATTAGAAAAAACACTAAGTACACGTCCGCCAAATTCAGCCCCGGTTAGTACTCCGGAAAGGATATCCACCAACATGGAAATTCCGGAACCTTTAGCACCACCAAAAGGCAGCATTACGCCTTCAAGGGCTTTTACCGCATCAGTGGTTGGTTGCCCATCCTGATCCAGTGCCCACTCCAATGGAATTGGAGCGCCATTAGCGGCGGCCCGACGGACTTTTTTACGAGACCCGGCACTGGTTGCCATATCAATGACAAATGGCGGCAATTTTCCTGCTGGAATAGCCACGGAAAACGGATTTGTTCCCAATATGGGTTCTATGGCACCGTGCGGTGCCGTTACTGAGGAAGCATTAGATGTAACAATTCCTATACAATCTTGTTCAGCTGCCATTAAAGAGTAAACACTTGCCGCACCGAAATGATTACTGCGTTTAACTGCTGCCACTCCAATTCCTGTACGGTCGGCCGCTTCCAGGGACATTTCCATGGCTCGAGTAGCTGCGATTTGTCCCAATCCATTATCGCCATCGATTGTCAATGCCCATGGAATTCGGCATTGATCAACAATATTTGGCATGGCAGTGATCCGATGATCTTCTATCGCGTCAATATATCCTTCAAGACAGGGTAATCCATGAGTATCATAGCCTCTGAGATGCGCTTTGACCAGCGCATTTGAAACAGCCATGGCATCTCTATCTGAAAATTGTAGTTGCTTCAAAACAGAAAAAATAAAAATCGTTAATTTAGCGGCGGTTCTATATATTTTTTCGTTCATAGTGCCTCTTTATATTAATTAAATGACAGGTCCTGTGACATAAATGTCCATTGCCTTTGTATAACCGGAAATCTCGGCCTTGGTCATTTTTCCAGAGGCGGTTGCAACAATCTCATCCAAAATTCGTTTTCCTTCTTCGGGAATGGAACTGTTACCATTCATGGTCGCACTTACATCAAGGTCCATATGGTCTCGCAGTTTATCCCAGGTTATCTGGTTCCCTGTAATCTTGATAACCGGCACAAACGGAAATCCTTGGGGAGCTCCTCTTCCAGTGGTAAAAGCGATGATATTGCAACCGGCTGCGGCCAATCCTGTTAGTATTTCAGGTTCTCTACCCGGAGAATCCATTACAACGAAACCTTTTACATCGGGTCTCTGCCCATATTCATATACAGCTTCGATAGTGGCATTTCCAGCTTTGGCAATGGCTCCCAGCGATTTCTCTTCAATCGTGGTCAAGCCTCCCTTAATATTCCCACCTGTGGGCTGACCACCTCTCATATCGACACCAACGGATTTTGCCCGATCTTCCATGCGTTTTACCAGTTTCAGAATCTCTTCACCGATTGCAGGAGTCCTGGCATGTGTTGCCAACAGATGTTCCGCACCAATAAATTCTGTAACCTCTCCCATAATAGAGGTTCCTCCGTTTGTTACAATGTGATCGGAAGCAATCCCTAAGGCCGGATTTGCAACCAATCCCTGGGTAGTGTCTGAACTACCGCATTTTAACCCCATAACAAGAGCACTGATAGGATTGGGCGTTTTGGTTCGAAGTGACGCTTCCATCACCAGTTCCTGTGCAAGCAACACGCCTTTGGCGGTTGATTGTGCGGCACCTCCAATCTCTTGAATAACAATCTTTTCCACTCTTTTCCCGGAAGCGGAAATGGCCTCTGCCACCTTTTCCATGTCCGTACTTTCACATCCTAAACTAACTAAAAGTACGGAGTCCAAATTTGGATTTTTCCCCAATCCGATCAGAACATCGTTGACTCGGTTAATATCAAAGGGAGTTTGGCAACATCCCTGATGATGGGTGAATGCTGTAGTACCTTGAACTTGTTTGTTGATGCCTTCAACAACTTCGTTGGCACATACAACACAGGACAGAATTCCTACATAATTTCTCGTTCCTACCTGGCCGTCTTTTCTCCGGTATCCCATAAATTCCATATTACATTTCTCCCTTTGCTAAATCGCCGCGTCCCCGCAAGCTTTCCACATTATGAACATGAACATGTTCTCCAACCTTGATATCGCTGGTAGCACGTCCAATCACCGAGCCATATTTCAGAATATCTTCACCTTGATGAATGTCTTTAACAGCAAATTTGTGACCAAATGGAATTGGATCAATGACAGTGAATTCCTGATCCTGTTCTTCCACTATCGCCATGGCCGTTTCACCCGCTGCCAGGTCTGCAATAACGGTCGCGACATTATCTTCGAATTTGATGATTAATGCGTTTTTTTTCATAACTTTTATCATGTTTGTGTGTTGATAGAGCATCGGAATTTTTCGACCTCATGATGCTGTGACATCAAGTCTCGCCGAATCCATTCCTCAACGGTTGAAAACTTTGTAAATAGTTCCAGTTTGTTGTAAATTGACTCAGCAACTTCCACTCCCCAAGACAATCCGGCTAAATTGATGAACTTGTGTCGCTTCTCCGCTTCACTCAGTGGATTTTCCGGATCTCCACGACGTGTTTCGCATTGTTTTGAAAAGCCGCGACCATCTTTTAATTTTATTGCAACGATTGATGGACGTTTGTCTTTAAGTTGTTCGAAATCTTTATGGACACTGAGACGGATGATACCCAGCAACTTTTTTATTGCAGGGTTTTGAATCAGTTCGGGAGTAAATTCAGCCAAAGTGATTTGCTTTTTTAACAATGCGGTTGCCACACAATATTGGATTGAAAACTTGGCTTCATGACAATCCTGGGGAATTGGGCGATCAGCCACCTGAATCGAAACAGGATGAGTTCGAATGTCGATTGATTCGATCGATTCCGTTGTGATCCTGTCTGCCAATGCTAAAGCCGCCTCAATGGAAGTCATGGTGTGCCCACAAACTGGATACGCTTTTAATGTTGTTTCCCGAATGAGCCAGTCCTCTCCGAGTCCCGATATACACGTTGCATGATCTACATCGTCCGGGACCATGGCGCTAAAAATTCCACGAGGGCCTTCCAGAACGGAGACAGGTCCATAGGAATTATCTCGTGCCAGCAAAGCTGATAATAAACCGGCATGTGCCGCTTTAGCAGGGTGCAGATTTTTGGCCTGGGGAACCCCGGATAATACTTCCCAAAGCCCTGATGCTTGGGTTCCTGCATATCCCAGGGCACCGACTGTTTGACGGGCATTCAAACCAAGGCAAAAGGCGGCCGAAGCTGCTGCGCCGAAAGTTCCAATTGTACCGGTTGTATGCCATATCCGATAATGAGATGGATTAACTGCTTTTGCCAATCGCATCGATATTTCATAACCCGCAATAGCACCCGTCAACATGTCTTTGGGAGAACAATCCATTATGGATGAAGCGGCAAAGGCCGCTCCAAAGATAGAAGCTCCCGGATGATACAGTCCGACTCGGTATGAATCATCGAACTCCAGGGAATGTGCGGCTCCCGCGTTCACAAAAGCGGCATTCAACGGATCTGTTTTAGTCAAGGTGCCGGTGATTAGTGAACTTGATCGATCCGCAGACCAACCAGACGTTTTTACCAATGTAGTACCAAATTCTGTAGTACACCCGGCGACGGCATTCGCAAGCCAATCTGCAAAAAGATCTGCCGCCATCCGGTGTACGTCGCTCGGCAACATATCCCAATTCAGCTTTTGGCAAAAGTCGGCATATTGTTCGGTTAGTGATTTCATCTATTCGCTAAATCAGCAGTTTGTCCACTCGGACTTTCACTTGTTTCGCCACCACGGAGGCATGTCCAATATATTCTGCGGGATCCAACATTTTTTCAATTTGTTCCCGGCTGAACTTTTGGGCGATTTCAGAGTGCTCCATCAGTTCATCCACCAAAAGGCTTCCTTTCTCCATTGCGTTGATTGACGCTTCGTGCACTATTTTGTGTGCAACCGGGAGTGGAAAATGACCTTCCAGTAAAAACATCACTTTTTCTGAAAGCAACATTCCTTTCAGCATCTCTGTGTTTTGTTTCATTTTTTTACTATTCACAGTCATTCCGGAAGTTACTATTTTCAGATGATTCAAGACACCTGAGAGCATGACAAAAGTTTCCGGAACAGCGATCCATTCATTTTTCCATCTCGAAGCATCACGTTCGTTTTCTTGTCCCATGACTTCAAAAGCGATTGATGCATTGTTGCGAATCACTCGTTCCAGCACCATAATCCATTCACTGTGAATCGGGTTGCGTTTGTGAGGCATCGTACTACTACCGATCTTGCCTGCGGATGGCTCCATTAGTTCCTGAAATTCGGTTCGACTTAAATTATATATTTCACGAGCGATACGAGCACAAGTGCCGGCCAGCAGAGCGCCAAGAGACAGTACCTCTGCAATACGGTCACGAGAGCTGTGCCAGACTGTTTCGGGAACTCCCAAATCAATCATTGACAAAGCTTTAGCCTGAACTTCTGGCCCCTGGTCTCCCCATGAAGCGAATGTCCCCACTCCACCGGTGAGATTACCGACCAGTATACGATCTTTTGCTGCCATCCAGCGTTCGAACTGTCGACTTAATTCGGATAACCAGATGGCTACTTTGAATCCGAATGTAATCGGGAGACCATGATTTCCATGAGTCCGTCCCACCATCACCGTATCAGCATGGGTTTCGACAATTTTACCCATTTCACCCATGATTCCCTTGATTTGTTCCAGGATAATGCCATAGGCTTCTTTGATCATCAGCATAAGGCCAGTATCTATTATATCCTGTGTCGTCGCACCAAAATGCAAATAACGGGAATCCTCATGATCGATTACTTTTCTGAATTCGTCTAAAAGTCCTAAAAGGCTGTGCCCTGACTTTTTCCCGTTGTTTTGAACGGCAATTAAATCAATTTTCCGAATATCAGCCGTTTGAGAATTGATTTGTTCCGCAGCTGTTGCCGGAATAATACCCAGTGAAGCCTGGGCTTGGGCCAAAGCCACTTCGACATCCAGCCAACGTTGAAACATAGCCGATTCTGAAAACACATCTCGCATCTGTTGGGTCCCCATTGAGCCACCAAACACAACAGAATCCATTAAATGAACACTCATATTTATTTTCCTGATTAATAGTAATTTTGCTTAAAATCTGATTTTAAGTAATTGTAATTTAAATTTAATTTAAGTTTTCACATGCCTGAGCGATTCTTTTACACGCTTCTTCCAGAATTTTCGAAGAAGTTGCAAACGAGATCCTGAAAAAAGGTGATAATCCGAAAGGTTCACCATGAACTACAGCAACACCGGTTTCATTCAACAAATATTTAACAAAATCGGCGTCATTATGAATTACATCGCCCTGTGGTGTTGTTTTACCAATCACTCCCTCGCATGAAATATAGCAATAAAATGCTCCCTCAGGTTTTTCACAGTATAATCCTTCGATCGCATTGAGCCGTGAAACAACCAAATCCCGACGTGCCTGAAAGATCTCATTGTTCTTTGCAACAAAGGCATGATCATCTTTTAGCGCTGTCACTCCGGCCCATTGAGTCATGGTATTAGCGCCACTTGTCGATTGTGACTGAATCTTAAACATGGTTTTAACTAACTCCACCGGACCGGCACCGTATCCCAACCGCCAACCCGTCATGGCATAAGCTTTGGAAAAACCGTTTACAATCAAAAGTCGTGATGACAGGTCTGGAGCAACCTGTCCCAATGATACAAACTGAGTGTCTTCATAAACCATGTACTCATATATATCGTCACTTAAAATATGAACCTGGGGATATCTGCGCAATACGTCGGCAATCGCTTCCAATTCACTTTTGGAGTAAACAGCGCCGGAAGGATTACCCGGACTATTAAGAACCAGCCATTTTGTTCTTTGGGTTATCTTGGATTCCAACGCTTCAGCCGTCATTTTGAATCCGTTTTGAACAGTGGTTGGCACATCAACCGGAATTCCCAGATTAAATCGAACCATGTTGGGGTAGCTCATCCAATAGGGACAAGGTAAGATTACTTCATCTCCGGGGTTAATGGTTGCTGCAAAAGCGTTGAAGAGAACCTGTTTTGCGCCCGTACTGACAATAATCTGATCAATTTCGTAATTCAGTTCGTTGTCTTTTTTGAGTTTTTGACAAATCGCTTCGCGCAATTCATGAATTCCAATAGCAGGTGGATATTTGGTTTTTCCTTCGTCCAAAGCCCTTGTACACGCTCGCTTAATATGATCGGGAGTACAGAAATCCGGCTCACCGGCGGATAAGCGGATGATGTCTCGTCCCTGTCGTTCAAGATCAGAAGCCAGGGCTGTCACCACCGATACTGCTGATGGTTTGACGTTTTTAAGATAATCAGCAATGAATGCCATTTTTTTTCTCCTTTATCTGCATATTTGGTGTTTAAAAGAATACTCTAAAAATTTGGCTTGCGACTGTTCGTATATTGAGTGAATCGAGAAAAGCTTTTACAATTCAGCATTAAAAAATGAAAAATTTCCAGAAACAGGTTTTTACCTGAACAACACAGATAAATAAACAGTATTATCAATATATTAGACACATTTTCTGTTTCCGTTTTTTAATCTTTTTGTTTGTTATACGGGATTTTGCTTTATAAGAAAAACGAATTATATTAATATTAATTATTAGATGCTTTAATACTTGTGGTTGAAGGTAATTTTCTCATACATATGCAGATTAAATCACTGTATTTACAGATAAGCGGGCCACATAAGCAGTGTATTAATTAGTGAATACAAACAAGTAAGAAATACACCTTTCCAGAATTGATATGAAAAATCTGTCAAAAAAAATAGCAATCAGCCTGAATTATAAAGAATTTGAAGGACACCGATAAAAAAAATGCGTTTAAGTAATTTGATTTGGATGAACCATCTATCACATGGGGATTATTAATTGGTTTGTCTCCATAAAATTCGACTTAACTCTTTGAGAGTAAATATATAATGGATTTACTTAAATTAGAAACCTTGCTGGCATTGGCTGAATATGGCAGCTTCTCTAACGCAGCTAAGGCCATTTATCGGACCCAGTCAGCAGTTAGTCAGCAGATTAAGGAACTGGAGCAGGAACTCGATATTTGTCTTGTGGATCGCAGCAAACGTCCGATTGCGTTAACTGTTGATGGAGCGGAATTGGTGTCAATTGCCCGTCAAATTATAACACTCTGGAATGATTATAAAAATAAGCGGAAACCGTCGGAAATTAAGGGGGAAATGGTATTGGGATATGTGAACAGTGCAATCACAAGTAATTTATCTGACGCGCTAAGAATACTACGACAGGAGTACCCTCAACTGGTGATAAAACTTGTCAATACCGGCGGTGTTTCCAAACATTTGGCCCAGGATGTCGCTGAACAAAAACTGGATGCCAGTTTTGGGGTCGGTCCGTTAAAATTGCCCAAAGGTGTTTTGTGGTGGTCTTATGCCCGAGAACAGTTTTATGTGATTTCACCGAAGGACAGTATCCATAAAAAAGACTCGAAATTGCTGGAGCAAGGCCCGTACCTTCGACACAAACCACATCTTCTGGTTGAAACCGTTATCGACAGGGAAATTAAAAGGCGTGGCCTTAAAGTAGAGGTAATCATGGAAATGGACGCGTATGAAAGCATATTATTGATGGTTCAACATGGTATTGGTGTCGGAATCGTTCCTGAGTCTTATCTTCACTTTCAAAAAAAACTGAATTGCAATTACATTCCTTTTGGTTCACCTCCCCTGACTCGAGAAATCGGCATCCTGGTTCGTTCCGATAGCCCGAAAAAATCTTTGGTGGCATTGCTGTGGAATACACTCAAAGAGATCTCAAGTAGCCAATTAATCAATAAGATTTCTGAATAGTATGGATTCATTTTGTGCTTACACAGCATAAACACAACATACTAACTTAATACTAATTAAATAAGATCAATTGGAATTAATGATTAAGCCCATGCAAACAGTGAATTTAAGGGGGGCCAGTTAACTTCGGTTTTTGGGCAGGGCAATCGCATGACAATTTCAGTAATAACGTGCAATCACAAAGCATACTTGCATCTGATACAAAATGACGAATCAGCTCTATCGGAAAATTTTTGTTCCAACAACGGCGCTAATCCTGTATTACCAATGGATAATCATGCGATAGTCCTGTACTTTTAAACATTTAGTCCAGGATAGGGATCATAAGCATTTTGGATTTTTATTGGTTGATAGTGACAGGGAGTATAAGAGGGAAAAGGAGACGATTCAAATGTTGACGGATTGGGGTTGTCGTAATGGACGCTAATATGCGAATATTACAGTCATCTTTGTTATCAAAGCTGACCAATAATATGATGTTATTAATGAAGTGATACAAAAATGCATATTTTGACAAAGTCCTTTATGGCAATTCCATAAGGACCAACAAATCAAACCAAACATACTGGTATTATGCAGAATACAGAAGAAAAAACAGGGTCGGGACAGCCTTCCAGGAAACAGGTCGGGATTCTGTCTTCTGTGTTCGAAAAAAAGACTGTCAACTGTCAACTGAAAAGCGGTAACCGTAATTTTTGTTCAAAACCTGTTTCATCCCTTTTTTTTATTGCTGCTGTTTTGTTCCTGATACTCAACGCCTTACCGGTGCTGGCCGAAGAAGATGGCAAATCCGGGGTCAGTCCGCAGACGATTTCGCTGCCTT
>JBFFHJ010000021.1:0-113608 GCA_041556995.1 bacterium | reverse complement strand
CCCTCCTCAGGATGACAGATAGTGGAGTATAACTTAATGACAATGATGTAGGGTCGTCCTGATGTTTTGTAGTTGCAGCGATCGACATCTGTTACTCAGTTGGAAAAGCTTAATTTCAGAACTCCTGATGTTTCAGGTTTTTGTTGATCCCAATTTATACTTAAGCTCTCTTGTTTTACTGGGTTTAGTGAGCTTTAGAATATCATCTTGAAATTCATAGATGGTTTTACAATGTTTTATTATATCATCAAACAACATTACATTTGATCAGGAGTTCTGAAATTAATGACATTGGAGTCAAATGGAAGGTTTCATGTATCTTATCGAATAATTACCTGGCAATTCACAGGCTATTACTAAAGGTGATTCAAAACGAAGTAATTACCGTTAGGAGATAGAATGATAAATAAAGGTTTGGCACTATGGCAACGTATTACGGCCACACTGGTGACTTCAATTATTGTACTAATTTTGGGTATTGCTTCAGCTGTCTGGTTATCTTTGGATAAGGCGGGACAACGTATCGAGCAGGAAAGCCAACGAATTCTGTCTGATCAGACTGAATTATTTCTGGAAACACTGGTAAGGGAAAGAAGTGAAAACCTGGATTCGAATTTAAATCAGGCACGCTCTGTATCGTTGTTTGGTGCTTATATAATGAGTAAAACAATGGAAAAACAGGGGTTTAACCATGATGCTGTCAAAGACGTTCTTTCTTCACTATATAACCGCACCAACCATTGCGCCAATACTTATTTCATTAATAATAACAAAGAGATAACTGCATTTCCCATCCCAATTAAAAGGGCTGAATCAGTAAAAAGAAAATTCCTGCCGGATTCCTCATATCATAAGCTTTACACTCGCAATACATTTTGGAGTGATGTTCATGTTAATCCGTTCAAGATTCATCATGATATGGTGATCGATGCCATTGCACCGGTTTATGTTTTAAAACAACTGGAAGGATACGTGGGCATATCCTTTTCCATTACAGACCTCATGGTCACTTTCAATCAGTTTCAGCCAGTGCTTGGCGGATATTCTTTCATTCTGGATACTCATTCAAGATTAATTGGTGCCCCTCCTCAGGCCAGGGTTGAACTTTCATCACCCAGTGCTTATAAATCCAGAGGATTTATCAATTTGAAGAATACCGACAATCCGGAACTGGATGACATATTGCAGAAAATGGTACTGGGTGAATCCAGGCTCCGTAAGGTCAGAATAAAAGGTGAATTCAAATATCTGGCTTACCATCCTATTCGAAACATGAATTGGCGACTGGGATTAGTGGTGCCAGTAAGAATGATCACTGCTGTTTCCGCAGAGTTGGTTCAGGTAGTAAATACGGAAACCGGTGAAATAATGATGGCAATGGTTTTTTGGGGAAGCATTTTCATTGCGGTAGCCATTTTTTCGGGTATTCTTCTGGCACGACAGCTGACACGTCCTATCCGAGAGATGTCCATCATAGCCGAGGATATCGCCAATGGTAATCTGGATCGACAGGTGCACACCAATCGTCAGGATGAGATCGGTGTTTTGGGGAATTCATTTAATATCATGACTAACCGGATTCGGCAGATGATTGTTGATCTTAATATGATTAACTCAGAGCTGAACAGAAAAAACAGCGTTCTGGAACAGGAAATTAGTGATCGCAAACAGACTGAAGCCTCTTTGCGCGAGAGTGAGGATCGGTTTCGCCGGTTAGCTGAAAATGCCAAAGACATCATTTTCCAGATGTCCTTAGAAAACGGGCGTTTTGTTTATGTCAGCCCGGCGTCCAAAGAGTTACTGGGTTATGAGCCCGAGGAGATCTATAATACTCCAAATTTTATTAAAAGAATCGTACATCCAGACTGGTATGAGTATGTTATGGATCAAACAAAAAAAATTCTTAAGGGTGAAAAGGTGCCATCAACCGCTGAATATATGGTTATTCATAAATCGGGAAGGACGCTGTGGATGAATCAACGAAACATGGTGATTTATGATGAAGATAACCAGCCATTGGCCCTGGAAGGAATAATAACCGATGTGACGGAGCGTAAAAAAAACGAAAAGGAGTTGGAACAATATCGCGAAAACCTTGAAGAGCTTATCAAAGAACGTACAGCTGCGCTTCAAGAGAGTGAGGACAGATTTCGTACCATTTTTGAATATGCCCCGGTGATGATTGATTCCTTTGACAAGAATGGAAATTGCCTGCTTTGGAATAAAGAGTGTGAAAAAGTATTGGGCTGGAGTAAGGATGAAGTTGACGCTCTGGAAAATGTTTTTTCCATGTTTTATCCAGACCCCAAAAAGCAGAAGGAAGTGTTAAAATCCATTGAGGATGCCGATGGCATTTTCCGGGAATTCAGACCCAGAACCAAATATGGAACAGAACGTGTTCTGACCTGGGGCAATATTCGATTACCCAATCATACAGTGATCAGTGTGGGGCATGACATTACCGAACACAAACAGGTTGAAAAGGCGTTGATGAAAGCCAAGGAAGAAGCCGAATTGGCCAGCAGCGCTAAAAGTATGTTTCTGGCCAATGTCAGCCATGAAATCCGTACTCCGTTGAATGCCATCATTGGTTTTAGTGAATTGTTAACCTCCCTGATTACTAACCCGAAAGAGAAAAAATACCTTGATTCCATTCGATCTGCTGCCAAAAGTCTGTTGACTCTGATTAACGATATCCTGGATTTGACAAAGATTGAATCAGGCAAGATGAAGATAAAAGCGGTGCCTGTCGACCCACAGCTATTATTCGAAGAGATAAAACGGATTTTTGGATTAAAGCTGTCGGAGAAAAAACTTGATCTTATCATCGACATCGATCCGGATATGACATCAGAAGTAATGTTGGATGAAACCCGAATCAGGCAGGTGTTATTGAACCTGGTAGGGAATGCGGTTAAATTCACTGAAAAGGGATATATCAAATTATCCATGAAGATCCTTTCTCAAGAAAAATCGAGGAATTTGGCGGACCTGGAGATACTGGTGCAAGACAGCGGCATCGGTATCCCTGAAGTGGAAAAGGAACGGATTTTTGAATCCTTTAAGCAGCGTTATGGCCAAAGTACCAGAAAATATGGTGGTACGGGTTTGGGATTGAGCATCAGTAAACGACTGGTTGAAATGATGGGCGGCAGCATTTTTGTTGAATCCCAGTTGGGTAAAGGCAGTTTATTTAAAGTTGTTTTGAAAGGAGTGGAATTAGTGTCTGGAGTTTCCACTATCAGAACAGGCAGGAATGTAACTACCAATATTTTATTTAAAAATGCTAATGTTTTGGTGATCGATGAAGTGGAATCCAATCGAGAATCGTTGAATGAAATGTTGACAGATATGGGATTAACCGTTTCACTAGGACAAAATAGTGAAGAAGCGTTGATTTTGGCGGCTGAAACAAAACCGGATGTTATTTTTCTAAATATCATGCCAATTAAAAACGGCCTGGAAACCATCACTTATTTAAAAGAGGACCCTAAGATAGCTGAAATTCCTGTAGTTGCCATGTCTGTGAATATTGATGATAAAGATCGACTGGGGGTTTTAAATAGCGGATTCAAAGGGTGTCTGCTTCAACCAATAGAAAAAAAACAACTTTTGATAGAATTAAAAAAATACATTCAATATTCGGAAGAGATATCGTCAAAAAGTGCGTATGATTATATTGAAAGATTTAAGGAAGAGATTGGAGGGAATGAGATAACAGATTATCAAAACCTGGCAGATACCATGCAAAAGGAATTCTCGTCCACTATAAAAACTGTATCAAGTGTTGGTAAAATGAGTAAAATCAAAAATATGGGATTAAATCTTTCGAAATTAGGGAAAAACCATCATGTTAAAACATTAGTTTATTTTGGTGAGGAGTTATTTCAATTTGCAGAAAATTATGATATCGTTCAAATTGACGGACTTTTAAAAGAACTCCCAATTCTGATTGAGATAATAACCGCAAATATTAAATAAAATTATGGAAAGAGATAATGTTACAGTTTGTGCCGTAGATGATGATCCCCGCAATATTCAACTTATCGGCAATATACTAGAAAATAACGGTTATGACCCTGCGGTTTTTTTGAGTGGCGAACAGCTATTTCTATATCTGGAAAAAGAAACCACTGAACTGATTTTGCTGGATATTATGATGCCGGAAATGGACGGTTTGGAAGTCTGCGAAAAACTTAAAAAAAATTTTTCATTAAAAGATATCCCGGTAATTTTTATCACCGCCAAAACAGATACTGTTGATTTAGTAAAAGGGTTTGAAGTGGGAGCGGTGGATTATATTACAAAACCATTTGAAGAAGCTGAGTTGCTGGTTCGTATCAAAACACACCTGGATCTTAAATGGGCCCGAGAAGAGATCGATACGCTGCGAGGTCTGTTACCCTTATGTGCAAACTGTAAAAAGATACGTGATGACAATGGAATATGGGAACGTATGGAGACATATATCGAGCAACGTTCCGACGCCAAATTCACTCACAGTATCTGCCCGGAATGTATTGAAGAACTATATGGAAAAGATAAATGGTTAAAGATTAAAAAAAGAATGGAGTAACTGTTTTTATTTTTCTCCCCCCTGTAACCAGTCTGATTTTGGAGTAAGATGTCTTCTTATCCACTGGTCCTAATATTGTTTACAAAAAGCAATTCTGCTCCTACAGACCAGATTTGAATTAATCTATAGGAGGGATCATCAGCATTAAATTATTCTTTGCCGCCTGCCATCCTGAGGAGGAACGATAAAGGACCTCTCAAGACGAAACTATTGACATTGTTTAAATACCATCCTGAGTTATATACAAACAACCAAGCCAATTCAGTATATAAAATTTTTCATGTTAGCAAATTGTTTCTGATTATCGCTTGGATTCCATTGAGATTTATCATGTCACCTCAGACTCCTCCGAGAATGACAACAAGTAAACAATTTTCCTTAATATATTGACATTTGGACCTATATCATACATCCATCCGGAATATTCTGTTGTTTGCTCTGAATGCCCAGGAGCAGGTACGCAGGTTTGCCCCCTGCATTTCCACATTAAAGATCATACCTGGTTTTACCAAAAATAAACAATTTTGAAACGATTGTACTTTTTTACAAACTTGTCGATTGACATGATAAAACTTTTTCGTTAACATCTAAAACTTAAATGGTTAACGAAAAAACAAATCCTTTTTAATAAACACCTTAACAAGAATTGAAAACAATAAACGGTCGGGCTTTAAAGCAATACGACAGAGAACATGTCTGGCATCCCTATACATCTATTACCGATCCTTTGCCTGTTTACGAAGTACGTTCGGCCAAAGGGGTTCGTTTAATACTTGAAGACAGCAGTGAATTGATTGACGGCATGTCTTCCTGGTGGGCAGCTATTCACGGCTATAACCACCCGCATCTTAATGAAGCAGTTAACAGACAGCTTGAAACGATGTCCCACGTCATGTTTGGCGGATTAACCCACCGCCCGGCAGTAGAGCTTGCTTCTGTGTTATTGGATATTGTTCCGGGTAATTTGGACAATGTTTTTTTCACCGATTCCGGATCAGTATCGGTTGAAGTGGCCATTAAAATGGCCATACAATACTGGTATTCACGTGGAAAATCGGGGAAAAGCAAGTTTTTGAGTCTCCGCAACGGATATCATGGTGATACCTTTGCCGCCATGTCGGTTTGTGATCCTGTCAATGGCATGCACCATATGTTCGGAGACATATTGCCTCCTCAGTTTTTTACTAAAGCCCCTCCTTGCGGATTCAATGATGAGTGGGAATATGAATATCTCCATGACATATACCGAACCCTTGAGGACCATAATGATCTCATTGCAGCAGTTATTATGGAACCCATTGTTCAGGGTGCTGGTGGGATGCGGTTTTATTCGCCGGAATATTTACGACAGGTCCGTCGATTATGTGATGCATTTGATGTGCTGTTGATTCTGGATGAAATCGCGACCGGTTTTGGCCGTACCGGGACCATGTTTGCATGTGAACATGCGGAAATAGCGCCCGATATTATGTGTATTGGCAAAGCACTAACCGGTGGATATATGACGCTGGCCGCAACATTGTCAACCAGGAAAGTCGGTGATGGGATTTCATCGGGCTGTATGGGAACTCTTTTGCATGGGCCGACATTTATGGGGAATCCATTGGCCTGCTCTGTGGCAAAGGCCAATATCGAGTTGTTATTATCAAGTCCGTGGCAGGAGTGGATACAGCGTATTGAGAATCAATTGATACAAGAATTATCACCCTGTATTGAATTAAAGCAAGTGGCGGATGTCAGAGTTTTGGGGGCAATCGGTGTGATAGAAATGGAAGAACAGGTGAATATGGCTTTAGTCCAGAAGTCGTTTGTGGATAAGGGTGTATGGATACGTCCCTTTGGAAAATTGATTTATACCATGCCTCCTTTTATTATTGATGAAAAGGATTTAAACCGAATAACAACTGCCATGGTGGAGGTTGCTGCTGAATCAACAGTTTAGTCTGAAGTCCTTAACGGTAGGGTGGTTCTGCGCAACCGCCGGATTTGGCATTGCTGATTTGATTGTAAAATAAACGTTGCCATACTCATATCACGGAGTGACACCCTGCCTGATCGGTGGGAACGTAGCCCACTCTACTGTGATTTTTGAAGGATCTATCAGGGCCAATTACAAAAGACGATAACAGATGGTATAGCATGGTTTAACTTAATGAACGTCCAGAAAAATATCTAGCATGCATGAATATTTCGAATAAATATGCCTTTATAGATGTTGAGATGGAGCGACGTGAAGAGTTGTTTCAACGAAGAAGCATTCAATCGGTAAATCCCACTGTTGGTATGGGGATAGAAGTCTGTGGAAGCAACATGATCAATTTTTGTTCTAATGATTACATGGGATTGTCCAAACATCCAAAATTGCAGGAACGGGCAGTGGAATATATGACCCGGTACGGGAGCGGTTCAACTGCATCCCGATTAGTATGCGGTACTTATGATTGTTGTCGGCAAGTGGAAAAGAAAATTGCTCGCTTAAAACAAACTGAAAGTAGCCTGATATTCAATTCAGGGTATCAGGCAAATGTCTCGGTTTTACCGGCTCTTTGTGATCGAAACTCGTTGATCCTGTCCGATTCTCTTAACCACAGCAGCTTGATTCGGGGGATTTTGTCTGCTCGTTGTCGCAAAATACGGTTTCAACATAACGATATGTCAGATTTACGGCGGTTACTACAGGAAAACGTCGATCTTGGATATTCACGAATTATAATTGTCACGGAATCAGTGTTCGGTATGGACGGCGATCGCAGTGATATTGATGTTCTGGTTAATCTGGCAGAGGATTTTTCAGCCATATTGATTGTGGATGAAGCCCATGCAACCGGTGTTTTAGGCGAACAGGGTATGGGACTGACTTGTGGAAAAAAGGTGGATGTGATTATAGGAACATTCGGTAAAGCACTGGGATCTTTTGGGGCTTATGTGGCATGCTCTAAAAAAATCAGCGAGTACTTAACCAATTGTTGTACCGGTTTTGTGTATTCAACTGCTTTGCCGCCTTCGGTGATCGGTTGTATTGATGCTGCTCTGGACCTGATACCGCAAATGGAGGAGGAGCGGGTGACTCTTCATATGAAAGCAAATTTTCTTCGATCTTCATTACAGGAACTGGGTTGGCAGACCGGTTTTTCTACTACACAGATTGTTCCGCTGATTATTGGTGAAGAAAAGAAAACACTGGCGATTTCAAAATGGTTCGAAACCCGTGGTATTTTTGCCAAGGCTATCCGCCCCCCAACGGTTGAAGATGGCAAAGCCCGGGTTCGATTAACACTTTCGGCACTTCATTCCTGGGAGCAGGTGGAAAAGCTGGTCGATGTGGCTACCGAATGGAGGCTTAATGGAGAATAGCATTCCATCACAGTTGTTTATAACCGGTACTGATACGGCCATCGGAAAAACATTGGTGGCTGCCGTACTAATGGCCGGGCTTGGGGGGTATTATTGGAAACCGATTCAAAGTGGGACGGAAGAAAAGACCGATACTCAATGGGTCAAGGAAAAAACAGAATTGCCACCAGATCATTTTCATCCCGAAACCTATTGTCTGAAGAGACCATTATCACCGCATGCATCGGCTTTAGCAGAGGGCGTCTTAATTGACTTGGACAGGTTCCGTTTGCCTGAAACGACTCCTTTAATTGTTGAAGGAGCCGGCGGTATAATGGTTCCACTGAATCATCGATTTTTTATCATTGATTTAATCAAAAAACTGGATATTCCAATACTGCTGGTGGTATCTAGCACTCTGGGAACCATTAATCATACCCTGTTGTCCCTGGAACAATTGCGAAGGAGTTATGTGCAGGTGTATGGTGTGGTGATGAATGGTCCGAAAAATGATCTGAACCGACAGGCCATCGAGTATTATGGAAAGGTAAGAGTATGTGCAGAAATTGAACCGTTGCCAGTAATAAATCGTGAAACGCTAATACAAGCTTTTAATACCGGAGATTGGAGGTTAACTAATGAATCGTAACGAGGTATTAAGCCTGACTGAGAATATTATCAATGGTATCATACCGGACATGAAACAATATGAACAGCTGGTCACACATCCCGAAGATGATGTATTCAGCTTATTATCCGGAGCAGACAAAATTCGAAATCATTTCTGGGGAAAGGAGATTCATCTCTGTGTTATCTGTAACGGCAAATCAGGCAAGTGTTCAGAGGATTGTCATTTTTGTTCACAATCCATTCAATCGCAAGCGGAGATACCCGTGTTCTCCCTTCTGGAAAAAGAGCAACTTAAAGAACCCGGTGAATTCGCCAAGACAACCCCGGTTAACAGGTACTCTATTGTTACCAGTGGAAAACGGTTGCCTTCCCGGGAGGTGGAGAAAGTGGCTGAAGCCCTTTCGGAACTTAACGGAAACGGTATCAGTACCTGCGCATCCCTTGGTGTGCTTGATACGGATGAGCTTCAAGTGATTAAAAAAGCAGGGGTCGGGCGGTATCATCACAATCTGGAAACATCACGTAGCTATTTTAAAAATATCTGCTCCACTCATACCTTTGACGAAAGAATGGAAACCATTAAAAAAGCTCAGAATGTTGGTTTATCGGTATGCGCCGGAGGTATTTTTGGTATTGGGGAAACGGATGAGCAGGTTTTGGAATTGGCCTTGGAGTTAAAAGATCTGGATGTGGATGCCATACCGATAAATTTTTTAATTTCCATTAAAGGTACACCATTAGAAAATTTTAATAGCCTGACACCTTATCGATGTCTAAAAATCATCGCCATATTTCGATACGTTTTACCGGATAAGGATATAATGATTTGCGGAGGCCGGGAAAATGCTCTGAAAGGTCTGGTATCCATGGTGTTTTATGCCGGAGCCAGCGGAGTAATGACCGGAGATTACCTGACCACCAAAGGTTTTAGCATGCAAAAGGATATTGAAATGATTGAACAATTAGGGTTTACAATCCGAAAAGGGGATTTAAAGTGGGGCAATTAACCTTGTATTGTCATTCTGAATCACAAATGACTAACACAATATCGTTCAGGCTCCACTCAGAATGGCAACAAGTAAACAGTATCATGCTTGATCCGGTATCCATGGATACAATCCCCCTCCTCAAAATGGATTCCGGGTCAACTGGCTGTGTCATAATTGATAAATTTCAGATTATCTTCGCCTTGTTATTTTGGGTACTTCGAAGAATCTCTTATTTATTTAGGAGAAACTTCGTTGCTTCGCTCCCCCGGGATGACTCCTGATGATAGTCTTCGCGTTTTTTGCGGATTATGACACAGCTTGCAAATTCACAAATACGGTAAAGCTTGCTAACCTATCGCCAGGCTTTTTTTGATGCGGCAGAAGATAAGTTTTAAATCATGTAAAGCTAAGAGGGCTGAGGGTAACATCAGCAGGGTTAAAAAAGTACTGAACAGTAAACCAAACACTACGGAAACCGCCATAGGGATAAGGAATTGTCCACCGGCGGATTTTTCGAAGATGATGGGGGTTAGACCGGCGGCAGTGGTGATGGTTGTCATGATGATAGGTCTGAATCGTTGCATACCGGCTTGTAATATGGCGTCATACACTGGCATTTTATTAGCCAGGTTATTAAAACGATCGATCAATACCACGGAGTCATTAACGATAATACCCCCCAAGGCAATGCCGCCCAGAAAGCTGATAAAACTGAGCGGAATGCCAATAATAAAATGACCGATGATGGCGCCAATAAACCCCAGAGGAATCATCAACAGGGTCATCAGGGTTTGGGGAAATGATTTCAGCAAAAACATCAAAATTAGAAAAATACCGATGACAGCGATTCCCATGGTGAATTGAATCGATTGCATCATCTTATCAACTTCTTCTTTCTGTCCCCCGTGAGCGCGACTGACACCATCCACTTGGCTTAAAACATTAGGAATTACAGTATCCTCGAGTTCCTTATATACCACATTCAGTTCGTTTTTATTATAATCCAGGTTGGCATAAACCTTTATGGATCGATAACCATCTTTATGGCGGATTCGGGTCTGGCTTCGTTGCATGGTATAGGTAGCAATCTCTTTAAATGGGATGTATTGGCCCAGTGATGTCATTATTTGCAGGTTTTCGATTTGACTAATATTTTTGCGGTATTCAGCCGGAAATCGAAACCATATTTTCACTTCATCCCTGCCTCGTTGGATGCTCATAATCTCTTCGCCATAGAACCCTTGGCGCAGCTGGCTGGTGACGTCCCGCAGGGATAAGCCCAGTGCTTTGCCTTTTGGTTTTAATGAAACCACAAACTCTTTATTTCCGATAGGGGTGTCATCTTGAATGTCTTTAACACCATCAATTTTTTTAAGCTCCTCTTTTAGTAATTGTTTGGCTTTATGCAACTGCTGGTAGTCAGTGGATAGAAAACGAATGGAGATGGGATATCCAAAATTGCCACTACCTTTTACATTGATGTTCTCTGCTTCAGGGATAGAACCAATATACTCCCCCATCTCCTCACTAAATTGATTGACTGAATAATCACGTTTTTCATTGTCCACCAGGATCAAAAATATATTTAATTCATTATTATTTAACCAACTGGTATAACTAACAATCGCATTATCAATATCTTTGGCTGGATTGGCTTTTGTTTTTCCAAAAGCCAACGCTTTGTCTATTATTTTCTTGTGGATTTTATCGGCTAAATCCGCTGTTGTTCCAGCAGGGACCTCAACATTAATGCGAGCATAGGGTGCTTCAATTTCTGGAAAAAATTGTGATTTTATGTGTGTCCCCTGAAACGCCCCAATCAGGACCAAAATAATCGCCAGGATACACGCCAGAACACTCCATCGGTTGCGAAGGGAAAAAATCAAAAATGGTCGGTAAAGCCTATCCGACAGGAAAAAAACAAAAGCGAAAGAAATTTTCCGCAGACCACCGACTTTTTTTCGGCTGTTGGGAGTTCCCTGTAAGGCGGAAGAATGGGCCAAATGAACCGGCAGAATAATGGCAGCTTCAATCAGGCTGATGAGTAAACAAATGATAATCACAGCGGCGATCTGCCATATATACCTGCCTAAACTACGATACACATAAAAATAGGGTATAAAAGCGATGATGGTGGTCAGGATGGAAACGGTGACAGGTTTGATCACCTCCATAGTGCCTTCGATGGCAGCCTCCAATGATTTTTTACCCTCTCTTTCCCATTTAGCGAAAATCGATTCTCCAATAATGATACCATCATCGACCAGTATTCCGATCACCATAATCATGCCGAAAAGTGACATTTCGTTGATTGTGATGTTCAGAAGATACTGAATGAAAAACATCCCCATGAATGAAATGGGAATTCCAAGAGCTACCCAAAAAGAAAGTCTGACGTTGAGAAAAAAACCAAGCACCAGAATGACCAGTCCTAAGCCAATGAGTCCGTTTTGGGTGAGGGTTCCCAGCCGCTCTTCCAATTCGTCTACGTCGCGAATAAAGGTCTCAAACTGAACCAGACCTCGGTATCGTTTTTGTTGTTTTTTCATTTCCTTTTCAACAATTTCTGCGATTTTAACTACATCTTCATTGTTGTTATACATGACATTGAAAAGAACAACACGTTTTCCATTAACTCTTGAGTAAAAAACATTTTCAGGCCATTGCTCTCTGATATTACAGATCTCTCTGAGCAGAACCTTCTGACCATTGATTTTGGATACTACAGATATGTTTTCCAACTCCTGTGTATAGTATTTTTTACCATAGGTTCGGATAAGAATTCGCTCCTGGTTAGTAATGATAGAACCGGACGAAATATTCAGGTTGGAATTCCTGACTGCTGCCACAATAATATCCGGTGTCAATTTATATCGAATCAGTTTTTCCGGCGAGACTTCCAATACAATCTGTCTGGATGGAATTCCCCAAATGTTTATCTGGGATATCTCATTATAATTCAGCAAGATATCTCTAAAATCTTCAGTAATTTTTTTCAGTTCCAGAAGGTTTTTCGGTCCTGAAATGGTAATGAGAATAGCCCGGGCCCATTGTTCCTGACGAGATATGACCGGTTCTCTGGCATCGCTTGGATAGGATTCTATGGTGTCAACAGCATTTCGGATTTTTTCCATGGCTTTGTTCATGGGGTAATCCGAATTGATACGAAGATGGATGTTCCCATAATTATCAAAGGAAGTGGAGTAGATGCTGTCGATACCCTCCAAGCCTTTTAACAGGGTTTCTGCTTTTATAATGATCCCTTCTTCAACTTCAACGGCAGAAGCTTCTGGGTAATGGAAATCCACGTTGATGGAATCCGACTCCATTTTGGGCCAGATCCTTGTTTGTAGCTTGATGAGACCAAAAGTACCTGCTAAAAACGTGACCAGGATAATCCAATTAACCAACGACACGTTTTTAGAAAAATATTCAATCAGTTTTTGCATGAAAATTTAGTTCGATTTGGTGTTGACAGTGTAAATATTTCAGGGCTGTTTAACCGGTTTTTGAGCCGGTTTGGTCGTATCCCCCAAACGGATCAATGGCATTCCAATCAGTGGTTTTTGAAGAATGGTCAAGACCACTTCAGTCTTTTTTTTCAGGTTATTTGCGATAATGGCATGCTCGTTTTGAAAAGCCAGAATATCGATTTTTTCACTGGCAAGCATGTGATCCTGGTAGGTGTATATTTGACTGTCCTCTTTAATGATATAACGTGGAATTAACAGCACATTTCTCAATGTTTTTCCTTCAATGGATAAACTGATATAATTACCAGGGAAAAATTCGGGAATTAACTGAGGATTTTTAAAGGAAACGAAAACATTGACACTTTGTGTTCCTTGCTTGATAAGAGTATCATTGCGTATAACACGCCCTGAAAGACTAACCTCATTATTATCGGCGGAAAAAACCTTTACTTTTGGTTGATTGACGGTATCAATTCGATTAAATTCTGAGATCGATATAGGAACAGATACTTCAAGGTTCTTTGGATCAACCAGTTTTGTCAGGCGTTGACCGATTCCCACAAAGCTGTTTTTTATTACTTCGCTTTCTGTAATAGTACCGCTGAAGGGAGCATAAATGGTGTGATGAGAAAGAGTGATTTCGGCATTTTTCAGGTTGTAATAGTTGGTGAAAACCTTATGGACACTGACTTTGATTTTTTCCCTTGAGCTTTCAACTGTGGGTAAGGGAGGTGTTTTCTTCTCAACATTTAGTTGATCAAGGTATTGTTTCCATCTACGATAGGGTTTTCTGTCGGTTGTGGAGAAGAGATCCGGCAGTAGAGAAACGACTGAATTTATCAGGCTGGCTTTGTTCAACTGAACCTTGTTGGCAGCCTGTCTGGCATCAATCTCTACTAAAATATCTCCAGCATTAACAAAAGTACCGTTTCGAAGATTGTTTTTTAAAAATACAATCTTACCGCTAACCGCTGAAACAATTTCCAAATCATTTTCAGAGCGGATAATTCCGTTTCCGGAAATGATTAAGGTGACATCTTGTGGCGCCGGGAAAAAAGTTTCAACCATACGCACGATGGGTTTTAGCTCTCTTTTATTACTACTTTTTTCCGTACTGCCCAATATTTTCCAACCTGCAACTCCAATTCCGATAATAACAATCACACTGAAAATTTTAAGAAGGACTTTGACTTTTAATGAACCAGACTGTTGTTGAGATTTTTGGGGCAAGGATTTATTCGTTGGAGTCATGACGTTGTTGCTTAAGGTTGGGTATATCGCTATCTACGTTAAACTGTTTAATTGTGTGGAAATACGATATGGGATTGTTGGGAAGAAATCTATATAGTAAACGATTAAATACTAAAAAAAGAATTTCATGGGGTTTTATAGACATTCGCTTTTTTGTCTATTACATATAGATTTATCCAAAAAAAATCATTGTTACAAGTATAATTACAAACTAATTGAAGGTGATAAAATAGTAAAAGAAAGGCATTTATTTTAGATAATTAGATTTATTGCAAAAATATTAATTAACCGGTTCTTAACTGCTATTTTTAGAAGAAACATGGATAATGCTTTCTTCATTATGAGTTTGCAGACTATGTAATAATAAAAAAATTGAAGATTTTCCCCAATTTATAACCGACAGTTAACCATATTTGCTACACCGGATTCAAGCTGAATACAGGCTTTATTTTTTCCCAACCGCTGCCAGGTAAATGACAAACTCCTTTTCGGTGTTTAATTGGAACAGATGGTTCAGCATATCATCGTCAAATGCAGCAATTGTGCAAGCCCCCCCGCCGATGGCTTCGGAGGCCAGGTATAAATTCTGTCCAACATGACCGACATCTATGTATAGATAACGATAACCGCGTTCGCTGTAACGCCAAGTCATACGATATGGATGGGCAATCCAGAAAAAAGTGACTGCACTTTTCCCCACCATCTTTTGCTTGTAGCAGGCATCAACCAATTGGCCCGGTGTTTCTTTTTGCATGTCAAACGGCAATAACTCATGCGTTAAGGGAGCGTATTTGTAGACTCCCTTTTCCAGGGATTCAACACGATTTATCAACAATATTGTTTCAAAGGCGTGACGGGCGCCAGCTGAAGGCACAGTGCGCAGGACTGCCAGATTGCCTTGTACTTGTTTAATTCCCTGGGTGCACCATAATAGAAACGATAACTCAACCATGGAAAACGGTGTACCCGAATATCTCCTCAAACTGGCACGATCAGTGATCAATCGATGAAAATCAAGAAAATCTAAATTCAGACTGGCTGGATCAGGTAGAGCGATACCGTCATTATTATCGTTGATTGTCTCTACCACGGGAGGCGGTGGTCTTCCAATTTGCTGGTCCGAAGGGGGCACATTAGGATATTTGGTTTGCTCAATAAATTCTATTCCAGTGTTTTTTTTCATAATTGACTACTGTTTGTTGATTAAAAAAACATCTTCTCATAGGAAATAGGGGTTGGCAACGGATGATTTGTAAAAAAAAACAAAATGTTATGGAATATTATAATTGGAATAATTTGAAAGCTTAAATATTTGACGTTGTCAAGGCTTCTTTCTGTTTTGGGATTTTCTTATAAGTGTCATCCTGGGAAAGAACGACGAAGAGTTTATCACGGCCATTAGGAAATGATATCATTCAAAGTTTTTGTATATTCTATGCAAAAAGTCTTACCAATTCAAAATAGTATGCCCGAGTTCACCGAGATGTTTCCTTGAGCTTTCAGAATGACAAAAGGCAGTTAACCAAATGACATCAATGTATGGCTGCTCTGCCATTTGTTTTGAGTGTCTATGGGGATGTTTTAGTGAATTGGATAATCAGTTACCCCTTCAGGATTCTGAAACAGTTTCCAGGTATCGGTGATATTCCAGAAGTTTGGCCAGTACAGCGGACGCCTGATCGGAATTGGGGTATGGGAAATGTCCCCCTTCGCTCAGGCGGGAAGTGCCTTCGGTAAAGGTAGTGGTGATAACGGGCTTATCATATTTTTCCACCCATCGCTCAATCAAGGCATCGATAATGGGTTCCATAAGTTGGGATATATCATTAATCTTGATTTTATGGATCTGGCCAATGGAAGCGGTGTAAAACATGTTGCGCAGGTTTTTAAAAAAAGATCGTTGCATCATTCTTTCTGCTGTAAGGGCGTCAGCTATTAATTCACTAAAATCAGACAGTTCGGACTTTTTAGTGGCCAGTATTTTACCCAGGGCAGCACTTAACAAGTTTTGAATGAGTACTTTCATCTTGTTTTTATCCCCTGAATCAATGATTTTGATGACTATCTTGGCCATATCTTCAATGCCGTCAAAATATTTACTCAGGTCCCAGTTTTGGCTACCGCTGGCAAAAACAGTTGATATGGCTGAAAAGGAACCAAATCCCATGAAAATAATAGCATCGACTTCCGGTCGTCGTAACAATAATTCCGGAGCCCGGAGGTACTGTATGATATCGCGATCACCTGCCGGGTCAACTGGATTTCCATGGCTCCAACGAGAAGGAAACATGGAATTAAATACTTCCATGATGGCGGGTGGAAGATCAATAACGTTCAGCCCTCTCAAGGCGCAGGCGTCAGCGCACATCACACCGTAACTACCTCCCGGGGTTGTTATTACAACATTGGGGCCCTTAGGTAAGGGTTGAACCAGAAGGGCAATTGCCACATCCAGCATTTCAACGCTGCTTTCAACCCGCAACACCCCGGCTTTTTTAAAGGCGGCTTCATAAACGGAATCGGTTCCAGACATTGATCCTGAATGTGTGGTGATAGCATGAGCAGCAGCTTCAGTTTTTCCGGGCTTCAGAGCCAATACCGGTTTTTTGCGGGTGACTCGGCTGACTTTTTTTATGAACCGGCTGCCGTCATTTAATCCTTCGATATATACCAGTATTATTTTTACCGAATCATCGTTTCCCAAGTACTCGATATAATCTTCCATCTGAATATCAGCAGTACATCCGCAACTAACATATTGTTGAAACCCAATGCCACGGGCAACGGCGTCAGCTACAATGGCACCGCCAATGTTCCCCCCTTGAGAAATAAGGCCTAGCGGTCCTTTTTTGATGGTCATTGGAAACATAAAAGCCGGTAAATCAGCAGCTGCACTCCACATACCCATACAGTTAGGACCAACAATACGGATATTACCTTTTTTTGCTGTTTCCAGTACCTTATTCTGCATTATTTTTCCCTTTTCTCCGATTTCCGCAAAACCTGCGGATATAATAACACTAGCTTTGACACCTTTTTTTACACAATCCGACATAATATCCGCCACATATTCTGCTGGAACGACAATCACTGCCAGGTCTACCTGGCTCGGAATATCAATGACACTTGAATATGCCGGATAACCAAGTACCTCGGAAGATTTGTTGTTAACTGCGTATAGCTCCCCCTTATATAAGCTTTTGATGCTGGAAAAGGTTGAAAATCCCCATTTGGAAATATCGTTGCTGGCTCCGATTACAGCCACTGAATTGGGCTGAAACAACGGTTTTAGATCATCAACAATTGCAGGTTTATTCATATGTTTCCTGTAGATGTGTTAGATTGAAATTGGTCAGTGGATTTTTGATTTCGCTCCTTGATCCAACTGTTTTCCATAGTCCGAACAGATTTAAGATAAATCACTCCATGCTCATCTTAATCAAAAGGCATGGTTAAGCTCAGAATCTCATTTTCCATGACAGCGGTTACAGGTAGTTCCCCTTTTTCGAAAACTTTCATCATTCCTTTGTTGGTGGCTAGAACCTGGGCTGTAAATCCGTCCAGACCACGATCTTTTGCTGTTCGAATCAATAATTTATACATATAGGAAGCGATTCCCATTCCCTGATATTTTTCTTCAATAACAAAAGCGACTTCGGCAAAGTTTTTTTCAGGTTCTTTTGCATAGCGGGCTTCACCGATGATTTGACCTTCACCTTGTTCACCAACAACCCCGACAATGGCCAGAGTGTCGCGATAATCTATGTTAACATATCCCTGCATTCTGGAATGCGGCATGGCTTTGATAGAGGCAAAATATCGGTAATAGACGGTTTCGTCTGAGAATCGGTAAAACAGGCGCCGCATTTGTTCTTCATCGGAAGGTTTTATAGCCCTGAAACGAATTTCAGTGGTATCCTTGAAAGTATACTTAGCTGATATTTCAGATGGATACCGCCGGACAGTTTCGGGTAAAAATATCTGATCCTGGTAAAGGATTTTATCACGTTTGGCCAATTCAACCAATTTTTGGTGATCATCCGGATGGGCGATATCGATGAGAAACTGTGCCCTTTCCCGTATCGTACAACCAACCAGATTGGCCACGCCATATTCCGTGACCACAATATTAACCGATTCCCGTAAGCCAAAATGGTTTGGATACTCATCTATGGATACGCGAATGTTGGGTTCTCCTTTGAGATTCCTACTGGGAAGGGCGAAAATATTGTAACCTTTAAAGGAGATCTCGGAGCCGTTAAAGATGTCGACCACTCCCTCGGGTCCAGTCGCTATATTTCCTTTACCCAGGTGCAAAGCAATGCGACCTGACAAATCCACCTTTCGAGATGGAATGACTGCCACAAATTGTGGATTATTACCTATCAACAGCGGATTTAGTACATCATGAGTTCCCTGAAACTCCACCAGGGGATTACGATCCAACCATTCCATCAGTTTTCGAGTACCAAATGTGAACGAGGCAACTGATTTTCCAGGAAAGGTTTTTTTATATTGATTAGTCACAGCACCACTTTTAATTAAATCCATTAGAGCGTCGGTAATGAACAGGGAATGGATGCCCAAGTCCTTTTTTGAAGCCAGGTGTTTTCCAAGTGCTTCGAATATCGGACCAATGGAAAATGAAATGCAACTGCCGTCTTTGATGGCAGATGCCACATTGGCCGCTACTTTATCAATGGTTTCATCCACTACCCAACGATCAAAATAGATAGGGGGTTCGGTTCCCCGAACCAGAAGATCAAACTTGGAAACAGGTACCAACGTATTGCCGAAGGTAAACGGAATATCCTCATTAATCTCCCCCACCACCAAAGATGCCTTTTCCATGGCTTGGCGGGCTGTGTCAACGGTTATTCCCAGACTGCAATAGCCGTTTTTATCAGGTGGGGTGATTTGAACAAAGGCGACATCAATGGGGATTTTACCGGTTTCAATCAGCTTCGGTATAAAAATCATACGGCTGGGGATAAGATCGATTCGTCCTTCAGTTATTGCATCGATGGCCACCCATCCCGAGAAGAAGGTCTTTAATCGAAATTTGTTTGTATTCAAGGATTGAGAACAAACAGCATCTCCAAAACTAACTAATTGAATTAATTCAAGATCATAAAGATTTCCGGTATTTGTCTCCATAAGATGTTTCACCAGTGTTCGCGGTTCTGCCGCACCGGTTCCCAGGAAGATACTCATTCCTGGTTTTATCTTTTTAATGACCTTATCCAGGGGCACCAACATGTTTTCCCATTCAATCTTTCTTTTTCGCATCATGGCTCGTTTTCTCCTAATGTTGTTTAGGATTGAATTAAATTCCTTAAAATCTAAACAGATTAATCCCATCTTTAACTTTCACAGTACCGCGTAAACCGAAGGATTCTTTTTGGGTCATTGATTTGAAGATCGGCAGATTCATGTCCGCGTTGATCAGAAACCTTTTTTTGCGGTTTTCACAATAATCCCCCCCTTTTACCGGTTTTCCTTTTATATCCTCGTATAACTCATCCCTGAATGCCGGATCAACTCCCATAAGCGCTCAAATAAGGGATCTTACAAAAAAGAGAAGTTTAACGGGGCGATGTCTCTGCCAAATGGCTAACTAAAATTACTGTTCTACCGGATACAAAGGTTTAAATTTTGAACATTTTAATACTCACAAGAGAGCATATTCCTTATATAACAAGTATTTGCAAAGTTTTTAATTTCAACTCAAGTTTGAAAAATAACCTGTAGTCTAAATTCTAATAGAATTTGTGCACACAAGTCAAGCAGGGAGGAGAGATTATCTCGGATTGGATTTTTAAAAAAGGAATTTCAGGGGGACGACTTGTCTTTTGTGTTATTTGCTGGATTTTTATAAAAAATACAAAAAACACAATGTCTCCCTTTAACTACTTATCATCGAATCGGGTTGATAACAGGGAGATCCAGAGATCGTCCCTCTGAACACCCGAATACTTGTAAAATCCATGGTTACATTGTTTATATTATTAAAAATAAAACAGCAATGTGAGTAAGTTAGAGTTTAATCGGCTAAAGCAGTCATTTTTTATTTGATTATAAGTGAATATTCATTTATTTTATAAAACATGAGAACACGAGATGAATTAAAACAGGATGCAATCATTGAAGCCACCATTAAACTGGTGAACGAAATCGGTTTTGTGGCCAGTTCGGTAGCTAAGATTGCCAGGGAAGCAGGGGTTTCTCCTGCCACCATTTATATTTATTATGAAAATAAGGAAGATCTGCTGGTATCCACCTATGTAAATATCAAGCAGAAAATCGGTCGGGCTTTGTTATCAGATTTTGATGATACGCTTCCGATTCGTGACATCTGTAAAAAATTCTGGGACAAAGGCTTTGAATATATGAGGCAACGGTTGGCTTATATTAAATTCACCGAACAATTCGCCAATTCGCCCTATGCTGATTTGATCAATAAAAAAGAGGTTGAAAAATATTTTGAACCAATGTTTCAAGTGGTCAGAAAAGGGATAGAGCAAAAGATCATCAAAGATGTTCACCTTGATATTATCAACGCCTTTTTCTTTTCTCCAATCATGAGACTTTCCAATCCCTGGATAAAATCGGATTTGGTAATAGATGAAAGTGATATTAGTATAGCCTTCGATATGGCCTGGGATGCAATAAGACGGTAAAAAAAAATTTGCACTTTTAATTAAATGAATATTCACTTAATAACCTGAAATCTAAAACAAAGGAAGCATTCATGAAGATGAGTATGATCCTATTGGTAGTTGGTTTGCTGACAACTTTGTTGGTTATTCACGCCTGTTCTTCTATCAGTTACAATAAAGATGAAGACCGTAGGAAACGAATTGAGAGTTCTCCTTTCTATAAGGACGGCAAGTTTAGAAATTTTATCCCTTGGAGCCAATTATCCGTATCGGAGAACATTTCGATTGCATGGGATTTTATAACGACAGACAATAATCGAAAACCGAGTGGAGCTTTGCCCAGACAAATGGTAAATCCGATTCATTTTAATACCTCGGAGAGAAAACAGTTCAATGTTACCTGGCTGGGACATTCTTCTTTGATGATAAATATAAACGGGTATCGAGTCTTAACCGATCCGGTGTTTGAAAAAAGCGTTTCCATTGTCGGGCCGAAACGGTTTAACGGGGATGTACCGTTGGAGTTGGAAGCCTTGGATGAAATCGATGTAGTGGTTATTTCTCATAATCACTACGATCACTTAAACCATTATTCCATTAAGGCCCTGAAGGAGCGAACAAAACGATTTATAGTCCCGCTGGGTGTTGGTTGCAGGCTGGAAAAGCTGGGAATTCCGGCGAAAAAGATAACAGAAATGGATTGGTGGGAGGAATTTAATGTTGACGAGAACCTTATGTTTGTCGCCACACCGGCTCAACATTTCTCAGGACGAGGACTGTTTGACAAGGATGAAACACTTTGGGCGTCCTGGGTAATAAAGTCAGGCAATCATCGTCTGTTTTTCAGCGGTGATTCAGGGTATTTCAATGGTTTTAAGCAGATTGGGGATAAATATGGTCCTTTTGATATGACCTTTATTGAGTGTGGTGCGTATAACGAAAAGTGGCATCATGTTCACATGTATCCAGAAGAAACGGTACAGGCACATGTGGATTTGAAAGGTAAGATTTTACATCCCATTCATTGGGCAACATTTGATCTGTCCTTGCATTCATGGTTTGAACCGATGGAACGTCTCACCACAGCCGCTCGAATAGCGGGGGTTGCAACCGCCACACCTGTTGTAGGAGATACGACCATTTATGGCAGCTATATTCCCAATGAAAAATGGTGGGTAGTTGAATCTGAAACAGAGAATAAACAACCTGAGTTACGCCTAAAGCAAGCTCATTTAAACACGGAGTAACAGGGGCAGTCAGTTTTTCCAGAAAGCCACTACTAATGATTTACCGACAGTTTGATTCAGTTACGGAAGGAATAAACCTGCGTACTGGTCTTTTTTTTGGAGTTATAGTCAAATCAAAATCCTAAAATGTGTGTTATAAAAGAAGCTAGAGTTGAAGATGTAATATTATATGTTGAACACTCTGAGAGATTGTTCAATTCAAATGGTAAGGATGGATTTATTTTTTCACCGAGAGAGGCAGGAAATTATCATGTATCAGAAAAGGATGTTGAATCGATAGTTGGAAGATGGCATAAAAAAACCGATGAAGTGGAATATGAAAAAGCATGGTTGTTATGGAAGAAAGACAAGGTTGTTGGCCATACAGTTCTTAGAAGCGGTAATCTGTCATCTGCCTTCCATCGTTTGGATTTAGAACTTGGAATAGAGGACGGATTCCGCAAAAAGGGAATGGGCAAAGAACTAATTAAATTAGCGATACAATGGACAGTAGATTTCACTTCGGTGGAATGGATAGATTTAATGGTGCTGGGAGACAATGCTCCAGCCTTCAATCTATATAAATCATTAGGTTTTGTTGAAGTTGGGAGAATAGAAGATAGTTTCAGACTTTGCAACAGGTCTGTTGATAATGTGTATATGGTTCTGGAAATTAATAGATAATGAGTCTGACACTGTGATCATCTGCGCATGGAGTGAAACCAGGGACAAGTGATTTTTTCCATGAAATTAGCGCTTTCATTAAGTAATACACCCAACAGGCTCATGCCAAAGATGCCCACAAACATGTCATTGAACTCCATTTTTCCCCAGGCGTCCATGATGAGATATCCCAAACCTTCTGTAGTGGCAAATGATTCCACAAAAAACAGGACTGCCACACTAACCCCGGAATTCAGGCGCAACGCTGTGAATCCATGGGGTAAAGCTGCCGGGATATAACCTTCAATGAATATTTGACGGTTGTTAGCCCCCAAAGATCGAATTGAATGGAGATATTGCGGTTGAATTCCTCGCACACCATCACGGGTGGCTACAAGAACCTGGTATCCCAATATCAGGCTGATAATGGCAATTTTTGAGACATCTCCCAAGCCAAAAATCAATAGTACAACCGGTAGCAGGACCACTTTAGGTACAGGGTACGTCATAAAAACAAAGGGTGAAAACAAGGCATCGAAGCGTTTGGAACTGCCCATAACCACTCCCAATGGAAAAGCGATCAACCAGGCGATAGTCATGGCTGTGACAGCCCTGAAACCGCTGGCAATAAAATGTTGCCAGAATTCAGGGGTAATCAGGGCAGCTATAAATGCTTGGATGGCATCTTCCGGGTAGGGTAATACCTCTGTAGAGAGAATCAGTGCCAGGGTTTTCCACACAATAAAAAGGGCAATGATAGTAAAAATGTAGGGGACAGCGTATTTTTTTATCAGCTTTACCAATAGGTCTCCATTTGCTCACGAATAGTGCGTATCAACTGATAATAAGCTTCCGATTTACGATAACCAGGATCTCCAAATCCCGGATTGTCAAAAATCTCCTGGGTTTCAGCGGGATTTCCGGCCAGAATGACAATCCGTTTACCCAGGTATACCGCTTCTTCAACACTATGAGTCACTAGTAAGTAGGGAACTGATGAGGATTTCCAGGATGCCAGCAACGTATCCTGGAGTTTTTCCCGGGTGATTGCATCCAGAGAAGAAAAAGGTTCGTCCATGAGCATGAGTTTGGGGTTTGAGGCATATGCCCTGGCAATGGCTACCCGTTGTTGTTCACCACCACTTAAAACCATAGGGAATTCATGCTCCCTGCCGTTCAGTCCCATTTCTGCCAGTAGCTCTTGTGCAATTTTATTTCGTTGTTTTTTTGATAAACCCTGGATTTTTAATCCCAAAGCAACATTCTGCAAAATTGTTTTCCAAGGAAGCAAACCAAAATTTTGAAGAATAAAAGAAATGTCGGGAGTTGGCTTTTGAACCGGGGAGTTGTTGACCAAAATCGAGCCGGAGCTGCACTTTTCCATGCCGCTGATCAAATGCAGCAGTGTTGTTTTCCCACAACCGGATGGTCCCAGGATTACCATAGTGTCATCCGAACGTAATTGGAAGGTGATGTCTTTGAGGATAAAAGACTGGTCGAAAGATTTATTAACGTGTGAAACCTCTAACATGGAACCATCCAAAGAGCAGCGTAAACCGGAATTTTGATACATCATCGAATCAGGGAATTAACCGCTGATAGGCTATACGTTTGTCCAATAACCTCTTTTTTAACATCCAATTCTGAACCTGTCGGACTTCGTCTTTTGTTGGAATTCTAGGTAATGGATAGATATACATGGGAAATTCTTTAGCCAAATGTTTAGGAATTCGGCAGGTTTTGGCCATTAATGAACGGTATTTTTCCGGATTACGATTAAGGCTGTTTACAGCTTTTTGATAGGCTTTCAAAAAAGCAGGTTTTTGCGAACGTTTTGCATTTGTGATATTCAGCACGGTTAATGGCATTTCCAAGAGCTGATCAGTAACAACCAGTTTGGCGCCTTTGCTGATGGCCAAGGTGAGCAGTGGTTCCGGTAACAAAGCACCGTCCATCTTTCCGGCCAGCAGCATCTGTAAACGGATGGGCATGCGTTTGATCTCCACTTCCTTCAGGGGCATATTTTTCACCGCCGGTAACTCGCGCATATGATCCAGCAGGTATTCAATGATAGAGGCTTTGGAGATAGCCACGTTTAATGGTTTGTTTAGATTGTTCCGGTTAACCGAGGAAGATAAAACCAGGCCGAACATTCGTTGAGCGGGATTAGTCTGGTAAGAGATGGTTAAAAAGCGAATGGGAACGTCGTTTTTTACCAACAAAAGTGTAGCCATTATATCACCAAAAAAACCGTCCAATTGACCGCTATGTACAGCGGTGTTCCTTTCCATGGCGCTGGTGAACGGAACCAGTGTTACCTGCAAGTTTTCGGCTTCAAAATATCCCTCCTTAATGCCGACCTGTAATGGCAAGGTATCAATCACCGGTAGGATTCCGATTTTCATGGATTCCGCCCATGATAAATTGCTATTAACTAAAAAAACAATCAAAAACAATAGACTGCGCCTCATTTTCCTCTATTTTTATGAGTGTTGGAAAGCTCAAACAATTCCAAAATCGAATTTTATAGTAAATTTAGATTGTTTGAACATGCTCGAAGTCAGACTTTTTCAGATTTTCAGGATCGTCTAAGACCTGTCCTTTATTTAAAAACCCAAAGTTTGAAAAATGACATTTTATAAGCCTTCTTTTTTATTAACATTATTGATTTTATATGCTCAAATTTATAACTGATTGTTTGTATTATACTAATATATCTACAGATAAAGGGCGGAGCCGGTAGATTCCTGTTTCACCGGCTTTTTCATTCATGTAGTAACTGTCTTCTTCAAAGAAGTCAACCATTCCAATACAGTAAAAGGTTGGTTTCCAAGCATTTAAAAGAAAAACGAAGCAAACAACATCGAGAGAAGCGGGTTTTCACATGATCCAAGCGCATTGACTGATATGTTAGATTTTAGAATCGGTAAAACACTAAGATCGGCTTTGATAAAAACATGGGTAAAGGTTTCGCTTTATCCTTCTTTTATCCTTGAAAAGGTTTTTCCAAGATTCTTCCTGGCAAAAATGAATTGATTTGACAAAAATTCCTGGATATTGTTAAAAGGCAGGTATTTTGGGTATAAATATAAGTTAATTGATTTGGTGTTTATGATGGGATTCAAACGCGTGATACTTTTTTTTATGGCAATGTTAATGATTCAAACCTGTGCGGCTCAACCGGTTGATGTAACAAAAAAGCATCACACCCGCTCCGGTTTTAAAAATGTCTATCCGTTTACTTCACCATCATCCATTGATTTTTTAAAATGGCGCTGGCAGAGAAAATCGAAAGATATTCCTGATATAGAGTCATATCATTTTCCGTTGGCTGAAAATGATTCGGTATTTTTAAAAACCAATCGGGAGAAAAAAACGATTACCTGGATCGGCCATTCAACTTTATTATTGCAGGTTGGGGGATTGAACATACTGACTGATCCAATATTTTCTGAGAGAGCATCGCCTTTCCAATGGACCGGCCCAAAACGAGCGGCACCACCGGGTTTGAAGTTGGAAGATTTACCGCCCATTGACATCGTACTAATTTCCCATGACCATTATGATCACCTGGATAAAACCAGCATTAAACACCTGTTTGAACGTCCGGGTGGCAAAAAAACCAGGTTTTATGTTCCACTGAAGCTTAAATCATGGTTTGAGGATCTTGATATTAAAAATGTGGTTGAATTGGATTGGTGGGATCACAGTCTGTATAACGGATTAAAAGTGCATGCGGTTCCGATCCATCATTGGAGCAAAAGAAATCTTTTTTCCGAAAACAAGAGCTTATGGGCAGGTTGGGAGATAAAATCAATTGATTTTAATTTCTTTTTTATCGGCGATACCGGCTATTCTCCGGTTTTTAAGGATATCGCAACAAAACTGGGACCCATCGATTTATGCGCTATTCCCATCGGCGCTTATGAACCCAGGTGGTTTATGTCGGCTCAGCATGTATCTCCCAAGGAATCTCTGATCATTCATCAGGAGTTGAAATGCAAAAAATCCATTGGTATTCATTGGGGGACATTTATTTTAACTGATGAACCTCTGGATGAGCCGCCCAGGAAATTAAAAGAACTTCAATTATCTATGGGCATTTCTGAACGGACGTTTTCTGTATTGCAACATGGAGAAACGCTTGGCTTGGACTGATCTGCAATTTCTTTTGACAACAAGACAATGAGTAGTGTAGGTTTGCATCCGGCAATCTTTAGATGGTTTAATCATATTCTGTCAATCCATTCCGGCTGGTTTTATCAGCTGAGAATTTGTTTTAAAAATAAGAAAACTTAGGGGGTGTTTTGGCTCGGAAAAAAACCTTTTCCTGGACAGGACATATATTTCTTTATTTTGTATTATCCACTTTTTTTTCCACCATACCTTTATCCTCGGCCTTGGTTTTCGATAAGTCCAGTCTTGGTTTAGCCTGGATAAATATCTGGTATACTTCACTGATTCCAGTTTATCTGTTTTTTATCAGCTGGCTGATATATGGTAGAGAACCCGGTGGATTCACTTTTATCAGCAAAGCCTGGACCGGAATTGGTGTCTGGTATTTGGTTCAGGTCGCCTTTTCGGTGTTTGCTTCAACATCGTTAACGCTGAAACTTTTTGCTTTACCCACCATTTTTTCAGGAAGCTGGGGAGACAGGATTGGAATGGTCGTGTTTCTGATCGGCGGTTTTTTTTTCAGCATATCCAGTTCCGATTCAACAAATTCCCATTGCAGCTTTAAAAGACTTCATCGTTCCAGCATTTCTACGATCATCTTTCTTGTTGCCTGCCTACTGTTCATGCCTTTGGCAATCATTTATTCATCCAGTTTGAAGGATTCCCAATTTAAAAATGCTTCTATTCCCTCTGAGAAGGAGATTTTTGGTTATATAGAAAATGTATTTTATTGCGGCGAGAGAAGACCTGGCTCACAGGGGGATTTGAGAGCGGTGTCATATCTTCAAAAACAGTTACGCCAATTTGGTTTTCAAAACGTCGTCACCGAACCATACAGATTTCACTATTGGGAGGCGAAAACCCACGGTTTGTCTATTCAAACAAAAGAGGGGGACCAAAAAGTATCCAGTTTTTATGTTCCATATAGCGGTCCCACGACACCGGGAGGTATCACCAAAGAGATCGTATATGGGGGATCGGGAACGGAAATGGATCTGAGCAATATCAACCTGAATGATAAGATTTTGTTGGTTGATCTTCATGCACCCAATTTAAAATGGAGTGAAATGAAGCTCTTTTCTTATCTGGCTTATGATCCCGAAAATACAACCAAAGATTGGGAGCATCCCAATCCCATTGGATGGATGCAAGAGTTTGTAAAGATATATGAACGGGCGGAAAGACTTAATGTTGCAGGGATCGTCGGTATCTTAAATGATTATCCAGATTTTGGAGAATTCACCTATTACGCCCCTTATGATGGCAAATTCAGAAAAATTCCCAGCCTTTATATTAATGAAAAGGATGGCAAAACACTGAAAAAAAGACTGAAACAAAGATCTACTACTGCTACTCTTGAATTAACAGCAAACATTCGAAAAAATGGAGGGCTAACATATACTGTATATGCCATTCTGCCGGGACAAAGCAAATCAAATTTTATTATCCATAGCCATCATGATTCACCGTGGCGTAGTGGGGTAGGAGATAGCAGCGGTGTTGGTATTGTATTGGGATTAGCACGGTATTTTTCTGAGCTTCCATTGGGAAAAAGAGATCGCACCTTAATTTTTCTATTTACCGGCTCACATATGGCCGGTAGTCAGAGCACCAAACATTTTATCAAAAAACATAAAGAGAAACTGTTTGATGATACACTTTATGATATCACTATAGAACATGTGGCGCTTGATACTGAACCGTCGATTCAACAAAACGGCCTGCCGGAACCCCAAAGTATTTTTATATCAGAAAATCCCTTTGTGGCGACTACTATGGGAAGTCTGATCAAGAGACATCATAACACTCGAACCTTGCTTTTTCCAACCCATTCCCCCTATGGCGTACCCACCGACGGTTCAAGTTTCTGGAATGAAGATATTAACATCATCAATTATATCACCAGTCCCATCTGGTTGTTTGATAAATCGGATACATTGGACAAAGTGGCTCGTAATCGGCTTGTGCCGCTGACAAAGATGTACATCGATCTCATCTATCAGTTGAACCGGTATAGTGATGTTTTTTTGACGTTAAACTTAAATATCTGGACGATTGTTTTTATCATATTAGTATTATCACCATTGTCCATGTGGAATATGCCAAAAGTTAAGTATTAACCAATATCATGAACTTAAAGGTAGGAACTTTTGCAATCTAAAGCAATATGAAGAATATTCATGATTTCAATATGATCTTAGCTATTAAATTGGTCATACTCACTGCATGAAACTTACTATTATTTCAAGCAACGTCTATACTTGAATTTTTTACTCAGCTTAGGGCCATTTCCAAAATTGGAAGGATCATCGTATTCATTTTTTATACTAAATGACAACTAACGTAATGGTTATCTCCAGTGTCTTTTAGTTTGGGGACAGACTTTGTGCATTTTTCAACAGCGATAGGGCATCGTTCTGCGAATGAACAACCCGGATAAACTTTCACCGGACTAGGGACATCTCCTTTAATGATTTTACGTTTTGTTCTAAACCGTGGATGTATAGCTGGGATAGATTCAAGTAATGCTCTGGAATAAGGATGTTTGGAATTTTTAAAAAACTCATCTCTTGTTGCAATTTCTACGATTTTTCCCAAATACATCACCGCAATACGATCCGAGATGTAACGAATAACTCCCATATCGTGGCTGATAAACAGGTAAGACATTTTAAACTCAGCCTGTAAATCTTTAAATAAATTTAAGATCTGAGCCTGAACCGAAACATCCAGTGCTGAAACCGCTTCATCACAAATCAACAATTTGGGATTCAGGGCCAATGCTCGAGCGATACAAATCCTTTGACTTTGACCTCCACTAAATTCGTGGGGAAATCTTTGAAGCTGTTTTTTATTTAAGCCGACATACTCCATGAGACGGATAGCTAAATCTCTTGCTTCTTTTTTATTTATTAATTTATGAAAAACAGCCGCTCCTGTCAAAATCTCTTCAACCATTAATCGCGGATTAAGTGAGGCGAGTGGATTTTGAAAAATCATTTGCATATAAATTCGGTTTTTTCTTAACTCTTCAGATGAAAGATCCTCCAGATCTTTATTTTCAAAGATGACTTGTCCACTGGTTGGTGGAATCAAATGCAATATTGATCTTCCAACGGTTGATTTACCGCATCCACTTTCTCCTACTAAACCCAGGGTTTCATGTTCTTTTATACTAAAACTCACGTCATCTACTGCTCTTACGTAATTGTTAACATTACGTAAGAGACCACCGCGAATCGGAAAATATGTTTTTAAGTTTTTTACTTCTAATAGATTTGCCATATATCTACCGCCAAAAATAAAGTTAGGTCTTTACTCAAATAGGTGACATCGAACAAGATGATTATCGTAGTTTATTAACTCGGGTCTGTTTTTTGAACATTTCTCAATCGCTACCGAACATCTTTTAACAAATTTGCATCCAACAGGAAGGTCAAGCAATGCTGGCACAGAGCCGGGAATATTATACAAACGTTCTTTTGTTGATAAAAAATCACTAGTCGAGGGAATCGCTTCCATCAACCCCTTTGTATAGGGATGTGACGGATTATCAAATAAGGTGTTCACTTTTGCTTTTTCGACCATATCGCCTGCATACATTACAGTGACTCTATCTGCTAACTCTGCAATGATACCTAGATCATGAGTTATGATAATAATAGCGGTGCCGAATTTCTCCTGTAGTTCTTTCATTAATTCGAGAATTTGGGCTTGAATGGTTACATCAAGAGCTGTTGTGGGTTCATCAGCAATTAACAATTCAGGTTCACATATTAATGCCATTGAAATCATAACACGTTGCCTCATTCCACCGCTAAGTTCATGAGGATAACACTTTAATAGCCGTTTGGGAGTCGGTATACCTACTTCCTTTAACATGAACTCTGCACGATCCAGTGCATCCTTCTTTTTCATGTGTTTGTTTTTTATCAATGTCTCGGTAAGTTGTTTTCCAATCGTCATGACTGGATTGAGGCATGTCATAGGATCTTGAAAAATCATGGAGATCTTATTTCCCCTGACATTTCTCATCTGCTTTTTAGTAAGTTGAAGAATGTCTTCTCCATTTAGCAGTATTTCACCGCTTAATATTCTCCCCGGTTCGGAAATAAGCCTCATTATGGCAAGTGAGGTAACACTTTTCCCACAACCTGATTCACCTACAATGCCTAACGTCTCTCCTTTCTCTATTTGTAGATTGACATCATTAACCGCTTTGGCTATTCCTTGTCGTAAATAAAAAGCAACATTTAGATCTTTAACGTTTAGCAATGGAGATTGGCTTTCTATTGTTTGTTTATTGTCGTTCATGAATCCTCTAAAAGGTGTAATCAATTTAATTATGTCTTAATCTTTTAGTTTTGGGTCAATCGCGTCTCTTAAACCATCCCCCAGAAAATTGAAAGCTAGCACGGTTATTGTCATAGCGATCGAAGGTAAGAGTATTAAATAAGGATATGATCGCATGCCCTGGATACCTTCGGAAATCATTCCGCCCCAGCTTGGCATAGGTGGATTAACGCCCAGCCCAATAAAACTCAGAAAGGCTTCATATAGAATGTAAGCGGGGATTTCCATAGACTCTGCGATAATACAAGGGCCTATAATATTGGGTAAAATTCGACGAAAAACGATTCGTGTTTTAGTAAATCCTTGAGAAACAGAGGCCTCAATAAATTCCCTTTGTTTCATGGAAAGTGTCTCCGCCCGAACAATACGGGCCATCCGTAACCAGGATGTTAAACCGATACCAATAAAGATAAAAAGCATTCCTCCCATTGAATCATCAATTGTATAAAAAAAGGCTTTTACTCCGGTAAAATCTTCAGGTTTTCCCGAACGAAAATAGACCATAATAAGTATGATAAACAATAGAGTAGGAACCGCATACAGAATGTCAACCACCCGCATCATCCATTCATCGACTCTTCCACCTAAATAACCGGAAATCAAACCATAAACAACACCTATCAAAAAACTGGTAAAGGCTCCGATAATTGCTACGGCGATTGAAACCCTGGCACCATATATTATCCGACTCAAATAATCTCTGCCTAAAAAATCTGTTCCCAGGATAAATTCTTCTTCCACCCCAGGCGCCAGGTAGCCACTAAGAAAATCATCATCCGCATAATGCTTTGGTGCTATATAAGGAGCAAAAATGGCAACTATAATAAGAACAATGATAAAAACAGCACTTAAAGCAGCCATTTTATTCTTTACAAAACGATAATAAGCTAATTTTGTAAGGTTTTCACTTTTATCTTTTGATTCGGGAGAATCGATCTCTTCAATTGTGGTTGGCTCAATTTTCATAAAAATACCTGTTAAAAATACATGGAAGTGTTATCAGTTGTTTATGATTTTCCAAACAGCGTGTTAATCAGTCGAGAGTCATTTATAAAATGGGCTATAAAAACAATTATCATTTTCGTATTCAAAATCTTATTAGTTTTATCGCAAAACTCCCCACAGTGTCGCAATTGTTAGATCAGCCGTATTCGTGGGTCTATTATGGCGTATAGGATGTCAACGATTGTATTCATTAAAATTATAACAAAACCTAATAATAAATAAACTCCCACCACGACTGGATAGTCTCTATTGCTGATACTCACTACAAAATAATATCCCAACCCAGGTATGGCAAATATTCTCTCGATGACAAGTGTTCCTGTTAAGGTATAGGCGAAAATGGGACCAATGACAGTTATAACTGGAAGTAAGGCGTTTCGTAATGCGTGCTGAAACATAACTGAAATTTCAGAGAGTCCCTTGGCTCTGGCAGTACGAATGAAATCATCTCGAATGACTTGCAGCATGCTTGATCGGGTTAACCTAGCGATAAAGGCTGCTGAACCAAGACCCAGGGCTATGGTGGGTAATATTTTTGAATCCCAGGTCGTCCATCTGGCTACCGGAACCAGTTGTAAAAATAGCCCAAAAAACAAGGCCAACATTGGCGCGAGAGCCATATTGGGAATACTTCTTCCAATAATAGCCAAAAAACTGGCGATATAATCAAAAACACTATTATGATGATAGGCGGCAAGCACGCCCAATGGAATTCCCAGTAAAATGGCAAATATCATGGAATATGTTCCCAGTTCTGCCGATATTTTAATTTTATCCTTTATAAGCTCTGTTACTGGTAAATCTCTTTGGGTATAAGAAACGCCCAGATCTCCACTTAAAGCATTGCATATATAGGTTGTAAATTGTTGCCACAACGGTTTATCAAGCCCATAGTATGCTTCTATATTCTTTATAATTTCAGGAGGCAAGCTTTTTTCCTGATCAAAAGGTCCTCCAGGTAAAGCACGTAATAAGAAAAAAACTAAAAAAGCGATAACAGTTAATGAAATAAAACCGCCAAAAACTCGTCGAATAAGAAAATATGCCATATTGACTCTTTCAAAAAAGTTTAAAACAAAATCATCAGTATATTAATTTTTTAAATATGCACCAGTTTAATATCTCTGATCCATCTTTGATCAATTTTGAATAAAAAAGACTCATTATCACTCCATGAAAGCAGTAATCTTGTGCTCTTTGCAAGATTACTGCTTTCATGGAGTGATATCGCAGGTAACAAACAGTCTTCATTTTGATGCTTTGTAAGGGCCATTTTGATTAGTATTTATATCATTTATTTTATTTAGATCGCTATAAGATTTCTATGGATTCATATACAATTTGAGTAGGTATGATAATATTTTATTTTAATGGTATTTAAATAAAAGAACGATTCAAACTTCTCCAAAACAGCTCGTTTTAACCAGGAATTAATTATCAATTTCCACATGATCATGAGGCTTCAACTTCAGAAAGAACAGTTTCTATATCTTTGCTGTGGTGCAGCCACTTAAAATAAATCTCTAAAACATTCACAGCAATGAAGTCCACGGAGCTTTATAAAGCCTCAATCTTTCACAAAGGATAGATTAAGGCTCAAATCATTATTAGAAAATAAAGATAAAATTTTGTCTTTATTTATCAGTAAAATACCACTCACGTACATGCTGTCCACCCAATGCAATAAAATTCCACTTTAAATAGGGTTTTGACAGGTATTGAGCCGTATCAAAATAGATAGGGGCGATGGCAGCTTCTTCTTCGCACAAAATTTGTTCCGCCCTTCGATACATTTCTTTTCTAGCCTTTTGGTCGGTCGATTTTACTGCTTTGTCCATCAAAGTCGCAAATTCTTTATTTTTCCAGCGAATTCGATTAATCGACTTGGTTGGATGGAAGACTTCACTTAGAAAATTGTGTGCATCCGGATAATCAGCGCCCCATCCATATCTAAACATATGCGGTGTATCTGGCTGCATGGTTGATTTCAGGTACACTTTCCATTCCTGGTTTTGAATCCTTACATTAATATTCAAATTTCGTTTTAACATGGCTTGAACCGCCTGTGCGACTTGGGCATGCAACTCTAATGTATTGTGCATGTAAATAATCTCCGGCATACCTTTCCCATTGGGATATCCGGCTTCTGCCAACCATTTTCTGGCTTGTTCGGGATCATATCGAATTCCGACCCTTTCAGCAGGATCGACTGCACCAAATACCGGAGGACTGGTAAAAGTGGTTGCAGGAGTTTGGTCTCCTCTTACAACCCTGTCTATAATCGTTTTTCGGTCAATTGCTGCAGAAATCGCTTTTCGAATAAGGGGATTATCAACCGGTGGGCGTTCGTTGTTGAAGCCTAAATAATATGTACCAAACCGTGGATATATACTATATTCCTTACTTAAGACAGGATCTTTCTTAACTCGAGGTATTTCCGGTGGGGGTATGGCTTGATGCTCAATTCCGATTAGATCCAATTCGTTATTCTCGTACATGGCAAGAGCTGTAGAGGGCTCACGAACAATTAAATATCGGATCTCATTTATCCTGGTTTTGTTCGAATCAAAAAACATCGGATTTTTCTTAAGAATTAACAAATTACCACGAGACCAGGTTTCGAGATTATATGAACCACAAGTTACAATGTTTTTAACATCAGTCCAGCGAGTTCCATGTTTTTCGATGGTTTTTTTATGTAAGGGGCGCAACGTCCACATTCCCGCGATGGAAGGGAAAAATGCGGCCGGACTGTTCAACTGGAATTGAACAGTGTATTTATTTAATGCCTTTACACCGATTTTTTTAACGTCTTTAATTTTTCCTTTGTTAATATCTTCCGCATTTCTAAGGATATACAGTACAAACGCATAGGGAGATGCTGTTTCGGGCTTTATGTTTCTTCTGATTGCATAAACAATATCATGAGCCGTTACGGGATCGCCATTAGTCCACTTTGCGTCTTCTCTCATCTTGAATGTATAGGTTTTTCCACCGTTTGTGGCCTTCCAGCTAGTAGCCAAATTGGGTTTAACTTCATATGTTTTTGCATCATAAGTTGTTAAGCCGGAAAAAAGTTGCTCTATTACTTCAATGGCTTTATTGTCCTCTGCAACACCAGGATCAAGAGTTGGCACTTCAGTGCCCAGGGGAACCCGAAGATAATCCGGATGACCACCGGCATTGATTGACATTAAAGGCAAAGAAAGAATGACAGCACATACTGCGCTTTTAACCAACACCTTAGTAAGCTTTTTTAACATAATATTTCCTCCACTTTTCTTTGAAAAACACGCGGATTATACACTGTAATGTTCATAACTTACAGTGTATTGGTTAAAGAAAATTGTATTTACCAAATATTTTCAAACAGACCCAATCTAAGCAGGTTTTGCTTAGATGCCAATGGATAATTTAACTTCTTTATTTACTAATGTTGGTTCAATATAAAATACGAACCTGAGTTACTTGTTCCCATTATGCTTAGGATCTCGATCAATAAAATCAAGGCTCTTTACAGCGCTCTCAAAAAACGCCAAACTACTGTAATCATTGTCAATACACTAAATATCGTGTATTCCAAATATAACAATATGCGATTTTTTCCTAAAATATAATCAAACGCAATATTTAAAACAGCTTTTTATGCGTTTTTTTTGATGCAATCGAACATTACTGTTGCCATAAAAACATGTGTATAGATAAAGAATGATTCTCTTTGTTTGTCCCTCCTTTCGTTGTTTGAGTAAATTTGATAATAAAGATGAGAATTTAACAAATCCGAATATTGATGCAACAATCATTCGTATCTTATTTCTCAAGTTCTAAAATTGTATATGTTCATTTGCGACGCTAGCCTAAAATTTAATTTCCAAAAAGTCAACTATTTTATAATCAGTTAAACTTGTAACAAATAGATGGTACAATTTTTTGCATTATATTTGAACAAAATCTTCAATACCTTTAGATAGCCGAATGTTATTGCGTTTTGTCCGAATAATGGCTCACAATAAACCAACTTAAATCAAATACCATTAATATCGTAGGGTTTTTGTAAGGTAACTTTAAATTTTAGACAAACAAATTTCTCAAGTTTTATATAGTTGATTAAAATAGTTGCTATAGCAATTATTTTAATACTATCTTATATCAGATCACCTGAAAAACAGAAGACGTATGTTTTAATGATAATCTTGCATTTTTAGACTATTTTGTCGATAATTTAAATGTTTTTCGAAATTAATGAAGAATTGATCTCATATTCCGTAAGAAGTCAAATTATTTCTTATTAGATTTTGATATTGATCAAGTGAATTTGTACAATAACAAATTTTTGATTATTAGGTTAGTAAAGCTTAACCTCAAGATTTACGAAAATTGTAGCTGGAAAAGGTCTTTTAATACATCTGTTCTTATAAAAAGAAACAATTTAATTAACTTGTTCTTGTTAATAGAAACAATTCTCTCTGTTATTTATCTCCTTTCAAGTATTTTAATAATTCATCACTTGAATTAGCAATCATTGGATTGGGTTGAAAAACACCTTGAGCTTTACTTAAATATGCTTCCACTTTGCCAGTTACAAATGTTGGAAACAGCACCTTTACCAATGACATTTGGATTACACGGATTAATAATCAAGCCGTTTCCGACATCATTTATTATTGTTTGATAATTCACTGCATGTTGGAATGCCTTTCCAATATCAATATCAGCTAAAAAATCAGAAGGAATACCATTGCTGTCCAGCTAATCACTACTGACATTCGTATTATCAGCCATGATGATTTTCTGATTAAATACGCCATGGAGATGAATAATTGGGGAACCGGGTGGATTTTAAACCTGTCTCAAATGAACTTCTTTTGGATTGGTAAATCGGTTATAGCAATTTTGAGTTTATGTTTTATGTTGTTATTGTCTGGATGCACCTGTTTTGTTTTACTGTTACATCATCTAAAAAAAGCCAATGAGCTTGTAAATCCAGATTTTTTAAAGCTTGAGGGTATTAATAATAGGTATTTAAATAGATCTTTACTGTGAGTGGGCGGACCGATTCCTCTTGATCCGCTTTTTGGAAGTTGTTTGTTGCTTAAGAGAGTTGGTTCTAATTGGGAATAAAATCAATTGGTTTGCTTTCATGCAAAGCAATTGCACCGGTTTGGCAGGTAATGTGACATTGTCCGCATCCCAAGCATTTATCTTCAATGACAGACATAACCGTTTCGTCGTCTTCCGTATTTGTTTCCTTCAAAGCATTAAAAAAACAGCGATCCATGCAGGCCAGGCAATCAGTGCAAAGTTCGGAATTCACTTTGGCAACGAATCGACTGGGATCACAGATATTCAAACCGTCGGTGATCATTAATGGAAATGTTTGACAGCAACAGCTACAGCAATTGCAGATAAAATGACCGGCGTGGGTTTTATTCATGGCCACATGAACCAGTCCGGCCTCTTCACAATCCAGTAACATCTGTCTGGCCTCCTCTTTGGATAATTCTCTTCCGGTGCCTCGGTCAAGGGCATAGCGAGCAGAGTTGTTTACTTGAATACAGACCTCCAATGGCGCATCACATTTATGTGCGATGGTTCGGCAGGTGCAATCAGTAACTGCAATTATGTCGGCGTTTTTAATGATGGTCATAGCACTGTCTGCATCCAGAATTTGTTGTCTGCCGACATCAATTGCCGTATCTATCGCGATGACGCGGGTGAACGGTTTAGGTAGAACCTCGGAGTACAATTTTGCAAATATCGGCCACTCCTCTTCAATGAATTTCTGCCAAAGATCATGAAATTCAGTGTTAGCTTCCGGCCACAATATGGTGGCATCGTGAAATTGAATCATATCGCGGCACATTTTATAACCGATGGTCTCCCCTTTAAATGATTTAAAGGCGGTCCCCTTGTGGTAAAGCTCCAGGCACATTTTTTCTGTTTCATCCAACGGTTTACCGATTTTTACTGCCAATTCTTCCGGGATACCGGGCATGGCCATCATTAATTCAGCTTCTTCCTTGTTTACAATCATTTTGAAAAGCTGTGGAATAATTTTCGAGCCTTTCAGCATGATTTTTTCTGTCATTTGTTCATAGATGTTTTCGCTCATTTGTCTCCTCCTTGAACTGATTTTGATTACTCCATGAATCAGCGGATTATATTTTTATTTAAAATACATTAAACAACACAGATGTCAATCTACAGGATGGTTTAAATAGGGACAATTGTATCTAATTGATTCAATTATAGTACTGTTTGGATCTTTGTGTTTGTCCGTTTTTTATAAAGCGATATTCTTCAAGTAAATACATTGGTGAAATATTGAACAGCCACGTAGGGCTTAAAAATATTAAGTTAAGCTCCACTATCTGTCATTCAGAGATCGTATGACGAGGATCTCTCAGGATCGAAATCCATAGGACATTGCATGAGATAATGGTGAGTTCTGAGCATAGAATTTCGCCAACTTAATAGCTAAAATCACTTTGGCTTCACAGAGATTTTTCATGTAGCCTCAGGCCCTGGAATGACAGTGTGAGGTGAGTCGAGTCTGACTTATTGATAATTACTTGGAGCTTGATTTCAATGGCGGGATTGATGGTAAGTATATTGATTTGTAGCGTGATGCCCTGGATCAGGATTAGCGTGGAGTATCCATCGGTAATTCAATTACAAAAGTGGCTCCTTTGCCCTTACCTTCACTTTCAACACTGATTTCTCCATTCATTTCTTTCATATAAGCTGCACAGCTGTGCAGGCCAAAACCGTGTCCATCCGATTTAGTAGTAAAGCCATGGGTAAAAATATGTTTCAGGTTATCCTTAGATATTCCTATACCTGTATCTTTAACTTTCAACCGGACCTTATCACTGCCCTGTTCGATGATAAACATCAGCTTTTTATCCTCTTCAGCCGTTTCGATCATAGCTTCCTTGGCGTTTTTTATCAGGTTGATCAGGATATGCATGAATTTTGTTTTTAGAATATACACGTTCGGGATCTGATCATACTCTTTAATCACTTCTATTCTATGTGCATCGATTGATCCTGATTGCATGGCCAAAGCATCGTCGATAATCTGACCAAGATTTACTTTATCCTTATCTTCTCCACCTCCATATTCCTGTTGTACGCTGACTATTTTTTCGATGACTTCCACTTTCTCTGCTATTCTCTCCAGATCGCTTTTGATAAAATCTTTTTCCGAGTTTAATAAGTCCTCGATCTTCAGGTAGTATTCTAACAACATTTTTCCTTTCGGATTATTAACAATAAAATCAGATATATTATCTAAATTTTTCTTGAGAAGATCATTTGCTTTTTTAAATGCTTTACCGGATTGGGCATTTAGAATGTTCTCCATAATAAACTCCGACGAGGTTTTTACACTGGTCAGAATGTTTTTTACATTATGAAGTGTCCCTGTAGTAATGTCGGCCAGTTCACTTTTATGTTCCTTTTCCAGTATCTCCTCCTGGGCATGTTCAAGTTTGACACTTTTTTCTATGACCGTGCCTTTTAATTGCTCGTTCAGCTGACGGATTTCTGCTTCATTTCTTTTTAATAGTTCATTGTTTTGTTTTAATTCTTCACGGGTTAAATTCAGTTCGATATGTGTTTTAACCCGTGCCAGTAATTCAGGTGGATTAAACGGTTTGATAACATAGTCCACTGCCCCGCTATTGAATCCTTCGATAATGTCATCCGTTTCAGTTTTGGCGGTTAAAAATATAATTGGAATATCCTGATTATCAGATTTGCTTTTAATTCTTTTACAAACTTCATAGCCATCCATCTCCGGCATCATGACATCCAACAAAATCAAGGTAGGTTTTTCGTTTTCTAAAAACTCCAATGCCTGTGAACCATTCATGGTTACAGCGGGTTCATAACCATTATCAGCCAGGAGATTGCCGATGAATTGCAGGTTCTGAGGATTATCGTCCACCACAAGTATAAGAGGTTTTATTTCGTCGTTCTTCATCATTGTTTTCCTCTACCATGATGTTACCATGAAGAAAGCGCACGCTCCTAATAGTACAATTTACTCCAATTGATAGATATGTTCAAGTTTTTTATCAAAGTCATAAACTTATGAATCACCCATCTTTTAAGACCGGAGCGTCGATTTTAAACAACTTAATTTGTATATACAAGTTTTCCTTGGGTTGGTACAATAAATTCATGTAACATAAAAAAAACTGCCTTTTTTACAACATTCAACCACCCATAATCAATTACTGAACGACCTGATTCATATGACAAAAGATCAAATCTCTTCAACGGAAATAACGGGAAATAATTTGCAGGATGCAGATTCAACAAAAGATGCTTTGCCGGATCAATTAAATGCAGAAACTCCCTGGCCGTTATACCAGCAAGTAAAACAACTGATTATCAGAAGGATTCGGTCTGGTCATTGGCCACCAGATACCCGAATTCCTTCGGAAAATGAATTGGTACAATCCCTCGGGGTATCACGCATGACGGCCAACAGAGCGTTACGGGAATTAACAGTAGAAGGGCACATAATTCGTAGAAAAGGGGCAGGGACCTTTGTGGCCAAGAAAAAACCCCAGTTCGCCCTGTTGGAGATTCATAACATTGCTGATGAAATCAAAAAAAGAGGAGGAGAACACAGCAGTCAGGTTCATTTACTGGTACAGGAAAACGTACAGCCGGAAATAGCCGATGTTATGGCATTGCCCTCCAACGCTTCGATATTTCATTCAATTTTAATTCATCGGGAAAATGGCATTCCTATCCAAATTGCCGATCGTTATGTCAATCCGGCAGTAGCACCTGACTATATGAAGCAGGATTTTTCGACTATCACCCCCAGTAAATATTTATTGAAGGTGGCACCGATAACAGAAGCAGAACACATTATAGAAGCTGTGATGCCGGATACTGATACTTGCAACATGCTGGAAATCGAAGCCAACGAACCCTGTTTGGTGTTACATCGGACTACCTGGGTTAAAACAACAGTGGCCACCGTTAACCGGTTTATTTACCCGGGATCACGTTATACCATCGGTGGTCGTTTTACGCCTTCTTCAACTTCGGAACAGATTACGGCCTGAATAAAAACAAACACCTTATAATAAAATAAAATCAATGGACATAGATGCAATAATGGAACTTACTTCTCGACCCGATTCGGGATTGTTTTTTAAATCAGCAGATTCCAATGATATTCGTCTGGGAGCTTTGGTTCAGGTTGATCGGTCAGCCTATGAATATGCCAAATTTGTTGTTCTCAGCTGTGGACAGGATGAAGGGATCTGGCGAAATTCAGGACGAGCCGGTGCAGCTTTGGCACCGACAGAAATCCGCCGGTCTTTTTATAAACTGACAGCTCCTTCCGAACTTCAGGAAGGCGATTTGATGGATCTTGGAGATACCAGCTTCGATGGGTCACTGGAGGAGATTCATGAACGCCATTTCCAGGTGGTCCATTCGCTTTTGGAGGATGGTAAAAAAGTGTTGATTCTGGGTGGCGGCAATGATTTATCCTATCCGGATGGAAAAGCCATGCAGGCAGCGTTTAGCAATTTTATAGCAGTCAATGTGGATGCTCATCTCGACATCCGAAAAAACGACATTTGTAATAGTGGTACTCCTTACCGTCAATTAATAGAAGAACGTCTTTTATCACCTCAAAACTTCTTTGAAATCGGCATTCAATTACATGCTAATTCAGTTGCTTATATTGAAGATGCCAAAAAGTGGGGAATCGGCATTGTTTATTTGAACGAACTGTATTCATCGTCCATAACTGACTGTTTGGAAAAAACAATTCATCATCCCCGGCAATCCACCACGATGTTGGGATTTGATATGGATGCGATTAAAGCGGCAGATGCACCGGGAGTGAGTGCACCATCGCCCATCGGTTTGACTGCTGAGCAAGCCCAGTTTTTGGTGGCATATTTATCTGAGTTTTTTTCAGTGGAAATAATGGAAATAACAGAAGTTAACCCGTTATTTGATATCGATTTTCGAACCTCTAAAACAGCCGCTATTCTGATGCATACATACATAACCAAAAACCTTTAGGTTTAAACAACATACACCGATCATCAATGGTTTTTCGCAACTGTTTTATGATTGGAAATATCAATCAGTTTTAAATGCATGGACGAGAAACAGGACATAAAATTAGTAAAATGCACAGGTAAGGGAAGTATTATCCAATTTAATTTCAAACATGATGGTGAGGAAAAAAGAAGAATTGTCGATCGGCGAAAAAGCCTGAAAGGAGATCTTTCCAAATCACCTGATAGTGCTGAAAGAAGGAAAGGAGCCTGTCGATTGGAGGATGTCATTATTTCTCTTGAAATACGGGATGATAAGAATGTCTATGTCAATGAAACGGTCCTACATAAGATTGTCAAACGATTGTTGGAAAAACATTCTCATATGTTCACTGAAGATTTTAATCTGAGCAATTTGGAATTCGGTGATAGTGTAGTGTATATTGAAACCAAGATGAAATTTCGGAATAAAATCAAACAGTTAGTAGAACAGAAAGGCTTAAGCTGCGAGATGACCGATTCCGGCGTTTACCTGGGAGCCAGTATTTCAGGAGATAAGGAGGCCGGGATAACGATCGCCAGCGATAAAAAGTCAGCCAAAGCGGATAAAACCGCAGCTGCCACTGCCATATTGGGGTTTTCACCTGATGACATAAAAAAGGAAATCCAAAGCATTATTTTTAAAGTGTTTGCCAAATGTCTCAATGAAGTACACCCCATTTCTGGTAACTACCAAAGAGATGCCTTAAAACAGGACGTTAGTCTGGAGCAGCGAATCATATTTTTATCTGAGAAACACTATCCAAAATCGGAAAAGTATACCTATCTAACCATCATATCCCAAGTTATCGACGAAATCATTAAAGAATACAATAAATTGATTCAGCTGGAAGCGGAAAAGTCTCATTTGGAAGAAAAACTCCGCCTGACATCAGATGCATCGATAAAAGATGTAATTGCTAAAAAAGGGGCCATCATTCAAAAAATTCGGGATTCATCCCTTGAGGAAAGCATAAAAACGCTTTACCTGTATATGAATTTTTTCAAAGATTTGCTGAAAGTCGGTCAAACAAAAAGTAAAATTAAAAATGTTTTCAAAAAGGTCAATGATAGACAAATAGAAATCATTGGTTTAGATGAGATACAAAAAATAATTGAGCAGATTCTTGCTATTGAGAAAAAACTCCAACGAAAAAAAACAGAAGACACCACCCAGTTTCAGGGATATCTGAATTGGCTGAAAAATGAAATCAATAACGAAGTTTATTTCATCCGATTCCTTTGGATCAATAATCTAAAAGGTAAAGCCTACATTCTGAAAGCTACAGAAAATACGTTTAATGCTATTGGTGTAAAGCAGGAAGAATCGGTTTAACCAGCAAATAAACTTGGAATTGAATAAAAACAACGGGTTCTGCTGGATAACGTGTCATCAATCCACCCCCTTCCACTTTTTGTTTTATGGTTGACATTGGTTACTGATTTTATGATATAATTAAACATCTTTTTGATTGCCTTAAAACTATAGACGCCGGAGAAGTCAGGCCAAATCAGTGTTGTCTTCCGGTAACAAATAGGAAAAAAATTTGTTGACACGTTTTGAAATCAAAGGGGAAGAAACATGACACCACAAGTTTCAGAACAGGAAGCGTTTGTTAATCCATCCGCATATGATCATGATATAGTTGTTGAAAGGGAATGCAAATTTCTTAGTTTTCCCTTGGCAGATACCATGTATGGTATTGATATCAAAAATGTATTGGAAGTGGTTATTTTTGGGTCACAGATCAAGATTACCAACGTCCCCCATTTGCCATCGTTTACCAGGGGAATCATCAATTTACGGGGTAAAATCATCCCGGTCATTGATTTACGGGTTCGTTTTCAATTGGACGAGATCGCCTACGATGGACGTTCTTGTATTATTGTTGTCAGCATTCACGGAGTAACAACCGGATTAATTGTAGATACGGTTGCCGGTGTTGTTTCTATTCCGGAATCAGAAGTTGATCCGGCCCCCGAACTGGATGAGTCTGCCCAAAGCAAATTTATTTCCGGGATTGGTAAGACCGATCATGATGTTTATATCCTGTTGGAAACGGAAACGTTGCTTCATGAAAAGGAGTTCGAGGCGCTAAAAAAAGCGGGTGATATGTAAAGTAATAAACCAATTATCATTTTGTAATGGGACTACAATGGCCTAAACGGTTCCCGTTTGATAAATTGTCCCCGGCCGATTTCGCCGATAAATGTCACTTTTTCACCATTCCATTGTGCAATCTTTTTGCCCCTGGAAAAAATCATTAGAGGCATTCCTGTCACTTCCATGCCTTCAAATGGCGTATAGTCGACATTCATATGCAGCTTGCTTTGAGTAATGGTAAAGGTTTGAAGGGGATCAAAAATAACGATATCAGCATCTTTGTCGGGTAGTAGCTCACCTTTTTCTTTTAAACCAAACATTTTTGCAGTCCGGGTTGATAGGACATCCACCATTTTTTCCAAACTTATACGTCCTTTATGAACTCCTTCCGAATGAATCAGCATCAACATGGTTTCAATGCCCGGCGCCCCATTGGGAATTTTTTTATAATCCCCTTGTCCGAACAGATCTTTTTTGCCTTTAAAATCAAAGGGACAATGGTCTGTAGCTATCACCTGAATATGGTTGCCGTTAATTCCCGACCATAAAGCGGTTTGACTATCTTCGGTCCTGAGTGGTGGAGAGATGACATATTTTGCACCTTCAAAATCCGGTTCCTGATAACGTTTTTCGCTCAAAACCAGGTATTGGGGGCATGTTTCAGTATAGATTTCCAATCCTTTTTGCTGTGCTTCCTTCACACAAGCCAGTCCTTCTTTGGTAGAAAGATGAACGATGTATATCCTGGAACCGGTTAATTCTACCATTTTAGCCACCCTGGAAACAGCTTCCTCTTCAGCAATATTGGGTCTACTGACAGCATGGTAACGGGGGGAAAGCTTACCCTGTGCGGCTAATACTTCGTTCATATAATCAATCATATGTCGATTTTCTGCATGTACTTGAACCAGTCCATCTTGTTTCCGAGCTTCTTCCAACAACTTGATTATAACTCCGTCATCCACCCTGATGTCATAGACCATATAAATCTTGAAACTGGGTGTTCCATAATCCCAGATAGCTTTTTTAATTTCATCAATGATCTCTTTTCTGGGGTCAGTAATAGCGGGATGTAGAGAATAATCTACAACGGCTTTACCGTTGGCCCAAGATTTTTTCCGCTCAATGGTGTCAAACAAAGATTCACCTTTTTGCTGAGTGGCAAAATCAACCACGCATGTCACTCCTCCGCAAGCTGCTGCAATAGTTCCGGTTTCATAGTCATCCTGGGTACAGAAATCCAGATAAGGCATGGCCAGATGCGTATGCGGATCGATAGCGCCGGGTAATACATATTTCCCTTGGGCATTTATCACCTCATCTGCCTGATGGTTCAAGTTGTTGCCAATGGCTTTAATTTTTTCATTTTCCACATACAGATCAGCCGTGTATGATCCCGATGAAGTGACAATCAATCCTCCTTTTATCATTAGAGACATTTTTTTATTCTCCCGGGCATGTTTATTTAAGAATCAATGGAATCAAAAGCGAACAGTTATCAAAATTTGTTTGAATTGAACCATTATAGTTGCTCAATTTTCAAATGGAAAGAACCCGTTGGAAAACCGTTTGCTTTTCACGGGTGACAATTCGCTTGCATACCTGTTATTGTCGACTATTAAGTAAGGGAAAAATAAAAGTGTAGGGTATCAGATGAATATGAACATGAATGACATACAAAGTATTTTTTTCGATTTTGACGGGGTGATTCTGGATTCAACCGCGATAAAAACTGATACGTTCAAAGATATATTTTCACCCTACGGCGAAAATATTGTTAAACAGGTAATACATCATCATCAGATCAACGGTGGAATTAGTCGGGTGGAAAAAATTGCATATTATTATGAAACCTTTCTAAATCAACCCTTGACCCAAAGCGAGTTGGATTCCAAGTGCACTGACTTTTCCAGTCGGGTAAAGGACAAAGTCATAAAGGCCGATTGGATTCCCGGAGCTTGGGAATTTTTGGAAAAACATCACCGGGAGGTGCCTCTTTATGTGGTTTCGGGAACTCCAGAAGATGAATTATATGAAATTATCGAAAAACGGGGAATGTTGCATTATTTTAAACGGGTTTTTGGATCACCGGTGAAAAAACCCGTCCATGTGAAAAATGTGATGTCTGATCTGGATCTTGATCCAAATGCCTGTTTTTTTATCGGTGATGCTTTAACGGATTATCGAACCGCTGAAGAATGCAGTATTCATTTTATCGGCATTCAAGGAGCGATTGATTTTCCTGAGGAAACCATAGTCTTGCCGAATTGCTTTGAATTAGAACAGACAATATTGTCTTTGTGATGCTACGGACAGATTTGTTATGAACGTAGTTAAACGTTTTTTTAAGAAAAAAGATGAAAAAATATGATGTAGTAGTTATCGGTTCAGGTCCGGGAGGATATGTAGCCGCTATTCGATGTGCTCAACTGGGTAAAAAAACCGCAGTGGTGGAACGATATGAAACCCTGGGAGGAACTTGTCTGAATGTCGGTTGTATTCCATCCAAAACACTACTGGAATCTGCCAGTAATTACTATGAAGCCCGTAAAAATTTCGCTAAACATGGCATTAGTTTTCAAGATTTGCAGTTTGATTTTAGTAAAACAATAGAGCGGAAAAACAAAGTCATCAGTCAAAATAGCAAAGGTGTACAGGCATTGTTTAAAAACAATGGAATAGACCGATTGTCGGGACATGCTTCTTTTGTTGATGAACAACATATTCAAGTTACAAAAAGTGATGGTTCCATGGAGCAGGTATCGGCTGACAGGTTTATTATCGCCACTGGATCCAAACCATATTCACTGCCGGGTATCGATATTGACAAGGATAGGATTATTACCTCCACGGAGGCGCTGTCGTTAACATCCGTTCCCGATTCCATGGTGATTATTGGAGCAGGTGTAATCGGACTTGAACTGGGGTCAGTTTATGCAAAACTGGGTACTAAGGTACAAATCCTGGAGATTGTCGATACGATCCTACCTTCCATGGATAGACAGCTTTGCAAGGAACTGATGCGCTCTCTAAAGAAAACGGGCATTAAGTTCAACCTGGAGTGTAAGGTGGAAAAAGCAGTGAAAAACAACGGAAAAGCACTCGTAACAGCTATTGATAAACAGGGAAAGGAGTTGCGACTGGAAGCGGATTATTGCCTGACAGCCATCGGCCGAAAACCGTACACGGAAAACCTGGGGTTAGAGGAGATCGGTATTAAGACCGATAAAAAAGGTGCTATTCAAGTTGATCAAAACCTCCAAACATCGATTTCTCATATATTTGCCATTGGAGATGTAATCTGCGGTCCGATGTTAGCACATAAGGCGTCCGAAGAGGGGATTTTTGCAGCAGAAATCATTGCCGGAAAACAACCAAAACTCAATTATGCTGCCATTCCATCAGTGGTATACACATCTCCGGAAGCCGCCAGTGTCGGATACACCGAAGAGGATTTGATGGCGGAAAATCGTCGATACACATCCGGCATCTGTCCCATTCGTGTTTTGGGGCGAGCGCACGCTGCCGATAAACTGGACGGTATGGTCAAAGTGTTGGCAGATCCTGATTCCAGTAAACTATTGGGGATTCACATGGTTGCACCGTATGCATCTGAAATGATAGCAGAAGCTGTTGTTGCCCTGGGATTGGATGCCACTGCAAAAGAAACCGGCCACATATGCCATGCTCATCCCACATTTTCTGAAGCCCTGAAGGAGGCATGTCATATGGCGGTTGAAAACAGAGCCATTCATGTTATGGCAGCCAAAAAACCGTTGGCTTGATGGATATTTTTAATCCATAGCAATGGCTTCAATTTCCACCAGCACATCCTTGGGAAGTCGGGATACCTCAACACAAGCCCTGGCTGGTGGATTGTTTTTAAAAAAAGACTCATAAATATTGTTAACCAGTGGAAAATTACTCATTTCTGTAATAAAGACAGTAGTTTTTACAACATTATCCAGGGACAAACCGGCAGCTTTTAAGATATTTGCCACATTGGTTAACGATTGCTGTGTTTGTTGTTGGATGCTTCCTTCTACAATTTCTCCACTTTCAGGAACAATGGGGATCTGTCCTGAGACGAATACCATGTTGCCACATCGAACTGCCTGTGAATACGGACCAATGGCGGCAGGTGCCTTATCCGTGCTAATGATTTCTTTTCCCATAATATTTTTCCTTATTTTTAAGATGATGTTTCACCCGATTTTTGATTTTATAGCCAATGTTCCGAAAGAAAAGGATCAAAACCGGGTATATGAACTTTAGTATATCATTGAGCCATACCAGAGTTCTGAAAAAACCGGAATACATTTTTTTTGCAAATATCATCTAAAAAATAATAGAATTAATAGCTTTAGTGCATAAGTTTTTAAAATATAAATAGATTAACATAATCAACAAGGTTTATATAATAAGATATTTCTGCATCATCGGTTGGATTCTTTTTTGAATGATTTGGCTATTTGATTTGAACTTGACGATTGACAGGAAACAACGCTGGAAAAATCCAAATTATCCTGTTAATTTGCTGGAAAACCGATATGGGAATAATTTTTATGATGCTGAAAATCCTTGACAATTCATATTGAATTAGTTAATTGTGTGCAGAGACTGAAATAGTGGTTTTATATATAATCTTCGAGACTCGGATTTCCGATACTCGGTTTTGTCGCATTCCTGTATGGAGGAGATAGCAGATGAAAATAATGGTATGTTATGATGGTTCGAAACAATCACAAAATGCATTGGCAGTCGCACGGAAATATGCCAAAGCCTTTAATGCAAGCATTCTAATAACGACAGCTCTGGAAGGAGATCCAAAGGAACAATTGGGCAAAATGGATAAAGCGGAAAAGGTGTTGGAAGAAGCGAAAAAATTTTATGCTGATGATGATTTTGAATATGATACAAAAATGCTACCAGCAAACAATATGAACGTTGCTGAAAATCTGGTATTATTGGCAAAAGAACTTAATGTTGAGAAGATCATTATGGGAGTACAGAAAAAATCCAAGATTGGAAAGTTCTTTTTCGGATCAACCGTTCAACATGTTATTCTGACGGCTCCATGTCCCGTTGTTGCTGTTAAATAGGCCATCATACGCTTGTATCGGGCAAGTGGCACGCCTGATACAAAATCGCTCAGGTTATGTCATCTACATCCAGCGTTTTCGTCTTTTGAAAGATTTCACCTCCTTAAATGATTTTCGTCTGCCACTCTGAGTAATCCCCATGTAAACCCCCTTTACATCGGGATTATTTTGAAGTTCTTAGGATGGTCCTTCCAGAACACTTTTGCCCGATTCCATGATAAATTTCAATGCCCGGGCAACCTCCGGTCTTTTTGCACACCGTTACCTTAATCCATAGGGGCGGAATTGTGTGCCCGCCCGAAAAATGATGGGGTTGTTTTATTGCTACTAACCTGTTAGACAGGGGTTTCTGGCGGCGGTGACTTCATCCAAACGTCTTCTTTTGCATTTTAATGGTGATTGTTTTAAAGTTTGCGGATCGGATTCGGCTTCATTGGCAATGATTTTAAAAACATCAATCAGACGATCAATGTCCTCTTTGGATTCCGATTCGGTTGGCTCCACCATCATCGCACCATTTACAATCAATGGAAAGTAAATGGTTGGCGGATGAATTCCGTAATCCATTAACCGTTTGGCAATATCCAAGGTGGTTATATTGGATTCCTTTTGAAGTTTATCGGAAAAAATACACTCATGCATGCACGGTCTGTCGTAAGGTACAAAAAAGACCTCCTTGAGTTTTTCCTTGATATAGTTGGCGTTTAATACAGCATGTTGACTGGCCTTTTTTAGTCCCTCGGCACCCATGGATAAAATGTAACTGTATGCTTTAATTAAAACACCAAAGTTACCATAAAACGCATGAAGCTTGCCGATCGATTCCGGAACATCTTCCACCAGGGTATAAACATCCTTATCTTTGACGACACGGGGTGTAGGCAAAAACTTCTCCAGGTGTTTTAACACGCAAACCGGACCGGCACCGGGACCGCCGCCGCCGTGAGGTGTGGAAAAAGTTTTGTGCAGGTTGAGGTGCATGACATCAATGCCGATAGCACCCGGTTTTACAATACCCATGATGGCGTTCATATTTGCACCGTCGGCGTATACCAACCCACCTTTTTCGTGGACGATATCCACAATGTCTTTTATATTTTCTTCAAAAAGACCTAGCGTGTTAGGATTGGTCACCATGATTCCCGCAGTGTCCTCATCCATAAGCTCCGCCACTGCCTCTGGTGTCAGAATTCCTTCTTTCCCGGAGCGAACAGGAACGGCTTGGTAACCACACAATGCGGCACTGGCAGGATTAGTTCCGTGGGCAGTGTCGGGAATCAGAATCCTGGAACGTTGGGCACCCTTGGCCTGATGATAAGCATGAAAAATCAACATCCCGGCCAATTCTCCATGAGCACCGGCAGCCGGTTGTAAACTGACGGCATCCATACCGGTGATTTCACATAGGAATTTTTCCAGTTCAAATAATAATCTCAACATCCCCTGGGTAAATTTTTCTGGGAGAAGAGGATGAGTTCCGGCAAAACCAGGAAGTGCCGATTGTCTGTCATTTGTTTTTGGATTGTATTTCATGGTACACGATCCCAGCGGATATATGCCGGTATCCAGTCCAAAATTCCATTGTGAGAGCCGGGTGTAATGACGAACCACTTCCACTTCAGAAAGATCCGGTAAATCCAAGTCTTTTCTAACCAGTGAAGTATCCGGGGTCTGGCGATCAACATCGGATTCAGGCAGTGATATACCGATTTTACCTTTTTTGCCCTTTTCCCATAACAGTTGTTCGAGTTGGACAATACCGGTGGTGGTTATTTCGTTTGTCATTTGATTATCTCCTTAACCAGGGTATCCAGGTTTTCCTTACATGCTGTTTCCGTGACACACATCAGGTAACAATCCTTTAAATCCGAAAAATAGGGAGTTATTGGTAAACCGGCCACGATTCCCTTATCCAATAATGTCTGGTATTTGGTTGTATGATTTTCAGGTAATCGTACCACAAACTCATTGAACGTAGGACTTTGGAAAGGTATTTCCACACCGGCAGCGATCAGTTCTTTTTTTAAATACTCGGTTTTATCATAATTCAGGTTGGCCAATTCTTTGAGGCCGGTTCCACCGGCCGAAGCCATATACATGGCTGAAGCCATAGCGCAAAGCCCTTGATTAGTGCAGATATTGGAGGTGGCTTTTTCTCGGCGTATGTGCTGCTCGCGGGTGGCCAAGGTTAAAACAAACCCTCTTTTACCTTCCAAATCAGTGGTTTCCCCTACCAATCGCCCCGGCATATTACGTATATATTTCTGTTTACAGGCAAACATTCCCAGTCCGGGACCACCGAAGGATTGGGGAATGCCAAAACTCTGACCTTCACCGCAAACAATATCAGCTCCAAAATCTCCAGGCGGTTTCAACAGTCCATAGGAGAGGGCTTCAGTAAAACAGCAGATAAACAGCGTTTTTTTGTCTGCTCTTTTGTCATTAACTGCTTGTAAATCTTCGATTATCCCGAAAAAATTGGGGGACTGCACAGCTACAGCCGCAAAATCATCCAAGTTCGTCAACTTATCCAGATCCGTTCGACCATCAGGCAGATAGGGGATATCTACAATTTCGTATTCCGTTGGCGAAAGATAGGTTTGAATGACTTTTCGGTATAGCGGATTTATTAACGAAGATACTGCAACTTTGGATTTTTTGGTGATCCGAATGGTCATTAAAATAGCCTCTGCCAGTGCCGAGGCACCGTCGTACAGTGAGGCATTAGCCACATCCATCCCCAACAGCCGTGTTACCAGCGTTTGATACTCAAAAATCCCCTGTAGGGTTCCCTGGCTGATTTCCGGTTGATAGGGCGTATAAGCTGTGGTGAATTCTGACCGGCTTAACAGATATTTGATCGATTCGGGAATATAATGAAAATAACTGCCGGCACCGACAAATACCATATTTGGGTTACAACCGTTTGCCTGGTTGGACAGGGAATTCATAAAATCATTCAGTTCCCATTCGGTCAGCGGTTTCGGGAGATTCAACTTCTCCTTGAGACGAAATTCTTCCGGTATGGTTTCAAAAAGATCATCCAGGTTTTTTAATCCCGTCTCAGACAACATTTCAACGATATCGTCATTGGTATGAGGCAGATATCTCATGATTTATCCCTCCAGAGTATCCAGGTATTGGTTTTTGGACAACAATTCTTTTATTTGACTGGTATCAGACACTTTTACCTCAATAATCCATGTATCGTAAGCGTCTTCGTTCAGACGTTCCGGGGTATCCGACAAAAGCTCATTGACGGCAGTTATCTCGCCGGAAACGGGCATGTATATTTCAGCAACTGCTTTAACCGACTCGATGCTACCGAATTCCTCTCCTTTTTCAATGGAGGTCCCAGATTCCGGCAGTTCAACAAAAACTATATCTCCCAGCTGTTCCTGGGCATAATCCGTAATACCGACCTTAATGGAGTCGCCATCCACTTTAGCCCATTCATGATCGGCGGTATATAACAGATCATCAGGCAAATTCAGATTTTTTTTGTCATTCATAGGAGTTTATTTTAAATAGATTGGTTAAAAGAGTGAAAACCACAGATAGAGTAAGTTCCAAAATCACCTCATTTTTCCCATGGCTTTCCTGGCTGTACGGGCGGGTCGAATATCATCTCTGATTTCAACTTTAAATCTACGATTTCCGCCTTGAAGATAGACCACTTGTCCAGAGCTTAACCGGTGTTTGGTTTTTACAAATCCGCAACTCAGACCGCGAAATTTCATGTCCGTCGGGCAATCTTCACTGGCCATGCTGATAATCTTGTTTTCGTACCTGTCAATGGCCATGTCGGTGGCACATGTCAAAACTGTGCCGATTTCGGTTTCATTATCGTCCAAAACAATAGTTCCGTCGTCCGGGATAACTTTTCGCGGATCAAAACCGGCAAATGCATGGGTATAGGTCGGTGTTTCAACTGATAATAGTGCTTTGGCCCCGATAAAATCCTTACTGAAGCTTTTAGAATCTTCGTTAAACGGCAAGGCGAACAACCACGGATTCTCTACAAACGGCCAATCACCGATATCCTGGTGGGATAACGGGAGTACTGCTCCGGTTCGTAATGAATCCCTGGCTGCCAAGCCGCAGGTCAAAGCATCAAACTCTTTACCCGCTTCAATAACCAGATCCCATAGTTTCTTCGTATGTTCCGCCCGTAAAAATATCTCAAATCCGAATTCTCCGGTATACCCCGTCCGTGAAAGCAAAATCGGGGTTCCGTCCAATAAACTGACTAAAGGAATGTTTGACGATTCCGGGACGTTCGTTCCCGGTAAGTCGTAATGCCCTTTAAAATTAAAATAAGGCAGTTTTTCCAGGATCAAATCCGATTGCTGAATCACCTTTGCCATAATTTTGGCAGCTTTTGGTCCCTGGACGTCAATTTTCCCGAGGGTATCCGTCAGATCGACGATAGTAACGTCGCGACCATTCTGGTTACTGAGAAGGTGCCTGGTAATAGTGGCACCCATACCGGCATTGACGATAATGGTGAATATTGCTTCATTATGGCAATAGACCAGGGAGTCGTCGATAACAAAACCGGATTCGTTTAAAAAAACGCCGTAAACGCATTTTCCGTCCTCAATAGGATTTTTTTTAGGTCCGATACAGGCACTCAAATCCTTGGAAAAACAATATTGCAGCAGGTCAAAGGCATCTTTTCCTTGAATGGATATGGCAGCCATGTGGCTGGTATCAAAAATACCAGCGTTTTTGATAACGGCAAGGTGTTCATTTTTCGGACCGGACGGATACCATAAGGGCATATCATAACCACCAAAATTCCCCATTTTTGCGTCCCTGGCAATGTGATTGGAATAAAGCGGTGTTTTTTTTGCTGTCTCCTGCATTCTGATATCCTGTTTTTTAGTTAAAAAAGGTTGTTTGGACCAGGCTAAATGCCGCATTCCTGGCAAGGGATTTTTATATTATAACATTTATAAACGACAAATGCTTCTACAGATCCTATTTCTTTGACTTTTGAGAGCTCTTCTGTATAAAACTCCAGCAAACCGAATCCTTTTTTCAGAGCAACGGTTAGAATCAAATCATACCGACCCGTAACCACTCCAACAGAAATAATGCCTTTGACTTTGCTTATTTCTGCTCCTTTTTTCACCAGGTCAATGGTTTTCAGCTTAACACCAATATATACAACGCTCTGATCCGGGATTTTTTCCGGATCGATCAACCCGGTTATTTCTAATATCCCTTCCTGCTGAAGTTTCTTTACGCGTGATCGTACCGTACCTTCAGCAATGGACAATTTGTCTGCAATTTCCTTAAAACGGACTCTGCCGTCTCTCAGATGTTTTATTACAGATATAGTTAACTCATCGATTTTCATGGATGCGATATGCCTTTTAAATGTGCAATAACAGATCGTGTTTTTTTTCATCCATTCCAATCAGATGAGACTCCATTATGCACTGATTATACAAGCAAATCAAAACTTAAAACGATCATTCAATGAAATGTTTCTATGTCTCGATAAATATGAGTTTTTTTGACGAGTATGTCAATACAGTATTAACGAATTATAATTTTCATTAAAAACAATTGACATAAATGTTGAGAAAGGCAAATAGTTCTATTTAAAGTAACGTTTGCCGACAGGGCAGTTCCAAATAACATCCGGTATTGAATCGCTTTTGGAGTTCCACAACAATGAAAAAAACATTATTTAAAAATAAAAAATCAAATATTGTACTTATCGGTATGCCGGGAGCAGGTAAAAGCACCATTGGTGTGTTACTGGCAAAAAAAACAGCCATGGATTTTGTCGATACTGATTTATTAATACAATTGGCAGTTGAAGATACTCTTCAGAACATCGTGGATGAAAAAGGGTATATGGCACTCCGAAAAATCGAGGAGGAGGTAATTTGTACCATGGATTGCAGCCATCATATCATTGCCACAGGGGGGAGTGTGATATATAGCTGTGCGGCCATGAATCACCTTAAAAAAAATTCACTTATTGTTTTTTTAGATGTAGAATATAAAGAGATAGTAAAACGGGTTACCGATTTTGGAACCCGAGGTATTGCCATGAAGGAAGGGCAAACTTTCGAAGATCTGTTTGCTGAAAGGCTTCCACTCTACCAGAGTTATGCGGACATTACCATTATGGGGGATAATAAAAATCAAGACGAAATTACCCGTGAAATTTGTAAAAAGCTGGCCGAGCTGACATAACTGCCTCTTTACTTATTCCACCAAATTTTCTGGGAAAAACCTTGAAAAAAGTCATTTGATTCAGCGTTTTTGGTGTGTTCAAATCTTCATTATCCCGAGTGAAAACTTGTCAAACACCCTCATTTTTGTTTATAAAAGCGAACATCTTTTAAACTTTTTTTCAAAACCGGGGTTTTACTTTCCAAGTCTCTTTTCATTTAATTCCGATAATCGTTATTACTCCTCCATTCGGGCAGTTATATTATTCTTGTCGGAACAAAACATGTTGGAAAGTCTCATGTTACCTTCGATGAGTTATGCAAAAATTACTAACCATGGTGTTGGTTTGTTTAGTTTTCACAGGCGCAGGATGTGTAGTGAAACCAACACATCCTACCTTGATTCGGGCTCAGCTACCTAGGTTGATCCCAGCTAAAGATTTTGTTGATGATCGTAAATTCAAAAGCAAATTTAAGATTTCTCCCCATGGTGATAAAATTGCCTGGTTGGAAAAAGACGCAATATGTATTCAAAAACTGGATAGTTCTCTGGCAGACAAAATCAAGGTCAGTTTATATCCAGATATAGAAACGATTGTATGGGCAAAAGATAATCGACATATTATAGTCTATCGAGAATATCATTATATATATGTTTTTGATAGCGACAACCCTGACAACAAGCCGGTGGATTTGAAATCTGATCCTGATGTGGGTATTATTCTGGTTGGATTTTTACCCGGGGATGAAAAAAACATCCTGATTGGCCTGAGTAAGGGGATTGGTTGGATATTTGACCTTTATAAGGTAAATATTACAACTGGAAAACAGCTGTTGATGCATCAAAATCCCGGTGATGTCAGAACGTGGAAAACTGATTACAACGGAAGTTTTATAGGACGTATTCGAGAGGCTGTAGAAAAGGATAGTACTTTTGAAATCTGGCAGGAAAAAGATAAGAAGTGGATTCAAAAATATTCCTGGAATGTAAATGAGAGTGTCAGTTTTATTAAAACCACATCTGATAAAAAAGGTTTATGGATTTTGTCCAATAAAGGCAGAGATTTAAAAGTACTGTCAGTTCTGGACCTGACTACCGGCCAGGAGAAGGTCGAATATGAGGCGGAAAATATTGATGTGAGGCATGCACTTATCAGTAATAAAAGTAAAATGCCGGTTTTGGCTTTTTCTTATCCCGATAGACAAAAAGTAAAAGTATTTGATGAAATTCTGGCGTCAAATTTAGCCGATGAATTGAATGACGTTTTTGACAGTCAACCTTATGCTTTTACCATAACCAGTTGGGATAATGCGGAAAAAAAGTATGTTTTACTGGCTTACACGGCAAAAGAAGTCAGGTATTATCTTTATCAAAAACCATCAAATCAATTAGCTGAATTATACTCATATCCGGCAAAAAAATATGTAAAGAGTTTTTCCGACACCGTTCCAGTAGCGTTTACCAGTAAAGATGGATTGACGATCAATGGGTATATAACCATTCCCAATGGCAGCAACGGAAAAAATCTGCCCATGGTATTAAACGTACACGGTGGTCCCTGGAGTCGTGACTATTGGCGATATAACAATGAAATTCAATTCCTGGCCAACAGAGGATATGCTGTGCTGCAAATTAATTTCAGAGGCTCTGCCGGATATGGAAAGGCATTTGAAATGGCTGCCAGGGGAGAATTTGCGGGTAAAATGCACAATGATTTGTTAGATGGAGTCCAATGGGCCATAAAAAAGGGGATAGCTGATCCTAAAAAAATCTGTATAATGGGAGGTAGTTATGGCGGATATGCTGCATTAGTGGGACTGGCTTTTACTCCTGAAATATTTGCCTGTGGTGTTGATATGTTTGGTATTTCCAACCTGGTTACAGCCAATGAATCCAAACCTATAGCCAACTATGCCTGGCATAAAAAATGGCCTGAATATGTTGGTGATTCAACCGATCCCGAGGATCGAATTGATATGGAGAAACGATCACCACTTTTTAAAGCTGACAAAATTAACCGTCCATTATTGATTGTTCATGGAGGAAATGATTCGGTTGTGTTAAAAAATGAGTCGGATCAAATTGTTAGAATATTAAAAAAACAAAAAAAGGATGTTGAATATTTGGTTTTCCCCGATGAGGCCCATGGTTTTGAAAATGGAAGAAATCTTCTTAGATTCCTCAAAAAACTTGAGCGATTTTTAGGTAAACACCTGGGCGGAAGATATGCTGTGGATTAAATCCTGAAGACACTCCTGTTACGTATTTACAATGACGGACACACCTGATGGTTCACATGAAACAATATTATTCTTTGATTTTCTGTTTATTTCTGCTGGTGGGCTGCACCAGCAAACCTACTCATCCCAGTCTGGTTAATGCCCGGCTTCCGGGTTTAATTCCGATGTTGGATCTGACCCGGATCAGTGAAAAAGATACCTGGGCTTATACCATTTCTCCAGATGGGAAAAAAATTGCGTGGGTGGGAATATCAGATAATAGTTTTAGAATTTATTTTAAAAGAATCGATGAAAAAAACAGCGCCTCTATTTATGTTTCTGCTAACTCCTATGTTAAAAGCATCGCCTGGGCTAGAGATAGTCGAAGAATAATTTATCAGATCAATCATATATACATGATCGATACAGAGGATAACAAGTCGGGGCCGTTTCAATTAACCCCGGACAAAAACAATATCGATCCCTATATTCATTCATTTATTATGAAAGATGAAGCGCATGTGTTGATTGGAATAAATGATCGTTATTCTTATCTTCATGATCTTTATAAAATTGACATTCATTCTGGTAAAAAAGAGCTCGTTCTAAAGGATCATGTTAATGTCGAACAATGGATAACTGACGAAGATGGGGAAGTTTCAGCCAGAATCGTCAAAGGGAAAAACAGTGATAAAAATTTTGAAGTTCGGAAGGGAAAAACAGAAGCTTGGGAGTCCATTCTCACCTGGAAAATACAAAATGATGTCAGATTCATCGGTATGACCGAGAACAAAAGAGATTTCTGGATTTTGACCAATATAAATGCCGATAAATTGGAACTGGTAAAACTTGATAGTACTACCGGCCACATGACCAGGATGTATAAAAACAAAAATATTGATATTGAATATGTGAAGCTCAGCCAAAAAACACATCTTCCTCTGTTTGCGGCGACTTATCCCGACTATCAGGAAGTGCATTATTTTGATTCCGATTTGGAACAGGATCTGAAGGGACTGGATAAAGAGGAAATTTTTAGCCTGGAAAATGTCCAATTTGATGATTCCGAAAGACGACTGGTGTATACTGCCAAAACTGATAAAATTTATCGGTATTATTTATATGACCGAGATACAAAGAAGAACATCAAATTAGGTGAAAAACCTTCTACAAAACACTATTCAAAATTCACCAAGGTCGAGCCGATTAGCTTTAAAAATAAAAAAGGTGATAAAATCCGGGGGTATATTTCTTATCCAAAAGGAACAACCAGAAAAAATCTTCCGATGGTTGTATGGATTTCCCATGAACCATGGAAACGTTTTTATTGGGAAAGAAACTTTTTTACCCAGATTTTAACCAATCGGGGGTATGTGGTTTTGATGATATCTCCTCGCGGAAGTTCGGGATACGGTTTGGCCTATAGCGGAATATCCGAGGAACGAGTGGCGAAAATGATGATTGATGATTATTTTGACGGTGTGAAGTGGGCCATTATGCAAGATATCGCTGATCCTGACAAAATATGTGTTGTCGGTAATGGACTAGGTGGCACACTGGCTTTAACGACCATTGTCGGTTTTCCTGACATGTTTACTTGTGGTGTTTGTATGACCGGTGTGTCAGATCCTATCTCCCTGATTGAAGCCATACCCAAATCACACGAATCAGCTGCCGGACAGGTGATTCAGTTGTTTGGAGATCCTAGAAATTTGAATCATCGCCCGGAAATGGAGAATCTCTCTCCATATATTCAACGGGAAAAAATTACATCCCCCCTGTTAATCATTGATTCCGACCAATTCCCTTCCCGTTTTCGCCATCAATCAAAAAGAATTATTCAGGATTTAAAATCCGCCAATCTGGATGCACGATATGTTCAAATATCCGGCAATTTGAACTTAGTAAGAAATCTGGCACCCATGTATAATGCGATGGATCTGTTTTTGAGAGATAACCTGGGTGGGAGAAAAAGCCAAAGGATTAAAATAGATCAGTATTGAGGAGGGGAACTAAAAGTCAAGAAGCATGCTGCCGGGTTCAATGACCTCATCCGCCTCATCAATGGTTTGCTGGAAAATGGAATCCAATTTGTCGATAACGGCTCTTTCCTTTTTGCTTATGGGGCTGGTGACGCCGAGGAACCCGCCGGATGCTTCGGCAATTCCAATAGCCAGTTTTTTCAAATCGTCACAGATCTTTATCACCATCCTTTCCGACACACACATGCGTACATAGTTCATCGCCTTTTCAACGATCTCGAAATCCTTTTTAATGTGTCCGCCGTAATACCGGTTAGTTAGGGCTGAATAGTTAACAACGGTGGCGTGAAACATTCTGAGGGTATACTGGTTGGTACAAAGATTTTTGCGATGGTTTAATAGCTCCTTGAAACGCGAAACTTCTTTGGAATCAATTTCTCCATCCGCATGTGCCACCAACAGAAAAATTTGGAACGGTAACAGGCGCAATAACCGTTTCATTTCCACATTCTGCTTTTCAATCAATTCATTTTTCGATACTGCTTTAACAGCTTTTTCCGTCGATTTTTCAAGCAGTTTATCAAGGTTGGTCCCTTCTTCAATCGAGTCTTTTTTTTCTTCCGATTTTGTTTCTTCAGTCATACCTAAGATAAAAAATGGTCAGTACGTCACGTTGAAGTGATTTTGTATTGGGTTGTTTGGTACTATACACTGTTCGATTTTAATAAATCAAATGATCGTTTATTATACTTAAATATTAGTTAAATGCAGAAAGAAATGGATGCTTTTTAAGGAGAAAAATCAGCCTATTAACGATCAAAAAAGATGCTGTTTTCTTTATGAATTTCTATCCGGTAATTGATGGATGAAAATTGTTGATTTGGGCAGGATGAGGATTATTAAACGCTTGAGAGTAAACGATTACCGCATTGCCATCCATGACAATTTGGGAAGAACCGACATCTAGATCGCTGACAATATTGAATTCGTTGGTTTCTTATGATCGGTTTATCTTTCATGCCCACATTAACCTGCATCATATTCCGACTATGACGCTTTTGAAAGGGACCGTTGGATGCATTCGTATGCCTCATATATCTTTCGAACTTTCTCTTCGGCAATCTTTATCATCTCGTCGGGTAATCCCTGAGCTATCATTTTATCCGGGTGATTTTCCTTAAGTAGTCTCCTGTAAATTTTTTTCAATTCTCGTTCGCTGATTGGCTGCTGAATTTTAAGAATTGAACAGGCCAAAGAAAGAGGGGAGAGATCCGAATCTGAAGATTGATTATTTTTGGGGTTTTGAGCTTTTGATTTTCCCCCCGTGGATTTATATTGGGGACTGTTTTGTCCTTGAAACCTGGTAAAACTCCATACTTCTCTATCGATTTCGGCATATTTGGCGCTTGAAATCCCGAGAAAGGAGCAAATATCGAAAATAAGGCTGAATTCCTCCTGGCTGACATAACCGTCGGCATATATCATTTTCAATTGAAATGTTAAAAACATCTCAATCAATTCACAATCCGCCTTTTGCTTAAATAACAATAGCGTTGATTCAAGTTCCGATCCGTCTTCGATTCCTTGTTTAAAGTAACGAAGTGTATCCTTTCTTTTTTCTTTGTTTAATCTTAAATAGTTTTGGGCTTTTTCAAAAAAAAGGTATTCGTTTTGTTGAACTTTATTGTCTGAAATGGCCAAACAACCCATCGTCAAAAAAATCGCTTTTAACATGATTTCTTTGACTTGTTGAATTTCTTCATCCGTTTTTTTTGAACTCAACAAAGATGATAATAAACCAATTACCTTGCCGAATTTCCCGATCATTATCGAATCCTTTTCAAAGACATCTTGTTTTTATTTTTGTACTACACCTATCCCCCTTTATGGACAAATGAAATAATAAACAATAGCTATTTGTGAATCAAGCATTATTCTCGACATCTTTCAGATATTTATTAAAAGATATAAGACCCGAGTACATTCTTTATACCAATCATAGATATTCTTGGATACCGGATCATAATTTGGAATGCATATCGAATGATTTTGTTTTGTCAATACAATTGATCAGGGACACTTCAGTATTCCCCGAGCCCAGAGGCAGTCGGAGCATGTGTTTTCGTTGCTCCAACAGTCTCTTTTTGTGGATTCGATGAATTCGCAGCCGGTTCTGAATTGGCAGTCGATACAGGAAGGGACCATGCTGTGATGGACGATGAATCGGAACCAGGTGTATTCTCTATTATTCCAGATATCAAGCAGGCTGTAGTTGTTTACATTTCCAAAAGAGCAGGCTTGTGTTGTTTTTTCATTGTCCAGAACAATCTCCCTGCTGGAATGCAAAAGCCGGTAACAAGGCGCCACTTCTCCGTCCCAACGAATCACCAGGGATTTATTTTCCACAAAATCACAGTAACGGTCAGTGTGGATCTCAAATTTTGGGGCTCTACAGCGTGTTCTTTCAATAAGGATATTCAAAAACAGCTTGTTTTTAAACGCCTTGACTTCAGCAGGTTCGGGAGATGGGTACAGAACCAGTTTTTTATGATTCTCAGTTGATGGTAGCAGATTGGAGAGCAAAATCTCTTTGACACCCGAACTCTCCAGCATTTTGGAAATATGTGGCAAATCACGAATGTTATCTTTGGTAATGACCATCAGGATGTTAATAATTGGCTTTTCCTTTTTCGATTCAGCCTTTTTCTCTTTTAGTTTTTTTATTATTTCAAACAGGTTATTTTCAAGTGAATGTCCGATATCACCAGTTTCAAATGAAAATACGATCTTATCAATATCCTGTTCAATGAAAAAATCTAAATATGGCTCCATTAGTGAGCCATTGGTGGTGACTGTTACTGAAATTCCTCTCTTTTTAATAAATACTGCCACCTTTTTAAAACCAGAATGTAGTAACGGTTCTCCCAAGCCTCCAATTACCGCTTCTTTTAATTCCGGTAGTGCTTTAATGGCAGCCAATGTTCGATTCAACGTTTCTTCAGACATGGAGCCCACCGGGTCGGAAAATCCGTGTCTAAAGCACATGCCGCAATCAAAATTACATTCACTGCTCAACTCAAGATAGAGCTTTTGAATGTGATTGGTATGTTGGATAGAGATTTGAGTATCTTGAAGAGAATAGACGTGTTTCACGATTTTTGATCCAGTCGTATTTTAAAAAATGAAAAGTCCGAAAATTCAACTACCAGAAGGGTGTTCAAAAGCCGTGGAACATTCCAGAGATTATACAGTACTTCATGGGCTATGATTGATCCGACACACGAAACTATTTGAGGACAGACGGGAAGTGATGGCTCGGTTTTATCGACCTCTTTGTAGAGATCCTTCAATAATCGGGTTTTATCTTTGATAATAGTAGTGATTTGACCAAAGTCGTTTTGAACCCCTCCATGCACCAGAAACAAATCGCCTGTTTGCAGTAGTTGCTCAAGAACAAATCTGCTTTCATAATTGTCCAGACAATCTGCTATTCCTTGAAAATGGTATTGCTTTATTATGTCGGCAAAGATGGTCTCTGGCTCTATCTTCAGGTTTATGGGGATAACTTCTGACTGGTCATGGATGGCGGATAATCGTTTATAAGCCACATCTACTTTGTTTTTCCCAATATCTTCAAACGTATAAAGCGTTTGCCGGTTTAGATCCGGTTCATCAATTATGCCGTCATCAATAATGATGATCTTCCCGATACCACTTCTCATCAAAATTTCGGAAACGATGCTTCCTAAACCGCCTACACCGGCCACTAAAATACATGACTCGGCAATAACCTGTTGCTTATCTTCCCCCCAGGTTCTGATGCTTCTTGAAAACAATGTGTTATCAATGCTCATCCACCACCTCCCGGTGGAAACAAGGCGATGGTATCCTCATCCTTAACCATTGCGTCCAGGCCTTCCATATCCAGTACATTCCGGCCATTAAGCAGAATGATAGTTCCTCGTTTGATTCCAGCTTGCTCATCCAATAATTTGTCTAAAAAATGAATATTGGTCTTTTTTAAAACTGCATCCTGGATTCTTACCAAGACCCTTCCCACAGAACACGTATCGACCATATCCAATTCCAACTCCTGGATCTTTAGTAAAAGTCGTAAAGTGGTAAAAAATTTTATGGTGATCATTTTTTCCCAATGTCTGGAGATTGGTAGTTTATTTTAAAAGTGCTTCATGTCGCTTTGGCTCTTTATGGAGTAACATATATTTGGAATAAAAGGGCAATCCAACTTGGGTGTTGGAAGATTGCCCTTCTGATATTCACATATGGATTGTCCCAAACCGTTATTATAACGGATGTTCCTTTATGATATTGGCGTAAATATGCATTAACACTGATATTGGCAAAAAATCTCAGTGTCTACTTATCACACCTCTAATATCAAAAAGCTTTTTTATAAATTTTTAAGTTTCATTGTCAAAAAAAAACATTTTATGGTCACTACTGAACCAATAAAAAATCTATATGATCTTGATATTTTAAGTATTTAAAAAAACAGAGTACGGAACATCCGCTATAAAACTGCGATCTTATTTCAAACCTGACATTCTTATCAGATGGCTAATTCTTCCAATTTAGTATTGGGGATTTTGCCATCTTCTGCCCATCCCCTGAGTAAATAGTATTCCGGCAATAACTCCTTCATTTTAGACTCCGCTCCTTTTTGTGGACCGTCAGGTAACGGTTCATTGAAAAAACGTTCCGGCAGCGTATCCTCTTGTGGTGATATTCCTGCATCCAAATTAAACTTTCGTTCGAGGTTCCAAATGCGTTCACCCACTAACATCAGCTCATCTGTGGTAAAATTAAAATCCGTGGCCGAATTCAACATTTCTCGATAATCATCAGCACCAAAGGGAAATGAGGAAAACAGGCAGAATCCCAGGGAATCGATCACCGCTGTTAAATCCTGAAACGTTTTTACCCATTGCGGTTTTCCTTCCAACTGCTGGGTTTCTAGTTTTTCGGGGTATCCCAGGATCTCCGGTGAGATCATATAACCTCGTACATGGCAACCGCCCCGGTTGGAAGTCGCATATTGCAAACCATGCCCCTGTACTCCCCGTGGATCATAAGCAGGCAACTCCTGCTTTTTTACCACCATGGCCAGCTCGGGATGACCATAAGCATCAGCCAGTCTATATGAGCCTTCTGCCAGAATATTGCCGAGTTTCCCCTCTCTCAGGCCCATTTTACGAGTATAATAGATAATCGCCTCCGAGCTGCCAAAAACAAGTTCAGGGCCGTTTTCCAGGTCCTCTTTGGGAATATATCCCTTGTCATAGAGTTCCATGGCAGTGGCAATTGTACAGCCGGCTGAAATGGTGTCCAAACCAAGTTCATTGCACATGAAATTTGCCTTGGTTATGGCAATCAGATCTTTTACCCCGCAATCCGCACCAAAAGCCCATCCGGTTTCATATTCCGGTCCCTCGCCCTTTGACCCGTCTGGCAGTTCCACAACTCGTCCACAGGCTATCGGACAGGAAAAGCAGGCTTTGTTCTTTTTCAGGTAATTCTTTTCCACCAACGCCTCGCCGCAGACTTCGTTGATATCATCAAAGGTACCGAACTGAAAGTTCTTTGTGGGATACAATCCCCCCTGGTTAATGATATTGTCCAATACCTTTGTTCCCAGGGCGGGCAATCCTTCCCCGGCAACACCATCTTCTTTGGCCATTTTGGTTTTAGCTTTAACCGTTTCCCTGAATTTTTCTTTGGCATCCGGGTCAATTGAATTGGAACCTTTTACCACAATGGCTTTAAGATTTTTTGATCCCATCACTGCACCTACTCCAGATCTACCCGCTGCCCTGTCTTTATCGTTCATTATGGCAGCAATCTTTGAAAGTTTCTCACCAGCCGGTCCAATACAACTCACTTTGGCTTTAGTATCTCCAAACTCATCTATGGCTCTCCGGGTGGTATCGTGAACATCCAATCCCCACCATTCGGAAGCATCTTTAATTTCAGCCACATCATCTTTGATAGAGATATAAACAGGTTTGTTGCTTTTACCCTCAATGATGGCCATAAAATAACCCGTTTTTCTAAACTCTCGTCCAAAAAAACCACCGGAGTTGCTGCTGGCAATGGTACCGGTTAACGGACTTTTGGTAATAACCATATATCGCCCGGTTGTGGGTCCGGCCAAGCCGGTTAATAATCCATTGGCAAAAATGAGTTTATTCTCTTCAGAAAGCGGGTCAATCTTTGGATCAATCTCGTCGGCCAGAACTTTGCTCCCTACTCCCCTTCCCCCAAAGTACATCTTGAGCAGATTCTTATCCAGCTCTTCCGAATTAACGCTGCCATTTGAAAGGTTAATTCTAAGAATTTTTGTGTCTGTAATCTTCATAAAAGACCTCCTCGTTTTTAACAAATCTAATAAACGGTAAACAGACTATTCGGCTGTAAAAAATGTATTTGGCCTCTTTAAAAAAAATGAACCGAAACAGAAGAAATATCAGAATATATACTGAATAGCAATTAATTTTTAAAATTGTTAAAACGACTGAAACTGGAGTTCACCAGAAAGGTACGTCTTATGTGAGTGTGCACATTTATAGCGGTATGTTGATGAATTCAGGATGATGACCCTTTTTAGGAATATTCGGCTTGGTTAGGATCAAATGGCTGCATATTGTAATTCTGATTACTGATTTCGCGAGACTTGTCGTTAAACAATTATAAATAATTCAGATAATGCTTTTGGGTTTTGAGAGACCCTTCGTTGCAAGCTCCTCAAGATGACAGCTGAAGGGTTATTATTATGTGATTGACCTGAAAAGCCAAGAATTTATATTGTCCATTCACCCGCATTTATCTATTATAACCATTTATAATAATTGCAACTGCTTACGGGAACCTTTACAAAACACACGAAAAGTTTTTTATGATGACGCCAATTCGCACATTTTGCCTGCACCAGTTTTTTCATTGGATGGCTGTCGGCATGATTATCCCTGTTTTAATCTTATTTTTGATGAATAAAGGGCTGGATCTCTTTCAGGTTGGGCTTTGTCTGTCCACTTTTTCGTTTATGGTTTTTCTTTTTGAATTGCCCACCGGCGGACTGGCGGATCAAATTGGCAGAAAAACAGTTTATTTGATATCATCATCAGTGTCGATCTGTGCTGCATTTGTTTTGTTGATATTGTCCGATAACATTCTGTTTCTGTTTTTGGGTATGGGATTAAAGGGAATTTCCCGCAGTTTATCAACAGGGACCATAGAAGCCTGGTTTGTTGATCGTTTTAGAATGGTTTCACCCACAGGAGATTTGCAGAAAGCCTTTGCAATAGTCGGGATCTTTGTTCCGTTAGGATTGGGAATCGGAGCGTTTGTTGGCGGGATTTTGCCCATGGCTTCCACTTCTATCGGTTGGGAGAGATACTCGCTGAATTTAGTAATAATGCTGGCAATAGATGCCTGGACGGCTATATTTACTATCATTTTGATTAGTGAACGCAGTTATAAGTTTGACAAACGGATATGGAACAGTTTTCAAAATCTGCCCCGGGTTTTGGGTGATGCGTTCCAGTTTGGATTTCATAATCGCAGCATCTTTTTGCTTATGTCGGCTTACTTAATTTGGGGCTTTTCCGTCATGAGTATTGAGAACTTATGGCAACCACGATTGAAATGGATCTTAGGATCGGAAGAACAAAGCTGGATATTTGGTTTATTAAGTTCAGGGTATTTTATGGCCGCTGCTGCGGGGAACATCATTATTACTCCTATATGCCGTTTGTTTAAAAACCAATACGCCCTAATTTTAGTGATATTCAGATTTACCATGGGGACTTCATTTATCCTGTTGACACTTCAAACCCGAATCTGGGGATTCAGTTTTATGTATATATTCATGTTTTTGCAAAATGGATTCATCAAATCACCGCATCAAAGCTTGTTTCATCAATTGGTGCCTGATGAAAAACGGTCGACCATGATTTCTCTCGAGTCCCTGTTTATTAGTGTTGGAGCTATCAGTGGAAATGTTGTCTTGGGGTGGTTGGCAAATATACGGTCCATTCCTTTTGCGTGGACCATTGCCGGGGTAGCGTTTTGTTCGTCATCAATTATTTATTTGATGTTTATGAGGGTTGAAAATACTACAAATAAAAACAATTGTTTCCGACCCAATTAAACTGTTCAACCAAAGAGGTTTTATGTGATAAAGGTATTTGTTCAATGTGAATATTGTCCAGGAACAAAAATAGATATAATGAGAAAACGCTGGAATATAGGAACGAGTCAGGTACGCTTACTCTATCATTATCCTTACGGTTTTTGTTTTGAATACCGGTTCTGTATTTTTGTGGCATATCCGGAAATTCAAGTTAAAGTTGGTTGTCTTTTGCCGAAACAATCAGCCCTGAATTGTATTCAAAAATATTGTGATGAGTGAAGCAACAGAAAATGTATTTTTTGAAGAGAAGAATCCGATTGCAGATAAAGGTTAACAATTTATTGTTTCAAGTACCCCTCAATATAAAAAGGAACAACTCATCGATAATACGTAACTTATGAATGTAACCAGGTATATTTTACAACTGACGGTTTTAGTTTTTTTCATTGGGTATATAAATATGGTTAGTGCGGATAACCTTTCTTTGGATAAAAACAATGAATGTGTCATTTTACTCCATGGATTGGCCAGGAGCAGCAGTTCCATGGAGGATATGGGAGAAGCCCTGTCTTTGGCTGGTTATCGAGTGATTAATGTTGATTACCCCTCCCGAAAACATGACATTAAAACTCTGGCGGAAACATATATCCCACAGGCGCTTACAGAATGTCGATTATTTCAGGCCAACAAAGTTCATTTTGTGACCCATTCACTAGGTGGAATCCTGGTGCGATATTACCTGTCCAATAATACTATTGGTGAATTAGGCCGAGTGGTCATGCTGAGTCCGCCAAATCAGGGAAGTGAAGTAGTGGATGAGCTTAAGAATTGGCCGGGATTTTATAAATTGAACGGTCCGGCCGGGCAGCAATTGGGAACTGATGAAAACAGTATTCCGTTAAAATTGGGCAAAGTTGAATTTGAACTGGGGATTATTACAGGATCAAAAAGCATTAATCTGATATTATCTATGCTGATTCCGGGGGACGACGACGGTAAGGTTTCCATAGAACGAGCCAAGGTGGAAGGCATGTCTGATTTTCTGGTTGTGCCTCATTCTCATCCATTTATCATGAGTTGTGAGGACGTCATCCAACAAACCAGGCATTTTCTACAGCATGGTCAATTCAAACGGTAATTTCTATGAAGCACAATTAAATCGGTTCCACTACCTGCCATCCTGGGGGACCGGTAGTGCTCATGGTTTCAAGAGATCCTTCGTTAGACCTCTTCAGGATGATAGATAACAGAGCTTAACTTAATGACATTGGGCCCTCATGGTGGCTGCAAAAAAAAATCAACCTTTTACCGATCCGGTTAACAGGCCTCGAACAAAGTATCGCTGCAACAGAAAAAATACTGCCAATGGCACCACAATAGAGACAAAGGCACTGGCGGTTAAGATTTCCCAGTTGGCGCCGTATGATCCGAGTAGTTCTCTTAGTTTGGAGGTCATTACAATTTGGTCATCCTGTTTGCCTAAAAAGACCAGGGCAACCAATAAATCGTTCCAGACCCAGAGGAATTGAAAAATAGTAAAAGAAGCCAGGGCGGGTATTGATAAGGGTGCGATAATACGGGTAAAAACCTGAAAATGGGATGCGCCGTCGATCCTGGCCGATTCGATGATATCACGAGGAAGACTGCTCATATAATTTCGTAACAGATAAATGGCTAATGGTAAGCCAAAAGCCGTATGAGCCAACCAAATCCCCGGATAAGATTTTGCCGGAACACCCAGGAAATCACCGATGGTATTGTACAGCCTTAACACCGGGATCAGGGACATTTGCAGAGGTACAACCAGGAGGCCAACCACCACGATAAAAAGTATGTTTCTTCCGGGAAATTGCATCCATGAAAAAGCATAGGCCGCAAAGGCTGCGATCAAAATTGGAATGAAGGTGGCGGGTATCGTGACAGTCAAGGTATTGATAAAGGATTGCCCGAGGCCCTGCGAGGTTAAAATTTCCCGATAATTGTCAAACGTAAATCTGGGAGGCACTTCAACCACATAATAGATTCTTCTGCCTCTTTTTCTTTTTGAAGGTTTGTCTGATTCCCATCGGTATTCCCCGTTTTCAGAAAGAGTTAGTGTTGTCCCGTCTTTAATGGTCGCAATGTCTCCTGCTTCATATGTGTCGGGTTGAATCGACTTTAATCCAAATGCCTTGATTTTATTATCGCTTTTCTCTTTAAATATGGTCCCCGATATTACATATTTCCCGTTTTCAAGCTTTTGGTCTGCTTTACCACCGATTCTGCCATATTTGTTTTGGATTTGTTGACTAAAGGAAGACCACCAGCCTGATACAATCAATTGTTCCTTATCCCTGAAAGAGCTTATCAACAATCCCAAGGTGGGGACAGTCCAAATGATAACCAAAAAAAGCAACAACAAATGGGTCCATAATCGTCCGGACAAAAACCTTAAAATGGGATAACTGCTCTTCATTAGAGACCCTCTTGTTGTTTAAAACGTTTGATATTCCAGAACATAATAGGGATGACGGCAAACATAATAACCAATGCAATGGTGCTACCTCTACCAAAATCACCACCGCCTCTGAACATCCAATCGAACATGAGATTTGCCAATACTTCCGTGTCCCATTGGCCATTGGTCATGGCCAAAACAATGTCAAATATTTTCAGTACAATAATGGTAATAGTCGTCCAGACAACAAGGACAGTGGTTAAGATCTGGGGAACTATTATACGGTAAAATATCTGTATTTCATTAGCCCCATCAATGCGCGCTGCTTCCAGCGTTTCATCCGGCACTCCTCGTAAGGCGGCACTGAAGATAACCATAGCAAAACCGGTTTGAATCCAGATAAGGATAATCATCAGGAAAAAATTATTCCAAAACGGCAAGGTGATCCAGGCTTGGGGCTCACCGCCCAGAGCTACAACAACGGCATTCAGCAAACCGATTTGTTGAGAACCCACATCCCGATAATCATAAACAAACTTCCAGATAACACTGGCCCCGACAAAAGAGATGGCCATGGGCATAAAAATAAGGGATTTGGCAATGGTTCCCCAACAAACACGATCCGCCAAAGTTGCTATGATTAATCCCATAAAACAACTCATGCCGGGAACAGCAATCAGCCATAAGATATTATTGCTGATTGCCTCAACAAATTCGGGATTGTTAATAGCCCAGATATAATTGCTAAGGCCGACAAACGTGTCACCTCCCTTATCAAAAAAACTGAGTTTTATTGTCTCAAAAACCGGATAGATCAGATAAACACTCAGTAAAAGCAGTGCCGGTCCGGCAAATAACCAGGGGCGAATGACGGATCGTGAATTTTGTCGGCTGATATAAGTTCCGTCAGCACCTTTTTTGTCGCTCAATAATCTGTTCAGCAGCCAATTGGTGCCGTAAAAATAAAAAGCACAAAAACCTATGCCGATAATAACGACAATCGCAGCACTTAATAGTTGTTGTATCAAAATCCAACTCCTGATGATGGTTCTTAACGAAGTATAACACGGTTATCCGCCGGACTGAAACGCAAAGCTACTTTATCGAATTCCAACTGTTTTGAATAGCATCCGTAACTTCTTTCTCCGAAGCGCCACTTACATAATCAACCATTCCGGTCCAAAAAGAGCCGGCACCGATAGCACCAGGCATTAGGTCGGAACCATCAAAACGGAAGGTAGTGGCATTAATCAAGATTTCCCCTTGTTTCTTAAGGGTGTTATTTCCATATGCATTCAAATTCACTTTTTTGTGAGGTGTTAGAAATCCGCTCTGGGCCATCCAAATCTCATTAGCTAGACGAGTTTGTAGAAAAGAAAAGAATACCCGCGTAGCTTTACTGTCTTTGGTAATCGCCCATACAGTCCCGCCGCCCAAAACAGGTTTTCCCAGGTTTTTCGAGGCATATGCCGGAAAATAGAAAAAATCCGCATCCACACCTAATTCCGTCCCCTTTGGGAAAAAAGATGAGATAAAACTGGCTTGACGATGCATGTAACATTTTGGCGGAACAGTAAACATTCCGGCCGGACTATCCCGAAAATCCACCGCACCCACAGAGGCAACACCACCGGCAACAAATTTTTCGTTTTTGGCAAATGATCCGAAGACTTTGATGGCATTCATCACCTTAGGATCATTAAAAGGGACTTTATTGGTAATCCATTGATCATAGACGGATGGAGATTGTGTACGCAGCAAAAGATCTTCAACCCAGTCAGTCGCCGGCCAACCTGTGGCATCGCCTGAAGCCAGACCAATGCACCATGGAGTACCACCGTCGGCTACAATCTTATTACTCAGGGTAATCAATTCTTCCATGGTCTTGGGTACTTCATACCCGGCTTCATCAAAGTTGTCCGGTACATACCAAACAAGACTTTTCAGATCCACCTTATAAAAGAAACCAAAAAAATCTTTTTTACCTTTTTTGTTTTTATATGTCCCTAAATCCACCCATGATTGACCAGCTGCATAGTTTTTCATGACCCATTTCTTCATTTTATCTCCCAAGGGAACCAATCCACCTTTGGATGCCAGGTTAGCCGCTAAACCCGGTTGGGGGAAAATGGCGATATTCGGAGGACTACCGGCCTTGACATCAATCACAATCTGTTGTTCAAAACTATCGGAACCGGTATAAACAACATTGGCACCCGTGGCAACTTTAAAATAATCCAGAACACTATTGACCAAATCTTTGTCAGCACTTAACCAGGGACCAAAAATACTAACGGTCTGCCCTTTGAGATTTTCCTTTTGAAACGATTTCAAATCCTCCCAGTGAAATCGTTTGTCCTTGCCAATGGGGAACTTCAGCTTTTGAGCGTTGACATTGGTGAACAAAAACCCGGTAACCAGGACTAAACCAAAAATTAATGACAAAAACTGTTTCATTTTATCCTCCTTTTTTATTAGCAAGTCTCGGGTTCAATGCCCCGCCGCTTGCAGCGTTAATTCATCCCGGCAATGCCGGGATCAATAAATTAACTTTGTCAGTAGTACTTGATACCCCGCCATTTGCGGTGGGATAATTCATGCGAGAACATATTAAGGTTAAGAAAAAATGGAGATTCAATGATTGAATAGATGTTATCGCAAACATTTTATCACTTAACATATTTAAATATCTGATACTTGGAGTGTAAATAAGCTCTTTGATTGACTAGTTGTTTTCTTTTCTCCTGATATCATGAAGAATCCAATTTTTGCAAGAGATAAAATGGTAAAGATTGACAAACCGAAAAAAACAAATAAATATCCATTTTGGGTTATAAATATAGATAAATAGAAATCATTCATAGTCAATAAAGGCAATAAGCAGAATTTGTTCGTCAAAATATAGCTTTGGTTAAAATAGAAATCATATAATGTTATAATAGTTTAATATCAATGATATATGTCGTGTTTACGATAACAGCTTTTTTCTTCCATTTTTATCCTTTTTCCTTGTAAGATCTGAAATCAAAATGGTAGATACATTCAGTACGTCTAATCTAAAAAAGAGTATTTTTCCATAAAGCAAAAATATTTTAGCAGGTTATGAGGTTAGTTATTTGATAAGTGTATAACCTGTAAAAACTAAAGAAATGGAGTTTATCAAACATGGCAGATTTTTTCATGTTAACGTTAACATCTCTCAATTTATAGGCTTGGAAAAACATGAACATATTATCAAACATTCCTTCTGACTGGTGGAAACATGCGGTGTTTTATCAAATTTATCCTCGTAGTTTCTATGATTCAAACAATGATGGTATCGGAGACTTAAAAGGTGTTACTCGGAAACTGGATTATCTTAATGACGGCAATGGAGGTGGTTTAGGTGTTGACGCCATTTGGTTATCCCCATTTTTCACCTCTCCCATGAAAGATTTTGGTTATGATGTAAGTAATTATATGGATATTGACCCTATTTTTGGGACATTAGCCGATTTTGACAATTTGGTTACAGAAGCCCATGCCAGGGGGATTAAAATTTTGGCTGATTTGGTTTTAAACCACTCTTCGGATCAACACCCATGGTTTCAAGAGTCCAAACAAAGCCGAACCAATCAGAAATCCGATTGGTATATATGGGTGGACAAACCAAAAGACAAACCATATCCGAACAATTGGGTCAGTGTATTTGGTGGTTCAGCTTGGGAATATATCGAAGAACGGGATCAATTTTATTATCATAGCTTTCTTAAGGAACAACCGGACTTAAACTGGTATCATCCCGAAGTGCAACAGGCGATTCAAGATATTATTACCTTTTGGGCAAAACGGGGTGTGGATGGTTTTCGATTGGACACGGCCAACTTTTATGCTTATGATCGGGAATTGAAGGACAATCCCAAATATCCGGAAGGTCGTAAGGCATTAGAAGCAAGGGATGGTGTGGATTATGATCTTTATGATAATTGTTTTTCAAAAGATCGCCCGGATAATTTTGAGTTTTTAAAGTTGATTCGGCAGGCTGTAAAAAACATCAGTCCGCACATTACAACCATCGGTGAAATTGGCGGTATCCAGGATATGGATCGCCTGATCGAATTAGCCGGTTCTTATGTACAGGGGAAAGACGCTTTGCATATGGTTTATACCTTTTCCTTGTTGGGTAGTGCTATCAAAAAAAAGAGTATTTCCGAAGTTATTGCTAAAACGGAAAATAAAATCAATGATGGTTGGCCTTGCTGGTCTTTTGGCAATCACGATTGTGCCAGGGTCCGAACACGCTCTAAAAAAGCCATGGGTATCAACGAGTTTTATCAAAATATGATGCTATTGTTGCTGTGTTTTCGCGGAACGCCCATTATTTATTATGGTGATGAGTTGGGGATGGTTGACTATCCCATTAAAAAAGAGGAACTCCAGGACCCATTCGGCATCAGTTATTGGCCGAAATATCCGGGTCGTGATGGCTGTAGGACACCGTTTCCCTGGCAAATAAACAAAAAAAATCAAGGTTTTAACGATGGGAACAAATCCTGGTTGCCGACAAAAAGTCCGGTGGCGTTGATCGAAGAACACGGAAAAACCAATGACATGTTTCTGTTGACCCAAGAGATGATTCAAATTAGGAAAAAGTTTCCGGCTTTGCAAAAAGGTGACTATGAGGAGATTTACGTCAATGATTCCGTATATGCTTTTCGGAGAAACTATCAGGGACAAACGATTTTTGTAGCCTGCAATTTTTCGGATGCTCGGCAGGTTATTCCAATGAACGGAAATCAGTGGGAAGCCGTTTTATTGACCTTTTATAAACGAAATGGAGGGTATAAAAATGAAAAAATCACCTTACCCCCATTCGGTTTTTCTATCTTTACATCTCGATAAACCTATGACACAACGTTCCAGAAGAAAAACCATGGCTGATATTGCTTGCGAAGCCGGTGTGTCCGCCATGACAGTTTCTCGGGTGATTAATAAAAGTAAGGCGGTCTCGGACAAAACCCGAAAGAAAGTTGAAAAAATTATCGAGCAATTCGATTTTCATCCCAGTAGCATTGCCAGGAGGATGACAGGCAAGGTGAATAAGGCGTTGTGTATATTGTCTGAACGAGATGCATTAAAAAAATCGATCCATTCCATCACGTTTGATTCTGAAATGTTGCGGTTATTAATTGTCGAAGGCAGCAATCACGGGTATCGAATCGTGATTAGTACCACAGACTATGCCAATGGCAGGAAGCAGGATTTTCAAAATCTGGCTGAAGAAGGCTCTGTGTTCGGGTTTATCCTGATGGATTTATTCGATCATGATCCCCGTCTTAATATTTTAAAAGAACTGGAAGTACCGGTAGTGTTATTGGGGAGAACTTTTTCGCCCTACCCGAATTTTTATGCCGTCGGTACTGACGATGAATCAGGAGGATATCAGGCAACCGAGTATCTGATAAAACAGGGGAAGAAAAAAATCGCTTATCTCTGTTTTCAGACCTTTTCCACACCGGCCATCGATCGGCTGAATGGTTATAAAAAAGCCCTGATGGATCATCAATTACCAATTGATGATTCCCTGATTTGCTTTTATTTTAGAATGGCCGAAGAACAATCAGGTTATGAGGGAATGAAACAGATTTTGAGTACCGATGTCCCGGAAGCGGTATTTTGTTCAAGCGACCTGCGGGCTATCGGCGCTATTCGAGCTATTCAGGAAGCAGGATTCCGTGTGCCCGAGGATATTGCGGTTGTCGGTTTCGATGGCCTTTCCGTGGCAGACCTTTGCCAAGTCCCCATAACCACCATCCAACAACCCTTTTTGCAAATGGCACAAAACACGGTTGATATTTTTAACCAATTGGAAGCAAACCCGAAAGCAGTAGAAAGGATTCGCAAACTCCCCGGAAAACTTATCAAGAGGAGCAGTGCTTAGCACACCTCATTTAATCTAAAATGTAATAAATTTGTTTATGTATTGTCTGCTTTTGTATACGGAATTCCTCATCATTTTCCTATTTCAGAACAGGATCAAACCCATCCATTTACACCCTATAGTGTATCAAAGCTTTCCGTTGAATTATATTACATAACTTTATATCAGTGTTGTGGATTACCATTTGTTATTGGAAGACCGTTTTGTGTCTATAATTCAGGAGAAAATCCAGCACGGACGAAAGTGAAGGTATTGCGAAGACATAATAACTCGCTCGTTTGAGTCGATTTCTCCTCGGGACGATCTACAGAAAGCCACCTATGTGATGGAACGGATAAAAGTGGATGATCTATAAACATGGGCAACTAATCGGATTTATTACCAAAGCTGGTTGGTTGGATGCTATGGTGATTGTAAACCATCAATCAGGGCCAAAAGCAAGAGATATTGCTGATTACCTGGATATTATTTGCTTCAAATTCTGTGAAACCAGTAACAATAGGTCTCGCCGAAAAAACGTAAATTATTCAGGTCGATAGGGCTTCCATCAAAATGACACTGATTTTTAAAAAAATTTTAGCAAGTAAAGATCAAATCCAAATCCCAAAATGTGTGTTATTATCTATCACCACATAACAGTTAAACTGGATTATCTCCGCAGTCTGTGCATGGATAACTATCTTTTCTATTTTAAATGGGATGTTTATAAAGAAAATTGGGCAATTTATTCACCGGTCTTTCGTTATAGTTTGCTGTTATTCCTGACTATAAATAGCAGCTTAACTGTTACATCACTGCGTCCTTTTTTTTGAGGGCCAATTGCATAAATAGTCCTTCAACGTTGACTTATAACTAAATGTGGACACAAGCCCGAGTTTTCTAGTTATATAATAGTAACATTGTATCTATTTGATATAACAATCATTCAAATTCATTTTTTATTATACTCTAAAAAAACAGATTTCTCGCTCTATAATAGAAATATTTTCTATATATGGTAATGCTGCTTCAATGTATCGTCATTTATTTGTAATGATTACAAATAACTCAACCTGGATTAAATAATAACACTAGTATTTAGCAAATTTAGCACATAGATAAGCTATGCATATTATACTGATATTAATAATTTAATTTATTTATGCTCAATATATACCAGGAAACCTAAGCCAGTGATTTTTATATAACTTTTATTCGATACTATCGAATAAAATGATCAAGACCCAATTGTAGGCTGTGAGATATAAATTGAATAACGTTATCTTTGATTTAAATCGGAAATAAGTAATAAAGACAATTTATTCAACTGTCTGCAACTTGTTTAAACTTTTTTAGAAACCCCCTAATTTACGGGCTATACAAAAAAGTTTTAGACTTTTACCTTCCTTTAGTCTAAAGAAAATTCAGATGTGATTAGCAAATTAATCAACTTGAATATTGTTATTATCGTTTTAAAGAGATGATAAATATTTTTAACTCAATGAATACAGATTTATACAAGGATGAAACCCAACTTTGACCAAAACATTACTTGATTTTTTATCCTTTTTTACTTTAAGGTTTGTTTTCCTGTTTATAGATTCAAGTGGTTTTTTATTTAAAACCTTCATCAATTCCTTAGGAGCATATTTTATCCTGGTGATCTTTTTAAAATCATTGCTTATTTTGACCGGCAATGAATCGGGATTACATTGTGATGAATCAGTGGGGTAACTTTTAGAGTGTATGGGTACATTCTTTAATTGAGACAAGGGGCATATATGGATTTTTTATCAAATGTTAAGTTGTTAAGGAGATTCTTCATTCTTTTTTTATGTATTTTTACGGGCATGGCATTAACATCGTGCTCTGAAGACAACTCAAGTAGTAAAACTGTTTTACAGGGAACAACGACTCAACTGGTAATGATTGAGCAAAATGATGATACCAATTGTGTCAATGGCGGTTGGAAATTAGTGACTGGAATCGATTCCGATGGAAACGGTTTATTGGAAGGTGATGAGATCAGCGCCACTCAATATGATCCGGATTGTTTAGCTTTGGAAGAACCGGATGAGGATGTTGTGGGCACATTTACCATCGTCACCAAGGGTGGCAATTTTGCCGCTGACGCAAGCGATGACAATGGTTATGGTGGACGTGGTGGCGATTTAGAAATTTATATAGAACGGGATGAAGATTATGAAGATAATGTTCGAGGAGACATCGAAATCAAAAAAACAGGACTGGCTGATGCCAGCTTTACGTTTCCTGATGTAACCACCAACCTGGGGACAAACGGTAAAGTCATTAGTACAAGTATCACTGTTTCCGTAAACGATTCTCCCAGTGGAGCAAGTCAGTTTTTCCATACTAATTCATCAACTTCTGACAACAATCTCTATTATTATGATGGTTTGGCCGATCCGACAACAGATACGGTTGTGACCGGAATTCAGATTCAGGAAGGAGTTACAGTAACCTTTGAACCGAATTATACAACATATGTTAGGTTGGAATTTGAGGCGGATGTTCATAACGAAGGAATTATCACGACCAGTAAAGACGCTTCTAACAATCGAGTTGATATGCGTGTGTATTGTAGTGTATTCTATGGAGGTTCTTCTTCGCAAATAGCTTTGACTGGTGATATATCGGGCGACATCGGAACGGATGGCGGATATTTTAGACTATATCGCACAGAGGGTTATGGTGGATTTTTCAACCGTGGAATTATCAATACCTCTGGTGGAAATTCACAGAATGACGGTGACGCCGGTGATGCTGGTTATGTATATCTGTATCCCAATGATACCGGATATTATGTTTACAATTCAGGCGCGATTTCTGCGATTGGAGGAAGCGCTCCACAGGATGGAAACGGTAATGGCGGAAATGGAAATTATGTACAAATGTATATTGGATATAGTGGCTATAACTCAGGAAATATCAACACTTCTGGCGGAAGTGGGTATGATGGTGGTAATGGTGGTTATATGGAATTGTATGCCTACACCGGTAATTTTCTTAATTCAGGAAACCTGACCAGTGCTGGTGGAAACGCGTATGGATATAGTAACAGTCAATCTGACCTTCGGGGTGGAAGCATAAATATCTATGCGTATGGCGGATCAATCATCAATTCAGGTAACGTGACGACGACTGGTGGAAACGCAACCTGGGGTTATGGAGGCTACGGCGGAAATCTACGTTTTGAAGTGAACGATTTTGACAATGATGATGTCTTTGTATACCAACCGGCAGGTGATATTATTATTTCCGGAAACATGAATACCTCGGGTGGGGCTTCCAAATATGCATATGGTAGTAGTGGTGCAAGCGATGGAGGGGACATCAACATTTATTCATACCCGGAATACATTCAGGAAGGTCAGAAAATTCAGCTATTGGGATACGACAGCATTACTCTGGATGGTGGTTCTGGAGCATACAGTGGTGGATCAGCCGGTCAGTTGTACTTTTATCAATATGGTGACTTTGGCACGGGTGGCATCTATAATTATGCGGATGTATATGCCAGGGGTGGCAACCAACTAAGCGACGCGAATGGAAGAGGTGGTTCCGGTGGATATGTAGAACTCTCGACTTATGCAGATGATTATTATTCATATACAGGAGGGCGATCGATTGCCGTAAATTATGGGGATCTATACCTGAGCGGTGGAAACGGCGCAACCGGAGACGGTGGAGACAGTGGTCCTGTAAGGATATATGGTTATCATCGAGCTGAAAATCAAGGGAACATAACTTCCAACGGTGGAAACGCTGACGCTTCAGGAGATGGTGGTGACGCTACTGATGGAGATTCAATTCTTATTTGGTCTGTCAGTGGATCAGGAATCAATAAAGGAAATATCACCGCTAATGGTGGTTCAGCCAGTAGAACAGGTTATAACGCTGGACATGGTGCGGAATTTGCTGTCAAGGGTAGCACAGCCACTGTTACAGGTACGATAAACCTGCAAGGTGGTGATAATGGCAGTGGTTATGGTGGTGACGGAGGACAAGGTGTGTTGTTCGCCAGTGACTCGTCTTCATTCAGTGGAAGTTTTGATGTCTCAGGTGGTACTGGGGCGGATGCGACAGCCGATGGTTGCAATGGCAGTTTCTGGATGGACGGTTATAATTTGGAATCCAACACTACATGCAACAACAAAAAGTAAATCCAATTTATTCGATCTCTTAACGTCTACAGAGACAAGTTACTGTGAGATTTAATAAAATGGAACAAAGCACAGGATTGAAAAAATCGTACGGTTTATTACTGTTTTTTCGATTGAAGTAACTTTTATGGAAGGCAGAGACTCAATCACTTTGAGCCTCTGCCTTTTCTTTTTTGTACAAAAAAACAGCTGGGAAGCATGACCGGTTTTGTGTCCCCAATGCCAAATTCATTTGGTTGGGATTTAGTTCTAATCAATCACAATAACAGAAAACGACACCAACTGTAAAACAAGGTCATTGAACTGTAACAGGTCAACAATTGATTATTAGTTGCATGAAAAAAAAAGAGACTGTAGTTATCGGTGCCGGTCCTGCTGGTTTGGCAGCGGCGAATCAACTGATTGAACAGGGAAATCGACCGCTGGTTTTGGAAAAGACAACCAAAGTGGGTGGAATCTCAAGAACCGAAGAGTATAAAGGCTACGGCTTTGATATTGGGGGACATCGTTTTTTTACTAAAAACGACGAAATTAACAAATTGTGGCAAGGATTGATGGGAGAAGATTTTATAAAAGTGTCTCGTATCTCAAGAATTTTTTACAGGGATCGCTTTTTCTCCTATCCTATTGGATTGTTAAATGTTATTCAAAATCTGGGTATTATAGAAAGTCTATTGATCGTTTTGAGTTTTCTAAAATCAAAAATCTCACCTTTCATTGAAGAAAATACGTTTGAACAATGGGTATCCAACCGCTTTGGAACCCGTCTGTTTCAAACATTCTTTAAAACATACACAGAAAAAATATGGGGAATCCCATGTAATCAAATCCAGGCCAATTGGGCGGCTCAACGCATTAAAGGACTGTCGCTGGTTGAAGCAGTGATAAATGCCATGTTTGGAAGACTAAAATCAAAAAGTCTGATAGAAGAATTTGATTACCCGGTTAAAGGACCTGGTATGATGTGGGAGCGCTTTCAAAAGACCATTGAAGTGAATGGTGGAGAAATCCGATTTGAGGCTAAGGTGAAAGCCCTTGAGATGTCAGGAAATCGAATAAAATCTGTGCTTTACACAAAGAATGGAAGCGAAAAAAGCATCCAGCCGGAACATCTCGTTTCCAGCCTGCCCATAACAAAACTGATTCAGATAATGCATCCTTTGGTCCCGGAGAATGTTCTAAAGGCATCTCAAGGGTTATCTTATCGGTCGTTTATCATTGTGATGTTAATAGTTGACCAGAAAGAGCTGTTTCCCGATCAATGGATCTACATTCACGATCCTGAAATCCGGACCGGAAGGATTCAAAATTTTAAAAATTGGAGTGCGGCATTGGTCCCTCATTTGGATAAAACAAGTGTGGGAATGGAATTTTTTTGCGATAAAGACGATGAAACCTGGAAAATGACAGATGAGGAATTATCGGAACTGGCGACGAAAGAATTGGATCAACTTGGACTGGCGCCCTTCGAAAAAGTGATTGATAGCTATGTCGTACGGCAACCGGAAGCATATCCTGTTTATGACTCCGAGTATGATAAAAGCCTTGCTGTTATCAAAGAATTTATAGAAGGTGTGGAAAATCTTCAAACGATAGGGCGAAATGGGATGCACCGCTACAACAATATGGATCATTCCATGCTGACAGGGATTCTGGCAGCGAAAAACATCGCCGGAAGTTCGTTTGATCTTTGGTCCATTAATGAAGAAAATGAGTATCTGGAGTCCAAAATCCCTGAAAATATTCCTGAAAAGCTTCTGACCCGAACGTTTGCCCGGTTGGATAAACTGGCTTTTGGTACTGCAACCGGTTTTACATGCGGGCTATTGGTTTTTCTGGCAACTATTTGGCTGGTTATTAAGGGAGGCTCGGTAATAGGGCCAAATATGCAATTACTGGGGCAATATTTCGTTGGCTATACAGTCACAGCGAAGGGAGCATTTATAGCATTTGGACATGGTTTTGCCTGGGGATGGATATTTGGATGGTTATTCGCGTTTTTAAGAAATACCGTTTTGTCCTATTTTATTTTTCGTGTGAGAAGAAAAAGAGAAATGTTAACCGTTCGTGATTTCCTGGATCGATTATAATTTATTGTAATAGTTGAGATTTCATATGGAAAATGTTCAGAATGACACAATTGAAAAAAAGCTTTTACACAGTACACTATGGCTAAACACAGAAGCAGTTGGATTGGGGATTGGATTGGTGTGCGGTTTAATTGTATTTGTTGCTACTAACTGGTTAGTAATAAAAGGAGGACCAACGGTTGGTCCTCACCTGCAACTTCTCAGTCAGTTTTTTATTGGTTATAGCGTAACTTTTTTAGGGAGTTTGATTGGTTTTATGTACGGTTTTGCCCTTGGTGCCATGACTGGCGGGCTGATCGCATGGATTTACAATAAAATTGCGGCATTGAGAGAGTAAAGCTGTGTTTATTTCTCAAGCGAATGTTAATCCCAAGCCCAATGTTTGTCAGAACAAAAAACACAGTGAACATATCACTGTTGGTTCCATCCAAAACGTTATCGGTTCAGCCATCAGTTTACCTACCGGACTAATAACGGCTGCTTTTTTATCCAGAAAACTTGGACCTCTGAATTACGGAACTCTGTCTGTCACTGCATCTATCATTGTGCTTATTGAAGCGGTGATTACTTTAGGGGCCAATCGATCAACCGAAAAACTCGTTGCTGAGTCAAACGATTGGAGGTCGGTTACGATCAAATCTCTCCAATTTCAGCTTTTCGTTAGTTTTTTAGCTTCTTTTTTCCTCGTTCTTGTTGCGCCATTTCTTGAGCATCTTCTCAACACTGCTGATCTATCCTTTTATCTTCGTATTTACTCAGTCAGTATTCCAATAAGTGCTTTGAACGGTATTCATCAGGCCGTTTTGGTCGGGCGAGGTAACTACAGAGCAAAGGCCCTTTTAAACTGTATTTATTGGATTGTTCGGCTGTTGCTGATTTTAGTCTTTGTAACCTTACAGCCAACCATTACTGCCGTTATAATATCCAATGTTTTTTCTTCATTTTTGGTTTTATTGATCTCCAAGTATTTGATAAAGACATCTATCATTCAATTCTCAGCATTCCCTTTTAGAATGTTTTGGAAGTATACCGGGCCTATGTTTTTTTACACCATTGCTACTATGATTCTCAATTATATTGCACTATTTTTTGTTAAAGCATTAGGAGAGCAACCACAAACAGCGGGATATTATGCGGCAAGCCACAATTTGACAATTATTCCGGCGTTGATTGCCATCTCGATTTCACCGTTATTACTGGCTAAAACGACCTATCTGCTTTCCAAAAACCAGTTTGATCTCGCGCAATCAATAAAGCGAAATATGGAACGATTTACAATATGCTTATTGCCATTTGCTTCCTTATCCGCAGGTGCTTCATTAGAAATCGTTACTGCTATTTATGGGAGCTCATTTCAAGCCTCCGGGCCTTTATTGGCAATACTTATTTTTGGAGCAATTGGAAAATGCTTGAAAACCATTGCAGTATCAACCCTCATTGCCATTGGAAAGCCCAAGTTACCAGCTATTTTCATAACTCCCCTGGTTCCGATAGCGATAATAACATACTACTATGTTATTCCCTGTTTCGGGGCTTTGGGAGCTGCGGTCACAAGCGCTGTTGTATCCTGGTTAGCCGCCTTATTAGTAATGGTTGGGGCCTATCAGCTTTGGAAAACAACCATACCGTTTTTTTCATTTGTTAGAAGCGTTTTTATTTCTGTTCCGGTTTACTATTTGGCAACGGCTTGGGAGACCCCCGGATTCCTTCTACTTGTTAAGTTACCGGTAATTTGTCTGCTAATAACATTTGCTTATGCTATCCTTGGAGAATTTAGCCTTGATGAACTGAAGAGGTTTCGGAGTCTTGCAAATCAGAGACTTTGGCAGGCAGGTGGAGAAATCTAATGGTTGATTTTAAGTGTTGTACCAGAGTGTTGGTTTTAGCTAATCGCAAAAGGATAAATTTCATATTGAAACTGTGCCATTATATCCTGAACTGTCATCCTGTGATGTTTGGGACGACCTGAAGCGAGATCCTTCAGGTCGTCCGAGGCTCCTATCAGAATAACATTATTTTATGCAATAGTTGCGTGAATCTTTGAACGTCAAAACTAAAAGTAACACCCTAGTGTTATAATTATAAAAAAAGACATGTAAAAAAAGTATGAGTAAAGATTCCAAGCCTGATATATCCGTTGTTATTCCTGTATTCAATGGAGAAAAAACACTAAAAAATTGTCTGACAGCTTTATTTCGATCTGAGGGTGTTATATTTGATGTAATTATTGTGGACGATGGTTCAACGGACCGTTCACAAGAGATCGCTTCTTTGTTTCCAGTTCGGTTATACAGTTTACCTTCCAAATTGGGTGGAGGGATAGCCAGAAACATTGGTTCTCAAAACGCAATGGCTCCGATTCTTTTACATACTGACGCCGATGTGGAAATAGAGACAGACACGCTGAAAAAGATTGTAGAGGAATTCAAGAATAATCCCAATTTGCATGCGTTTTTCGGGGCATATAGTACCGACTGTCCCCATCAGAATTTTTTTAGTCAATATAAAAACCTTCACCATCATTTTATTCATCATCAAGCAAAAACGGATGCCCATACTTTTTGGTCGGGTTGTGGTGCCATCAGAAAAGATGTTTTTGACGCTGTTGGTGGATATCATACGTTTAAACATATTCGTAACATCAACGATATTGATCTGGGTTATCGACTCAGAAAAAGTGGATTTTCCATTAAAATCAAACCTCACATCCAAGTCAAACATCACAAATATTACAGTTTTTTGTCCTTGCTTAAATCAGATTTATTCGAAAGAGCCATTCCTTGGACAAAAATCATGTGGTTTAATGGCCTATTCAAAAACGACATGAATACTCGATTCACGGATTCATTAAGTGTGGTTTTGGTTTTTATATCACTGGTTTCAGTTTTTACACCCTGGTCAACATGGGGAAGAATGGTTGCGGGTGTCGGAGGAATTTGCGCGATATCGCTGTTAAATTGGCGTTGGTTTATATTCTGTCTAAAATTAAAAGGATGTAGCTTTGCTGTCAGATCTATACACACGGAATTGGTCTATTTTTTTATTTGCGGAGTAGGATTGTGTGTGGGAAGTGTTTCCTATTTTCTGGACTTTCTAAAAACGCCATTTTTGAAATCAAAGTTGAAAAAATAAAAAAAGAAACAATGTTTATATTTAATTCAAATACTTAGTTGTATCAGGTTAATTAATTTTTGATCAAAAATCTATTGATTGTAGAAGGAATTAATATACTTTAGGCGCTGATATTCAACCCGAGCTTTTTGGGGATCGATTTTCTTGTAGGTATCGGCCAGTTTATACCGCACATCTCGTCTTCCAGAGTTGTATTTCAATGATGTTTTGTATTCCTCAATGGCATCTTCAAAACGCTTATCGTTAAATAAAATATCGCCGATTAATGAATGCTTTTCTGAAGCTACTGATGAGTTATCTTTAATTTTATTAAGATAAAACAAAGATAAATACCTACCCTCTTTTTCATACATAATTGACGCTAATGAAATGTTGGCATAGTTGGCTCTCCATTCACCTATTTGGGACGATTTTTTCCAAAATTTGATGGCTTCTTTTTGTCTTCCGATTGAATCCAAGATGATGGCATGGGTATTATAATAGGGTGTCATTTTCCCCTTTCCATAAACAGGAATGAACTCAATACCGAAAAATAGGATTAATATGGTAAAATACACCATGAGGCTTTTTTTATTGTTCAAATCTTTTTTAATAACCAGTTGATAAACACCATATACTGCCATTGGAATGAGTATTACCAACACTGGTAGTTTCATTCTGATATTAACAAAAAACAGTACCAGTGTTGAACTGTATAAACAGAATACCCCAAAAAGTCCTTGCACTTTTTTTGATCTCAAAAGATTAGCTAGCATTCCCGCCATTCCGAAAGGAAAGATGATCCAAAAATTAAACAATGGCAATTTGAAAAACGTTGCATAATCACTTAAAAATTCAATATTATAATGATCTCCTGCCTCAAAATGATTGGCGAACCTAAAAACTTTTTTGATTAACTCTCCGACGAATTGAATAGGATGTTCAAAAACGCCTTTAATAAAGGCCTGTGTCCAATAGGCGGATGCTTGATTGGCATCCAGCTTTTTTCCAACTCTTCTGCTGGCTTCAATAGTGAATTGAATTCCTCTTTCCTCCGGTACCATTGTTGCGAATTGAATTGTTCGAGGCTCCTCCAACATGTTGCAAGCATATAGATGTACACCGGTTTGGGATGTCGTTGCAGCAGTTTTTCCCGCAGATAAGTAGTTTCGTAACATAAAAGGTGACTGAACAATCCCTAATCCCAAAACAAAAAAAACAATGGCTGGAACAACAGATCTGATTTGTTTTTTTCCTTTAATATGCACCCAACAGATCAACAACGGGACAATCGGTATTACTACGATCATGTTGGGACGAATATTATTTATCACTCCCAATGTTATACCGACCATTAACGAATTCAATAGGGTATTTTTATTAAGGACTCGTAAAAGAAAATAGATTGTTATTGCAAAAAATAGGATGGATAACGATGTTTTCAAAGGGACGATGCTATATAAAATAAACGGCTTATAACAAGCGGCTATCAAGGCAGAGAATAGTCCAACAGTCCGGTTTATCAATTCTTTACTCGCCAGGTAGAGAAAAAAACAGGTCAACGTACCGAACACAATGTTCGCCGCCCTAACATAAAAAACATCCAGGGAAAAGATCTTGTATAATAAAGCGATAAGGTAAGCTGGTAATGGCGCAAATTCATAGACTTCAGAAGATTTAAACGAGCCATCATATATTTTTACAGCCCAATTGTGATAAACACGTTCATCCCATAAAAGGTAATCATAATAAATGGTTGACTTTAAACTATAAAGAGCCGCAATTCTTAAAGCCAACCCGAATAAAATAATAACGATTAAAAACAGGTAAGGATATCTGGAATCAATTTCTACGATAATATCAAGAAATCTTCTTATTTCTGGAATGGGTTTTGGATGGTTAGGTTGGCTGACTTTGCGTTTCTTTTTCATTAGTTATGTACTATTTTTTCTATTGAATGTTAGGTATTTACACTTTTCAGGTCAAGGGGTTTTAGCTCTAACGATTCACATTCATGACGATTCTCGGGAAGAGCTGAATTTTATTCGAGTGAGGAGGGGATATACGGGGCTCCAACTAACTTCATTAGTTGCAACTAATCTCTTTATTCTAAAGTTACCCAATTCACTGATTCGCCTTCTCCCAAAGCTTTATAGTCGTTTTTGATTATTGATAGACCAATTTTACCTTATTTCATATCTAACCCTTCTTTCCAGGGCATCAATATTTTTTCAATCCATTTTAAGACTAAATTGAAGATTATTCCCATTAATGAACAGACTATAATACCCACATATAGCATCTCTGTTCTTAAGGTTTCCCCGGCAAGCCAGATCATAGCCCCCAATCCGTAGTTAGCTGTATTAAATTCAACAGCAACAACCAGAAGCAATGACATCCCCAATGCCAATCGCAATCCTGCAAATATCATTGGAAGGCTGCCTGGAAGTATTATTTTAGTAAATATTTTTAGCTTTCCAGCACCGTAGTTTTTTGCAACCTCAAAAAATACTGTGTCAATATTTCGAACCCCTGCCATGGCGTTTATTAAAACCAGAAAGAAAGATCCAGTACTAACAACCACGATTTTTGACGTTTCACCAATACCGAGAACCAGCATAATTAAAGGTAATATTGCGATTTTAGGTATGGGATAAAGAGCTGAAATAATTGGATCCATAACTTGCCTGATCTTGGGCGACCATCCCATACTGACCCCAATCACCAACCCCGGTACTGCTCCCAAAACAAAACCAGAAAAAACTCTGAACAGTGTCAGGTAGAGATTGCGTTGAAACTCTCCATTAATAAAAAGATTAAAAGCAATTTGAACAATGGAAGATGGAGCAGGGAAGAAGAGTGGACTCAGATATCCCAATCTGGAAATCATTTCCCAGGTAACAATAAACAACACCGGGACAAGAAAGGGAATAATGATTTCAGCGCTTATTGAGCGTTTTACATGATCTGCGTTATTCACTTCAGCCCCCTATGGTTTTTCTGACTTCGTCTTCGATTAGATCCCATATCTGCATTTTGATCTTCATAAACTCAGCTGTCCCTTTTATCGACATGGTTCTAGGTCTGGCAAGCTTTACCTTGATTTCCTTCTTAATTTTACCGGGACCGTTTTGAAGAACTAACACTCTATCTCCCAGAAGTACGGCTTCTTCAATATCATGGGTTACGAAAATAATTGGTTTTTTATATATCGACCAAATATTAAGAAGCTCATCTTGCAGAATAAGCTTTGTTTGAGCATCAAGCGAACCAAAAGGTTCATCCATGAGAAGTATGGCAGGGTTGTTTACGATTGCACGGGCTAACCCCACCCTCTGCTTCATACCCACTGAAAGTTCATGAGGGTAATTTTTGATAAACTTCTTGAGTCCCACCTTTTCAATAAACTCAGTGGCGGTTTTATATCTTTCTTCCTTAGTAATCCCCTGCATTTCTAACCCAAATGAGACATTGTCAATAACATTCATCCAGGGAAAGAGGCCGTGCTCCTGAAATACCAACGAGTTGAGTGGTCTTCCGTTTAATTCGGAGTGTTCGTACAGGATTTCACCACATGTTGGGTTAATCAATCCGGATATTAGTTTGAGCAGGGTTGTCTTACCACATCCACTTGGTCCGAGAATGCAAAGGATCTCATTTCCTTCAATTTGGAAATTGATTCTATCAAGAACTTCCAACGCCCCATTTTGGGTCTCAAAAACCTTTGAGACATTTCGGCATATTATTTTCATATGTAAAATACTCTTATTCCCCTTGTTTTCTCACTGCTTTTCCTTCAATACATTGTTTGCGTAGTCAATAAATCTTGTATCAAAAAGTTGGTCTTTGGAAGCCTTACTGTCAATATACCCTTTTTTGAAAGCCCAATCCTGAACAGTTAGAATGCTCTCACTGTTAAAATATCCATTAGTATCAATATATGGAAGGCACATCCTTTTAAGTATATCCAGATCCTGTTTTGTGTATTTTTTGTAGATTGCTAAATTTCTGTTTGTTTTTCCTCTATTGTATTGTTTTATTCCTTTTAAATAACCTATCATAAATTTTTTACCGATTTCCGGATTCCTTACTGTCAGGTTGGGACTGAAGAATATACATGCAATTTGATAATTCGGGACATAATCTTCAAACTTTGCAAGTCTAATAGTATATCCAAGTGATTCTGATTGGGAGATAAACGGTTCACCAGCCATTAATGCATCAATCGTTTTTTTCTCTAATGCTTGCAGTCTGGCACTAAAAGGTAGTTTAACCAAATTTAAGTCATCAACAGTTAGATTATTACTGCTAAAAATGGATTCATAGATATAACCCAAGTTGCTTAACTGTCCCAGGGCCACTTTTTTACCTTTCAATTTTTCGATACTCCTCACCTCACCACTATCAAAAAGATCCTTTCTTAAAATTATTGCAGCAAAGTTACATTTTACATCCGATTTTTTAGGAATGCGGCTTTTACCGGCTACAATCTTAATATTGAGGCCCTTGGCAACAGCTGCAAAAATATTGGCTCCGACGGTATGAGCACCAACATCAAGATCCCCTCTGGCTAAGGCAGGGACAGAATGTGTCTGGCTTCTTATATTTTTTAATTCAATTCTAAGTCCCTGCTCTTTAAAAAAACCTTCTTCAATAGCTATGAAGATTGGTGCGTTTGAGATGTACGGCAATAAAGATAGTTTAACAGTGTGTAGGTTATCTGCCCTTAAGAAGCTCATATTACCAAAAATGGCTAAAAATAAAGATATTAAAATTGTAATCCGCAACATACTACTATTTTTTACTGCCATTTATATACTCCTTTTTAGAAAGATTTCTATTTTTTGAATATAGGTTTGAAAGACAAAGCGTTATCCGAATGCTGTATTTCAACGTTTATCCAGATTGGTCAACCGTACAGGAATTATTTTACCGCCTCCTGAACAGATCGGATGAATTCTTCTTACTTGATACGTCTCTACTTGAGTAAAAATGTCAGAGAATAGATTATTTTTCTTCCCCTCAGATAACCTGTCGAGAATTGTTTCGAGAAGTTGTTTTTCATTGATGTTTCTCAATTCAGGATTAACATGGACATTCAGGCGTGTAAGGCTTCCACTTTCCTCTGTTTCGACGATCTGGTAATCGGTGGGATTGCCACCAAAAATTGGTGGTAGAATCTCTTCGACAATATTGGTTAGCTGACTGACCGGAACGTTCATTCCTTCACTTGTTATCTTCTCAAAACTTCGGATGTTAGATACATGATCACCAAATCCTACTGCGTCAAATCCACATCCACATTGCCTGGTCTCCAGTGTGCCACAATCACCAGTTTCAACATTCAACAGAATCCTTGGCGCGAAAGGCAAAATCGATGTAAAGAGAAATGCATCATATGGCTGATGATGACCTGGAATTCTTCTTTTGTGTTGAATGAGAGCAAGTAAATCCTTAAAGAAATGAACTTCATCAATATGTTTAGACTGACGACAACCATAGCCTACAACTCCTGCCTCAGCAAATGCATAACAGGGTATAATTTCAGCGCCCACAGATGTTATTTCTTTCAATTTGGAAACAGTTATCGGTTCCCCTCCCAGGATAAATTTTGTACCACTGATGTCAACACCTGTTCTTCTTGCCGCCTGACAGATTCGAACAGCCGAGCTCATGAATGTTATAATAAGGCAACCGGAATATTCCTTTACCATTTTTGAAGTCCAGTTTGCGATTTTGGCTGCATTGGTTAATTCAACAAACTCAGGTTTTGGTAACCTGGTACCCAAAATCCTTCCCAAATAAGTCAATCCATTTGTATGAAATTTATTTTTGAACAATGGGGACAAATATTCCCGATCCGTCTGGGAAAACCACTTTGAAGGTGGATTTCCTATTTTGGTATTTCGAAGCATACTGCTTATACCTGCTGATCCAGGAAGTACAGGAAACCAGATCGCATTGGGAATTTCCCAAAGATCAAAGATATCATGTATAAAACTACCATAAACAGCAGTATCAGCCATGTATCGAAAATCAAGCGGGGCTGTTACTGATTTCCCAGTTGTACCGCCTGTTCCTGTCGTTAGATGGTGAGAACAATTAGGATTATTAAAATCACTGGTTTTGAATCTAAACGTTTTTCCTTCCCTGACTACTTCCTTCCGGCATTTGAATTCATCATACGTCAGATAAATGCCTGAATCATATAGTTTGCCCAGTGTTTTTTCAATACCAATCTTTTTTACCAATCTTTCAATATCACCAAACCCGCAATCTATTATTTCCAGCAGTTTTAGATAAGGACTCTCCCTATTATCATAAATCCCTTTTTTTATGATTTCTAAAAAGTTCTCTTCTCTTTGTTCCATCCTTTTTTTTATGATCTCTATACAATGTTCGCTGGTATAGGTCTCTTTTAAGAATTTTCTGAACTCTATTGAAAGTGCGAAGTATGTTTTTAAGTTGGAAAGCATAGTTAATTTATTCCAGTATTTTGAGGTTCTATAATAAAAACATCTGTCGTATGTACTCAGAATTATTATAACATTAAAAAGTTTAAGTCTATATTTGAAAAATAAAAAAGGCCGATTTGACACCGCGTTAAACTTCAGGAGAAGGATGATTGGAAATCGCTTTTTTATGTTGAGAGGGGGGCCTTTTTTAAAAATCAATATCTTATGCATACAGATACTGATTTTTGTTGGAAAATTTTTCAGACTAAATTATTTAAAGGTTTGAATGTGGAACCTTCAATACCGATTTGAAGATCAAAATAGAACAAGACAAGGAAATTCAAGTGTTATTGGATGTTTTAACCCACCTGCCATGGATTGTCCAGTTGTAATAGTTTTTATAGTTATGATTGATTTCGAAAAAATCAAGCTGCATAAACAACTGTTTATTATGCTGTTATTACTTAGTTAACATTTTTTAATGGCATCTTGTCAGGCAAACATTTTCATGTATTATTACAATATGATAAATTTATTAAAGGGCCCTTACTATTTACCTGAAGATCGGATGAGCATGGAATACTGACCTGCACAAAAACAATATTAAATTATGTGACAGACATCCCGATTTTATGAGAAAAGAATTTATACATGTCGATCATCAATACAATCGGAAAGTAACAAAAATTGCTTTCTGAGGCTTTTCGTAATCAAGAGAAATCGATTCATTTGTTAAATTTGTTTGAAATTGTGAAAAAGCAAATATGAATACACCCGACACAAACATCGTCCCACTTTACCAGGATAGAAAGATTATCGGTTATATTGTTATAGATTCGGTGATATCCGCTTCTTCCAGTGGAGGATTACGATTTTGCCCTGATTTGAGCAAAGAGGAGTTGGTATGCGGAGCACGTTCGATGACTCTGAAGTATGGATTGCTTGGATTACCCCAAGGTGGAGCAAAGGGAGGTATTATCGGAGATCCCGATGTATCCGAAGAAGTAAGACAATCAAAACTCAAAGCATTTGCACATGCCGCACATCAATCTTTAGTTAAACGTGAATATATACCCTATATAGACATCGGAACCACTCAGGCGGATATTCAGTATATATTTGAAGCTCTGGGAATGAAATCAGAAGGTCGAACTCATTTACTTTCAAACTCTTCACTTTATACAGCCATCTCCGTTTTTAATTGTATCATCTCCTGCTTATCTAAAATCGATAAGAATCTTAAAGACAGTACAGTCGCTGTCGAAGGTTTTGGAAAAGTAGGACGGGCATTGGCTCAACTCTTATACTCCAATGGGGCAAAAATCATTGCAGTTTCAAATCGATATGGAGCTGTTTACAATCCGAATGGATTAGATATCACAGCCTTGAATCAATTCGATGAACACTCTTTTTACCATGCAGTTGGTAGTAAAAAATTCGGAGAGGAAATACCTAATAGTGACCTGTTAACATTACCGGTTGATGTTTTATCTCCGTGCGCAAGATATCATTCAATAAACAATGATAATGTTCATTCCATTCAATCAAGGATTATTTGTGTCGGAGCGAATAACGCAATCAAACCCGAATCGGAAAAAATTTTGGGAGACAAAAACATCTTTAGTCTTCCAGGTTTTTTTTCTAACTGTGGCGGAGTCCTTGGTGGAACTATGGAATATGCCGGGCTTACAAAAGAAACAATCGAACCATTCATTTCCAATTGGTTTCAAATATTGACCGATCAATTACTTCAAGCCTCAATTAAACAAGGAAAATCCTGCCGCGAAATCGCCCAAACATTCGCACTTAAACGGCATCAGCGGGTAAAGACAACCAAACGGAAAAAGTTGCTGAAGACATACTGTTTTGATACAGGTTTAAAAGTTTATAAACGGGGAATGATCCCTAAAAGCTTGATCAGGCGACCGGCGTATCAGTTTTTCCATCGGTTATTATCTGAAATTGCATTTTAAATTTGCTTCCTTTTTATTCATGAAACAACCCATGTTAAAGTCAAATTCCTCTCATCCGAAGATCACCACGAAAAATAGCCATATAGATGAAACACCGTCATCAGCCTATTGGGACGAAATCATCGATCATTGGCAACCTGAAGACCGGCACTTGCTATGGAGAACATTCGCCAACACCTTGCATCGAAACCTGGTGAAAAAAACACTTAAATCTTCCTGTTTTGATCACTGTCTTAAGACTGATCTATTTGAGGAATCGGTGAGTGAAGGGGTTCTGCCTGCGATTAATGAAGTCATCAAACATGTTGTCGGCATCGATCTGTCACACAACGTGCTCAACGGAGCATTGTCCAACCACACAGATCTTTCGGGTATTCAAACAGATGTTCGTGCACTTCCGTTCAAGGACCATCAATTCGATATCATCATATCGTTTTCTACCCTGGATCACTTTTCTTCAACTAGTATGATTGAACAATCATTGGCTGAATTATATCGAGTACTTAAACCGGGTGGAAATATGATGGTCACTCTTGATAATCCAATCAATCCAATCATCGCTTTACGATCTGCTTTGTCATCAAAGATGTTGCATCGATTTGGTATCGTGCCTTACTATGTCGGTAAAACCATAGCTGCCCGTAAATTAAAAAAAACGATGAAACTTCTGGGGTTTCAAATTGTAAAAACAAAGTATTTCATGCATATTCCCCGATTTCCGGTTATTAAAACCACTCGTGTTCTCCCCTTTTTATTTAATAAGAAGAGTAAACAGTCATTATTTATAAAATTTCTGACAGCCTTTGAAGTATTATCTATTCTCCCAACCAGCTGTTTTACTGGCCAATTTTATGTAATCACTGTGAAAAAGCATTAGTCTTTACTGCGTTTATCGTTCTTCTTATTTTAGTCTTTTAGATTTATTTTAAACCCTTCTGATACAGATTTCTCAATCTATTATCGTTACTTAATATTTTTTCCTAACCTTCTCTAATGATTGTGTGATTAGTGCTTGAATGAGAACCCATGATTTATAAATCGTGTTATGATTTTGGTGAATTTCCTTTCAAATCATGTCATGATAGTCATTGCTGAGTAGTTATTTTTTGTTTGATTCACCTTGTTTAAAAAAGAATTATGGACCAGTTTCCATAAACAGCTTATCCACATACAATTATTTGTTTTAATTGGTTAAAATAATGGTATTATCCTTAACAAGATATTACCCTGTTTCTAAATTAAAACATGTAACTGGACAAAAACCTCTTCAAGTTGCGATACTGCCTCAATTTTTTGGTGAAAATAACTAAGAATTTTTAAGAATTAACCGACTTCCTTCTCTTTGCTCAGATAAAAAGTGGCAACCGGAATGTATCAACCATGTTATGGTAAAGTGCCTTTTTGCCAACACTCCCTTAATAATATGTTTATGAAAACACCTGAATTGAAATTATCTAATATATTAATTTTGTTGTTATTTTTCTCGTCAAATCTCTGGGGTGTCAGTTCCGTTTCAGGGGCTGATACAACCCCGCTTTTGGACAAAACCAGCTTTCTGGCTGACGGTCTGAATCAGACATTGCTGCACATACAGCAGCCAGGTGCATATAGTATTCAAGTCAAGAGTCAACAAGGAACCAGGATTGCGCTGATTGATCGAATGGCTGGAATAATTGCTTCCAACGGTTCGTCAGGTTCGAATGACGGTCGAATCGACACTATTCTTGATACTGGGACATACAAATTGCGTTTATGGTCACCCCAAAACGGTGAGGGAGAGGCGAAACTTTCCGTTTTCATGTATAAAGAGGCAACCCCGAAAGACAAGCTGGAACAATTGCCGGTCTTAAAGGAACATAAGCTAATCCATAAAACTTTGGCAGACCTTGAGCAGCAATCGTATTGGCTTCAGGTCGAGAACAGATCCCCATTGATCCTGGAAGCACAGGGCCGAAATCTATCGAGCTGTGCTTTATGGAAAAATGGAAATTGGTTGACAGATAGTACGCCTTCTATTTCCACATATGAACCCATTGTTGGCCAACCCATGAAACATGTTGAACTTTATCAACAAGTAGAACCCGGCCTTTACCTGCTTCGTTGTTATGGGGGAGAACCTTTGGCCTGGGCAAACGAAACAGGTGAACATCCTTTTTATCTCCGCATGGGCATTCCTACGTTGTCTTCGAACGGCATTAAATTTATAAAAATTTCTCCCTTTGGCAGAGATTTTTTCTTATTGCCTGGATCAACTAATTTGTTTCAGGTCACACGGGATGATAAAAAAGATACTACCTTATCGGTAAAAAACTGGTCAGCTGGTCAAGGACGATTTGCCAGCAGCTACTCACAGAATAATGCTGAAATCAATAAAAAATCCAGGAGTCCATGGTGCACAATCAGAAGAAGCGGGGATAAAACACAGTTGGTTATGATCAAGGCCAAACCGGGGGATGACATTCGGTTTACTCATTTTCGGGAAGCAAGCGATAGCCCCTTTTCTGGAAATAATTATTACCGTAATAATGGCCAGTTTTGGATCTCCGCTGTTGAATCGGAAGAAGGAGTTGAATCTCTTGATTTTACGGGTATTTTATATGATTACAAATCAAAAAAGATACTCCGTAGCAAAGTCTTGGAAATAGGGGGTGGTCTTGAATTGGAACGTAAAATAAACTTACTGGGAAATTTATCAGCCATCATCAAAGTCAATGAAAGCGGATCGTATCATGTTGTGGAAGATCCGACCTTGGGCGGGAAAGGTGAGTACACTTTCAAGCCTCTTTTAGACAGGTCGGACAGAAAGAGACCTAATCAAACCATTAGTGGTTCTTCACCATCAGCTGAACTTGTTTCCGGTTATTACAGGCTCAACATCAGTCCTGAATCAAAGGGAATCTTGCACTTTAACCTGAAAGAATCCGGAATGCTTGATGATGTTAAAAGCCTGGTAAAATCCAAATTGCTGACAAAGCTGAATTTGAATAAAAAAAAGGAGATAACAAAACAAACCGGCAATATAAAAACATCACAAGGTTTCTTCTGGCCTAAAGTTGATGTTTATAGCCCACAATATACAAGTTTTATCGGTGGTCAAAGAGAGGGGGTTCATTATGGGTTTGTCGTTAGAGAGCTACCGCTGGATTTAAAAAAGCCATTGCCCATGGTATTGGCGCCTGGTCAAACGATTGAATTTCCGGTCCGTATCAACAGGCAAACCCGGTTGGAGGTGGGATTTGAAAAAGGTCGGTCCATTGAGATAAAAGCAAAGAACAAAACAGTATCCAATCTTTCCAGTTTACCCCAGGGTGAATACACTGTGAAAGTAACGAATACAGGCACGATAAAATCAGTTTTATCCCTCGGAACGTTTAATTCAGTTGTTGAATCTATAAAACCGTCTAAAATAGCTGATATTATTGCAAAATCAGATCATAAATATACTGTATTAACAGATAAAGCTCCTTTATATCGAAAATTTGAACGTCAAGAACAAAAAACCTTTATCCTGAAAGTCGATAAACCCGGATTATATCGATTTGAAACCAGTGGGCGTATGGAAACCGCACTGACGGTCAGAACCAAAACTATTTTATCATTGTTTAATGCCCAATCAAACGGAGTGGGTCGAAATGCTTTGGTTCAGCAATATTTAAAACCGGGGGACTATAAAGTAACCATTCAAACAAGAGGAAAATCCAGGGGCTGGGCAGGTATTCATTTGAAAAAAAGCCCGCTGCATGATTTGGGAGTCCTGGTTGAAGGAGGAACCAAACGGGTTCGTCTAAAAGCCAATGAAGCGGTGAGATATAAAATCGATATAAAAAAGTATGGTGAGTATCATATTCAAACCCTTGGGCTCAATAAAGAATTTACCTTTCGTTTTGATGATGCAGAGGGTTGGCCGCTGGTACAACCACAGAGCCAGGGAAACCTGAGTATGTATCTATGGCCCGGAATATACTATTATTACTCACTTCCGGCACCGTTGTTAAGTCGGCGGATTACCAACCTTTATCGTCAGGTTTCAGTGGAAAAACCGGTTGGAAAAGGACCGCACTCACTAGCTTTCAACCGTCAGGTATCCCATACTTGGCGGGAAACCCACGACAATCGCCCGGATATATATCATTTTAATGTACCGGCTGAAATGGAAGTAAATATTACTTTAACCAAAGATTTTGAAGCCAGACTTCGTAAAAAAGGCGATAAAGAATGGTCTCATTTTACGCTAAAAGACAAGGAGTATTGGGGAGGGACTTTTCAAGCCGGTGATTATGTATTGCATGTCAAGAGCATCGAAAAGAACGATCGGGCTTCATATAGTGTTCAGGTTTTAACGCCTGATTTAGCCCCAGGTTTGAGTCAAACCGTATCCTCCTTTCCTAAAACATTAAAGGTAAAAGTTGGAAAAGACAGTATGATAGAGCTGTACAGTCAGGGAACGACTGATATCAAAGCCCAATTAGAAGCGGACATTATTGATGATTCGGGTGATTTGGTAGGCGAAAATGATGATCGGGAAAATGATTGGAATTTTAGCATTTTCAAACGGTTAAAAGAGGGAAGCTATGTTCTTAAATTAGACAAAATCACCGGAAGTCCCTCAGGTTCGGTAACAATTCGAATGAGGGAATTGGAACAACAGTCGGTCGATACTAAAACGATTCCTTTTAAACTTGAAAAAGAGATTGGCGACAGTATTGTAGTGATTCCTTTTAAAACATCCGACAATGGGATATATGGTTTTTCGACCCATTCTGCTTCCTCTCTGGGATTGGCCATATTGAAAAACAAAAACACAATAGCGGAAGGACAAAATGAATTGTATGTGCCTTTAGCAGAGGACAGCCAATACGAATTGCTGGCATGGAGTTATGAAAGCTCAAATGACAAAACAGTCTTAAACGCTTTGCGACTGCCGGATAAACAAATCCGTCTTTCGAATGAAAAGAGGCTAAAAATTGACATGCCTGCTAATAAAACTTCGGTCTTTAAGGTTTTCAATCCTGACTTTATGAGCTATCGGATTGATGGGGACCAAAATCTGATGGTTTGCCCAGGCTTGTTTGATGTGCCTTGTAAAGCCTTGACCGACTATCCGGTTTCATTTGAAAACGGGAATGGTTGGTTGGTATCAAAAAGACAATCCAACAGTCAACAATCCAGTATTATTCCGTTGGAGTTGAAGACCGACGAAATAGTATCGGCGGACCTTAGAAAACTTCCCTTGTATTTTAATGTAACAAAAACCAACTCTGATCCGGTGTTGATTCAAGCTGAATCGTTTGGAACCATTATTGGAATGTCCATTACAGAAGCCGGAAAAGAAAAAAAAGACCCTAACTGGTTCGGAATGCACCGGGAAAAGTCCTTGACCCTCACCTCAATCATCGGCGACGGGGAGTATAAGGGACGAATCTGGTTGACTGACCCGGAATTAGATGCATCGCGGGTGGCCATTCGGATGATACCCTTTTCAACCCAGCCGATCAGAAGATTGAACCAATCCGGCCTTGAAGAAGGGACGATTAACGTTGGAACTGCCAAACGTTTTAAACTGGAAAATAAAGAGCAAATGCTGGATATCACCCTATCAAAAGGATTGGCGGCAAGTGTTTTTCACAAAGGAATGAATACGGCCATGCTAACTGCTTTGAATGACAATCTGAATCAAAGAGTGAAGGTTGCGGGCGGTGTTTTGACCGTATTTAATTCAAACGGTTCCAATGCCTTGTTCAGGATTGAACACCAGAGTAAAGCCGGGAATAATGTATTTGACATGGATTCCGATGAGGAAATTGGCTTTGAAAACGTCTTTTTTTCCACCGGTAAGTTATACCTGAGAGTAAAAGATGTTCCAAAAAATCACGATCTGTTTGCTGCCGGCGATAAAATTTCCGGCCGGTACCTGATGAACAACGGATTGATCAGACAGTTTAAGGAAAATGAGGAAATATCCGTCCCGAAACCGGTGGATGATGGAATATTGGAAATAGATTATCAATCAGGATATGTTCAAGTCTGGCATGGTAAAAATGAAGAGCGCCAGGAATCAAGACTGTCGAAATCGAGTTTGCCTTCACCCGATTCGTTGTCAAAAGGTTCAGGTATCATCACTGACAAAGTCCAGCGGTGGTCGCTGGAAATCGATCAATTGACCTATTTGACGGTGACGGTTAATTCTCCAGGCGCTACTTTTTTGATGTTTAAAGATAAAGTTATGAAGACCGGCATCAGCTACGACCAACAAAAAAGAACGATTGAGGCATTTCTTCAACCGGGTGCTTATCATCTGGTTACAAGGCCGATAAAGGGATTAAAGCAAAGCGGTGAGATTATCATTAAACAAGCCACTCCTATAGTTTTGAAGGAGTCTGATGAACCGGCCATATCGAGACTCATCCGGCCCGGAGAATTTCATGTTTTTTCCTTTGCGGTGAATACAAAAGGTGCAAAAGTCGGTGTTGGAGCAAAGATGGAATATGATTCTCTGGATGTTAAACTGTACGATCCTACCTGGTCTTACTTTCAACCAAAGGAGGAGGGACCTTTGATTTTTGAAAAACTATCGCAAACAACCTACTACCTGGTTGTTTCTTTAAGAGGTTCTTTTTCCAATCCGGTGATGTATAAACCTTTTATTTACGGTACAACCGGCAGTCTTAAGGGGATTCCCCAGAATATTCTAAAAAAATACCGCCAAGACATATAAATCGGATAAAAGTCGCATAATTCACGGGTGTGTCGAAAGTTCACATCCTTCCACTTTCATATAAACAAATAAAATCAGATGAACACGAAAAAATCATTAAATATCATCCAAGTTATTTTTTTGTTGCTGGTCGGTCTTACTACCCAGACATGGGCACAAGGAGATCTTCATATCCTGGGGAAACAAAAAACAACTATTGTACCGGAACAGTTTCTCAGAGAATATGACCCTATTACTGTATTTTTTAATAAGAATAAAGGCCCTGATCAAGGCGGTGTAGAAATAGATCCGGATCGTTTTCTGAAAATTCAGCCGGAACACCCGGGTGAATTTCGCTGGCTTGATGGGCGAACTCTTCAATTCCTACCTACAATTGCCTGGCCTGCATTGGAAAAGTATAAAATCACGGTGCAGGGGAAGCTATATCGGTTGGCAACCTTAATGAAACCTCCGGCAGCTGTTTGGCCCGAGCACGGTAGCACACATTTGGACCCTATTCAAAATATCTCCCTGGCTTTTGTTGATCAAATTGAAACCGAACGATTAAAACATATGATATCTTTTGAAGTCAGGGACTTACCTGGCTTAAAAGGACAAGAGACCCTATTTTTGACCCATCGGGATTTTAAAATCAAAGCCATCGAACGATCATCCCTACGGGACCATGTTAAGTATCAACTAACATTTCATCGACCCATAACTTACGGAAAACGTCTCGACCTAAGTTTACGATTATCAGCTGATGACCGGATTAATGCTTCGGTGGCACGCTATTCATTTTCAACAAAACCGTTATTCAGAGTCGTGGGTATGGGCTGTAGTTCGATCCAATATCCCATCGCATCGATCGGTAGTGTATACACTAAAGATCAAACCGCCCATTGTGGTACCAACAAAGGGGAACTTTTTCTGATTTTCAGCGATAACTTGAGTGCCATTTCCCTGGAACAAGTTAAACGCCTGATCAATTTCAAACCGGCGGTCAAGAACTTAAGCTACCATGTTAACGGTAAACGTATCCATCTGAGTTTTGATGCCGAACGAGAACGGCCGTATCAGATGAGTGTCAACCACATTCCAATGAAAAGCAGTTCCGCCAGAGATTTGGCATGGTTTGGTGAAACCGGTTTTTATTTTTATTACAGCCGTGCCAATCCATATTTAAAATGGGGTGAAAAACAGGGCATTGTCGAGCGGTATGGTCCACAGAAATTTCCAATGTATGGTAGAGACACAGCCCAGTTGGATCTTCGAATCTATAAGATCGATCCCCTGGATCGAAACTTCTGGCCTTTCAGAAACGCACCCTTGGTCTTGAAGGAATCCCAACGCCCGGCCGGTCCAGGTGAAGAGCCGAATTTTGAATCCAATATGGCTGAACATATCCGTCAATTAGGTAGTCCCCTGGTTTCCAAAATAGTCAAATTACCCATGGAAAAACGAACTGACGATATAAAGTTCGGGTTGGATCTGTCCGGGTCTTTTGAAAAAATTTCAGGTCCCAAACAGCCCGGTAGTTATCTGGTCGGTTATCGAAGCGTAGGCACCAGCACAGAAAGAAGCTATGTAAGGATACAAGTAACGGATCTCAGCTTGAGTACCATCGAAGAGGAATCCGGTGTTATGTTTGTTGTGACATCTCTGAAAACCGGGCTTCCCATAAAAAACGCTGAAATTACGGTTGAAGGTGAAGATTTAAACAACAGGCGTGCTGCCTGGCAAACCGTGATTTCCGGAAAAACAGATAACAACGGTATGTTTCATTATACACATTCCGTATCCGTCAAAAATAAATTACGTCGCATTTATGTTAAAAAAGATAAGGATATGTTGGTTCTCAATCCCGACTATCCGCCATCCCGGTTTATTAATAACCATTGGTATTCGTCTGGTAGTGGTTGGTTACGGTGGTTAAACCAGCGAGCCAATACCAGTAAAAGGAATACAGTCCGAAAAGTTCATATGTTTACAGAACGTCCCATATATAAACCGGAAGAGGAAGTCCATATTAAGGGTTATCTCCGTTGGCGACAAATGGGAAGGCTGTCGATAAAACATGAATCCGGTTTAAGCATACAAGTCAATGGCCCCGGGGGAAAAACATGGACCTATCCGGTAACCTTGTCTGATATGGGCAGTTTTTATCATAAGTTTAAAGAGGAAGACCTGCCGACAGGACATTACACTGCTTATTTATTGGGAAAACATAAAGAAGAGTTAGGCAGCGTTAGTTTTGGGATGGAAGCCTACCGAATTCCCAAATTTGAAATCAATATTACCGGCCCCGACAAAGTCCCGTTGGATCGCCCTTTCACCCTGAATATGACGGCGGATTATTATGCTGGCGGTCAAGTGATAGACCAGGAGGTATCCTGGCGTGCCACCCAGTTTGCTTATTGGTTTCAACCGCCCGGTCGCAAGGGATTTATTTTTTCTACCAATAAACGGTTTTACGGCGGATCGGAAGATTTCGAGTCATCAGGAAGCCTCCAGAAAACAGGTAAAACAGATGAGAATGGTACATCCGATTTCACTATTGATCCATCCGCCGAATTAAATGCCCAACCCAGGCAATATGTGGTTGAAGTCACTGTTCGTGGAGCTGACGAACAAACTGTCACCAACACCAAAAAAGTAGTGGCTTTACCGCCTTACATGGTTGGGTTGAAACTCGATCGGCTATTAAAAAACAGCATGAACATTCAACCCGAAATTCTGGTGCTGGATCACAACAGCAAACCGGTGGCCGGTGTGGAACTTAAACTTAGATTATTGCAGCGCCAATGGCATTCTCATCTGAAAGAAACAGACATTACTACCGGTGAAGCGAAGTATATGAGTGAAGTGGTGGATAACCCGATATTGGAACGATCGCTGATATCCAAAAAAGGTGTTTTATCCCAGAAACTGCCGGTAGAAGAATCTGGAATTTATATTGTTGAAGTCCTGGCCAGAGATAAACTGGGGAGGCTGCAAAAAGTATCCAAGGATCTTTATGTGGCCGGTGATACGCCCGTTACATGGCAGAAAACAAAAGCCAATGTGTTTCAGAATACGCTTGATAAAACAGCCTACATTCCGGGGGAAAAAGCTGAGCTGTTAATCAAAAGCCCCTTTCAGAATGCACAGGCACTGGTTATTGTGGAAGCACCTGATCGAAACGAATACCATTGGGTTGATATAAAAAATGGAAAAGGGATAATAAAATTAGCTATTTCTGAAGATATGGTTCCACAACTACCCATTCATACAATGTTGATGCGGGGTCGAATAAAAAAAGTAAATAAATCAGCCATAGTTAAGCATGACCGATCCAAACCGATTATGATGGCAGCTACAACCTGGATCAAGGTAAACCCCAAAAACAACCAGCTAACCATTAGACTGGATCATCCTGAATCCCTTCTTCCGGGATCTGAAATGGAAATGACGGTGAATCTATCTGATCCTGATGGAAAACCGTTAAATGGGGAAGTAACCCTATGGTTGGTGGACAAGGCAGTACTGGCTTTGGGTAAGGAAAAACGATTGAATCCGCTTCCTTCATTTATCGATCCCACTAAGTCCTATATTCGTATTCGGGATACGCGAAACGATATTATCGGAGATATTTATATCGAAGAGCAAACCGGTGGCGATGGATCACTCGCCGAAGCCAGGATTTTTGATAGTGTAACGGTGAGAAAGAACTTCAAAACCGTTCCCTACTACAATCCCAGATTAATTGTAAAAAATGGAAAAGCTAAAATATCCATACCAATGCCGGATAATCTGACCGATTTTGCAGTCAGAGCAGTAGCCATAGACGGGAAAGCCCGTTTTGGCTCTGTGAAATCACAAGTCTCTATTAGATTGCCATTAATTGTACAATCCGCCCTACCACGGTTTGTTCGACCGGGTGACCGTTTCATGGCTGGTGGTATAGGTCGTGTGGTTGAAGGTAAAGGCGGTCCCGGAAGAGCTGAATTGATCGTAAAAGGATTATCCGTGGAAGGTGGTTTGAAACGCAAGGTGAATTGGAAATCAGGTATCAGTCAGCAGCTATATTTTCCACTCACTGTTGAGTCCACTTTTGATCCTGAAAATGCTGATAATAATAATGTGACCATCGCAATGGCAGTTGAGCGTGACCATGATCGTGCTAAAGATGCTTTCCGGGTCAGCTTGCCTGTCAGAAAAGATCGTTCTGCGATTTTTGAACGCCAATTTGCCCAGATTAATCACATGTCACCGCTTAAGCTTCTCGAACCCGAGGAAAAACCTCGACCGGGTACTGTCAATAACTCGGTGGTGGTTACATCCGAGCCGGCCTTAATAAAGATGCTGTCCGGACTGGATTATTTATCTCGATTTCCACACGGCTGCACAGAACAACGGATTAGCCAGTTGCTTCCACAATTGGTTTTGCATGATGTTCTATCGAAAATCGGCGAGAAAGGCCATGAAAAAAGAATCAAACATTCCATGGCTGAGACCCTGCTTTATCTGGAGTCGGTCAAACAACAAGATGGTCTGTACAGCTATTGGCCGGGATCAAGTGGTTATGTGAATTTAACTGCTTATGTGGTTGAATTCCTGTTGGCTGCCAGACAGTATGATCACGCTTTTAAGCCCGATTTGCTGGATGACGGGATTCGAGCCTTAAAACAAGCACTTCGCTCGGACTACAGCCATTTTATCAGCGGTGCTTCCTTTTATGAACGAGCCGCTGCATTGTATGCCCTTGCCTTGGCTGGAGAACTGGACGAAAGTTATACCATGGATCTATATACCATGGCTTTCAATCGGGATATTTTTAGTGAAGCCAATATCCTGTATATTATGAAGAAATATATGGATCGTGAAAGCAAGGCCAAACGTCTGTCGGAGGATTTGTGGTCAACCCTGATATTTAGAATGAGGAACGGCATGGAGGAATACCATGGATTGCAGTATAGATCCTCAAACTGGGGAGGGCTGATCAATTCCGGAGAAATAAGAACACTGGCCGGTGTCAGTCGTGCTCTTTATGCAGCAGAACCAGGTAATCCCAGGGTTAAATTCCTGGTCAATGAACTGGTGTCCCGTGGAGAAGGTGACGGCTGGGGAAGCACCAGTGCCAACGCCGCTGCGTTATTAGCATTGGGAGAGTTACTGGAAAATCCCAAGGTTTCCTCAAAAAGGCATAAACTCAAACTAATCATGGGCAAAAAATCGACCATCATCGATACTAAAGATACTATTCTACAGCGAAAAACGCATCATTCAGCGGATAAAGGGACTTTGGAATATCTATCCGGGCCACAGGATTCTTTGCCTCATGTGATGCAGAGTCTCAGTTATCTCCCATCTGGTCACGGTGATTTGGTTAAGCAAAAAAACACCGGTTTTGTCGTAGATCGGGAACTGCTCCTTTTTAAGGATGATAAGCAACCCCCCATAAAAACGCCGATTGAATCGGGTCAAACAATCACTCTGGATATGGGGGTTATTGTTGAAGAGCACATCCAGGTGATTAACCCGGAAAAACGGCATTTTGTAGCTATCAGTGTCCCGTTTGCCGCCGGTTTTGATCCCATGAATCCAAACCTGGCTACGTCTCCCAAGGAAGCCGAACCACGAGGGCAAATTACACGGAAGCCCGATTATGCCTTGTACAATGACGATCAGGTAACATTCTATTACGATACTCTTCCCAAAGGAACCTACCATTTTTACTATCGACTGCGCAGCACCACCGAAGGCAGTTTTTCACACCCGGCCGCCAAAGCGGAAATGATGTACCGTCAAACGGTTTGGGGTAGATCCAATGGAACACGTATTGTGATTAGAGCTCGTAAATAAGGTAAGGGGGCTATGTTGTTGAATGACATATTTCAGTATTTAAAAGATGTCATTTTTTAATTACAAATGGTGACTGGAGCAACTTACGATCTGTTGAGATTCTTCAGCTCACCTAAGGCTTCCATGATAAATAGATCAGGCTTTTTATGTTGTATAATTTCGATCTATATAATTAACCTCAATAAAACCATGTTTCACCATTTTACCAGGTTTATTTTCAATCAAATTTCTATTAAAATACCACCAGGATTGGTATTGCTTATTAAAAATTATAAACGCAAAAGAAAACATATACTTAGACTGGCTGTTTTTCTGATTTTTGTTATACCGGCCTTGATTTTTATAGAAATCCGAGACAACCTGGAGTTAAAATCACCACCGTCAACACTGTTATTGTTGGATAGAACAGGGCGTTTTTTATCAGAAAGCGCTTTAACCAGTCAGTCGGGACTGGGATATTGGCCAATAAAAGAGGATAACATCCCGGAACGTATAAAAAAAGTTTTGGTACATACCGAAGACAGGCGGTTTTTTGATCACAGCGGTATTGATTTTATTGCTCTGGGCAGGGCCTTAATTCATAACCTGCTCAACGAAAGGCGCCAGGGTGCATCCACCATTGCTATGCAGGTGGCCAGGTTGCAGAGCGGCAATAGACGGAACTATTGGAGCAAAATTTGTGAGATGGTTACTGCTGTTTGGCTGATCCAGAAATATGAACACGAACCGTTGCTCCGCCATTATTTGCGAATCGTGCCCCAGGGAACCCGATATCACGGTGTTTCTTATGCTGCCAGGCGATATTTTAGAAAACCGTTACAGGATTTAAGCTGGGCCGAGGCCGCCGTACTGTCTGCTTTACCCAAAGCCCCCGGCAGAATGAACCTGTTTAAATGGAACGGATTTATAGCAGCAAAAGCCAGGGCCAAAATTATTCTCAATTCAATGCACGATGGCGGGGTTCTGGAACAATCAGTATGGCTGGAAAGTCTTCGTCAATTAAGGCATCTGACCATGCCTTATAAAGAAGTCCGGCCTTATCATAGTTACCATGCCATCCTTCGCATTGAAGAAACCATCAAAGCTTCCAACCATCGTCCTTCTTTACATGGTCCTATTTTGACCTCAATCGATCTGAGCGTTCAAGACCGCCTGGATCAATTGGCATATGCATCGTTTGACTATTATCGATTTTTAGGAGCTGGAAACGCCGCTTTTATTGTGGCAGATAAAAAGACCGGGCAAGTGCTGGGGTATCTTGGTTCGATTGATTATTATAATCATCATTACTCGGGCAGCATTAATTACGCCAGGACGTTGCGTTCTTCCGGTAGTACCTTGAAGCCGTTTATTTATGCTTTGGGTTTGGAGTCAGGACAATATACGCCAGCCAGTGTTTTGCCCGATATTCCTTTTCATATCAAACAACCCACCGGTGTTTTTAGTATCGCCAATTATGACGAACGGTATTTAGGACCTATTCTCTATCGGAAAGCTCTAGCCAATAGTCGCAATGTTCCGGCTGTGTATCTGCTGCAACAGATCGGCTTGAAAAAAACATTCCAAATGCTGGAACGCCTTGGTTTTGTGAAAAGTGAAAAAAACGAAACCTACTATGGATTGGGACTAGCTATCGGTGGTTTGTATGTCTCTTTGGAAGATCTGGTAGCGGCTTACGGCATGTTGGGCAATGACGGAAAACGACTGCATTTGAACTGGTTCAATGAAAAAAAACCACAACAAAAAGAGCATATTATGTCGGAAACAACTACTCGTTTGATTTCCCTGTTTCTCTCCGATCCCCATGCACGTCTTCCTTCGTTTGCCCGTAAAGGGCCTTTGGAATATCCGTTTCCAGTGGCAGTTAAAACAGGGACTTCCCAGGGATTTCGAGACGCCTGGACAGTTGCCTTTAGTTCAAAATACATCGTTGGTGTTTGGATGGGACATCCTGAAAACTTAAGAATGAAAAAAGTCAGTGGATCATGCTCCGCTGATTTGGCTAATAAAATAATGCTGTTTCTCCATCCCAAAGAGCGCAGGGGGATGAATGAAGCCCCATTTCCAGCACCAGAGGGATATCAAACTGCCAGAATCTGTGCCTTAACCGGAGAAGTCGATCAATCGGATTGTCCTGAAACATTCATCGAGTACTTACCACCAAACAAAGTAACCCCAACCAAAAACAGGTTAAAGAAACAGTATGCCGTGGATTCAAGAACCGGAATCCCAGCCAACGAGGGCACTCCGGTCGAAAGTCTGGAAGTAAGAAACTTCCTGGAATTGCCGACTGTTTTTGACGAATGGAAAGCCAACCTGGGCTTACAGCAGTCGCCATATCCCCTGGAACACCCCATGAATACCACCATTTTTATCAAAGAACCGGTGAACGGCAGTTCATACGTCATTGACCCTGAAACACCGTTACACAGACAGACAGTTGCCTTAAAAGCCACGGTTACACCCAATGTGCCGGAGATCGATTGGTTTGTTAACGGCAAATTATACAAAAAATCCACCTACCCCTATGTATTACGCTGGCCCCTAAAAAACGGAAAATACACCTTTCAAGCCCGTTTTCCCAACGCAGAAGTATACAGCGAATTTATAACTATTTTTGTATCTGACGAAAGCTAAAATCTGAATTGGGACTATTTAAGACAGGGGTATGTGAATGCCAACCGTTTTCAATCACAAATAACAAAAGCAAAAATCTACCTGATGTAAATATCATTTTGGTTTCGCCGGGGCTTTTGTCAGGCTTAAGCGCTACAATCATCCGGTTCATCCGTGAATCGTCGCAGCTCTTCCGGCATTTCATTCGAAAACAGCAACTCACCTTTAGCATTCAGATTACCAGTGGCAGTGAACTGTTTTCCCAATGGGGCTTTTCCTCGAACAATAATTGAATTTCCCTTTAATTTGTAAGTACCTTTTTCAGTGATCCATTTAGGAGAATCATCTATAAAAGCGTGTAAACGGAGAACAACTTGTCCGTTCGGTTTGAAAATAATCCTGCTTATAGACCCCAAAGTACCAGGAGATGGGCCATACCAGGTAACTCGTTGAAGAATAAGTGAAAGGTCTGCTTCTTTATTAATGGAAAGCCCGGTTAACACCTGGTATCCAAATGTGTCTCGAATGGTCACCCTGCTCAGCTTTTATCAGGGAATACCACGGAAGTGCTGTGCAGACAGCTCCACCCGAAGTCCCGCATAAACCCACAATTTGTTTCTCTTTGTGAACTTCATTTTCGAAAAACGATTTTAGAACACCGGCGGCAAATTCATCTTGTTATGGTTCCATTCTGAATGACAATAGAAGGAGAATCGATCCAGACTAAATATCATTGATGTAGTGCTGCCTCCATCGTATGCTCTATTGATTTCATGCGATTACCTAGTTTTAACTGGAGTCCGGTTGCTTTCGGCGGAAAAGGGTGATTTACTGATTATGGAACAGTATTCTTATCCCTGGATTGCTCTTTATATAATTAATTTAAATTTTATGAAAACCTCCCTCCAATTGGGAATTGAAGCTTCCGGCCTTTATACCCGGGATTTTCTTTTTCTGGCGGCTGCCAACTTTTTTGTAACAACCTGTATGGGCGGCTTTTTCCTTTTTCCCCTGTTTATCAAAGATCATGGTGGTAGTGAGGCTGATATCGGTATTCTCATGGGGTCCATCACTATCTCTTCTGTTCTTGCCCGGCCCTGGATTGCACAGGTCGTTGATCGATTCGGCCGAAAAAAAAGTTATTTTCTAGGCACATTCAGTTTTGCCGCCCTTCCCATCGTTTATCTTTTATTTGATGGTGACATATCCGGGTATTACAAATCTCTTTTTGCAGTGAGAGTTTTTCAAGGATTGGGGCTGGCACTTTGCTTCACTTCGGCCTTTACAATGATTGCCGACCTCGTTCCACCAGAACGCCTGAATGAAGGCTTGTCGATGTTCGGTATTACCGGATTGATTGGGGTGGCAATAGGACCTGTTATTTCTGAACCCATTATTAGAAATTTCGGTTTTGATATTTATTTTATCACCATTGCCTTTTTGGCAGTATTGTCGCTGATTGTACAGTTCCCGTTACCCGAAACCTATATCCCAGGGGAACGGCTGGATGAGGGTGTCTCATTTCTGAGTGTCATGAAGAGGAAAAAAATATTTGGAGTGGGCCTGATCACAGTATTTTTCGGGATAGCACTGGCTACTCAAAGCAGTTTTGTAACTCCTTTTGCTGAGAATTTGGGCCTGCCAAATATTTCGGTCTATTTTATCGCCTATTCAGTGGCTGCGATTATCGTCAGGCTTTTTGGATCCAAGTTGGCTGATCGTGTTGGAGAAACCAAAGTGATCCCGTGGGCCTTATTGGTGATCGCAATCGGTTTTCTGTTCCTTGTATTGGTAGACAACACCTTTCTACTGATTATTGCCGGTTTTATTACCGGCTGCGGCCATGGATTTCTTTTTCCCTGTTTAAATGCCCTGATGATTAGAAACGAACCGGTACAGATTCGAGGTAAAATCAGCGGAGTATTTACTGGAAGTATAGACCTGGGAACATTTCTCGGTTCCATCAGCCTTGGTTATATCGGCGAATGGTATGGCTATAGACACATTTTTATTGCTACATTTCTATTCCTTATGATTGGACTGATGGTGTTCCTCGGATATGTAAAAAAAAATCTCCGCTGATTCTTGTTCCCGGTTTTGATAGAACACCACCAAAATAACAAGCAGAATCAGAATCTTGTGGCATCAATCTTCTATATCCATGATCGTACAGCCGTTTATACCCTTTTTGCATTTACTCATTCAAAATGAAGAGGAACCAATTTATTAAAAGATAAATCTGACCGCCTTAAAGGTGGTGGTTAAAACCTAGAAAGAGACTAATGAAAAACCGTAAGGAGATTCATATATCAGTCCAAACGTTGGAATGACTTCTGTTCAATTCATGGAAATGCGGGGGATTAGATGTCGGGATGGAAAGAAAACAGTGGGATTTCGATGAAATGAAAAAACTATTTTATTAAGAAATGTTTCCACAAAATCTACAGAGCCGGATGGATTGAAATTCCGGGAAACCTTACCAGCCAAGAGATAGCTGCCGCCTGCGATTTAGTTCAACACCGGTTTCACCGGTCGCTGCACCGTTGGTTGGTAAACGACAAACTTGCCAAAATCACTTAACTTGAGCCCTGCAACGGCGAGTAGCGGTCTGGTGTAAATACTATACTTGTTATAACGGCTGTTCCTAAACCAAACCCTCTTTGATTAATTTTTCCATACAAATACTATTTTCAAGGTTTTTATATGGGCCATAGTTTTCTATTGTTTGATATCCACATTTTTTATAAAGTGCTATTGCTTCCGGTTGACCTTTTCCTGTTTCAAGCACAACCTTCGAATAACCAAGTTCAGACGCCCAATTTTCTAAAGCATTCAGAATTTTTGTGGAAAGCCCTTTTCTTCTGTGGCCCGTTTGAACGTACATTCTTTTGATTTCAACAGTTCGAGAATCAATATTTTTGAAGCAACCACAAGTAACTGGAATATCATTTAAGAATCCTACAATTACCGTTTCATTTAAATCGATTTTATTATACTTATCATATTCTGATTGCTTTGAACCATAACGTTCGTTCAGCTCAGCATCAAGTTGGGTTGTTAGTTTAATAAAATCTTTATTCGTATTGTTCGTTCTTACAATTTTCATATTTAGATCTTGAATGTCTATAACGTCTGTTTCAAGGGTTTTTTAAGGAGCTTGCAACGAAAAAAATCTGCTGCAAACATTTGGTACGCCCGTCATGGGTATAAACTAATGAATGTCTACAAATATATTAACAAAAATCTGAAGGGTTCAAAATGCAACACCCTAGGTCCGACCCCAATCCTCACCCCCGACTCTATGCCAGTTTATCCCGGTGCTTTCGGTCCGACCCCAATTCGCCCCAATCCTCCTTCTTATACTGTTTAATACCATGATAAATTTTTTTCCATTTTGGTGTATTCCAAAAATAATTCCACTTCAGAGGATTAAATTCTTTTTTTAAAATATCTCCATACCCTGGATACACATTTTCGACTTTTCTTAAGAATCTATTTGCTTCTGTAGTGCAAATTCGCTCAATTTGCAATATTCTGTTTTTTTTACTATCAAATCCTTTTGTTTCCAATAGACCATGCGTTGCTTCGTGTACTAATATAGCAGCATATTGTACACATTCAAGCATCTCATCTTCGTGGTATTTGACAAAATTGATAACACAACTTTTATTAATTCTCCTATACACAGCAGCTGCCCCAAAATCAATTTGACATGTGGTTATCCAAGATACTTCATTCCTAAAGGTTTTATATCGCTTAGGGTCAACATTCCTAATCAAATCTATTGAGGATACAATTGTCTTTAAATAATCTGTATCATTTCTTTTCTCATTTTTTCGAATATCACAAATTTTAATTCCGTCTATTTCTGTTATGATTGAGGACTTCGATAAAAGCTCCTCAATTTTTATACAAATTTTATCTATTATATTCATTGACTTAATCCCTACAGAACGATGCCATATTTTCAATTTCTATCCAATACGTTAAAGATTCTTACATTCTATATTCAAATTTTTAATATCATAATTTGGAATAACAAATTCTCTTGCACCTCCAGCTGTTTTACCTCCTCCGACAAATCCTGGTCCGTATTGGGGGAGGGGGGATCGGACCTAGGGTGTTGCATTTTGTATGT